>CAVPDY010000004.1:0-810292 GCA_963702795.1 uncultured Acidobacteriota bacterium | reverse complement strand
GGTCAGCGAGCGCAAAGACGCCTCCGGCGGCTTCGCGTCTGCCCGCCAGCGCAGTTTCGAGCAGCGTCACGCCGCGCAGCGCGCCGCGACGCAATTGGCTGCCTTCAATACGCGGGGTACCAGAAACCGAACAGCATGCCGCCACTTGCGGCCTGTGATGCTGGAGAAGGAGTGTCGTTCATGGAGAGCAGGGCTATCGTAGTATAGCCGCCGCGCGCGGGCAACGAATCCGCGGTCGGGTTCATTTCGCGGTCCAAGGTTCGCGCGAGGTCTGCACTGCGCGGGCAGCCCAGGGCCTGCACCTTGGCCTTACCGCAGTCGGGAAGAACTCATGCTTCCGCGTGTGCTGTGAAAAGCGCTCGCGGGCGGGCCGCTTAGCCCGCCCGCGGCTAAATGGCAAGCAGCCTAGCGGCCGAACAAGCCTGCGTACGTAGCTTTGCCGAGCAACGTGCCCGTCCATGGCCTTGAGCAAGTCCACACGGGTCGCGCCAGCCGGCAGGTCCAGCTTGCTGTCCAGCGCGTACATCTCAAAGGTGTAGTGGTGCGGCGTGGCGCCGGGAGGCGCACAGGGCGCGTGATCACCATTCACGCCTCGAATGTTTTTGCCCTGCACGATCCCGTCGGGCGATGCGTCCACCTTCACGCCCGCCGGGACCGCGGTCGAGCTCCCCGGAATGTTCCAGAAGATCCAGTGCGTCACGTCCATCGACCCTTTGTTCGGCGCGGCGTCTGAATCGTGGAAGATCACGGCGAAGCTCTGTGCGGCCGCTGGCGGATTGCTCCACTGCAACGCCGGTGAGCTGGCGTTCGGGTCCGCGCAGGAAAATTGCGTGCGGGATCATGCTGCCCTCGGTGTAGGCGGGGCTCATCAGCTTGAACTTCGAGGGTGGCGGCGCTGCCTGCTGCTGCGCCGCTGCGCTCATTGCGCCTGCGGTCACCAGGGTGATTGCCAGAAATGCCAGAAGCATTAGCTTTTGCAGAATGTTTGCTCGCATAGGTCTTTCCTCCTGTATCGTTCCACAGCGGAATGCTACTACAGTGCACTCACTCCCTCAATCCGATCAAGCCGAATCGGAATTCCCAGGATCAGCTTGGTTTGCGCCTGGATCCACTGCATCGGCCTGATCGCCCTGCGTCGCGGGCGACGGGCTCCAGCTTGCGGCCAATATTTGATAGACCGGCGACGCGCGTAACTTGGCCATTAGCCGTGAGTGCGAGTTTCCGTTCAGGTGCGGATTATTCTTGGTGGCTCCGACGAAGAATCCTGCACGTTGAAGGGTCTGCCGTTTGCCGATCCCCGCGCCCGCTCGTAACGGTATTGCCCACTGGAAAAAGGAAGCGCGCCTTTTCCGTATCCGCGAAATAAGGCAGCAGGATCTCGGAGCAAACTTTGTGGCAAAGCGCGGGATCTTTGAGGCGAAAGATTACTTCTACGCGTTCGTAGAGATTGCGCGGCATCCAATCGGCGCTGCCCAGATACACCTCCGTGTTGCCGCCATTGCCGAAGACGAAAATCCGGCTGTGCTCGAGGAATCGGCCGACAACGCTGCGCACGCGGATGTTCGGCTGCTGCTTCGCGACGCCGGGGCGTAAAGCGCAGGCGCCCCGCACGATCAACTCAATGCGTACGCCAGCCTGCGACGCGCGATAAAGAGCCTCGATGATGTTCTTGTCGAGCAGCGAATTGACTTTCGCGACGATGAGAGCTGGGCGGCCGGCTTTGGCGTGCGCGGCTTCGCGATCGATCAAACGCAGGCAATTTCTTGCCGAGGTTGAGCGGCGCCACCGAGAGCGGCCCATACTGCGCCTGCTCGGAATATGCGGTGAGGTAATTGAAGACGTAGTGTACCGCCTGGGTCATTTGCGGGTCGCGCGTGAGCAGGCTCAGATCGGTATAAAAGCGCGCCGTCGAAGGATTGTAATTGCCGGTGCCGAGATGCGCGTAGCGGCGAATCTTGCCATCGGGATCGCGGCGGACGAGCAACGCCAGCTTGCAATGCGTTTTCAGGCCTACCAACCCGTGGTACACCTGCACGCCCGCTTCCTGCAGGCTGCGCGCCCAGCGAATGTTGGAGGCCTCATCGAAGCGGGCTTTCAGTTCCACGACCACGGTGACTTCCTTTTTGGCGGCTGCTTCCATCAGCGCGCGCACGATTGGCGAATCCTCGCTGGTGCGGTAGAGAGTCTGCTTGATCGAGAGCACATCGGGATCCTGCGCCGCGCTCTCGATGAAGCGCACGACCGTTGAATACGAATCGTACGGATGATGCAGAAGACGTCGCGCTCGCGAAGGAGATCGAAGAGGGCGGGCGGCTCGTGCGGATCGGCAATTCCTTCGGCGCGAGGGTCGTATATTTCAGGTCCGGGCGCGGTGTTTGATCGTAGAGGTTGAACAGACGCGAGAAATTTACCGGCCCGTCTACCTGAAAGACTTGCCAGGCCGCCAGGCGGAAATTCGATCGCAGGCGCTCAACGATTTCGGGGTCGGCGCCGGCTTCGATTTCCAGACGCACCGCCGCGCCCTTTCGCCGGCGATGAAGTTGCGAATCGACCGAATCGAGAATGCTGCGGGATTCTTCTTCGCGCAGATAGAGATTGCTGTTGCGGGTGACGCGAAACGGCGCGGACGCGAGAATCTTGTATCCGTGATACAGGCGCTTGGCATACGCCTCCACGATGTCGTGAAGGAAAATGTATTCCACGCTGCCTTCGCGGGACGGCAAGCGAAAAACGCGAGGAAGTGCGCGGGGCACAGTCGCTACGCCGAGGTACACCTGCGAGTCTCTGCGCTTTTTCCGCAACAGGAAGGCCATGCACAGCGCCTTGTTCAGCACGCGAGGAAACGGATGCGCAGGATCGACCGTTACCGGCGTCATCAGCGGCTCGACGCGCTCCAGATAGAAGCGCTCGACGGCCTTTCGGGCTTCCGGCCTGAGCTGCCGGAAGCTGCGAACGTGAATCGACTCCCGGCTGGCGCAGGCAGCAGCTTTTCCCGCCAGCATTCGTATTGATCCTTCACAAATTCGTGGATGGCGCTGGAAAGCTGTGTCAGGCCTTCGCCGGCCGAAGCCCATCGGGCCCGGCTACTCCCTGCCCTTGTTCGGCCTGCTGCAGCAGCCGGGCGACGCGCACTTCCACGAATTCGTCGAGATTGTTCGCGGTTATCGCCAGGAATTTGACGCGTTCGAGGAGCGGATTCTTGACGTCCAGGGCCTCCTCGAGCACGCGGCGATTGAACTGCATCCACGAGAGATGGCGATTGAAGAACAGCTGCGAATTGTCGGAAGCTGGAGGAGCCACGGAAACACCGCTAGGAAGCCTATGTGACGAACGTTACGCGGAGGTTACAAACAGCGGGCTCGGGCTGCTTTTCCATCCCCGCCGGAGCACAGCCTTACCCGACTGCATCCTTCAGGAAGAGATCTCAGGTTCGGAATGGTTTCCCGGCAGTTCGAGCGATTCGCTCACGGTGACTTCGGCGGCTCGCAGCCGCTTTACCGAAAGCTCCTCGATCTCGAGCGATTTGAATTGGGCGCTTTCGATCGCCAGATGGCGAACCGCCAGGCGCCCAATGGCCAATACTCCAATCGCAAAGGCCCCCACCGCGACGGCGCCCACCGCCGTCGCTACGATCGCAACTCCACGAAAGCTTGCACTTTTTGGTTTATCTTCTTCGCTCATCAGTCCACCTCAATCCACGGCTTTTAACCCTAGTGCCGGAAATGCCGTACGCCGGTGAAGACCATCGCCATCCCCAAGCGATCGGCCGCCGCGATCACGTCCGCGTCGCGCACCGAGCCTCCCGGCTGGATCACCGCCGTTGCTCCAGCGCGCGCCGCCTCCTCCACCCCATCGGGAACGGGAAGAATGCGTCGGAGCCGACCACGCTGCCCTCCAGCGGCTGCTGCGCCTTCATCACTGCGATCTTCACCGAATCGACGCGGCTCATCTGCCCCGCTCCCACACCCAGCGTGCGCCCAGCAACTGCGAAGACGATGGCATTCGACTTCACGTGCTTGGCCACCTTCCACGCGAACAGCAGCGAATCGATTTCCTCTCGCGTGGGCGGGCGTTTGGTCACAACTTTCAGTTCCGATTCGTTCAGAGATCGGGTGTCGGGCTCCTGCACCATCACGCCGCCGGAAATCCGCTTCAGCTCCCATTCGCTTTCCGTGGCGGGCTCGTCCGCGCCGATCTCCATCAGCCGCAGATTCTTTTTCCCGCCGAGCGCGGCGCGCGCCGCGCGTCGTATCCCGGCGCCACCATGCACTCGGCAAACAGCTTGGCCACTTCGGCGGCAGTCTCACCGTCCAGCGGGCGATTGAACGCCAGCACCCCGCCAAACGCCGAAACCGGATCGCAGGCCAGCGCCTGACGGTACGCTTCCACCAGAGTCGGCTGCTCCGCCGTGCCGCAAGGATTGTTGTGCTTGACGATCACCGCCGCGGGCTTCGCAAATTCTTGCGCCAGACTCCAGGCCGCGTCCAGGTCCACCAGATTGTTGTAGGACAGCTCCTTGCCTTGCAATTGCTTCGCGCCGGCCAGTCCGGACGCTTTCTGCCCCGCCGGAATATAAAGCGCCGCTTTCTGATGTGGATTTTCGCCGTAGCGCATCGTCGCGTGGTTCGCCAGCGCGATGTGCAGCCGCGCCGGAAGCGATGGCCGTTCGCCAAGCGTCACCTTGTCGTTCACGATCGACAGCCGCTCGAGTTCGGTCGCGATCCTGCCGTCGTAACGCGCGGTGGCCGCGAACGCTTTTCGCGCCAGTCCCAGGCGCGTCGCCAGGCTCCAGTCGCCGCGCTCGGAGAACTCCTTTGCCAGCGCCGGATAGTCCGCGGGATCGGTCACCACGGCCACGCTCTCGAAATTCTTCGCCGCCGAGCGAACCATCGCCGGCCCGCCGATGTCGATATTCTCGATCAGCTCTTCGACGGTGAGGTCCGGCCGCGCGGCCGTGGCCTCGAACGGATACAGGTTCACCACCACCAGATCCACCGGAGCGATGCCGTGCTGCTTGTCTGTTCGCGGTCTTCGGCTCGCCCGCGGCGAAACAAAATGCCGCCGTGCACCTTCGGGTGCAGCGTCTTCACGCGGCCGCCCAGCATCTCCGGCCAGCCGGTCAGGTCCGCGACGTCGCGTACCGCGACGCGGGCGTCGCGCAACAGCTTCGCCGTGCCTCCGGTCGAAACAATCTCCACTCCCGTGCTCGCCAGAGCCTGCGCAAATTCCACGATACCAGTCTTGTCGTACACACTCACCAATGCCCGCTCGATGGCCACGAATGCCTCCACTCAGAAGATGAAGAGAGAAAAAGCTAGACATTGTACCGCGGCGGCGGAAAACGTTGTAACCGAAAAGCTGAGGTCAGAATAATTTTTCAGCGAGCTGTGGAGGAGCGGCGAGCGAAAGACTGGATGTCGCCGGCGATTGCGATCGGTGCCCGCAGTGGCTGCCGCCGAGGAACGCGAGGCGGCGTCAGGTTTTGATGCGGGCGCGCAGGCGGGCCTTGCCGCCGTCGAGGTCGGCGACGAACTCGATTTCGCCGCTGCTATTCTCCTTGCGAAGCTCGGCCACCTTGCGCTTTATGAACTGTTCAAATTTCGCGCGCGACATCCCTTCGGTGGGCTCTCCCGCGCTGGCCCGGCACTCGAGAAACGCGGTGTAAATCTCATCGACCTTCTTCGGCTCGCGCGACAGATCGAAGGATGCGATGGCGACCGGTGAGGCCGAGTTCCCTCCCCCGGCGACGGCTTCCGGCGTGGTTGTCTTCCTTTCCTTAGCGGCGCGTTCTTCCGCCACGGCGCGGGCCGCGGCGCCGAAATGGCGCTGGACGCTGCCCTCTTCCCGGTTGCGCATCCGCTTATGGAAGACATCGCGATACCTGGAGTAGGTTTGCAAGAGATTGTTGAAGCGGAAGCGCTGGCCGTAATTCATCGATGCGCCGCGGTCGCCGTGGCGCTTGATCATCAAGTCGATGCGCCACTCGATGTCCGCGGGCGGGCGCTTCTTGCCTCCGCCGAAGAATTGCTCGTATTCGATCTTGAGCTGGCGGATATCGCGCTCAAACTGGTTGAGTTCCTCATCGACGGGGTCGAGTGTTGGTCTTAGGTCCATGGCTGCCTGGAGGCCTGCAGAATGCTCATTTAATGCTAAAAGCGCCTCCCGCCAACGTCAACCGCGACCTCCCTTTGGGACTCCAATCAGGCACCGGGAGGCTTTCGCGGCGCCTGACGTGGTTTGTGCGGCGCTAGGGCCGGTTTTGCGCCGCCTTTGCGTTGGCCATGATCTTCTCGATTTCATCGGCGGTGCGCGGAAGCCGGGCGGTGAGCAAGCGATAGCCGGTCGGCGTGACCAAAACGTCGTCCTCGATGCGCACGCCGATGTTTTCCTCGGGGAGATACAGTCCGGGCTCCATGGTCACGACCATGCCGGCTTCAAGCGGGCGATTGGTTTCGCCGGCGTCGTGCACTTCGAGGCCAATGTGATGTCCGAGCCCGTGAATGAAGTACTGACCGAGCGGGTGGCCTTCGTTGTCGGCGCCATGAGTGTTGAGATAGTCGTAGGCAATCTTGTACAGGCTGTTTGGGCCGTATCCGCCGAGCGTCATGCCCGGTTTGAGCGCGGCGAGGGCGGCGTTCTGCGCGCCCAAAACTATCTCGTAGATCTCACGCTGGCGCGGCGTGAAGTGGCCATTGGCCGGAATGGTGCGCGTGATGTCTGCGGTGTAGCCCGAGTATTGCCCGCCGACGTCCATCAAGACGACGTCGCCGTCCTTGATCTGGGCGTCCAGTTCGTTGAAATGCAGGACCGTAGAATGGAAGCCCGTGCCCACGATGGGAGAGTAGGCTTCGCCTTCGCAGCCGCCCTCGGCGTGGATTTCTACCATTTTGGCGGCGACCTGGTATTCGTAGAGGCCGGGATGAACCATGCGCATTGCAGCGAGCTGCGCGTCGATCGAGAGATCAATGGCCTTGGTGAGTAAAGCGATTTCGCCGGGCGATTTGATCTGGCGCATGGCGCCAATCGCCGGCGCGGCATCCTGCAGGGAAAGCTTCGGCGCGGTTTTGGACAGCCATTCCGAGAATTCGCGGGCGTGTGGGTAGCCGGTATCGTCATGGTGCGGAACGAGCGTAAAGACGTCGTGATAGCTTTTCTCGAGATCGGCCAGGCGATTCTTGAGTTGCGACGTAGTCCTCGACGGCGGCAAAGCCGGTCTTCGCGGCGATGCCGGGATCGTACGGGCCCATGCGCACGCCATCCCAGCGCTCCTGTGCCAGATCGCGCGGCGGGAGGAAGAGAATTTCGCTGGGGCCCTTCCAGCCTTTTTCCGCGGCGTTCGGGGGAACGATCAGGATGGCCGCGCCTTCCTCATTGTGTCCGGTGAGGTAGTAGAAATTTTCTTCCTGATTGAAAACGTAGGAGGGCGAGGAGTTTTCCTTGCCGGTGTAGCCAAAGAGGACGACGGGCGCGCCGAGTTTCGCCACCAATTTCGCGCGGCGCTCGGAAAACACGGAATTGGGCTCGCGCTCACGAGCCGCGAGCGCCAGGGGAATCGCCAGCGAGGAGGCGCAGAGCAGAGCCAGCGCCCGCGCAAGGCGTCGCCGGCGGCTGCCAGGTTGAAGTTCACCACCCGATATGCGTGCGCTGCTCATGACTTCCGCGCCTGAGGCTCCTCTTGTGAGGCAAGGCGTTCCAAGGCTTCGCCGCCCAAACGGAATGTAGTCCACTCGTCCATCGGCTCGGCGCCGAGGTCCTGGTAAAACTCCATGGCGCGCTCATTCCAATTGAGGACGGCCCATTCGAGCCTGCCGCAGGAACGCTGCTGGGCCAGTTTGGCAAGGTGGACGAGCAGCGCCTTGCCGACTCCCTTGCTGCGATGCGCGTTCTCGACGTAGAGGTCCTCGACAAACATACCCGCGCGGCCGAGAAAACTGGAGAAAGTGTAGGAGTACAACGCGAAGCCTGCAGGCTCGTTGCCGGCGTAAGCCAAGACTGCCGCAGCGACCGGGTGCGGTCCGAACAGTGCAGCGCGGATGTCGTCCTCGGTGGCGGCGACTTCGTCGGAGATGTCTCCATATTCGGCCAGCTTGCGAATGAAGGAGAGGATCAAAGGCACGTCCTTCCCGGTAGCGGGTTTGATGTCGAGAGGCATCTGGTTGTCAGTCATTTTGCCACCTGCTGCATTGCGAGTCGCGCTCTGTTGGGTCGGCATGGATGCGATTGTCGCAAATGAAGGCTTGGGTTGCCACAGGAGGGGTTCTCCCAGAGCTTCCGCCCAGGCGAGGCCGCTGGGCAACAAGCATTCATTTGCGCTTCCAGCCGGGCCTCGGCCGGTCCGAGATGCCCGCTCCCACAGAGGGGCAGATCGCGCACGGGCGACTGCTGCGCTGGGCAGTTTGCAAGTAATTGAAACTGAGCAACATAAAAGGGAGGGGGTACACCCCCCGGGCAAACCACATGAATATGAAAACAGGGGAGTTGCAGCAAAAGCATGTTGTATGAATATGAAAACAAAGGGGTGTATTTTCGCTCTTGCGAATGAGGAGTTCGGTGCCGGGGCGGCAGGGAATCGCTAGATCGTCTAGTACGCGATCTTTGGTTGCGAACATGGACTATTATAACATCCGCGTCAAAGTGGCCTTGTGGCTAGACGGACATGATCAGTTAGCCGGGATTTCTGCGGTCTGCGGGAGCGGTCCAATACTTTAGGTGCGGAGCGTCAAGCCGTAAGACGGGCCCTCGCCTGCTGCGAGTGGCACCCGCGGCACACTCTCGCTCCTTGTGCGGGGTCGGCATTCCCTGGAATATCATCGGCCGTATGCGCGCAACTGGAAAGAGAAAGCCCGTCCGGACGTCATCGAGGCGCTTCCCCGCTCTTCGGCGCTCCGAGTAGGCACGGCATGATGTTCTTCAGAGTGTCGAGTATTTCTCGGGTGGATAAGCCTGGAATGTATCTTTGAACATCGTCAACATTGGTCTCATCGTTCACAAAGCCTAGTCGCCATTTGCCGTCTTCGGTGGGTGCGAAGCCGAGCGTGATGGCTCTAAACTGTGAATAGGCGTTTTGATAGGTCAGGGTGCGAAGCTCGGAGTCGATGGTTTTCTCCCGCGTGGGGGAGCCGCAGCGAGCAGCCACGTACTCCGGGGTCAGGTTGGACATGACGGCGATGATGGGCCGATCCTCAACGTCCTGCAGATGGCCCTTCCATGCTTCGCCGACCCAGTTGGGCAGATGGATAGCAGCGAGCAGCGCCGCGCCGCCGAGAACAACGCCTGCTGCGATTTGCAGTATGCGTTTCATAATGCCGCGTCCGGCTATTCCGCAAATTCCGCGGGGATCAGGATGCACGAGCAGCACGGATGTGCCGTCGGGTACATGTCCCCGCTCGGGAACGGCTCGCCAAGCGCCCGGATCTGCCCGGCATTGGCCTTGCAGACAGGGCATGGATCGGGACCGACGGCGAGCCATTTGACCGACTTCACCATGCGGGATTTCTTCCATACGTCGAAGTTCGCGCCGATCTGCGCCTGCGAGACTTCCGTGCGCGCAATCATGGCCGCGAGCTCTTCCGGTTCGCGGACACCTTCCCTGATTGTGCTTTCCCATGCTTCATTTATCCGATGAGCGTCGGCTTCGGTGACCAGGACTCGCGCACCATCTTCGGGCCGAGTGCGAACGTAAATAAACCGCCCGCATTGCGAGCATTTGGTCTTTGCCCCCGGAATCTTCTTGAGAGCATTCTGGCAGTACGGGCATTCAGGCTTCCGCAGATCGGTTGGCACCAGACGCGCATGTTCCCCACCGAACACGCCCGCATTGCGAATTTCGCTCACGACATCGGTAAATGGCGTGTTTTTTCCCTCGAATGCGCGCTTGATGATTGCTCGTATTCTGGCACGCGTCTCCTCACTGATCTCCCGCCAAAATTTGGCCGTCACCTCACCACCATGCTTCGCGGCCCACTCCGCAGCGATCGAATTGGTTCCGGGGAAAAGTTCGGCGAGCGTAGGCTCCGTAAACTCGACCAAGACCATCACGCCAGTCTCAAAGGCACAACGGCGCTGGTCAGCCGAAGGCTCGTCTATCGACCAGACGGCGTATGGACCCATCTTCTTCACAAATTCGGGATGCAGGCCGACGAGCGGTAGGCCTGCGGGGAGCACCCGCTCTTGCGTGACCGTATCGGTATCCACGTGCACTCGCATCCAGAACTCGCCGACGCGGGCGACCTCGATTCTATGCTACCCCGCGCCCGGTTCATCGGGACTCAGAACCGGGCCCTATCTTCTGCCGATTGAGGATATAAAACGATAGCAAGTGGGCGCAATTCATCCACGTTCTCCAAGGCCGAGTGCGGACACCCTTGGCACCTCTCTACGGCGGCGTGCTGGAATGCTATCCTCTCGGAGTATGACGTGAGCGTGGGCGAAGTTGAGAGGATTCGGATATGACTCCCGATGCAGAAAATCAGGAAGTAAAGCTAGTGCATGGCATGCGAGGAGGAATCCCCAGCGACCGCGTGAAACAAATCCATTTGGGGCTGCCGTATTCTATGACCCTCCGGGATGTCCTTCCTTATGTGGCCGACCCACTCGCCGGGCCACTTGTCTCGATGAATAAAATGCAAGCAAGAGTCAGACTTTCGGACGGCTGGCACATGCTTAACCAGTCGCGCATTGCGCTAGTTGAGGCCGAAGCCTGCACAATTTTCTATGAAGAATATCAGCGCAATCATACCGAAGCTCTTTATCGGTGCGAGTACTATCTAGATGACGCGGCTCTGCGGCTGCATTCTAGCTGCGAGCATGTGCTGCAGTCTGTCGTTTGCCATTGGGCTCTGAGCGTGACGGAGAAGAAGGGTTCTTTACTCGTGCGCGTCCTCAAGGCGGCTGAGCAGTCGAAGCATGCTCAGGTCCGAGGGAACGTAGCAGAGCTTTTAGGGCAGCTACAATCCAATGAGGCATGGAAGGCGTGTATCGATCACCGGAATGATTGGGTTCACAATCGCCTTCCTGCCGTCAGCGGGTTGTTCCCCGACATTGCGTTCAAAACCATCGATTATGAAAAGGAACTGCCTCCGGCGATTCTTAAACACGTTGGACTGAAAAAGGGCGTCGGAATGTCGGTGGGGATAGGTAGGGACATCAGCGTCCTTCGTGAGACTGTGCGAAGCGCTTATGGTGAGCTCTTCCGAGTTTACGAGGGACTTGCAAAGCTACTCGCTGCGGGCACCGAAAGGACTACTGAGTAGTCGTCTTTTGGTGGGTGAACGAACGAAATACCGCTTTCCGCGTGGGACTGGAAATGGCGTGGAGCAAAGCCTCGGAACCCACGGCGACATTTATTTAATGCACGCTGCGCGTGCGGGCCGACCTTTGTACATCAAAGGTCGGAGTTATGCCGTGCGATGACGCGGAGATGCCCTTGGTGGCGTGAGCGGGGCGCGCGCCTCGCGACAATCTCGATGTTCCGGCCGAGGAGGGTGCTGAGGGATTCCTCAGTTGGGTAACGGAGCGTCCCGAGGAACGAGACGCTGGAAGAAGAGCGGCCGCCACCCAAGTCGGAGTGACCGACGTCGTTGTTATGGCGATGTTCGGAAGCACCCGGCCGCTTGCCCCTTGGGCGGTTGCTGCGTTTACCATTTCCGTGATTTTTAGAAACGACGCCTTGTTCAGGCCCGTCGCTGCGATTCACAATCGGATGGATGGTTGCTCAGCGAAAACTTAGTACGTTCTGGGTAGTCTTGCTGTGAAATGCGTGGAGGAGTTGTCCGCGGAACAGCTTGTTGAAGGGCTCACTACTGGGCTTGATGCTGGGCCTCCTCGCGCGCTCGGAACCGGGCAGGATGGCGGGCTTCGTGCTGGGCGGATGCTTTTGGCGGCGGGGATTGCGCTGCGGGTTGCGGTGTTTTGCGTTTTGCTTCCGCTCAATAATGATGCGGGGCATTTCGACGTCATCCGGTACATCGTGGAGCACCGGGCGCTGCCTGCCGCGATGGCGAACGCGCAATCCTATCAGCCGCCGCTTTACTATTTGCTGGCGGCGCCGGTGTATGCGGCGAGCGGCAGCCTCAAATGGGTTCAGTCGCTATCGCTGGTGTTTTCTCTGCTGACGCTGCTGGTGCTTTACCGCTTGTTCTACGTGGACAAACTGTTGGCCGACCGGCGGGCTTACCGGTACGCGTTCTCGATCGCCTGTTTTTTGCCGCAATTCGTCCTGTTTGGTTTGTATGTGTCAAACGACAGCTTGGCCATTCTTTTGGGTGCGCTGGTGGTGCTTCAAGTCGTGCGCTTTGTCTCGTGGCCCACGTTGTGGCAAGGGGCTTTGCTGGCTTTTCTGGTCAGTCTCGGTCTGTTGACGAAGGCGACGTTTCTGGCTTTTCTTCCGGGGCTGTTTGCTTTGGTGGCGTTCGTGTGGCTGCGGCGGGGGTACTCGGCGCGCAAGGCGTTCGCCGCGGCGCTGGCTTTGCTGGTGCTGGCCGCTGGCTTGGGGAGCTGGAGGTTCGTGCAGAGTTATCGGGAGACTGGAAATCCATTTGTTTCGAACCTGGACTCCGGCGAGAAGTGGGTGACGGCGCAGCAACGCTCTTATCGTGGGGCGATTTCTTTTTTTGACGTGAATCTGCTGAAGCTGGTGATTTGGCCTTCGGTTTCACCGAAGACCGAGGGCGACTATCCAGTGCTGCTGTATGGGACCTTTTGGTACCAGCACATCCCGGAATCCAATTTTCTGGGCAGCCGAACTTTTCCTTTTTACTACCTGGGCTCGGTAATTTATGTTTTTGCTTTTGTGCCGAGTTTGGTCTTCCTCTTTGGTTTATTTCTCCTGGCGAAACGCTTGCCGCGATTTTTGACTCATGCCGACCTATCGCAGCGAGAAGACCGGCGTTTGCTGGTTGGCTTTGTCGCTGTGCTGTTTTTATTGGCGAATTTGGTATTGATTGCCGCAGTCGCCTGGAAATTCCACGTCTGGACTGTCCTGCAAGGGCGATTGCTCTTCCCGTCCTTTTGCGGCTTGCTGGTAGCCTTCGGCACCGGCGCCGGCGCTTTGGCTGAAAAGGGCCGCGCCTCCACGGTGCTGAAGGTGGCGATGGTGGGATTGGTGGCGTGTTTCTATCTTTATTTCGCCAGCGAAATCAGCAACCAACTGGGCGGGTGGCCTTTCTACTGAGGCATTCGATCAGCCATCTCTCCCGCGTCGCGCTGGGACCGCAGGGTTGTTTCACGGGTGGCAGCAGTATAGGATGCGCCCTGCGAGCGGCTTCGAAGACAGCGGATCAATCCCCTATGAAATTCACGGATAACGTAGTGCTCGTGGCTGGAGGCACGGGTGGGTTGGGACGCGCCGTTAGCCTGGCGTTCCTTGACGAGGGCGCATACGTTGTGGCGACCTGCCGAAAGCAGGAGGAGTTCGCTGCGCTGAAGGATCTGGCTGGCGCCAAGGCTTCGCGGCTCGAGGGTTACAACGTCGACGTGACCGATGAAGCGGAAGTCAGCGAGCTCGTTAAAGGCATCGTCACGCGGCATGGGCGGCTGGACGCCATGGTGAACACGGTTGGCGGCTATGCGGGCGGCGTGAAACTGTGGGAGCTGGACACGAAGGTATTCGATCAGATGCTAATGCTCAATCTGTGCTCGGGCTACGCGCTGGCGCGTGCGGCGGTGCGAGTGATGCTCAAGCAGGGTAGCGGGGCGATCGTAAACGTGGCGGCTAAGGCCGCGATTGATCATGCCGCGGGCGCCGCGGCATATGTCGCCTCGAAGGCTGCGGCGGTGGCGATGATGGATAGCCTAGCGGAAGATTTGAAAGGCACGGGGGTCCGCGTGAACTCGGTTCTGCCCAGCATCATCGATACGGAAGCGAATCGCAAGGCCATGCCCGAGGCCGATTTCGCGAAGTGGCCGAAGCCGGAAGAGATTGCGCGCGTCATCGTGTTTCTTTGCAGCGATGAGGCGAAGGTGATTCATGGGGCGGCGGTGCCGGTGTTTGGGAATGGGTGAGGGCGTTTCTGCGCCGCGGCTGGAGCAGATGAAAACGGCTGAAGGACAGGAGAAGGCCGTCGCCAGCTATTTCTAGGATTCGTTACGCTGGCACGGACCCAAGTTTCAAAAAGCGAAACATGGGGCACCCGCCCGGAGCAATACGGCGGCCACAGGGCTGGTGCTAAAGCGTGAAACGTGCCGGGATTTTGTCAGCTGCCGGAGGCCGGGGAGATGGAAGCGACCTGGATCGTGCTGGCGTCGACGACGCCATCGTTCGTGGCCATCTTGGTCTTGGCGGCGGAGAGGGTTCCTGTGACCGTGACGGTCTTCTTTGAGAACTTGGCGACGCGTTCCTGCGGATCCAATACGTAGATCTTTTTATCGGCAGGGGTGAACAGGGTCCAGCGGCAAGTGTCGCCCGCGGGCGCGGCTGCTGCGGAGCCCGCGGCTGGCGGCGCGGCGCAGAGCAGGGTTACAACGCCTTTCCAGGTTTGCGGCTTATCGTTGGCTCCGGGGGCCGCGGCGAGAAAATTCAGCGCGCCGGCGAAAAGGATTACGGCGAAGACTGCGCAGAGACGCTTGCTCATGGTGGTTACTCCTCCCGAGGTCGCAGAGTTTTGAGGCTGCGAACTACTCCCGGGATTATAACAGAGTCGCATGACGGCCGTGAATGATCGCGAGCGGCGGTTTCTGTAGCAAACGGCTAGAGCGGCGGAAACAGCAGATCCCTCGGTCGCGAGGCGACCTCGGGATGACATCCAAATGCATTCGCTAGAAGCCGGGGGCGCCGGTGGCGGCGGTGCGGGTTTCGTCGGGGATGCGCACGCCGAAGCGCAGGCGGTCGAAGTAGGCTTGTCCCAAGGACATCAGGCCGGTGTACAGATAGCCCCAGACGAAGAGGACCAGGAAGGGCACGGTGAAGTAGTTCTGGTTCTGAATGGCGTACCAGATAGTGGCGGCGAAGTAGAGACCCAGGCCGACCTCGAAGTAGGGCATCCAGCCGGCGCGATTGCGATAGCTCTTCTTTTTCCAGGTGCCGCGCTGGCCCT
This sequence comes from uncultured Acidobacteriota bacterium, assembly GCA_963702795.1. GTDB lineage: Bacteria > Acidobacteriota > Terriglobia > Acidiferrales > UBA7541 > Palsa-189. Next base: position 795,260 of record CAVPDY010000004.1, on the reverse strand, counting down.
CGATGTTGTACTTGGGCGTGCGCGCGAATTCGGATTTCACGCCGAAGATGGCTTCGAGGACGGCCTTGGCGTTGCGCACGGAAAGACCGATGCCGACCGCCATCACAAACGGCAGATAGAGAATGGCGCGCGTCCAGGTCTTCGGGTAGATGGCGCGTTGGGCGGTCAGGTAGAAGCCGGAAATCGAGCAGCTCGAAGCGAGGAACAGAGGGAGGTCGATCAGGAGCATCTGGACCCAGCCCTGATAGAAACGCACGATCATCGCCGGGAGCAAGAGTGTGGAGAGCAGGACCATCAGCGGATAGCTGATATTGGCCGTGAGGTGAAAGACTGCTTCGGCCTTAATGCGGGAAGGCTGGTCGGAACGCATCATGCGCGGGAGAATCTTCTTTGCGGTTTGCATGAGGCCCTTGGCCCAGCGTGCTTGCTGCGATTTGAAGGAGTTCATCTCGACGGGCAGCTCGGAGGCGCATTCGATTTCGGGAACGTAGAGGAAACGCCAGCCGCGGAGCTGCGCGCGGTAGGAGAGATCGGTGTCCTCGGTGAGCGTGTCGTGCTGCCAGCCGCCGGCATCGTCGATGGCCGTGCGGCGCCAGAGGCCGGCGGTGCCGTTGAAATTGAAGAAGACGCCGCTGCGGGCGCGCGCGCCATGCTCGACGACGAAATGGCCGTCGAGCAGGATGCTCTCGACTTCGGTGAGCGCGGAGTAATGGCGATTGAGGTAGGTCCAGCGCGTCTGGAGCATGGCGAGCTTGGGGTCGACGAAGTAGGGCACCGTGCGGCGCAAGAAATCGGCGGCCGGGAGGAAATCGGCGTCGAAGATGGCCACGAGCTCGCCGGTGGCGGATTTCAGGCCTTCGGCGAGGGCGCCGGCCTTGAAGCCTTCGCGGTTGGTGCGGTGCAGGTAATGGATGTTCAGGCCGAGGGCCTGATAGCGCTCGACGCAGGAGCTGGCGACCTGGCGGGTTTCGTCGGTGGAATCGTCGAGGACCTGGACCTCGAGCAGATCGCTCGGATAATCGAAGCGCGAGACGGCTTCGACGAGGCGCTCGATGACGTAGCGCTCGTTGTAGATGGGAAGCTGTATGGTAACCTTGGGCCACCGGTCGACCGGCGGCGGCGGGCCGGGGACATTCTTGCGGTGCTTGGCGTACTCGTAGACCAGCCAGTAGCGGTGCATTCCGAAGGCGGCCAGCACCACCAGGATGGCGAAATACGGGATCATGATGGCCAGGTCGAAGGCGTTGAGTTCGTAGAGGCCGCGGAAGGGGTTCAGGCTCGGGTCCACCATCTTGGCCCAATAGTTCGAGAACAGGCCTTGCGCGGCGATGGTTACGAATTCATGCAGGACAAGCACTCGCTTGCATTCCCCCCGATGCTGAAACAATGCTGAAAAACCAAGCCGTCATTGCCCTGATCGGCTTGGCTGCCCTGGAAACTCTGTTCGCCGCGATGGCTCGGCTCGGCGACTTGAAGCTGCACGTCATCGAGACGATCATCCTGGCGCTGGCCGCCGGCGCCGTCTACTGCGTGGCGCTCTACGCGCTCGAACACTGCCCCGAACATCGCGCCGCGTTCTGGCTGGTGCTGGCGGGCGCGCTGCTCTTCCGCCTCACGCTGGCGCCGCTGCCGCCTACACTTTCCACCGACATGTACCGCTACCGCTGGGACGGCCGCGTGCAGAACGCCGGGTGGAACCCCTACTCGCTTAATGCGCTGGACCCGCGCTTGAAATCGCTGCGCGATTCGACCTGGGCTGGGATGCCAGGTCCGGAAGTGCCGGCCATCTATCCCCCTTTGGCCGAACTGATCTTCCGAGGTACGGCGCGCCTTACGCAGAGCCCGCTTGGCTTTAAGACGCCGTTCGTGCTGGCGGACCTGCTGGTGGTGGCGATGCTGGCTGGGTGGCTGCGATCCAGTGGCGGGCGGAACTACCAGCTTGCTGTGTATGCCTGGAGTCCGCTCGTCATTGTTGAATTCGCCGCCAGCGGCCACAGCGACGCGCTCGCCATCGCGTTTTTTGTCGCCGCGCTGATGATTATACGGCGGCGGCCGGGGGTGTCGTCAACGGTGGCGATGACGGCGGGGGCGCTGTGCAAGTTGTTCCCGATTACGCTGCTGCCGCTGGCGGTGCGGCTGGCGGGTTGGCCGCGGCGGCTGCGGGGGTGGATGGCGGCTGGCGGCGGCGTGCGTGCTGGCTGCGGCTTGCGCGTGGCCTTATCGTTCGGCTGCTGGGCAATTGCCGGAGACCTTCGCCTATTACCGGAGGATTTGGCAGAACTACAACCCTAGCTTATACGGCGTGCTGTTGTGGCTTACTGGGCGGCCGGCGATTGCCGCGGGGATTGGCGAGGGCAGTTGTCGCGGCGCTGGCGGTGTGGGTCGCCGGGCGGAAGATCGAGCCGGTGCGGGCGGCGTTTCTGGTGGTGGGCGCGATTTTGATGTTCGCGCCGAATGGGTATTCCTGGTATTTCACTTGGATTGTGCCGCTGCTGTGCTTTTTTCCTTCGCCGGCTTGGATATTGCTGACCGTGCTGCAATTTCTTTCTTACAACGTGCTGATTGCTTATCAGATTACGGGGGAGTTTCGGTTTGCGCCGCTGTTTCAGTGGCTGACTTATGCGCCGTTTTATGCGCTGCTGGTGGTCTGGGAGTTGATAGACAGACGCAGGGCGTTTGCGCGCGAGGGTGTTAGAAGGGCGGCAACGACAGGAGCTGATTCCGTGTAGCCTACTGATTGCCCATTGCGACAAAATCTAGTGAAGGCGGGAAAAATAGGCTGGGTTCATGCCAAAATCATGCCAAAAATCAAATAGGCGATATTTCCTTTTTCAAGTCAGCGATCAGCTTCTCGTACAGCTTTATGTTGGAACGGTGCCGCTCGATTAGCGGTTGCAAACTAATTTCCGCAAAGCGACAAAGGGCAGTGTCCCGTTTGAGGTCTTTTCTCTCGCGCGCAAGAGAAGCCTTGAGCCCGGCGAGTATTTTTCCTTGGAGCGCTGTCATTTTCAGACTCCCACGAGCCATTCAGAAGCATTCCCAATTAATCGTCTTAACCGGCCCTTCGCCGAACACCGTGCCCGAGCAAGATTGCGGCGGGCGCACTCGCGGGCCGGGCGGCGGCACGACCTGAATTTGAATCTTGACCGGCCGGTCAGGCGTGGCCGGGGGCAAGTTTTTCAATAATTAGGCCTGGCTATTCGTATCTGTCCGCAAGCATGAGCTCATCAATGCCAGCCACGAGCAGGTACAGATCACCAGCGGCTTCCGCCATGCCGTGCTCTTTTGTCTTCCGTGCCGCAGGCGATAAGGTCGGTGGACGCGCCGTAGTAAGGCATCACGTCGCTTTCCTTAACGGTGGTCGCGTTGCTTGCTTTGATGAAGCCCCATGCCCGCTCGATGACTCTTGAGTCCAGCACCTTCCTGCAGTCGGGAAATCTGCCCGCGTCCAGATCGGGAGGCAACGAGGAATCAAGCGCTCCAAGGAAGAAGAGGCAGTTCAGCCTCTTCGCGCCGAAGCGCCTCCAAGTCCGGCGGCACGGGCTTGCCGGTCGCGGTCATCTTGCCTGCTAGTTCAGCGCAACTGGCAATTTGCCGCTGGTACACCTGGGCGATGGGAAAGCCGTCCTCATGCAACTTGCCGGACAGAGATGAGTTCATAAGGGATTGCTTCGCAAGCCGCGCCGAGAACAGCAGATCCGGCGCGTTCTGCACGCACGCCTGCACTTCCGCATCCTGCGGGGATTTTTCCGGGAACGCCCTGTGCTTGCGCAATAGTGCAGGCGCACAGCGTTGCGAGAGCCAGCAGACAGCATAAAAGCCTTGGCCTTGTAGCTCGGGTGATTTCCCTGTCTCCTCGTGTTTTCTTCATGGGTTGGCTAACCTCCACGGTGCGCGAATTCTACCACGCAGCGGCCCCGTCGATCTTCGGCGGTGGCCAGGACCGTACCCTACGGGCGGAACAGCAGATTCCGCGTCGTTTCGCTCCTCGGAACTGCACTCTACGCGATGATGGGGAGCGGGGAGTCGGGGCGCGTGGTGGCTGGCGGCGGGGGCATCTTCGAGCGGTCCACTGGGCGGTAGAGGGTGTCGCGCTCGACGGGGACGCGGCCGGCTTCGCGGATTAGGCGTTCGAGTTCGGCGCGCGGGGTGAACTGCTCGGTGGTGGCGCCGGCGTCGTGGTAGATCTTTTCTTCGACGACGGTGCCGTCGAGATCGTCGGCGCCGAAGCGCAGGGCGATTTGGGCGATGCGCGGCGTGAGCATGATCCAGTAGGCCTTGATGTGGTCGAAATTGTCGAGCAGCAGGCGCGAGACGGCGATGGTCTTCAGATCGGTGAAGCCCGAGGGCTTGGGCAGATGCGAGAGGCCGGTATTTTCCGGGTGAAACGCCAGCGGGATGAAGGCCACGAAGCCGTGGGTTTCGTCCTGCAATTTGCGCAGGAGCGAGCAGGTGCTCGACGCGTTCTTCTTCGGTCTCGATGTGGCCGTAGAGCATGGTGGCGTTCGAGGGCAGGCCGATCTCGTGCGCGGTGCGGGCGATGTTCAGCCACTGCTGGCCGCTGACTTTGTGGTCGCAGATGACTTTGCGCACGCGCGGATTGAAAATTTCCGCGCCGCCGCCGGGCAGCGAATCCACGCCGGCGTCCTTGAGCGCCAGCAGCGTATCGCGGATGGACAATTTGGAGATGCGCGAGAAATAGCCGACCTCGACCATGGTGAAGGCTTTCAGGTGCACGGTCGGGCAGCGCTGCTTGAGGCCGCGCATCATGTCCAGGAAATATTCGAAGGGCAGATCGGGATGCAGGCCGCCGACCATGTGAAATTCGGTGGCTCCTTCGCGCACGCCTTGTTCGGCGCGCTGCCAGATTTCTTCGAGGGCGAAGGTGTAGGCGCCGGGCGCGTTGGGATCGCGGCCGAAGGCGCAGAGTTTGCAATGGGCCACGCAAACGTTGGTGGGATTGATGTGGCGATTGACGTTGAAGTAGCAGACGTTGCCGTGGCGCTGCTCGCGAACGTGGTTCGCGAGCCAGCCGAGGGCGAGCAGGTCGGGCGTGCGGTAGAGCGCCAGGCCGTCGGCGGCGTCCAGGCGCTGGCCGGCCAGGACCTTCGCGGCGATGGGCTCGAGCCGCGGGTCGTCAATCACCAGATTGTTTGCCAAATTCGACATCTGTGCCTTCGCTTTCCTTCGTCCGTGACTGCTTATCGGCGGGCCACGGCTACGGCCGCGCCCCAGAACAGCAGGAACAGCAAACTAATATAGCCGTTCACGGTGAAAAACGCAGCATTGAGACGGCGGAGGTCGTTGGCGTGGACCAGGGAGTGCTCGTAAGCCAGCAGCGCGGCGACCACGACGATTCCCGCCCAGGCCGGCCAGGGCAGAGCGAAGCTGGCCGCGAGCCAGATGAGCAGCGCCGTCATGGCCACGTGCATTGCGCGCGCGATCCACAGGGCGCGGGCGATGCCGAAATGCTTGGGGATGGAGTAGAGGCCGACCTCGCGGTCGAAGTCGACGTCCTGGCAGGCGTAGAGCACGTCGAAGCCGCCGACCCAGAGCGTGACGGCGGCGCAGAGGATGAGCATGCGCGCGTCGAGCGAGCCGGCGACGGCGATCCATGCCGCGGCCGGCGAAATTCCCAGGCAGAAGCCGAGCACCAGATGCGACCACATGGTGAAGCGCTTGGTGTAGGAGTAGAGGAACAGGATGGCCAGCGCCACGGGAGACAGCTCGAGCGCGAGGCGATTGAGTTGCCAGGCGGCGACCACCAGCACGGCGGCGCTGGCGAGAGTAAACGCCCAGGCAAAACCCAGCGAAAGCGCGCCCGTCGGGAGAGCGCGGCCGGCGGTGCGCGGATTGGCGCGGTCGTAGCGAACGTCGGCGATGCGGTTGATGGTCATGGCGAAGGAGCGCGCGCCGACCATGGCGACTACGATCCAGAGAATCTGGCGCAGCGTGGGCCAGCCAGGCTCGGCTACCCGCATAGCGCGCAGCGAGCAGGCTCCGGTGAGCGCGAAGGGCAGCGCAAAGATCGAGTGCTCAAACTTGATCATTTCGAGGACGGTGCGGATGCGGCGAGGACTCATGGGGTCTGCGGAATTAGCGAGTGTAGGCAGTGGCTTGCGGCAAAGTCAAGACAGCACCGGGCCTCGGCAGTAGGAGATTTTTGAATAGGCTCCCACTCGCTTGAGGCATCGCCGACGTGGCATACTACGCCCATGCCAAAGACCGACTAAAGTAAAAGCGTCCAACCGAGGTCAACCCGCTGGTCGAGTACCTCGTGGATGAGTCCGTGCGGGAAGGCGGCGTTCCCGATCCTTCCGACGCAAGCCCAAATCTCACTGCTCATGGCGGAAACGGGCCGTAAGGGCCGCAAGGCTGCGGCATCCAAAGCCGCTAAGTCCCGGCGGAAAAAGGCCAAGAAGGCGGGCCGGAGACGGTGACGCGACTGAATTGACAGGCGGGTTTCTGCGAAACTACACTTGTCTGGACGTACGGCCCTCGATCGAAGAATCCTTGACCTCGCGCTCGGGAGGTATCTTCCGTGAAGAACATGGCGAGTAAGATATTGGCCTTGGGAATTTTGGCTGCCGGCCTGCTGCTAGCTGCCAGCCCTGCGGTGGCCCATCACGCGTGGAATGGGTACGACATGTCGAACACGACCACGGTGAAGGGAACGATCACCAACTTCGATTGGGCCAATCCACACGTGTGGATGAGCTTCGACGTGCGGGACGACAGGGGCAATGTGCAGCACTGGGATGCGGGCGGGCCGAGCCCCAGCCGCATGCAAAATACCGGCTGGAACAAGGACACCCTGAAGCCGGGCGACGAGATCGTCGCGGTCGGTCATAAGATCAAGGACGGAACCTTCAAGCTGCGCCTTGACAAAGTCGTGGTGCCGGGCGGGAAGACGCTGGTTTGTTACGCGGCGCCGGGCGCGTAGTGTTCTGTACGCGAAATAAAAGCTTTAGCTTCAGGGGCTAAAGCCCCAGTGATTCTCTGCTGTTTATGTCGGAGCTGAAGCTCCGACCCCCTGAGGAAAAATCCCCACACGCGAAACCGGCGTGTGGGACACCCACTCGCGCCTGAGGCTGGCTCCCTAGTTGTCACAAGGACTCTGAGGCTCCGACCCCCTATAGGCACTTGCAACGCCCCTTTAAAACATTTAGCAAGGGATTTGAGGGCTTGTCGCCGGTGGTTCACCGGCTCGGCGCCATAGTTTGCCTGCCTGCCCATCAGCGGGCGAATAATTCTATTGGCACGCGTTTACGCAAACGATACAGTCGGTGCGAAAGTAGCGCACGTTTTGCTGGCGCCCTTTCTACAATGCGCCGGACAGACGGACCAAAAGGGCACGCGGGGTGAGGCCCACGGTCTGGGAGCGTGCTTGTGCCTGTGCAGCAGGAACGCCGTCTCGCGAAACGAAAAACGCTGGAACGACTTACGTATATCGATCTGCCGTCTCACAACGGCGGGATCGTGACCGATGTTTCCGAGGGAGGGCTGGGCTTTCATGCCATCGCTCCCGTGGAGAACGGCGGGCCGATCCATTTCTCGTTCTCCGGCGGTTCGCAGCGAATCGCCGGCATCGGAGAGCTGACGTGGACGGATGGAAAAAAGAAGGTTGGAGGGTTGCGGTTCATCGAGGTGCCGGAGGAAATTCGCGAACAGATTCGCAACTGGCCGCTGGAATCAAATTTGCGATTTAGGGCGGTCAAGGCGACGGCGCCCGCTTCCCGCGCTGCGACTGGTCCTCTCGCGGTTCCTTCTAACCCTGGGGCGACCCCGCTGACTCCTCCAGCTCCGCAGGTTCTTCCGAAGAGCGGTGCGGAGCCGAGCATCAATCCAGCGCACAATGCTTACGCTCCCTATTTTCCGCACGCCGCTGCGCCAGAGACTCCGCTTGGCAGGCGGAGTTCGCGTCTGCCAAGAGCGATCGCTATTTGCAGTCTGCTGGGTTTCATCGGAGTGGCGTCGTATCTCTGCTTCGGCGAGGTGCGGGGATGGCTGGCGGCGTCGAAGTCGCGCCCGGAAGCGGGCACGGCAGCGCAAAACGTTCGATCATCGCAGGCGAGGGTGCCGCAGGCGAGTGCCGCGCCAGGAGCCTCCTCGGCGAATGATGCGAGGCCGCCCGGGGAACAAGCTCCAGCCAAAATTCAGACGCCTCCGGTGGCGGATGAAAAACTCTTCGTGCAAGTCGCGGCCTATACAAGGCAGGCCGATGCTCTCAATCTGGTTGACAGCTTGCGGCAGCAGCAATTCATCGCGTTTGTGAAACCGCCCGTGAGCGATGTTTACTACCGCGTGCAACTGGGCCCCTACACGACCCTGGAGGCCGCGCAAATCGGCAAGCGCGAACTCGAGAAGGCAGGCTTCACGCCCGTTCATTCGTCACTAGAGGACGCCAGCAGGGCCGTTTGACCGCCTTTCGCGGACACCCCTATAATGACTGCGGACGAGGAGCGCACAGCGCCCTTTGGCCCCAGCAAGCCGCACGTCGCGGAACGCACAGCCTGCCGCAGGACAAGCCGGCACCAGGAGAACGGATTATGAAGGCGACGCAAATTCGTCCCGGAATGATTATTGTGCACGAAGGCGAGCTGTACACGGTGCACAGCGTGGACCATCGCACGCCGGGGAACAAGCGCGGCGCCATGGCCACAAAAATGAGGAGCCTGCGCAGCGGGTCGATCATCGACTACCGGTTTCGCGCTGAAGATAACGTCGATCGCGCGGTGCTGGACGAGATCGAGTACGAATATCTGTACAACGACGGCGAAGGCTATCACTTCATGGATACAGGGAACTTCGAGCAGATGCAGCTTGGCGCCGAGGTGCTCGGCGATGCGGTCTATTACCTGATCCCCAATATGGTGTTGAAGCTGGAATTTTACGAGGGCAAGCCGATGGGCGCGATCCTGCCGGATACCGTCGATCTAACCGTGACGGATACCGAGCCGACGGTGCAGAAAGCCACGGCCAGCGCGGTGATGAAGCCGGCGAAGCTGGAGACGGGGCTGACGATTTCCGTCCCGCCATTCATCAACAATGGCGACAAGGTGAAGGTGGATACTTCCGAAGCGCGCTACGTGCAGCGCGCCCAATAGCGCGTTCCGAGCGGCGCCGGCTGGCCGAGCAGACCGGCCAGGGGCGCGATGGCCAATTCCGCCGAATTCTTCAGCAAGCTCTCCATTTCACTCACCAGTTCGCGATCCCACCAGCCGCGTTCGGCTTCCAATTGCACCGTGGAAAGCGCCTGCTCGGGCGTGAGCGCGGCGCGGTAGGGCCGGTCGGTGGTCAGCGCGTCGTAGACGTCCGCGATCTGGAGGATGCGCGCGGTGAGAGGAATCTGGTCGCCGGTCAGATGATCGGGATAGCCGCTGCCGTTCTGGTGCTCGTGGTGCGAGCGGATCATGGGAAGGATATTGTGGAAGGATTTCATCGGGGCGCAGATTTGCTCGCCTACGGAGGTGTGCGTCTCCATCATGCGGCGCTCCTCCGCCGTGAGCGGACCGGGCTTGAGCAGGATTTGATCGGGCACGGCCACCTTGCCGATGTCGTGAATCATCCCGCCGCGCTGCAATGCGAGACGCTGATCCTCGGGCAGACCGAGTTGCTCGGCAAGCGCGGCTGAGTAGCGCGAGACGCGCTCGCAATGCCCGGCGGTGTAGGGGTCCTTGGCCTCGATGCTGCCGGCCAGGGACAGGAGCACGCTTTCGGCCATTTCGAGTTCGGCGCCGATGCGTTTGAGGCGAACCAGCGATTTTACGCGAGCCAGGAGTTCTTCCTTGCGGACGGGCTTGCTCAGGAAATCGTCGGCGCCTGCCTCGATGCCGTGGATGCGGTCTTCGGCCCCGCCGCCGAGCCGGGCCATGAGCACCACGGGGACCATGCGAGTGGCGGAATGAGACTTCACGCTGCGGCAAACCGAGAAGCCTGACTCGCGGGGCATACCCACGTCCAGCAGCGCTACGTCAACGGGCTGTTCTTCGAGAAGCGACAATGCCCGAACGCCATCGTCCGCCGTCAGAACACGATAGCCTTGCAGGCGCAGCAGGTATTCGAGGGGCTGGCGGATTTCCTGGTCATCATCGGCGATGAGGATGGTTCCGAGCGGCATTCCAGGTTGCACCACGGTGATCTCCATTCCTTCACGGCTACGGACTGGAGGGGGGCAAACGTCCGACGGCGCAAAGCGCGATTGAATTGAAACTACGAAGGGGAGATGATTGTGGCCCTGGTCCTGGGCCGTGTCAAGAAGCATATTTGCGGCCCGGCGCGGAATCCCAGAACCCGTCGGAGCCGCGTCGCGCTGGCCGGATTTGAGTGAGAGCGCGCCGCCTGTGCTAAGGTAGCTGTTCGCGCGGAATCGTGATTTCGCGCATGCCGGTCATGCCTACTTCCCTGCAAACCACAAAGGTTCCGGACGCCGGACCCACGATCGCAGAGATTTTCGGCCCCGGCGGCTTGCTCGAAAAGTGCATGCCCGCGGGCTACGAGCATCGCCGGTCGCAACTCGAGATGGCCGAGCGGGTGGACGAGGCCTTTCGCACGAAACAACACTTGCTGGTCGAGGCCGGCACGGGCACCGGCAAGACGCTGGCGTATCTGATCCCGGCGATTCGCAGCGGGCGGCGAGTGGTCATTTCCACGGCCACAAAGTCGCTCCAGGAACAGCTCTATGCGAAAGATGTCCCGTTCGTGCAGCGACATTTCGCGCCGGAGCTGAAAGTGGCCGTGATGAAAGGTCGCGCGAACTTCCTCTGCCGGCAAAAGCTGCACCAGATGGAAGGGCAGCCGGTGCTCAAGGGACTCGAGGAGATGGACTGGTACGCGCAAATTCGCGACTGGGAACGGTTGACGGAAACCGGCGACCGCGCGGAATTGAGTTTTTTGCCGGACGACGCGGAATTGTGGGCCAGACTCGACGCGCGGAGGGAAACCTGCACCGGGCAGAAGTGCGCCGAGTTCAATAGCTGCTTCATTACCGCCATGCACCAGCGCGCTGCCGAGGCCGACGTGATCATCGTCAACCACCATTTGTTTTTCGCCGATTTGGCGCTGCGGCAGGACGATTTCGGCAGCATTCTGCCGGAATATTCGGCGATCGTTTTTGACGAAGCGCACGAAATCGAAGACGTGGCCAGCGACTACTTTGGCAGGCAAGTGTCCAATTACCGCTTCGACGAATTGGCGCGCGACGCCGAGCAGGCCGTGCGGCTGACGAAGCAAGGCGGGCCAACGCTATTGCGGCGGGTGACCCGCGTACGCGAACGCGCGCACGAATTCTTCGACTGCTTTCCGCCACGCGAGGGCCGCTCGCCCTTCGAACCAGCCGCGCGGGCTTCATTTCTCGAGCAGAACCACGCGGCCTATCAGGGGCTGACGAGCGCGGTGAAAGCTCTCGAGACGGAGATCGCGGCTTTGCCCGCGAAGGCGGACGAACTGGTGGCGGTGGCGCGGCGCGCGGCCGAATTGCGCGGCGAACTGACCTTTCTGCTGGAATCAAGTGAGAAGAATTACGTGTACTGGTTTGAACGGCGTAACAAGGGCGTGTTTTTGGCTGCGACGCCGATTGATGTGAGCTCCATTCTTCGCGAGCGGCTTTTCGAAGCTTTCGACACCGTGGTGCTGACTTCGGCCACGCTCGCGGTGGCGGGGCGCTTCGATTTTCTGAAGCAGCGGCTGGGGCTCGAAGGGACGCGCGAGCGCGTCCTGCCGCAGGAGTTCGATTTCAAGCAGCAAGCGATGCTTTATATCCCGCCGAGGCTGCCCGATGTTCGCGACGCCGGCTTTGCCGAGAAAGCGGCGGAGGAGATCGTCCGGCTGCTGGAATGCACGGAGGGCCGCGCGTTTTGTCTTTTCACCAGCTACAGCCAGATGAATCAGCTTTTCGAACTGGTGCGCCCTCGCACACGCTTCCCCCTGCTAATGCAGGGAGCGGCGCCGCGGTCGGTGCTGCTGGAGCGGTTTCGCGTTACCCCGGGAGCGGTGCTCTTCGCGACGTCAAGTTTCTGGCAAGGCGTGGACGTGCCGGGCGATCAGCTCTCGTGCGTGATCGTGGACCGACTGCCGTTCGCGGTGCCGACCGATCCGGTGGTGGCGGCGCGGGTGCGCGCGCTCAACGAAGATGGGCGCAATGCCTTCGCGGAATATCAAGTGCCCGAGGCGGTGCTGGCGCTCAAGCAAGGCTTCGGCAGGCTGATCCGCACGCGCACCGACCGCGGCGTGCTGGCCATCCTCGATAACCGCATACAGCGGATGCAGTATGGTAGAATTTTTCTGGAGTCGCTGCCCGAGTACACCGTTACCCGGGACATCGCCGAAGTCCGAGCGGTTCATGCGCAGCGTCCGAGCTAGACGGCGCTAGCCTCAGCGCCGGCTCTCGGCGACCAGCTGGACGACGATAACGATCATGTTTCAGGTCAGCGTAGAAGAGACGTTTTCCGCCGGGCACGCCCTGCGTGGTTACCGGGGCAAGTGCGAGAACCCACACGGCCACAACTATCGCGTGCGCGTGACCGTGGAGGGCTCGCAGCTTGATTCCATCGGCCTGCTGTACGATTTCAGCCAGATGAAACACGTCCTGCGAGATTTGATCGGTGACGTGGACCACAAATTTCTGAACGACCAGGCGCCTTTCGACACCATCAATCCGTCGGCCGAAAACATGGCCAAGTTTTTCTACGACGAGGCATCCCGGCGGATGAGCGGGGCGCCGAACGCGCCGCTCATCTCCAGCGTCACCGTGTGGGAGACCGACGAAACATCGGCTACCTATACGCCCTGAGCGGGCCGAGCCGTCATGAGCCGCGCCTATTTGCTGATCGTCCTTCCCGCCGTGATTGTCGGTATTTTCTATCTGGCGATATTTCACAGCCTGGGCATGCCAATTGGCTGGGCGCCCTTTCTCGGGGCCGCAGGCGCATTCATTGCGGCGGTCGTTTTCGTCCGGCGTTATCAGCAGCGCAAACTGCGGCGGCCCGGCCGGTAGCCATGGTCATCACCGAGATTTTCCGCTCGATCCAAGGCGAAAGCACCTACGCCGGATTACCCTGCATTTTCGTGCGGCTGACGGGCTGCAATCTGCGCTGCACCTGGTGTGACACCGCGTACGCCTTTCATGGCGGCAAAAAGATGAGCATCGGCGACGTCCTGGCGCGTGTCGCCGAGCTTGCCGGAGGGAATGCCGCGCTGGTGGAGCTGACCGGCGGAGAGCCCTTGCTACAGCCGGAAGCGGTGCCGCTGGCCGAGCGGCTTCTCGCGGCCGGCCATACCGTGCTCGTAGAAACCAGCGGCGAACGGCCGATCAGCGCGCTGCCGCGTGAAGTTGTGAAAATCGTCGATGTCAAATGCCCTGATTCGGGTGAGGGCGGAACGTTCCGCATGGAGAATCTCGAGGCGCTCGACGAGAAAGACGAAGTCAAGTTCGTTATCGCCAGCCGGCGCGATTATGAGTTTGCCCGCGAATTCACGTCGCAGCACGGCCTCGCTGGCCGCGTGCGGCAGGTGCTGTTTTCGCCCGTCTTTGCCGACCCCAAGGGGACTTGGCAGGAACTTGAGGCTCGGCTGCTCGCGGAATGGATTTTGGCCGATCGCCTGCCGGTGCGGCTGGGCCTGCAGCTCCATAAGTTTATCTGGGACCCGTCGATGCAGGGAGTCTGAGGCCGCGATGCCAAACCCGCCGCAAACTCGTGCGGAAGAGGACGCGCAGCGATTGCCGCCAGGCGCCAAGGCCGTGGTACTGGTCAGCGGAGGCATGGACTCATGCGTCACCGCGGCGATCGCGAGGCAGACGCACGAAGTGGCGTTTCTACACGCCAGCTATGGCCAACGCACCGAGCGCCGCGAGCGCCAGGCGTTCGACGCGATCGCGGACCATTGGGGGGTGCGCCGTCGGCTCGTGGTGCGGCTCGATCACTTCGCGCAAATCGGCGGGTCGGCGCTGACCGATTCGCGCATCGCGGTGCCCGAAGGCGAACCCAGCGAGGCGGTGAACGCGAGCGAAATCCCGCCGACCTACGTGCCTTTTCGCAACGCGCATTTTCTTTCCGTGGCAGTGAGCTGGGCGGAAGTCATCGGCGCGAGCGCCATTTTTATCGGGGCCGTGGCCGAAGACAGTTCTGGCTACCCGGATTGCCGGCCGGAGTATTACCGTGTGTTTCAGGAGCTGGTGCGGGTAGGAACGAGGCCCGAAACGAACATCGCCATGATGACGCCCGTGATCGGCATGCGCAAGAGCGAGATCGTAGCCCGGGGCTTGGCGTTGGGCGCTCCGCTGCATCTGACCTGGTCGTGCTATCAGTGTGACGACGAGGCTTGTGGCGTTTGCGATAGCTGCCGCCTGAGGCTACGTGCCTTTGCCGAGGCCAGGGCGAGCGACCCCATTTCCTATCGCGCCCGAATTGAGAGATAATACAATTATTGCTATGATGGCACGCCCGCCCGGCGGGTTCAGGAGGTTCGTGAAGTGAGATCGACCAAACGATCGATACAATTCGGCACAACGTTCGCGATGCTCTGCCTGCTTTTCGCGGGATTTGGCGGCATAGCCGCGGCGCAGGGGAAGCAGGACAAGCAACAGCAGCAGGACGACGCAGCCGCGAAGAAGGCTGCCGACGAGGCCAAGGCGAAGTTCGCGGCGATGAAGGGCCATTTCGACGCCGGGACTGCGGCTTTGGAACAGGCCAAGGGCATTCGCGCCCAGATGGACAAGATGCCGAAGGACCAGCAGGCGTCAATGCAGGGGCAACTCGACACGGCCTCTGGAACGGCGGTCACCGAGTTCCAAGCTGCGCTCGAAGGAACCGCTGACACGGATTCCAACCATCCTCTGGTGCTCGCAAAACTGGGCGAATCCTACGAAGCGGATGCAAAGTATGCGGAAGCCGCGGACGCCTACCAGAAAGCGGTCGCCGTGAAGCCGGATCCAGCGTATTACAACAACTTGGGCAACTGCCTGGCCCGTGTTGGCAAGACGGACGAAGCCACCGCAGCGTACCAACAGGCGATCATGCTGGACCCGATGAATACGGCGATGTACTGGCGTAATCTGGCGGTCGGTCTTTACAACACCGGGAAGATCAAGGAGTCCCTGGACCCACTTCGCAAAGCTACCGATGCCGACCCGAAGAGCGCACAAGCCTGGTACTTGCTAGGGGCGGCCCTGGTGTTCACCATGGATTTCAAACAGGACGGCGATAAGCTAGTTCCCGTCATGCAGCCAGGAACGATGGAAGCGTATCAGAAGGCCATTGACCTTGACCCGAACGGTCCTTACGGGGCGCAAGCCAAGCAGGGACTCGAAGCGCTCCAGGCCATGGGCATTGGCATCGACACGAAAGCTGGCCAGCGCGCACCGAAGAAGAAGTAGAAGCGTCAGACGAAAGAGGCCCTTTGGAAGCCCCGCGAACAGTTCGCGGGGCTTTCGTTTTTACGGAGCGGAAGCAGGCCTGACCGCCGAAGAGATAGTTGAATTCAGTTTTGGGAATTGGGCCCCCGGCTCATACCGCGGAAACTGCACTGCCCCGCTTGATTGTCCTCAAGGGCTGCATCGGCTATGCTTCGAACGCCATGGTAGATATCCACTGCCACATTCTTCCGGGGCTGGACGATGGCCCCGACTCGTTTGAAGAATCGCTGCAGATGGCCGAGATGGCCATTGCAGACGGGATCACGCACGTGGTGGCCACGCCTCACGCCAACAGCATGTACGCGTTCGATCCAGCGGCGATTCATAAACTGCGGGACGAGCTGCAGGAAAAGGTGGGTGACCGGCTGCAGCTTGCGACCGGGTGCGACTTTCATCTGAGCTTTGAAAATCTGCAGGATATTGCCGCGAACACCGCGAAATACACGATCAACCAGAAGCGCTACTTGCTGGTGGAGTTTGCGGAGTTCGCCATTCCGGCCAGCATGGACGATACCCTGCACCAACTCCAGCTTCTCGGCCTTTCGATCGTCGTCACGCATCCCGAACGCAACCGGCTGATCCGCTCGCACGAGGACCGTCTGCGGCGCTGGCTACATCAGGGCTGCTATGTCCAGATCACGGCGCAATCGCTGCTCGGGAAGTTTGGCGAGGGCGCACAAACAGATGCAGAAAAATGGCTGGATGAGGACATGGTCCACTTCGTGGCCAGCGACGCGCACGGCACGACGCGACGGCCTCTGAAGCTTCGCGAAGCCTACGACGCAGTGAAGATCCGCCGGGGAGAGGAAGTGGCGCAGGCTCTATTCCAGGACAATCCCCTGGCCGCCTTTGAAGGACGCCCCCTGCCGTACGAGCCGGAGCAACCTGAAGTGGCGGCCCGTTCGTCTCATACGGGCCGCCGCAAGAGGTTTATCTTTTTCTAGTCTGACCCGTTCCAGCCGTTCAGTCCGGGAGACTACCCCGGCGCAGTGCGGTTAGCGCGCGCCGCCCTGTGCCGCCAAGGCCTCGTCGTCGCTGTAGATCTTTACCTCGACGCGGCGGTTCTTGGCGCGAGCCTCGCGGGTTTTATCCGTGTCCACCGGCTTCAGTTCGCCGAATCCGATCATATGGATGCGGTTGAAATCGACGTTCTTTTCGCCGGCCAGATATTGCACAACCGCGTCGGCACGCCTTCTGCTCAACGTGAGGTTGTAATCCGCCGGGCCGGTCGAGTCGGTATATCCCTCGACGGCGACGAAGTAGCGCTTGTGCGAGGAAGTGCCCGACGCCAGTTGGTCGAGCTTCATCTTATCGTCCGCGGACAATTTGGCCTGATTCAACCCAAAGTTTACGGTGGTCATGTCCGTGACTTTGTAGTTCTCCAGGTTGGCGATCGTATTTGCCAAGGCCTGCCGCACGTTGCTGACGTCAGTGCGGTTCTGATCGGCTTCCTGCCCGACTTGATTGGCCTTGTTCATGGCGTCGCCCGCACGCCGGTCGGCGCCGGTGGCTGTCTCATCCACCGCGTTGATCTTTTGCGCGTTCGCAGCCACGTCTTTGTTGGTCTGGTCGATCTCGGTCTGCTCCTTGGCCACCGTGGCATTCGTCTGGTCGACCTTGGCATCGACAGGCTGAACGGTCTGGCGGACATAGTTCTTTGTTGCGCAGCCCGATACCAGGGCGGCAGCTCCCAGCAATGAAACCAGCAGTGTGTGCCTCATCTAAGTTCCTCCACTCGGGCTAAGTTCCTGCACTCGGCTCAAAACACAACGCGCGTATTTTACCTTTAGGGGTAGTAAAAAGAGAAGCGGGCAAAAGCAGTCTACCAAATTGAGGCCGATTTCTCCAGGACGGCGGAGTCAGGCAAAGAGTTCGAGGACTTCTTCGTAGCGCTTGAACGGCGGGATCAGGTACGCTCCGGCAACTTCGGAGCGGGCCCAGGCCAGCATGCGCCGCGCCAACGCAAAGCCACAATCCCGGGCGCCCGTGCCCGCGGCTTCCATGTCTTTCAGCACCGCTGCGGGAATCGAGATACCCGGTACCTCGTTATTGAGCCGCAGCGCCTGCGCGTAGCTGGACAGCGGCCAGATACCGACCATGACCGGCACGGGCAGCTTGCCGCCGACGCGCTGCAGGAATGCTTCCCAATGCGCGGGATCGAACAGCGGCTGGGTCATGGCAAAATGCGCGCCGGCCTCGACTTTGTCGAAGAATCGCTTGATCTCGTAGTCCAGATCTTCGGCCACGGGATTGAGGGCCACGCCGATGGCGTAATTCGTCGATCCGCCCAGAGTCTTGCCGGCCCAATCGGTTCCCTGATTGAGCCTCTTGATGACTCGCACCAGGCCGACCGAGTCGATCTCGTACACGCCGCTGGTTTCCGGATGGTCGCCGACCGACGGCGGGTCTCCGGTGATGGCCAGCACGTTGCGGACGCCGCCCACCGTCCAGGCGCCCAGCAGCACCGCCTGCAGACCGATCAAGTTGAGGTCGCGCGTGGTGAGGTGCGGAATGGTTTCGATGCCGCGCGCCTCCAGCGCCCCGGCCACCATCATGGCGTCCATGCCGACGCGAGCCAGGGTGCCGCTATTGATATCGATGGTATCCACGCAGCCGGTGGACATCACTTTGTCCACTTGCTCGAAAACGCGATCGAGGGAGATGCCCTTGGGCGGATCAATTTCGACTGAAAGGGCGAACTGCGCTGCCTGCAATTTGCGCCACAACCTGCTTTCGGGCTCACGCTTGGGCGGCTGGACTTCGGCGGCGGCCTCGCTGCGCAGGCGGACCCGGGCGGGAGCCACGGTCTTGCTGGCCTCGGCGGGCCGCAATTTTTTCACCGACTCCGCCATCGCGCGAATGTGCTCGGGAGTCGTGCCGCAACAACCACCCACGATGCGAGCGCCCAGGGCTACCGCGTCGCGGGCGAAGAGGGAAAAATATTCCGGCGAGGAGCGCGGGTAGACGATGCGATCGCCCACTCGCTGCGGAAATCCCACGTTCGGCATGGCCGAGAGCGGCTTGCCCGTTCCGCCGAGGCCTTCCAGAATACCCAGGAGGGACTGCGGACCCAGCGTGCAGTTCGCGCCAATCGCCTGAACATCCTGGGCGGCCAGGCGCGTGGCTGCTTCTCCCGTGCGTGTGCCCTCGATCGAAGCGCCTTCCTCGGAAAATGTCATTTGTGCGACGACGGGCAGCGCCGAAAACGAGCGGATCGCGCCGATGGCTGTGAGCAACAGATCGAGGCTCGAGAACGTCTCCAGAAGGAAGAAATCGACGCCGCGCTCCTCGAGCGCCTGCGCCTGCTGGCGGTAGACGTCGGCGATTTCCTCCCGAGGAATCTCACGAATGCCCGGCCCGACGCCCAGCGGTCCGATCGATCCGGCAATGAGCACCTCGTGAGCTGCCGCTTCGCGCGCCTCTCGGGCGATTTTTACGCCGCGGTGATTGAACGCCACGGCCTGCTCGGCCAGTCCCAGGGCTGCTAACTTGACGCGATTCGCTCCGAAGGTATTGGTCTCGATAATCTGCGCCCCGGCCTCGATGTAGGCCTGATGGACGCGGAAAACCGCTTCCGGCTGGGTAATGTTCAGCTCCTCGAAGCAGCGTTGCGCACCGGTGGCTTCAAACAGCACCGAGCCCATGGCCCCGTCGGCCACGAGCACGGTATTCTCCAGGCGCTGTGCGAAGTCTTCGATTCTCATTGTTTCGGTCGGGCGCTATCCGCGGCTGCGGAGCCTAGCGCACTTGTTCCATCAACTCGGCGATGGTGCCCATCAGGTCATACTTGGTAAGGATTTCGCGCCGGCCATTCCGCATCATCACGAAAACAGCCGGCCCTTCGTGGCTGAGCAAATATGTGACGCGCTCGATGGGCGCGTCGCAAGGCACTTGTGGCAGGGGCTTGCTCATCACCTCGCGGATGACCAGCTTGTGCAGGTCCTTGCCTTGCAGCGCCAGGTTCAATATCTGATCCTCGTAGATCGTGCCCACGATGTTCGTTTCCTCGAACACCGGCAGCTGCGAAATATCCTGTTCCTGCATCGTGCGCAGGGCGTGGAAGACAGTCTGGTGGGGCCCGACCAGAATCAGCTCGCGCACCTTGCCGGAGCGGTGCTTGGCGGCCACCACGTCTTCCGCTGTGAGCGGCACCTCCGAATCCGCGTAGCCGCGCTCGCGCATCCACTCGTCGCTATAAACTTTGCTCAGGTAGCGCATGCCGGTGTCGGGCAGGAAGGCCACGACGCAGTTTCCGGCCGGCAATTCGCGCGCGACGCGCAGGGCCGCCGAAACGCAGCCGCCGCCCGAGCCGCCCGTAAAGATGCCCTCGCTCTTCACCAGACGCCGCGCCCAGACGAAGCACTCCTGATCGGTCACCTGCAGGACGTCGTCGAGAACCTTGAAATCCATGGTCGAGGGGAAAATATCCTCGCCGATTCCCTCGACCACGTAGGTGCGCGCCCTGCCGACTTTGCCGGTCTTGAAAAATTCGTAGTAGAGCGAGCCGATAGGGTCCACGCCGATGATTTTGACCTGCTGGATTTTTCTCCTTGAGGAAGCGGCCCACGCCGCTGATCGTGCCGCCGGTTCCCATGCCGCACACGAAGTGCGTGATCTTCCCTTCGCGAGTCGTCCCAAATCTCCGGCCCGGTGGTGCGATAGTGGGCCTCCGGATTCATCGGATTCTCGTACTGATTCGGATAGTAGGAATTGGGAATTTCGCGCGCCAGCTTCTTGGCCACCGAGTAGTAGCTGCGCGGATCGTCGGGCTCGACGGCCGTGGGGCAGACGATGACTTCGGCGCCCAGCGCCTTCAGCAGATCGACTTTCTCCTTCGACTGCTTGTCCGTGATCGTGAAAACCATCTTGTAGCCGCGCACCGCGGCGACCAGCGCCAGGCCCATGCCGGTATTGCCGGACGTGCCTTCGATGATCGTGCCGCCGGGTTTGAGCAAGCCCCGGCGCTCCGCATCGTCGATCATGGTGATGCCGATGCGGTCTTTCACCGACCCGCCGGGATTGAGGTAATCCGCCTTGACGCAGACCTCGGCCTTGATGTCCTTGGCCAGCCGGTTCAGCCGCACCAGCGGGGTGTGTCCGACGGCTTCGAGAATGTTGTTGCACTTCATTGATTTCGTTCGGCCTCGCCCCTAATTGGGGCCTAGAGGGCCCAAGATTCGCTCGCGGGAACTGGAAGCGAGATCCTGGAAGCGAGATCGCGGAGACGCTTGCAAAGTGTATCATGCGCACGGCGTGCGTCCGGTGATCCGTGCCTTGGAAGCAACTGCGGGCGAGGTACAATGCACAGGCGGCGGCTACTTCCGCATGGGGGACTCATGGAGCGCAAGAACATTTCGACTGGCACGCCGTGGGAGCCGATCATCGGCTATTCGCGGGCGGTTCGGGTGGGCGACGTGGTGCACGTTTCCGGCACGACAGCGACCGATGCGGACGGCAAAGTCGTCGGCGCCGGCAATCCCTACCAGCAGACCGTGCAGACCCTCAAGAACATCGCCAGCGCGCTCAAGCTTGCCGGCGCACGCATCGAGGACGTCGTGCGCACGCGCATCTACGTGACGCATATCTCCGAGTGGGAACAGATCGGCCGCGCGCATGGCGAGGTCTTCGGCAAGATTCGTCCCGCGACGGCGATGGTCGAGGTGAATCGCCTGGTGAATCCTGAGATGCTGGTGGAGATCGAGGCCGAGGCCATCGTGGCGAACTCAGGACGTGCTCGTGGAGCCGCGCGCAAAGCGGCATCGGTGCGTCGCCCGAAAGCAAACGCAAAACGAAAAAGGAAATAGCTCGATGGCAGCTATAAGAAATCGCTCGCATAGAAACGCACGGCTCGCCGGCCTGCTCTGCTGCGCGATTTTTGCGCTGGGCCGCGCAAAGCACGCCAGCGGCACAGGCCGCAGGCGCGGCCAGGGCTCTCACCGTCGAGCGCATTTACAGCTCTCCCAGCCTGAGCGGCCGCGTCCTGCACGATACCGTTTGGAGCCCCGACGGAAAGTTGCTCACGTATCTGACCGACGAGACCGACCCGGGCGGCCCGCAAATCTGGGCCGTGGATGCGGCCACCGGCCAGCGCCGTGTGCTCGTGGACGACGAACATCTGCGCAACATCTTGCTGCCGCCCGCCTCGCGCGGCCAGACGACGGGCCTGGGACGCCTCACCCCGGCGCAATACCTCTGGTCGCCGGACGGGAAAGCGCTGCTGTTCATTTCGGCGCAAGAGCTGTTTTGGTACGATCTCGCGGCGCAAACCTCGCGGACCCTCGTCGCGGCTCCGCAAATCGCGCAGGCACCGCGACGAACCAGGCGAAACAGCGCCACCATTGACGACGCCAAGATTTCGCCCGACGGCCGCTGGGCCAGCTTCCTGCGCGCTCACGACATCTGGGTCGTGAGCGTGGCCGGCGGCGCGCCGCGCCAGCTCACTCGCGGCGGCAGCGAAGAGCGGCGCAACGGCGAACTCGACTGGGTCTATCCCGAAGAGCTGGACATGCACACGGCGTACTGGTGGTCGCCCGATTCCGCGAGAATCGCGTTTCTGCAGCTCGACGAAAGCCACGTCGAAAAATATCCGCTGGTGGATGAGCTTTCTCCGAAAGGCGACGTGACCGAGGAACGCTACCCCGTCGCGGGCTCGCCCAATCCCGTGGCGCGCGTGGGCGTGGTCGCCGCGACGGGCGGCGAAGTGCGCTGGATGGACACCGGAGCCGATTCCAGCGCGCTGCTGGCGCGCGTCGCCTGGCTGCACGATTCCCGCCGCGTGGCCATCGAGCGCCTGAATCGCGCGCAGAATCGCCTGGACCTGCTTTTCGCCGACGTCGCCAACGGAAAATCGCAGATCGATCTCACCGAGCAGGACAAATACTGGATCAATCTCAGCGACGACCTGCATTTTCTCGGCGACGGTCAGCGCTTCCTCTGGTCCAGCGAGCGCTCCGGCTTCCGCCATCTGTATCTCTACGATCTCTGCCGGCAAGCAACTCGCGCAGCTCACCAGCGGCGACTGGGAGGTCGAAAGCGTCGCGGGCGTGGATGAGCAAAATGGCCAGGTCTATTTCACCTCCACGCAGAAAAGTCCGATCGAGCGGCAGTTTTATCGCGTGGCGCTTTCCGGCGGCGGTCGCCCGTGCAGCTCACCCGCGAGCACGGCACGCACAAGGTCAGCCTCGCGCCCGGACTGCGCGCATTTCCTCGACACCTATTCGACGGCCATGACGCCGCCGCGCCAGGACCTCTACAGCGCCGACGGCAGCGCCGTCGCGGCCCTGGCTGAAAATCAGCGTCGCCGAACTCGCTGAGCTACCAGTTGCAGCCGGTCGAGTTTCTCACCGTGCCCGGCGCCGACGGCACCCCGCTCGACGCCTCGCTCATCAAGCCGCCGGGCTTCGACCCCGCGCGCAAATATCCCGTGATCGTGTACCTCTACGGCGGACCGCAGGCGCAGGAGGTGCGCGACGCCTGGCAGGGCCCCGATTTTCTCTGGCACGAGCTGATGGCCCAGAAGGGCTTCGTCATTTTCAGCGTGGATAATCGCGGCACGTCCGGCCGCGGCCACAATTTCGAAACGCCCATCTACCATCACTTCGGCCAAGCCGAGCTGGCCGACCAGCTTGCCGGCGTGGCGTGGCTTGCGAAGCAACCGTACGTGGATCGAGCGCGCATCGGCATCTGGGGCTGGAGCTACGGCGGCTACATGACCTGCATGGCCATGCTGCGCGGAGGCGGCGTCTTCAAGGCCGGATTTGCCGGCGCGCCGGTCACCGACTGGCGCCAGTACGACACCATCTACACCGAGCGCTACATGGGCACGCCGCAGGAAAATCCCGAAGGCTACCGCGATTCCTCGCCGGTAAATTTCGCCGCCGGCCTGCAGGGCAAGCTGCTCATCGCGCACGCCACCGGCGACGACAACGTGCACTTCGCCAACACCGTCGAACTGGCCGAGAAGTCTGGTGAACGCCCAGAAATACGCCGAGTATCAGATCTACGCCGGACGCGGCCACGGCATCAGCGACGCCGCCGCCCGCATCCACGTCTTCAATCGCGTCACCCAATTCTTCCTGGAGAATCTCGCCAAGTAGCGGCGCAGGCCCACTCATCCAGAAGCCTTTTCCCCTTTTTCTTTCTGGTTGGGCTTCCCTTTACCGGTGGTAATCAAGCTCCGCAGACTGCCGTTTATGTAGGAGCCCCATGCGTTTGAACAGATATTGAAACACTCATATTCGGGGACTAAGCCCAGGTGGGTGAAGCGGACCTCGGTTTTGTCACCCTTTTTGGCGATTTCAAAAGTAATTTGTGTACCCTTCCACTCAGTTTTATCTTCTGTAAAATTGAAGTAGTTGTCCAAAACAAGCCAGACGACTTTTTTGCCCGAAATCACTTCCGTTAACTTCATCTTGCAACGGTGGACGTACTTGTAACGATACGTGAACTCATCACCGAGTTTGTCGGTGCTGCCTTCAATTTCTTCCGACCACCATCCACGAACGTTATTGATGGCCGCGAAGGCTTCTTCTGGAGTTTGATCTACCGTAAAGCTGGTGCTGAAATTCTGATCATTCATCTTTCTCTCCTCTTTATATGCAGCTTATCGTTCCTCTTGTACTTCTGGTCGGGCTAGGCTTTGCCGGTAGCAATCAAGCGCCGCAAACTGCCATTAATGTAAGAGCCCCATGCGTTCGAGCAGGCGCCGTAACATTCGTGGTCAGGAACCAAGCCCACGTGGGTGAAGCGAACCTCCGTTTTGTCGCCCTTTTTGGCGATTTCAAAAGTAATTGTTGTGCCCTTCCACTCGCTTTTGTCTGTCACAAAATTAAGTTGGCTGTCTAAAACAAGCCAAGTAACTTTTTTGCCGGGAATTAATTCCGTTACCTTTTGCTTGCTGTAATGGTGGGGTTCGTAACGATACGTGAACTCATCCCCAAGTGTGTCGGTGCTGCCTTCAATTCCCGGTTCCCCTGACCACCATTCACGAACCCGATTGATGGCAGCGAAGGCCTCTTCCGGAGTTTGATCAACCGTAAACGCAGCAGTGAAATCTTTCATCGTCGGATCTCCTTTCGCTTCCGTCGCGGCATCCGCAACCTCATCCCAAATTCGCCGTGCTCTTCGGCACGAAAGTCGCGAATTGCCGCTCAAGCGCCTTGACCGCGCCATTGCGCCAGCTCTCGGCGATGGACTGCGACGCGGGGTCGGGAAAGATGTCCTCTTCGCCCTCTGCCAATCCATCGAAGATGAGCTGCGCCGCGGACTCGGGCGAGGCCTTTGGAATCTCGAAGCCGCGGTTCATGTCGGTGTCGATGGGGCCCAGGACTGCGGTATGGACCGTTACGCCTTGGCTGGCCAAGAGCGCCCGCAGTGACTGCGTCATGTTGAACGCGGCTGCCTTCGAGATGGAGTACGCGGGTACGACCGGCAACGCCGCAAGCGCCGCCAAGGACAGGTTGTTGACGATAGCCCCTTTGGAGCCTCTCAGCAGCGGCAAGAACGCCTGCGTCACTCGCAGCATGCCGAGGAAATTGACCGCCAGATGCTGTTCAACAACCTCGAAATTGCTCAGATCGTCGTAGATGGCCAAGCCGGCGTTGTTGATGAGCACATCGAGCGTGTCGACCTCGGCGACCGCCCGCTGGATCTGCGCGACGTTCGTCACGTCCAGCGTCAGGGGCGTGACGCGCCCATCCAAGTGGGCTATGGGCTGACGGGTGCCGGCGTACACCCGCTTCGCGCCTCTCCGCAAGGCTTCCTCGACCAACGCCTTTCCGATACCGCGATTGGCCCCGGTCACCAGAACGGTTTTGTTTGTGATTGTCATTGTCATCCTCTCGGGCGGCGAAGCTTCATCGCTAAGCGGCCTCTATAGTGGTGACGCGTGAAGGGAGTCCATTTCGACAAGCGGCCAGGAAAAAGTTAGCCCGCCCTTGCCAAGGGAATGTCTCACTCGGCCACGCCAATCGCCGGGTCGAAAGCCTCCGCAGGCCGGGAAATGGGACAATTCACGGTCAAAAACCGCGCTAGCAGGGATTCTCGTTGGCGTCTCGCAGGAGGGCAACTCGATACAAGCCATGAGGGTCGTGAGGTCTGGCACATCGCGGCTGTCCGTCTTCCGGGAAGAAATCGCCGGCCCTGGCCTGATGGGCAACGACAGGCCAGAGCCGATCGAGGCTGTCCAAGTATCAACTTCCGGCCACGGCGCCGGCAGGCCAGTAGGGCGTATCGGCGTCGGCCAGGTAGCCATCCGCGTAGCGGTCGTGATGGCGAAGCCACGACATGGTAAAAGGCAAAGCATCTTCGTCGCGCCCTTTGGGCACCAGGTCGAGATAGTTGTACGTGTTCATGGTCGTCTCGGTGCCGCGTCCGTAAGCGGAGTACGTGTGGAAGATCTCGCCGTTTTGGTCTTTGTAAAACACGCTGAAGCCCGGCGCGTCGGTGCCAGGGAATGCCTCCAGGTTAAAGTTGTGATTCACCTTGCCCGTAGCGAGTTCCTCCTTGGTGAATACCACGTGATAGTCCCGGTTGAAATCGTTGGAGTTCGAAGACACCCAGTGGAAGCGCCAGCCCATGCGCTTCTTGAACGCCTCGATCTTCGGATAAGTTGCCCGCGAGACCGCCGCGAACGACACGTCGCGTTGCGCGAGATGCACCAGCGCGCCGTCCGTGTGGTCCATGTTGAACGAGCAGCTCGGGCAGGCCTCCTGCCAATCGGGACCGAACATCAGGTGGTAAATAATCAGCTGGCTCTTGCCATTGAAAAGGTCCGCGAGCGTCACTTTCCCGTTCGGCCCGTCGAAAACGTAATCCTTTTCGACCTTGACCCAGGGAAGCTGGCGGCGTTCGGCAGCCAAGGCATCGCGCTCGCGCGTGAGTTGCTTTTCCTTGGCCAGCAGCTTCTTGCGAGCCGCAAGCCATTCATCTCGCGATAGTACTTTCGGGTTCTCAATTTTGCTCTTCAGCATTTTGATTTTTCCTTTCCTCTGAGTTAAGCCGGATTTCGGCTGCTTCGTTCTTGTGGAGAGACACCTTCACGGCCAAGACCGCCAGCCCGCCGGTAGAAATTGCGCCGGCAACGACTAGTCCCATGGTCGCCAAGCAAACTGGACACATCGTTCACCTCTCGGGCTGGCGAAGCTCAATCGCTAAGCCGCCTCTATAGTGGTGACGGGCAACGAGAGTCCATTTCGACAGAACAGGTAATAAAAAAGGGGAGGAAAAAGGGACAGGAAAACTCAGCCCCGCCGTTGCAGCAGGAACTCTCTCACCGCCGGGTCCTCGGCCAGGCCAATCGCCCGGTCGAAAGCAGCCGCGGCCTCGGACGTTTTCCCCACCCGTTGCAAAAGGTGAGCGCGAACCGCCCAGTAGGGCTGATACGCGGAGACATCGTCCAGATCGATCCCGTCGAGCGCCGCCAGCCCCGCTTCCGGCCCCTTCGCTTCGCCGACCGCCGCCGCATATCCAATTAGGGTGCCGAGCGTCGGGGAGATGCGCATCGAGCTGTTCGTAGAAGAACACGACGGCATCCCACGAGGTCCGCCCGCTGCGCGCCCGCTCAGCGTGCACCGACTGTATGGCAGCTTCGAGTTGAAACCGCCCGGCGCGACCGTGACTCGATGCCTCGGCGAGATGGCGTTCCGCCTCTTCGATCAGGGGCTGAGACCACTGCCGGGAATCTTGTTCCGAGAGAGGAACGTACCGGCCGTCCGCCCCTCGGCGCGCCGCTCTGCGGGCTTCGCAGTGGAGCATCAGAGCCAGCAGGCCCTGAACCTCCGCCTCCCCGGGCATGAGCTGCAGAAGCACCCGCGCCAGCCAAATCGCCTCCTCGGCCAGGTCCCGCCCATGCTGGTCAACACCCGCCATGTCATCCCAGCCAAGTCCGAACGCCGCATAAATCGCTTCTAGCACGGCGTCCAGCCGCTCCGGCAGCCCCCGCTCTTGCGGGACTTCGAATGGAATCCCTCCGTCGCGGATCTTCGTCTTGGCGCGCACCAAGCGCTGCCCCATGGTCGTCGGCGAAATCAGGAAGGCATGCGCGATCCGCGCCGCATCCAGACCCAGAACGGTCTGCAGCATGAGCGGCGTATGCATCGCCGGATCGATGGCCGGATGGGCGCATACGAAGAGCAGTTTCAGCCGTTCATCTGGAAATTCCGCCGACAAGTTCATCTCCGTGGAATCCTCTCTGAGGAGCACCAGCGTGGGCTCGCTCGCTTCGGCCACTCTGTTGATGACGAATGAGATCAATGAGAGAGTGGCGCGCAGTCGTCAGCAGCCAAGCCTCCGGATTCTGCGGCAAGCCGTCCTGCGGCCAGATCGTCAGCGCCTTTACCAGCGCATTGCTGAGCGCGTCCTCCGCGCTGGCCACGTCGCGCGTGTGCGAGGAAAGGTAGGCCACCAGACGCCCGTAGGATTCTCGGGCTACCCGCTCGATCGTCCGGTGGGTGTCCTCCCGATTGATTTCGTTCACCCCGAGAACCCCCGGCGCATGGCCTCAGGCGCCAGCGGCCGGACTTCCACCGCGCCGATGGATGCCCCCGGGCATCGCGCAGCCCATTCGAGGGCGGCGTCAAGGGAAGGAACTTCCAGGATGATCAACCCCGCCAATTGCTCTTTGGTATCGGCAAATGGGCCATCCTGCACGCGGCGTTTTCCTTCCCTGACGCGCACCGTGGTTCCTGTTTCAGGCACTTCCAGCGCGTTGGCGCCGGCGTACACGCCGGCCTCGACAAGCGCCTTGTAGTAAGCCCGCCAGGCGCCGAGACGAGGATCGCTATAGTCGTTCTTTCGCATGTCAAACTCTTCGGGTGCATGGTAGATCAGCAGGGCGAATTGCATCAGCTTTTCTCCTTGGGGAACAATCGTGCGCGCATTTGCGCCTCTGAATGTATGACGGATGAGAAGCAGTCCATTCGACAAATTCTGAGCGAAATCGATCTCGCTGATGTTCGATGGTGCGCTCGCCATCGCCCCTGCCGGTTCCCGGCAAACACGTTCTGTCCCGCCCATTTGTTTTGACACACATGTGTTTGCGGGCACACAAGACCAAAGTCGACACCATTTTGTTTTCAAGATGCAAAACCCGGGGGGTGGGGACGACCCCACCCCCGGGAAATTTCGGCCTACCAGTGCACGTGCACGCGATAGCGCAGCACCGAGGTGCCGTCCTTGTCCACCGGCACAGAGAATTGCGCGGCGAAGGCGGCGGTCTTGGTCCACTTGTAGGTCGAGCTGAGTATCTCCCAATCGCCTCCGATCGGCTCGTTCACTTCCACGGTGATGGGCACCGCCTTGTGATTCCGCAACGTGATCTCGTACTCCATCTCGAAAGAGTTGCCGCCGAACGAACGGTAATCGGTCTCCTTGCGCTCGGCGACCACGTCGAAGGCGTTGCCGGCATGCAGACTGATCTCTTCGTCCTTGGGCGTGTGACCGATACGGTCTTCCCCGGCGAAAAGCGTGTCTCCGTGCGAATCGGCTTGATAGATGCGCATCGTCCCTGCCGGGAGCGGCATACCCAAGCTCGATTTCTCTGCGTTCTTGAACTTGTAGTAGACCTCGACCGGATCCTTCACCGGCGCGCCCGTTTTCATCGAGGTGCGGTAGTAATAATCCCGCCCGTCCACTTCATACGTCTTTTCAATGGGGATGTTGCTGCCGCTGAGCAGGCTGATCTGCTTGGTTTCGTTGTTCATCACGCTGGTGCGGCGGTCCAGCGAGTACAGATGATATTCGCTGAACGGTTCCTCTTGGAACGGCGCGGGCGCGTTTGCGGCGGCCCTGGCTGCGAAATCGCTAAACGCCTTGGTTTGGGCTTGCACCGGAACGCGGTTCAGATCGCCGGCCACCAGTTGCAGCCGTGCGTTCTGAAACGCCGTGCCGCTGTCATTCACCAGCGTCACCCAGCCGTCCAGATCGGCCTTGGTCTCGTCGCGATTGATGTTCAGCACATAATCGGCCTTCCAGGAAAGCCGTCCGGCCAGGTACGACACTTCCACTTTCTGTTTTTGTGCGCCGCGATTATCCAGCGTCCAAAGCAGCGTCGGGCGGTCGTAAAGATTATCCGGCAGCTCCGGGAAACGGATGCTGCTCGGGTTGAATCCGGTCACGATGTCGTTGCCGATCTTCCAGATCGGGCCGTTGTTATCGGCGATCAGCGTGGCCTTTACTTCTTCTTGCTGTCCGTCGGCATTCCTCACGCCGGGCCGCAGCAGCGTCACTTCGCGTCCCACGTATTTTGCCAGCAGCTTCGCCGGTTCCAGCAGATCGTACTCGTAATTCTGTTCGAGCACCGAAAGCAACGCAGGATCGTTCAGGGAACGAATGTGCACGGTCGCGGGATTCACCGAAGCGGCGATGTCCATGAATTTGAGCTGGAAGGTGCCGCCGGGCAGGGCCAGATTGCGGACGTCGCGCACCAGCGATAAATCGGAATTGTAAACCGTGACGCTCAGGTCGGTCTGATCGCTTTGCGAGCTGCTCGATTGCGGCGCGGCGGCCGGTTTGACGGGCCGGGCGCTGTCGGCTGCCGCGCTGGGCAACGGCCGGACGGCAAACCCCAGCAAGATGGCGAGCACGCCCGCCAGAGACAAAAACGCTGTGGCAATGGGAAAGTTCTTTCTCATGGGCATCCTCCAGGTGATGTTCCCTTCACCCTTAGAACGCACCCGCCTGGATTTCTTGCACACAAAAGCGGGGGAAATCAGTGGGGCGGTCCAGCGTCGGGAATGCCTCAGTGTTGGAGGGGATTTAGAAGTTACTGCCGCTTCCAGGTCTGGCCGCCGTCCTCGGTCGCAAAGCGGCGACGATCGGCGGAGGTAATTGTGGCGTGCAGCGCATCGCTGGCTTCGATCCCAGTCCAGTCGGCGGACGCGTCTGGTGAAGTCAAGCGCTGCCAGCGTTCGCCGTCCGTCGTGCGAAGAACCACTCCCGCGCGGCCAGCAATCCATGCGACTGTTTCCGAGGGCGCAGCGCCCGCAAGCAGATCACTTTTTACGCCGCTCGATTGCTCTTGCCAGGTCCGACCCTGGTCGGCGGAGCGCTCGATGCGGCCTCCGGGGCTCAGGCGCCAAAGCACGCTGCGGTTGGGTGAAGCGAGCACGACTGGCGCGCGCCCGGCCAGACCCGCTATGGTCGTCGCGGGCGGCGAAAGCTTGCAGTGGGCGATTTCCGGCGGACTTTTCTTCCGCGCCGTTTGCCGCAGGGGGAGCGGCTGCTGGCGCCGCAGGCGCCGCAGTTCGGGCCGCCGCGGCCGGGGCAGGAGGCGCAGCAGAAGCCGCTGCGGGCGACTCTTCGGTCACCTTAGCCTCCGGGGAATTCCCGGCGGCAGTTGGCGCCGCCCCTGCCGCCGCCCTCGCCGCCTCCAGACCGGCCGCGGGCTGCGGGGCCGCAGCCGCGCTGTCGGCTTGGGCTGCGAATTGCTGTGTCGACACCGCGTCGCTTGGCGTTTGCGCGTTCTCTTTCTTCAGCGGCTGTGGCTGCAACAGCGATTTGAGTTCTTGCGGTCCCGGCGGTCCCGGTTGTGCCTCGCGGGAAGCGGCTGCTGGCGGCGAGGGTACATTCGCCCTCGCCTCCAGCGATTCGTCAGCTCGCGCCGAAGGCTGAGCGTTCGCATTCTGCGCGTTTTGCGCCGTCACAGCCGGCGTTCCGCGCGGCGGCGCCGGGCGCAGCGCGATCCACAGGGCTGCAGCCGCCGCAATTCCGACCGCTGGCGCCACCCAGCGCCAGTAGGCCCGCGGACGTGGGAAGGACGCGACCTTCTTACTTTCAACTGCGCGCGGCTCTGACGCTGGAGCGCCGATCCCGGCCGCAGCCACTTTGCGGCCGAAACGCTGGACCTCGGCCTCGCTGAGCGGCTCCTCGCCGCTCACCGTCAGCACTGCCAGAATCTTCTGGCAGCGCGCGCATCCGGCGAAGTGCTCCTCCCAGCGCAGGGTCTCCGCCGCATCCAGATTGTGGTCCGCATACGCAGCCAGCAATCCGGCGTCCGGACAATCCGAATCACTCGCCGCCCCTTCGGGCGGCCGAAGCGCTTCGGCAAGCAACCGGGCCAACGCGCGCTCGGAATCGCTTTGCTTATTGATGTCGCTCATCTTCATGTGCTCAACAGGTTGCTGCTTTGCTTTCGCTCCGGGGACCCGTCCTGGCGTTCCCCGCGCTCATGCTGTGAACGATCTCGCCAAGTTTTCTTGCGTGCCACCGTCTTCTCCTCTAGCCGCCTTCGCCCGGGCCGCCCGAAACAGGACCGCTCAAAAGAGCGCTGTTGACGTCAAATGCCCAGTCGTCCTGTGCATACGAAAAGCAAAGCTCGATCTCCGCGGGCGACAAACCAACCCGGCCGCCCGATCCCGAGCCGCCACTCGCCAGTGCACGCTCGACGCTCTGACGCAGGTCGCGGCGGATGCCTTCCATCTGCCGCGAAATGGTGGCCTCGTGCACGCCGCGCAGGCGCGCGACCTGCGCCAGTGTAAGCTCCTGCACGTAATAGAGGGAAAGCAGCAGGCGCTCGGCGGGTTCCAGCGCCGCCAGAGCCGTGGACACCGCCTGTTGGAGTTGCGGCAGCAGCCGCGTGCGATCGGGATCGGCCGCTTCGAGCGGGACAACTGTGCTCCGGGGAACAGAGCGCAACGCGCTTTGGTCGTCCGCCAGTGCCCCTTCGTCCTCGATCGATTCCGTGCGTTTTGCGGCGCGCAATGCGTCCACGTGGCGCTGTGCCAGAACCGTTCGCAGCCAAGTCGCAAGTTTGCTCCGGCCGTGAAAATAGCTCAGCAAGGCGCGTCCTCGCGCGCCCCCAACGCCTTCTAAGCCGTACAACTCGGCGTACAGTGAATCGGCCAACTCCCGGGCGCATGCTTCGCCGGCGGAGCCTACAATCGCTCGCGCCGCGCTGTAGAGAATCGGGCGGTAGTCTGCCACGAATTTCTCCCAGGCTTGCGCCGAACCCTTTTGTAAGGCGCACACCAGCGCCATGTCCTCCAGATGAAGAGACTGCAGATATGCTTCGAGGACATCGCGCGGCGGCAATGTGCCGCCAAACCGGTACATTGCACTGCGGAGAAGCGCCGCGGAGAATTCTTCGCGTGTCAGACCACAGCGGTCCGCCGCGGTCCGCGCGCACAGTTGCGCGAGGAGCTGGGAATGCGCCGCAAGAAATTCGGCGAGGCCCGGTGTGGATGTTTCGCAGGACATCTTTGATTCGTAACGCAACTTCGTACCGGCACGCTTCGTTCGGCACCATTATCATAACGCACAGATTGCACACCGATTGAGCTTGGCTGGATCTGATGTTCGAGGGTTGGGACGCGACCCCTGACGCTGTCGCAATCTGCCACTCCGGCATGCCGCGTTTTGTCATTATCTTGAAGAGGAGCACATCCCGCGTTGTCAGACGGTCCTCTGCGTGAGCGCGTTCTGTTGCTTTAACCTTCGAGCGGACCGTCACATACGAGGATGTGTCCTAAACGATAACGCGACGGCGGCGTGATGGAACCCCCTTTGCACATCTGGTAGGTGAAGAAAGACCCCGGAGAGCGCAGTACCGGACATTCTAACGATTTCAATTTACTAAGGAGAACCATGCGGAACAAACAGAAGGGTTTTTCACTGATCGAACTCTTGATCGTCGTGGCGATTATTCTAATTATCGCCGCTATCGCCATCCCGAACCTGTTGCGCGCAAAGATGGCAGCCAACGAAGCGTCGGCCGTCGGATCCCTGAGGACCATCAATACGTCTTCCGTGGAGTATTCGACCACCTACGGCGGCTTCCCCTCAGCCCTCTTGGCGCTCGGCGGCCCGGCGGGCGGCACGGCAGCGGCCTCCTCGGCGGAGTTGATTGACGCCGTTTTGGCCGCCGGCGTCAAGAGCGGTTACACCTTCGCGTACACCACTGGCGCGACCGACTCGAACGGAAACATTTTGGCCTACACGCTGACGGCGATCCCGACCAGCATCGGCACCACGGGCCAGCGCGAATTCTTCACCGACCAATCAGGCGTGATCCGCGCCAACCCGGCCGGCGTGGCCAACGTCAACAGCACGCCGCTCAGCTAAACGGCGAGCTCGGTACGTGCCTCTCCGAGGGGGAGCCTCACGGCTCCCCCTCTTTATTTTTCGCTCGAGAAACTTCGTGGCATGCATTGCATCCAGTGAACCGCGCCGTTGTGATCCCCTCTGAGAAACGACATGATCAGCGAATGGCGGCGCTCCGAACGCTCCGCCAGATCCTAGCTTCGACACAACTCTAGAACGCGGAAAATAAGATTCGCCTGATTGGGTCTATTGGGCCAGCAGTTGGTTGGCGGTCCGTTGCGCTTTATCCAAATCCGGAGAAATCTGCCGGGCAAGTTGCGAAGCGGCCTGGGACTGATCGAGCTGCCCGCTCTGCGCAAGCGAGCGCGCCAGCAGGAGATACCCCACATCCGTGGGTTGCAGCCCGACCAAGCGGTGGAAAGAGTTGGCGGCGCCAGTGACGTCTCCCGTTTCCTCCTCCACCAGCCCTAGTCCGACCAGGGCGAAGGTATTGTCGGGCGCCAGGCGCAGAGCGGTTTCATAGCTCGCGCGTGCATGTGCATAGTCTCCGATCATCCTGTAGGCCGAGCCCAGATTGCCGAGAGCGGACACTTGCAGGTCCGGGTCCGGGGTCCTGCCCACAACGAACAGGTAACGCGGGATTGCTTCCTTCATCTTGCCATGCTGGTGTTCGTATAGGCCGACGTTCAACTGACTGATCGGGTCCTGCGGATTGATTTCGGCTGCGGCGCGGAAATGCGGAATGGCGTCATCCGATCGGCCTTGCGCCAATAGGGCCGCGCCGAGATTATCCTGCGCCACGAAATTGGGGCCGGTCACTTCGATCGTGTGGGTCCACAACGCCACGCTATCGCGCCAGTAGCCGATCTGAATGCGCGTGATGACAGAGAACGCAGCAATGATCAAGACCGCCGCGACGGCCAGATACCTGGTGGAGATGGCATGGCCCACCGCCCAGTCCGACAAGCCCCAAACCACAATCACGAAGAGGCCAACGAACGGAATGTATGAGTATCGGTTGGCCATTCCGGCGTCGCCAATCTGTACCAACCCAATCACGGGGAATAGTATGCCGAGATACCAGAACCATCCGACTGCTAGATAGCGGTGGCGCCGCGAGAGGAGCACGGATGCCGTGACGAAAAGTAGGAACCCTGCAGACGCCGCGACCAACCAGCCGCGCGGCGAACTATCGTACGGGTAGTACAGCGCAAGACGCGAAGGCCAGACTGCTTTGCCGATGTAGCGAGCGTAGGACAGCAAAGCGTTCTCCAGCATGACCGCGAAGGAATAGTCGCCGCGGACGGCGCGCCCGCTTTTCTGAGCAAACACCGTGATGACAGCGCTGGCGGCGGAAAGCACGAGCAGTGGGAGTTTTTCCAGGACCAAGCGCCCGAGGGGCTCGACCGGAAGGGAAAACCGTACGCCGCCGCTCTGATCCTCTGCACGGCCAAAAAGGTTCATTCGGCCGAGAGGCCAGTAATCCAAAGCCAAGAGGACAAATGGCAAGGTAATGATCATGGGCTTAGCCAGCAAACCCAGGGCGAACATCAGGGTAACTACCGCATAACGCCTGAAGCCTGGTTTGCGAACGTACCAGCCGTAAGCCATGATCGCCAGGAAGAAGAAGCAAGTGCTGATCAGGCTCTTGCGCTCCGACACCCAGGCGACGGATTCGACATTCATGGGATGGACGGCAAACAGCGCAGCCACCATCAGGCTCCGCCAGGCAAAGCCCGTGGCCCGCCGCAACAGCAGAAACAACAGAACAACATTGCAAGCATGCCACAAGCATGTTCACGCAGTGGTGCCCCGCCGGGTTCATCCCAAAAAGCTGAACGTCCAATGCGTGGGAGAGCCACGTCAGGGGGTGCCAGTTCGCCTGTTCAGTGCTGCGGAAGGCCCAGGTAACCGTGGCCCAGCTCAGTCCGGCTTTCACGTGAGCGTTGCCGGTGATGTAGCGGTCATCATCGAAGTTCACAAACTGGTGGCGCGCCACCGGGTTGTAAACCAGAAGCGTGAGCAAGACGAGCAGGAAGCAAAGGGCAACATCGTGGTTCTCGAAGAAAAGCAGCCATGCCTGCTTGCTGTTCCGTGGGATCGGTTTTGCGTCGGTCAGGGGCACAAGGAAAGTTAAGCACGGAAACTGCGGCCTCTGAATTCAATCTGCCGCTGTGGTGCACACGTAGCAACCAGCATCGGCAATCTCGCGGACTCGCGCCTGAGGCCGGAAACCGCTAGACTTCTTTTCGAGATGTACACGTGCCGCGAATGCGAAAGCGAGATCAATCAAGCCACTGAAATCTGCCCTCATTGTGGCGCGGACCTGACCGGAGTTCCCGGGGAAGAGACCGTCAAGCCGGCGAAGCCCAAAGTCGGCAAGGTCTTGATGGTTTGGGGCGCACTGCTCGCCGTCCTGCTCGGGGCGATGTGGAGCTTTCTCTGGTTTGTAGTCACCCCGCGGAACGCCCAGAACACGTTTCAGGCGGAGAGCCATGCCATCGAAGCGATGAGCGATTTGCGCACGGCGCTCAACGCGTATGCGGCGGCCCAAGGCGGAGCCTATCCGCAGACGCTCGAGCCGCTTGGTCCGCCCGCTCAGCAGGCGGCGCAGTTCGCCCAAGGCGATGGATATCAGCTCGAATACACGCCCGGGCCGCCAGCCGAGGACGGCACGATCCGAAGCTATTCGATTGAAGCTCGCGCCGGCAATTACGGCTACCGCAGTTTCTACAGTGATGCCTCCGGCGTGGTTCGCGGCACGCGCGAAAACCGGTCCGCCACCAGCCTCGATTCCCCGATTGAGCAGTAGCTTGGAAGCTCTAGCACGCTAGTTTTGCGGCTTTCCTTCGGCATTCACGACGGTTACGCTCCCATATTTCGTCAGGGCGTCCCGTATCTGTTTTTCGTCACCGACGGCAACCCATTGCAGGTGACCCAAATCGAGGTATTTCTTCGCTGCGCCTTGCACCTGCGCTGCATCCACGGCCGCGATGCGGTCTGGATATTCGTCCCAGTAGTCGGCCGGCAGGCCAAAATGCTGGACTTGCAGGATGTTGTTCAGCAGTTGGGCCGGTCGCTCGAGTGACAAGGCAAATCCCGCCACGATCGCGCGCCGGGCGTCGTCGAGTTCGCTTGCAGGCACCGGTTCGTCGCGGATTTGCTTGAACTCATATGCAAATCGCTCCATTGAGCCGTCCGTCACCGGCGTGCGCACCGCCGCCGTCGCATCCCAATCGCCCGAGTGCATCTCTGAGCTGACGTTGCTGTACGCGCCGTAGGTGTAGCTGTGCTCCTCGCGCAAGTCGAGGAAGAGTCTGGACTGCGGTCCCCCGCCAAGGACTTGGTTCATCACCGTCAGCGCATAGTAATCGGGATCGTTGCGCGGAATCGTCCGGTCGGCCGCGAGCAGGAACGTTTGCACCGAACCGGGGCGATCGACCAGAGTAATCTTCGCCGCCGGCGTGGCCGCCATGTTGGGCGCCGCCAAGGGCGCTTCGCCGGCACCCGCCCACGTTCCGAACTGGTTGGCCACGAGAACACGCATATCCTCGGTGCGGAAATCTCCGATGACGCCGAGAAGCGTGTTGCCAGGGACATAGTGCTGGTCGTGGAACTTCTGGAGGTCCCCAGACGTCACTTTTTCGATCGATTCTTTGCTGGGAGAGCTCACCGAGAGAGGTCCTTCCACATACAGCGCGCGGCGCATCGCCTGCACCGCGAGAAATCCCGGGTTGGAAAGCCGCTGCTCGAGAACCGCCGCTTCGCGACGCTTGTACTGCGCGAGTTCGTCGGGTGCAAACGATGGACGCAAGACTACATCGCTCATCAGGTCGAGGATGTGCTCGGCATCGCCGATGAGTCCGGCGGCGTTGATCGCCGTATAGCTCGCGCCAAATGCCGCATTGGCATTGAGGGTTGCGCCGAGGGAGTCGGTTTCGGCCGAGATTTGCGCGCTCGTGCGGTGTGCGGTCCCCTCGCGCAGCATGTCGGCGGTGAAAGAGGCCAGACCGGGAATGTCGCCTGGATCGCCCATTTGACCGGGACTAATCCACATGGTGAACGTCACCGTCGGCAGTTTGTGGTCTTCGATCAGAATCAGCGTCAAGCCATTCGGTAATTTGACTACGGTTGGCCGCGGCAGTTGCACGCGCAGGATTTCCTTGTTTACCGGTGCGCGGTTAAGCCGCTCGATCTTGCTCATCGGAGTGGATTTGTCTTGTCCTTGCGCGACTCCTGTGGCGAGTCCAGCGGCCACGGCCAGAATTGAAGCGCCGAACGTTACCGCACGCGCAAATCGGGAAAGTCTTATCATCTTGCCGCCTCCGCCGCGGCCCCATCTTGCGCTGCCGGCAAGGTCGTGACCACAGTCCGCTGGTCGCGCACTAAGTACTTCCTGGCGGCCGCATTCACCTGATCGAGCGTCACCGCATTTTGTTTGTCGATGATCGTGTTGATGAGGTTGGGATCGTTAAAGTACACGGCGTCCCGGCCGATCGCATTGGCGGTATTCAAAGACGAGCGCCGCTGGTCAATGAACCGCCGCAAGAGTTGCGTCTTGGCCTTAGCCAACTCGTCAGCGGTTACGCCATCCTTGGCGACCGCCGCGATCTCTTGATCGATTGCTTTCTCGAGGTCTTCGACCTTCACGCCCGGCCGGGCCGTGGCCGAAACGTAAAACAAGCTGGGCCCGATGCGCGCGTCGGCCTGGACATTCACCTGCGACGCAAGCTGCTTGTCCCTGACCAGGTGCTCGTACATGCGCGAGCTCTGACCCTGGCCGAGGATGTCGGCGAGTTCTTGCACGGCATAGTTATCCGGAGTGTTGCCGGGAGGAATGTGATAGGCCATCTCCACGCGGGGCAAGCGGGCCAGCGGATCGGAGATGGTCTCCCTCCGCTCGCCATAATGCGGGTCTTCGCTCAAATCAACCTTCGGCGGCGGGGTTTGCGCCGGGATCGATCCGAAGTATTTTTTGACTTTGGCCAGCGCTTCGTCGGGATCGAAGTCGCCCACCAGCGTAAGAACGGCGTTATTCGGCGCGTAGTAGATGCGGAAGAAATCCGCGACATCCTGGACGGTTGCGGCGTTCAGGTCGGCCATGGACCCGATCGTCGGATGTTTGTAGGCGAAGTTGTCGTAGGAGAGACTGTCGATATCCAGATCGGCTTTGCCGTAAGGCTGGTTGTCGATGCTTTGCCGCCGTTCTTCCTCCACCGTTTGGCGCTGGTTCTCGAAGTTGGCCTGAGTGATGTTGAGCGCGCGCATGCGGTCGGCTTCGAGATACAACCCGAGATCGAGCTGATTTTTCGGCAGCTCCTCGAAGTACATCGTGCGGTCTTCGTTCGTCGTTCCGTTCATCCCGCCGCCGTTGTTCAGCACTAGAATGAAGTGCTCGCCTTTGCCCACGTTTTGCGAGCCCTCGAACATCATGTGCTCAAACAAGTGCGCGAAGCCTGTCCGGCCGGGCCGCTCATTCCGGCTTCCCACGTTGTAGGTCACGTTGATCGCGTAAACAGGCGCGCTGTGGTCCGGGGCCAGGATGACCCGCAGTCCATTGGGCAGTCGCGTATCCCTCAACGCAAGGACCGGCAGCTTCACATCGGCCTGAAGCAGGCTTGGAAGGAACGCCGCGGCAGCCGTGAAGACCACGGTTGCTGAAAAAAGAATCGAGAGACGCTTCTGCGCTCCGTGCATGCATTACCTCCCGTTTCTGAAGGCCATTCTGCGCCTTCCAGCCTTTGAGCACCAAGCGATTACTTCCACTCCACGCCGTTCACTCACCCGCCGCTACGAGCCCGCCCGTCGTGCCTCGCGTGTTATACTTCCTGTCCGGCCGCTTTCTCCGCGGAGAGGTGCTGGAGTGGCCGAACAGGGCTGCCTGCTAAGCAGTTTCACCCCAAAAGGGTGACGGGGGTTCGAATCCCCCCCTCTCCGCCATCTTGGCGTTTTCTTCTGCACTAATTGAGTCGCGTGTTTCCTGCCTTCTTGTGTTTTCCAAGCCAACGCCGGAGTGGCTGGGGTTCGCGATCGTCATGGCGCGTCACTCGTTCGGTCACATTAACGCCTTGGAAGCACCAGGGCAGGCAGGTCAGCCAACGAGGTCACTTCACGGTCGGGCTTGCCGGGTAGCCTTTCGGGCCGTTGGCGGTACCGATTGCACCAAACAACGCGCATACCGAAAGCCGATGCGGCGTAGGCGTCCCATGCGTTGGACGATTGAAACGAGATCGCCTTGGGCTCTATGGTGAGACGATCGACGGCGAGCTGGTAGACCTTGGCATGAGGCTTGTAGACACCGACTTCGTCAACGGAGAGAATATGATCGAGCAGATGTCCAATTCCGGCGTGGTCAACCGCTTTCTGAAGCATTTCCAAAGAACCATTCGATAGGATGGCCGTCTTGAGTCCTGAGGTTTTAAGGCGCGCTAACATTTCAGGGATCTCTGGAAACGTGTCGAGGATCAGATACGAATTCATGAGTGCATCGCGAAGGGCGCGATCGGTTAACCCTAGAGTCTCCATCGCAAAGTCAAGCGCATCGCCCGTTACTTGCCAGAAGCCGGCATGCCGGCCTTGAAGTGCACGAAGCCATGTGTACTGGAGCTGCTTCTCACGCCATAGAGAGTTCAAGCGGTCAACAGTGTCGCCGAGCGCATCCTTGCGGCGCGCTGCCGCCGAGGCATAGTCAAAGATCGTTCCATAGGCATCAAATACACAGGCTCGGATGCCCTCCAGAGGTGCTTAGCCATAGAGTGCTCCTTGGTCTCGTCGCCGCTCATCCAGCGAGGTAGATACGGTAGAGGATAGACTATCGTTAAGCCTTAAGCTGCGCGAGGCGTCTTGATCGTCAGAACGCGATCGATATGGGCGGTTTGCTTGTCACTGCATTAGCGATTGCGTACAATCTCGGATTCTCTGGCCCGTGCCGACCATGACTTCGTACAGGGGAAAAGCCGAATGGGGAAACGCATCGCCGCAAAGATCACCGGAGTGGCTGGTTACCTGCCGCCACGCGTGCTCAACAACACGGACATGGAGAAGTTGGTCGCGACAACCGACCAATGGATCCGCGAGCGAACCGGGATCACCGAGCGGCACGTCGCTGACAAGGGGGTAGCTACCTCGCACTTGGCGACCGCGGCGGCGCAACAGCTCCTGGAACAGACCCGCACGGCGGCAGACGACATCGACCTCATCATCGTCGCCACCGTGACGCCGGATATGCTCTTTCCCGCCACCGCTTGCCTGGTACAAAACCGCATCGGCGCTTCCAAAGCCTGGGGTTTTGATCTATCCGGGGCTTGCTCGGGCTTTCTATATGCCTTGACGGTAGGCGCGCAATTTGTCGGCGCGGGGACGCATCGCAAAGCGCTGGTCATCGGCAGCGACAAGATGACCTCCATCCTCGACTACGGAGACCGCAGCACCTGCGTGCTGTTTGGCGACGGAGCGGGCGCGGTGCTGATCGAGCCGGCGGCTTCCGAGTCCGAAGGCATCCTCGACTTTCACCACGACATTGACGGATCGGGCGGCGAGTTCTTGTTCATGCCCGGTGGTGGTTCGCTGCACCCGCCGACGCATGAAACCGTGGATCAGAAGATGCACTGCGTCCATCAAGTAGGCCCGCAGGTATTCAAATACGCCGTGCGGCGAATGGCGGACGTGGCCTGCCAGTTGCTCGAGAGCAACGGTTACTCGACCCGAGACGTAAAAATCGTGGTTCCACACCAAGCGAACCTGCGAATCATTCGCGCCATGCAAGAGCGGCTGGGCGTGGACGATTCCAAAATCCTCATCAATATCGACCGCTACGCGAATACGACGGCTGGAACGATTCCGCTGGGGCTGCGGGACGCTGTCGAGCAGAAGCGGCTTTGCAAAGGTGATCTGGTGCTGCTGGTTTCGGTCGGCGCGGGCTATACCACTGGCGGCGTGCTGATGCGCTGGGCCTATTAGGGGCTACACGCGAAGGCGATTCCGTTTCGGACAGGAAAATCCCTCAAAACAGTTGCCGGCTTGCGCGTGGCTCGGTCGGTTCAAGGAGTGGTATTCGCTGGGGGCGGAGCCGAGGGCGGCGACGTTGCGCTGCCCGGGCCGCAAGAGTATTGGCGAACCTCGATCAGCCAGGGAGATGCTGCGGCGGATTGGCCGAGGAAACGCTGCTTCCAAACATAGCTCGAATCGCGCGCCATGTAGCGAGTGGTGCGATCTCCGCAGTTGTGATCGAGCCAGGCGCCGGCCTCGTCCATGGAAGCCTCCCGCGGGGTTCCCGAAACCCAAAGAACAGTAGGCCCCAGTGGATGGCCCGCAGCTTGCCAAGCGTCCGCGGCCCAGACCTGCTGATCCTGCGCGAGCGTCGGGAGGCTACCGACAAAGCGCCAGGGCGTGGATGGCGGAACGCGAAGCGCGTAGGTCAGGTAGAGGAAAAAGGACGGGTCGTTGCCAATAACGACTCCGCCCTGGCGAGCCGTGGTGCCTGCTTCGACTGCCAGATCCCCCCAAGGCTCGGTGAACCTCGGCGTCGCATAATAGACGCGGGCGAAAACGCCGTACCATCCGATCCCTGCGACAACTACAAGTGACACAGCCATGGCGCGCCGCCAGAGACTGGTGTGCGTCGTGCCGATGGCGACTGCAGCGGGCAGAAGAAACCAGGGAGCGACCAGGAGCAGGCTCTCGGCGGAGAGGGCGCCGATGATCGCCAGCAAGGCCAAGAGCGCTGCGCCGTAGATGAAGAAACGGCGCGCCTGACCGCGGACGGCGACGAATATAAGCACCAGACTCGCCGCGACGGCGAGCATCCCGGGCACCCCGAATTTCCAATACCAAGGCGCAACGGACTCACTCACCAGGAGAACGTACACCTTATATCCCGCGTTCAGGGCCAGCGCTCGCCAAGGGGGGTGCGAGGCAATGGCTCCTTGGGTGGCGTCCCGCAATGTATGCCAGAGTGGAATGGACGCGACCGCCAACAAAGCCGCTGCAATGCCGAGGCGCCGGGAGACTCCCTGTTTACTGCCTCGACTGCGAATCCACTCCTCGACGCCAAGAAAGGCGATCAGAAGCCATCCGAAGTTATTTGTCCAGATCAGCAGAACTGCCATCAGGCAAACCAGCGCCCCGGCTGGGCCGTCCGGCGTGGTTGTGTAGCGCAAATACGCCCAGGTCAGGGCGGCAATCAAAAGAAACGAAAATGGGTAACCGCTTTCGAGGCGTGCGTAATGGAAACCGTAGGGCCAGAGAGCTGCCAGCCAGATCATCGATGTTCCGCTTGGCTCGTCGCCAATGCGCGATGCTGCCCGAGAGAGCAACCAAACCCCAGCGAGGAAAAAGACGATCGCGGGCAGGCGCAAGAGGGCCGGGGATCCGCTCGTAAGAGCCAGCCAGACGTGCAGGAGTAGATCGTACAGCGGGGGATGCCCATGTCCAGCCGCGCTCGCCAGAATGGTGCGAAAGGACTGCGCCGCGTCGTTCAGCAGGTTCGCCTCATCATCGATGAAGGTGAATCGCGCGTCCGAGGAGATGAAAAGGACTCCGAGCGCAACCAGCGGAGCGAGATCGATTACGACTCTGGGAATAGCAGCACCGCCGGCGACAGGCCGGTTCTTCGTACGGGACGATTCGGAGCGAGCGGGCATCGACTAGTGCGGCTCCGGATGGAGGGGAAACCCTGCTAACGCATTGGCGATCCCGAGTACCTCGCGTACTACGTCCAAAGCGTCCGCCGTGCTGCGCCACCAGTGCGCGGGATCGAAGGGGTCGTCGGTGGCATAGCGAACAATCGCCCGGGGATCGCCGCCGACGCGGCGATTCCAGATGAGGCGCACGCGACGCGTGTGAGGTTTCGAAGTGACGATGATGACCAGATGCGCGCCATCGCGCCGGCAGTCACGGGCAATTTCGTCCACTTCATCCTCGGTATTCGCGGAGGGGTCCGCCAGGATACGAATCGAGTCGGCAGGGACGCCCCGGGCCATGAGCACTTTTTGATTGTAAAAATCCTCGCCGATAAAAGCGATGTGCATGGCTTCGAGTTGCGCCGCAGGACTGACCGGCTGCGACACCCAGACCTGTGATGCGAAACTAGCTTGATAGATTCGAGCCGCTTCGATAGCACGATCCGGCACACTTCCGCTCAACACGACGATGGCGTGTGCCGGCTCCAGGGGATCCTGGACGACCAGCCAGCGGCCGACCTCCAAAAGGCCCGCAACGCAGCCTGCCACGAGCAAAACCAGGACACCTGTGCAAAGGTAGACAATCCAGCGCCGCGTCCGGGTCATTGTTCCGCGCGCAGGATAGCCGACTTGGTGCCGTTCCCGTCGTTATTCGTCAGGATCGTGGTCATTGCGATTCGTGCGGCGAAATGCTACCCCGGCCTCGCCACCCGGTCAATCGGCTGGATATGCCTGTTTTGCACGGGAACTTTACATCTGTCTTTGCATTCTCCATGACGCAAACTAGAATCAAGGTCGCGGACAGTTGGGACACAATGCGCCGAATAGCCGCAATGTGCCAACCCAACACTCGAGGTTGGACTAGCAGGA
The DNA here is from genome assembly GCA_963702795.1 of uncultured Acidobacteriota bacterium. Classification (GTDB taxonomy): domain Bacteria; phylum Acidobacteriota; class Terriglobia; order Acidiferrales; family UBA7541; genus Palsa-189. Next base: position 751,262 of record CAVPDY010000004.1, on the reverse strand, counting down.
GGTGGCAGCGTGCGCGCAGTCGTTACCGGAGGGGCGGGTTTTCTCGGTTCTCACTTGTGCGACTACCTGATCGCACATGACTGGGATGTGCTCTGCATCGATAACCTGGTGACCGGGGCCGAGCTAAATGTGGCGCATTTGCGAAACCATCCTCGCTTTCGCATGCTGCGACACGACGTGTCGAACTACATCGACGTGCCTGGCCCGGTCGACTACGTGCTCCATTTTGCTTCCCCAGCGAGCCCGGTCGACTATTTGAAACTCCCGATCCAGACGCTTAAGGTTGGCTCGCTGGGCACCCACAACACGCTGGGGCTGGCACTGGCCAAGAAAGCCAAGTACTTTCTGGCATCCACCTCGGAGTGCTACGGCGACCCGAATGTGAGCCCGCAGCCGGAAACGTATTGGGGAAACGTGAATCCGGTCGGTCCTCGCGGCGTTTACGACGAAGCCAAGCGGTTCGCGGAAGCGATGGTCATGGCCTATCACCGCTACCATCATCTGGACACGCACATTGTGCGCATCTTCAATACCTACGGGCCGCGCATGCGACTAAACGACGGGCGCGCCCTTCCGAATTTCGTCTATCAAGCTTTGACCGATCAGCCCATCACGGTGTACGGCGACGGCAAGCAGACGCGCAGCTTCTGTTACGTGTCCGACCTAATCGAGGGAATCTACCGCCTGATGGTTTCCAACGAGCATGAGCCCACGAACATTGGCAATCCCCATGAGATCACCATTCTGGAATTTGCCGAGCGCATTCGCGCTTTGATGGACTCGAAGGTCGCGATCATTTTCGAGCCGCTTCCTCAGGATGATCCGAAGCAAAGATGTCCGGACATTCGCAAAGCGAAGCGGGTGCTCGGTGGCTGGGAGCCAAAGGTGAATCTCGAAGAGGGGCTACGGTTAACGCTGGCCTACTTCCGGCAGCAGGTGACAAGTCCACAAACCAAGTAAACGAGGGCTCTAGAGCAAGGGCTCTCCCGCGTAACGGCTGATCGTTTCTCGCGCCGCATCCCGCAGGCTAACAATTTCCTTCCATTCGAGGGGCTCCGAGACATTCGCTGGTTCTAGCGGTGGACAAATCGTCAGAGTAATTGGAGTCCAGCGCGGAAGATAGGAGCCATCGCGAAGCAATGCGCGCGTCCCTTGGAGCGCCAGAGGCACGATTGGCCGGCGCGTGTGAACAGCGGCCTTGAATGCCCCGAGATGAAACGGCCGCACTCCCTCTTGGGACGTGAATGTCCCTTCCGGAAATACGAGGACTGATTCTCCGTGTGCCAGCGCATTCTCGATTTGCTCAGCCTGTTGCAGACGCGAGCGCGGATCGCTGCGGTCAAACGCGAAATGGCCGAGCTTGCGCAAGAAGGTGCCGATGAACGGCATGTTGAGAACCTCGCTCTTGGCGACGAAATGGTAGTCCACGCCAATCGCAGCGATGAGCACGAGCACATCGGCGTAGCTGGTGTGGTTGCAGACCAGCACGTGCGTACCATGGGTGGCCAGGTGTTCGCGACCTCCTACCTGCGCGCGGCAACCGACCAACGCGAGATACGCGCGAACAGCCGATGAGGTAATGCTGGCGGCACCACGACGGCTCGGCGCGAAATAAACCGCGACCCAGGTCGGCACGATCCACACGGCGAAAAGGGTGAGCGCGTAGATTCCGTAGAGCGCTTGAACGATGCTTCGGGGCCACGACTGCACGGATCGAACGGCACTGGCCGTCATCAGCCGAGCAGCTTGCCGCCACGCAGGGGGAGGGGCTGCGCCAAGTTCACCTGACAGAAAGAGGCGCCGAGTCTGGTCGCGCCGCAGCTTGCCGCTCGATGTTTTCGGGATGGTGCGCGGGGGCAACATCTTGACGGAATCGGGAGGGATCCCGACGGCTAGCGAGACTTGCTCGACGATCTCTCGCGCGATGCGTTGCTTCGCAGTTGGATCACTCTCGGTGGTTTCGGCTGCCACGATCAAACGTTCGGTGCCGGCAACCGGGTCCGCCGCGCCGAAGGCCACGACGCAGCCCTTGCGCACGCCTCTTACGCCGGCTGCGACCTCTTCAACTTCGTGGGGATACAGATTGCGGCCAGCTTTGAGGATGATGTCCTTCTCACGGCCGGTGATAAAGAACTCGCCATCGGCACGATAGGCGCGATCCCCGGAGTCGAGCCAACCCGCCGCTCGTCCCGCGGGAAAGAGCGCGCGGGAGGCCTCCTCGTTGTGAAAATAGCCGGCGGTTGTCGACGGGCCCCGGAACCAAAGCGCGCCCTCTTCGCGATCGCCGGCCTCGTCGCCGGCGGCATTCACGATGCGAACCTCGTGCCCTGGCAGCGCTTGGCCAGCGGAGACGAACGAGAGAACTGAAGCAGCGTCGTCGGTGGAATCCGCGGAAGCCGGCATGGCGCGACCCTCGAGCGCAAACAGATCGCGCACCACATGATCGACGCGCGGCGCGCGTCCGAGGGGGGGAATAGTGACTGCAAGCGACGACTCCGCTAAACCGTAGACGGGCAGGAGCGCCTCGCGGCGGAAGCCGTAAGGCGCAAAGCGCTGCGCGAAGCGGTCGAGCGTCGCGGCGTTTACCGGCTCGGCGCCGTTTAGCGCGGCGCGCAATGAGCTCAAGTCCAGTCCCTCGATATCGCTGTCGGCGATTTTGCGCACTGCAAGTTCATAGGCGAAATTTGGCGCGGCGGTCAGAGTGGCGCGGTGGCGATGAAGCGCCCAGAGCCATCGTGCGGGCCGCGCCAGAAACGACACGGGGGAAAGCACTGCAACAGGCAAACCAAAGTAGAGCGGCATCAGCCAGGCGCCGATCAGACCCATGTCATGGTAGAGGGGCAGCCAGCTTACTCCAACGTCGTCGGAACAGATCGCCAGGGCCTCGCCAATGGCGCGAACATTCGCGAGGAGGTTGGCGTGAGTGAGTTGCACCCCTTTGGGGTTGCCTGTCGAGCCGGAGGTATATTGCAACAAAGCGAGGTCGGCTGAATTCGCATCGAGAGACACTCGAGGGCTGGCGATAGCGCGCGCGGCATTTTCGGATAGCAAATCCGCCGCCGTGACAATGTGTTGCAGCGACGGCACTTTCGGACGGAGCAGCTTGGCCACGCGCTCAGCTTCTCGAAAGGTGACCAGCAAGCGTGTCTGTGCATTGTGCAGGATCGCCGACTGGCGTTCGGCGTATTCCGCGATGCGGTCGGCGCGCACCGGTGGATAAATCGGCACGGGAATGCCGCCGGCCAGTAGCACCCCGGCAAACGTTATAAAGAATTCGCGCGAGGTCGGCAGCATCAGGGCTACTGCGTCTCCGCGGCCGATTCCTCGCGCAGCCAGCCGAGAGGCCGTCGCTTGTGCTTCGTGATATAGCTCGGCGAAGGTGATGGGCTGCGCTACGGAGTCGTCCTCCCAGAGAATCAGGTGCTGGCGCGCGGAGCTGTTGTCCGCCCGGTAGCGGAGTACCTCCTGCCAGGTTTCCGCCCAGTAGGGCGCATCCGACAAAGGTGCATTACCCGGAGTTGAATCTGGTTCACTCTGGCGATGCGAGGGGATCTGCGCAATCAGTGGCGCCAATTCCGTATTCGCCGGCGCGGAACCTTCGCCGGCGCGCACTGCCATGAGTGCCTCAACAACTTCGTCGAGAGTGTTGGCTTCCGCGACCACGCGGTCGGGCAGGGATACGCCGAAACGCCGGCCGAGCCGCACGAGCAATTCGACACGTTCGAGACTGCCGAGTCCAAGGTCGCGGTCGAGCTGCGCCGATCCGCGGAAAACGTCGGGGGCGTGCTGGATTCCTAACTCCTCGAGCAGATCGCGCGTAGCGGCGAAAACCTGGGCTTCGACGTTGGAACGGTCGGGTCGGTCGGGATGTCGAGCTTGGGTAGCCACGGGTGCGGATGACCGGGCGCGGCGGGGTGTGAAGCTGCCGCCCGATTTGATGAGGCTATCACGCCGGTGCGGGTCCTTCAATCAAGGCCATCAAACGCGATCAAAAGGCCGCTTCGGGACTGCAGTAATGGCGATCTATGTGACCATCGGACTACAGCAAAATCGCGGCGAAGTACGGAAGTACTGTGAGAATGGGACCATTGGTTCATGGACGGTTTTCAAGGGGGCAGGCAGAATCGCAGTGTGTTCGACGTGAAGCGCGTCTCGGGAGTTTCGGTGGTTGCCCCCCACCCGAAGCGTTCCCTGGTGGCAATGCAGCAAGGCTGCTGAGTCACACGGCGTGCGTCATGACGCGACACCGTTTCTCCTCCGTATAGCCCAAGCCCCCGGGCGGCCGTTCCCCCCAACGGCCGCTCGGCCTCTCCTTCGACGTAAACCAAGAATCGCTGCAACCAAAAATACAGGAGCCTAACGGAGATCTGTGCGGGGACGGCCCGGCAGCCTGTTCCGTGCTGGCTGCCGGGCGGGCAAACTCTTGAGCGGTGCTACCGGGGACGGCTGGACGGCCGATAGCTTCCCAGAGAGCGGGGCCGTAAACGAAGGCGCGGGCCCAGTGGGGGCGGAACGTTGCGCATCGGCGCGTGGCAGTTGCTGCAGCAATCGTCTGGGACGGCATCCGCGCGCAGCCAAACGCCCCGGGCCTGACATTCAGGATTGATACATTGGACCGTCCATCCAGGCATGTATTGCACGGCTCCCCCTTTTTGAGAACGGGCCGCTTGGCAACCAAGCGGCCGCTTAACCGGTAGGCGGATTCTGCTTCCGGTCGCTTGTGGTGTCAAGCACAAACGTACTAGATATAGGGGTACGTTTTCCACAGCTACCGTCGCCTCGAAAATCACGCCGGGGCTCGTCCCATTCCCGATGCTTGCGGCTTGCACCTTACGGCAGGGTGCGCCATACTCCCGCCGCGTTGACGAGATCTGACTCCGCAATCCCGCGAGGTTTACGTTGAGCCGTTGGTTGCTCGCTGCGTTGTTCCTCTCGATGACTGGTGCTCTCTCCCTGTTTGCAACACCAAAGACCTCCGCCCCGTTTGCACAGGCCGCACCACAACAGGCCGGAGCATCTCGGCAACCTGGGCAAGGCTATACGCTGCCGCCCGACCGTGCAGAGAAGGCCATCGCCTATGCCAAAGCTCGCCGTGGCCTGTACTTCGCGGAGTTTTTTTATGAAGCTATTGTGCTGTTGTTGCTTCTTCATTGGCGGGTCGGACCAGCGCTTCGCGATTGGGCCGAGCACGTGGGGAGCAATCGCTTTGTGCAAGCCGTGATTTTCGCGCCTGCGTTCCAAGTGATTTTTGCTGTCCTGACTTTGCCGGGGAGCGTGGCCGGCCATTGGCTGGCGCGCAGCTATGGGCAATCCATTCAGTCGTGGAGCTCGTGGTTTTGGGATTGGTCCAAGAGCCAGGCACTCGCTCTTGCGGTCGGGACCTTGCTGATTTGGCTGCTTTACACGGCGATGCGTGCCAGCCCACGCCGCTGGTGGTTTTATGCATGGGTCGCCTCGCTCCCGATCATCGTCGTTGCTGTTTTCCTGGTCCCCTTAGTTGTCGAGCCAATGTTCTTTCATTTTGTCGCCGCTAGCTCGTCTCGCCCTGAGTTGGCCGCCCAGCTCGAGCGTGTGGTCACGCATGCGGGACAAGATATCCCCGAGAGCCGCATGTACATCATGGATGCGAGCAGCAAACTCAATACACTGAACGCCTACGTGACTGGCCTGGGCGCCTCGCGCAGGGTGGTGGTTTGGGATACGACTCTTGCTCGCATGACGACGCCAGAAATTGTGTTCGTTTTCGGCCACGAGATGGGCCATTACGTCTTGGGACATATTCGCGACGGAATCGTATTCGCGGCCGGATTATTGTTTGTTTGCCTGTTCGCGGGTTTTCACGTTTTGCGCTGGATGGTGGGTCGTTGGGGCGAAGGCTGGGGTGTTCGCGGTCCGGATGATTGGGCTTCTCTCCCGATTCTGTTCTTGCTCGTTTCACTTTTTAGCTTTGCGCTCACGCCAATCGATAATGCCTACAGCCGGCATCTGGAGCACCAAGCGGATCAATATGGCCTCGAAGTGGTTCATGGCATCATTCCGGATGTTCCCGAAGTAGCCGCACAGTCGTTTCAAATCCTGGGCGATGTAGATCTCGAGGAGCCATCTCCGTCCTGGCTGGTCAAGGTTTGGTTTTACGATCATCCACCCATCAGCGAGCGGATCCTTTTCGCGCGCACGTACGACCCTTGGGCGAAGGGCGAATCGCCTGAATTTGTGAAGTGAGTTTTCCCCCGGGGTTCCAGGTCATCCGTGCAAGACCTTGGGGAAAAAAGGAAGGTTCCCTTGAAACAACCTTGGTTAGGCGTGGTTGCCGTTCTGATCTCGATGGTCATTCCGGGATTCGCGCAGCAGCAGGCACCAGCAGCGCCAGTCGCTGTGTCGACAAAGCCTTCGGCGTCGGCCTTTGGAACGCCGGAGGGCCGGATCCTTTTCCCTCACGGCTGGGTGCGCGGACATACGGATCTCGAGGGGGCGCCCTCGCACAATGAGCCTGATCTGGGGCGCTGCTCGCAGCTTCCGGCCGCCCAGTTTGGCGGGGCGAGTTCGCAGTGCACCGCCTACGCGCGCTGGATCGTGAGCGGCTACATCGAAATGCAGCCGTTTGGGCGCACTTTCCTGCGTCACGCATTCCTGTTTTACGAGCAACAGTTTTATTTCGGCCGTAACGTGCCGCAGTACCTCTACACGGCGTCGTTTAATCCGATTATGGATGAGAGGCGCTTGGGCGTTGGAATCGAGCTTCCCAAAAATTTTGAGCTGCGACTGACGTCGCATCGAGTGGATTGGCTCGGACGCTATACCGGGAATCTCGGTCCGGCCGATCTCAGCACCGACGGGCCTTACGGGAACAACACGACCATCGGCGTGCGGTGGAATTTCGGCGGCTGGGGTCACCTCCACGAATCGCAATAAGGGGACACCCAGCAAAGGCTGCTAGGGGCGGTCCGCGACGAGTTCGACAGCATCGATCACGCCAATGACTGCTGCATCGATGGGTGAGTTCAGGCGGCCTACAGCCATCATGGCGGCATAGCCTTCGAGGGTGAGCAGGACGCGGTCGCCTAGGCCAGCGTCCACGGCGTCGAGCGCGAGCAGAGGTTCGCCACGGTCGCTGCCGTCGAGATTGAGCGGCTGTACGACAAGCAGCTTGCCGCCCTGGTGGGAGGGCGCCTTTTGCGTCGCTACGACGTCGCCGATCACTCGACCGATGAGCATGTCACAGCTGCCTAAACTCTCGCAGGAGGCTAGGGACCGAATCGCGCCCCGGGAAGATTCACCCGATCCACGATACCAACGATGGTGGCTTCGGTTGGCACTCTCGCGGAAGGGAATGCCAGTGTCGCCTCCCGGCCGCGGCACCAATAGATTGTCTCGCCGGCTCCCGCACCTACCGAATCGAGCGCAACCAGAGGGCGCCCTTTATCGCGGCCCCGGCGGTCGAGCGGTTGCACGATGAGAAGCCTCTGGCCTTCGAGCGACGGATTCTTGACCGTGCAGACGATATTTCCGATCACGCGTCCGAGAAACATGAACGTGGCCCGCGCGTAGCTGCGGGTTTTACTTTCTCCTTGCAGCGGCGAGTTCGCTCTCGTGCTGCGCGTCGAGATTCACGGTGTCCACAATTCCAATGATCGCGGCGTCCACCGGGCGATCCTTGCATTCCGCCGCGAGGCGCGCTGCACTTCCAGAAACGACGAGCACGTTTTCACGGAAACCGGCGTCCACAGTGTCCACGGCGATCAGGTAACCGGCCTCGTCGGCACCCTCGGGGGAAATTGGCTTCACCACAAGCAGCTTGCAGCCTTCGAGACGTGGATCTTTCCGCGTCGAGACCACCGTGCCGACGATGCGTGCCAAAATCATTCGGGGTCCCTCGAGGCTTCTTCGCCGCGACGGAGGGTCGTCTAGCGAGATACCTCAGCTACGGCAGACTTGCCAATCGGTAGAGCGTCTTCGAGCGACTGATGAGGGCGCGGAATGACGTGAACGGCTACCAACTCGCCCACCCGCCGTGCGGCAGCGGCGCCAGCGTCGGTGGCGGCTTTGACGGCGGCGACGTCGCCGCGCACCAGCGCCGTGACGTAGCCCGACCCGATTTTCTCCCAGCCAACCAGGGTAACCTTGGCCGCCTTCACCATTGCGTCGGAAGCCTCGATCATCGCCACCAATCCGCGCGTCTCGATCATGCCGAGTGCTTCACCCATTCGTCATCCTCCCGGGCCGGACAGGCCGGCGCCGCATGCGACTTCCGTGCCGTACGTCACTTCGCTGTCGTCAGCCCGCGTTCAGCGCCGCGCGCGTTCTTGGCGCACGGCTTCTTCGATCAGGGCCTCAAGTTCTTCGCGTGTGATGCTTACGCGCTGCGGGGCCGGGGCGTCCGATGTGACCGGGCATTCTTGGTTGACCTGCGACGCCGTGGCGGTGCCGTAGCGGGCTCGCGCCGCGAGCAATTTTTCCACATCGCCGCCAGAAAGCAAGGACTGTTTCCCGAGCAACTCGGTCACTAGCGAGACTTGCGCGAAATGCTCGACGGTCTCCATGCGAAAGAAAGCTGTGAGCAAGTCCTGTCCATACGTCACCACGCCGTGATTGGCCATGAGCAGGGCGTCGTTGTTTTGCACCAGCGGCGCAAGAGCATCGGTAAGCTCCGGCGTGCCCGGCGTGGCATAGGGGGCTACGGGGATGCAGCCCAGCGAGAGCACCACTTCGCTGATGATCGCCCGATTCAAAGGGATGCGCGCGGCGGCGTAGCCGGTTGCCGTGGGCGGGTGCGCGTGGCAGACGGCGTTGACGTCCGGGCGCCGCTGATAGATCAACAAGTGCATGGCTAGCTCGGAGGATGGCATGCGACTTCCCGAAAGACGCTTGCCTTTGAGGTCGGTGATGACAAGATCGTCAGGGGACATCATGCCCTTGCAAATGGCGGTGGGAGAAGTCAAAACACGCGAAGAATCCAGGCGCACGGAAATGTTTCCATCGGTCGCGGCCACGAAGTTACGGGCATAGACCCATCGGCCGACCGTGCAGATATCGCGCCGGTGCTCGTCTTCTGTTTTCAGGTTTCCCGGATTGATGAGATCGCCGGCCATGTGCCCCTAGCTATGCGTAGATTCCTCGCAGCTTCAGCACGAAGGCTACGCGGTCAATCGCCAGCATGTATGCGGCGGTGCGGTTGTTGACGCCATGCTTTTCGGCGTAACCCACCACATCGTCGAAGCTGCGCTCCAGGATGTCCTTGAGACGCTCGTTGACTACGTTCTCCCGCCAGAAAAAGCCCTGGCGGTCCTGGACCCACTCAAAATAGCTGACTGTCACGCCACCGGCGTTCGCGAGAATATCCGGAATCACGAAGATGCCCTTGCGGTCGAGCTCCTCATCGGCGTACGCCGTCGAGGGACCGTTCGCACCTTCACACAAAATCCGCGTCTGCAAACGCTGCACGTTTTCCCTGGTGATTTGATTCTCGATGGCCGCTGGCATGACGATATCGGCTGGCTGAAAAAGCACTTCCTGCGCCGTCATGCGGCTGCCGCCGTCCGGAAAGTCGGGAAGAGGCTTGTGTTGTTGATAGACCCAATCGAGGAGCTTGGGAATGTCGAATCCCTTTTCGTTGTAGAGTCCTCCATGGATATCAGCCACACCGACAATCCGATAGCCGGCCTGATGCATCAGCGCCGCTGCCACCGACCCGACGTTGCCGAAACCCTGAATAATGACCCGCGTTTGATCGCGCTTCATCCCGAGCTTTGCGAGAGCCTTGTCGCAAGCGATCATCAGCCCGCGACCAGTGGCTTCGCGGCGGCCTTGCGAGCCTCCCATCTGGATCGGTTTCCCGGTGACCACTGCGGTAGTAGTGCGCCGCATGTGCATGGAGTATGTGTCCATGACCCAAGCCATGACTTGCTCGTTGGTTCCCAAGTCCGGCGCCGGAACGTCCCGCTCCGGACCGAACCACTCGCTCAATTCTGCGGTGTAACGGCGGGTGATCCGTTCGAGTTCGCCGCGCGAGAGTTTGGACGGGTCGCAGATGACGCCGCCCTTGGCTCCCCCAAAAGGGATATTCACGACGGCGCATTTCCAGGTCATTTCGCTGGCCAGGGCGCGCACTTCGTCCAGTGTGACTTCGGGCGCAAACCGAATGCCGCCCTTGCATGGGCCGCGAACCAGCGAGTGATGTACACGGTAACCGATGAACACTTCGAGCTGCCCGCTATCGAGCGTCACCGGAATGTACACGGTGATCTCTTTATTGGGATACCGCATGAAGCGGTAGACGCCGTCGTCCAGGCCCAACTTTTTCGCGGCGACCTCAAAGCGCGCTTCCGCCGACGCGTAAACGTTGAGTTCGTTATGCGGCGAAAAGCTGGCCACAGGCCCTCCGTGGGCGATATCCGCAGCAGCGGTGAAGAAATAGCAGCGCAAACCCAGAAGAAAAACTGAAACATTCGCGGGTCGTCGCGCGGACTAGGGGAGTATACGAACCTACTTGCGGTCACGCAAGGCAACGCCAGCAGGCACGGCGTCTGGAGTCGGGGCGGCAGGACGTTTTTGAACGAACTCCTCGAGCAGCAGGCGCGCCAGACGCTTCGAGTCGTGCCGGATGACGCCGTGCGCCTCGATCAGTCCATCGAAGACGCAGCGCAACCCGATGCGTTGCAACTCACCAACATCGGCGATCACGGGCTCAGCGCCGTGGCTGCGATAGCGCCGCGCCATTTCTGGCCCGATGGGTTCGTTATTGATGACCACCCAGTCGAGAACTTTCCTCCGAGTGTGACGCTGAATCGCTCGGACGTGGTCGGCCAGCGCATAGTTCCGCGTTTCGCCCGGCTGGGTCATCACATTCGCGATGTAAACGCGAATCGCAGGCGATTTCTCAATGGCCTCGGCGACGCCAGAGACCAGCAGATTGGGAATCACGCTGGTGTACAAGGAGCCCGGCCCCAATATGATCAAATCCGCCGCGGCGATTGCCTCGAGCACCTCGGGAAGCGGCTTCACGTGGCGCGGAGACAGGCGCACGCGCCGGAGGGGCAGGCGGCTCTTTCCGATGCGAGATTCTCCGACGATCGTTTTGCCGTTTTCGAGCACTGCCTCGAGCGTCACGAGTTGATTGGTGGAAGGAAAGATGCGTCCGCGGATGGCCAGAACTTCGCTGCTTACGCGCAGCGCTCGACTGAAATCCCCGGTGATATGACTGAGGGCTGTGAGAAACAGATTTCCGAGGCTGTGCCCGCGGAGGCCACGCCCGGCCGTAAAGCGGTATTGAAATAGGCGACCCAGCAGAGCCTCGTCCTGCGAGAGCGCCACCAAGCAGTTACGAATGTCGCCGGGCGGCAGCACGCTGTATTCTCGGCGCAGGCGCCCCGAGCTGCCTCCGTCATCCATCACGGTGACGACCGCAGCCAAATCGCGAATCGGATAGTGGGAGGCCTCTTCCGGCCGGGGAGCCACGTACTCCTTGAGGCCGCGCAGCAATGTAGAAAGACCCGTGCCTCCGCCGATCGCCACGAGCCGTGCTGGAGATGAATTGGGCAACGAGAACTACCGGCTAGTTACCGGAACTGTCGCGGTCGGGATAAAGCAACTCGGTGAACCTCGGATCTTCCTGCAGGAATGCGAAGTCCTCATCGTTCCGCGCGTGGTAGCGATTTTCCGGTCGCAGTTGAATAGCGAGTTTCAGGTTTTCCATCGCCGAATCGGCTTCGCCCGTCAGGCAGTCGAGCGCGGCCATCGCATAAATCACGTAGTCCGCCTTGGGCGCGAGTTTGCGCGCCCGCAGCAAATGCTCGCGTGCTTCATCCCAGCGACCCATGTTCATCATAGCCACACCGTGTTGGTAGTGTTCTTCGGGCGATCGCGGAGTGGGCGCTTCGGTGGGTCGCAGCCGCTGCTCGACGATGCGCAGGTGGACGCGGGCGCGGTCAGCGTACTCCCGACTTGGCCCGGCGAGGGCCTTTTCGAACAGGATCTTGGCTTTCGAGTATTTCTGCTCTTGGAAATGCTGCAGGGCCTCTTCGTACTGTTTGAGCTGCTCCTCAACGGCTGGGTCGACCAAGACGCGGGGCTGGGCGGCCTTGCCTGACCGCGCAGCTAACTCTTTCTTTTTCAGAAGTTTGGGCCTGCCGTCGGTCGAACCCATCCGTCCCGCCTTGCGCTTGCCGGTCTTTTCAGGCTGGCTCACTGGCGCGGAGTCTAGCAAAGCTATCCCCAGCCGTCAATCGGGTGGGATTTGTGGAGCTCTTGGCAAATAAATAGCAGAGCCCCCTCCATCGCATCCCTTGCCGGTGGGTGCTCAGGGTGGGGTTTTTCCCTCGACACGTGTGCCTCCCTTGCCAATTGGACAGCCCTAGGCCCTGTGCTATAAGTTGAGTGCCGGTACTGCCGAGCGACCTGTGCCCTTCATCAACTTTCCTGCGCGCGAGATCAACTGCAAACTGGTCTACTACGGACCCGGTTTAGGCGGGAAAACAGCTAATCTGCAATGGATGTATGACAACACCGCTGCCAGCCAGAAGGGCAAGATGATTTCGCTCGCCACCGAAACGGACCGGACGCTGTTTTTCGATTTCCTGCCGCTGGATCTAGGCACTGTCCGTGGTTTCAAGACGCGCCTGCATCTGTATACCGTTCCCGGACAAGTGTTCTACGAGGCCAGCCGCAAGTTAATTCTGAAAGGTGCTGACGGCGTTGTATTTGTCGCCGACTCACAGGAAGAACGACTCGACGCTAACCTCGAAACACTGGAGAATCTGCGGGAACACCTGAAGGAGCACGCGCTGGACTTCGGCGCGATTCCCTATGTCCTGCAACTTAACAAGCGCGACTTGCCCAATATTCTCAGTCCGGAGGATCTCGCCCGGCAGTTGCAAGTCAAAAACGAACCCATCGTTGAGGCAGTGGCGGTTTCGGGCCGCGGCGTTTTTGAGACGCTTCGAGAAGTGGCCAAGCTGGTCCTTGCGGAACTAAAGAAAGGTGCTTGATTAAAGAAGCGCTGCAAAGAAATAGGCAGTCCCCTCAGGAACTTCTGAGCTGATCCTTGGCAGTTCAACTGTTTTCTGTTTGATTAGGTGCGCTGTTCGATGTTGACGTACGGACGCCGGTCGTAGCCGACATAGATCTGGCGCGGCCGGGCGATCTTCTGCTCGGAGTCGAGAAGCATCTCTTCCCACTGCGCGATCCAACCGCTCATGCGCGGGATCGCAAACAGAACCGGAAACATGGTCGTCGGAAAGCCCATCGATTGGTAGATCAGGCCGGTGTAGAAATCCACGTTTGGATAGAGCTTCCGTTTGACGAAGTAATCGTCCTCGAGAGCAATCCTCTCGACCTCGAGAGCGATGTCCAGGAGCGGATTGCGCCCCATCACCTCGAAGACTTCCGACGCAACGCCCTTGATGATGCGCGCGCGCGGATCGTAGTTCTTGTAAATGCGATGACCGAAGCCCATCAGGCGCTTTTCGCCGGATTTCACCCGCTGAATATAGGCAGGAATGTTCGCGATCGAACCGATGTCCAGGAGCATCCGCAGAACCTCTTCGTTCGCACCTCCGTGCAATGGCCCGTAAAGAGCGGCCGTGGCCGCGGCCGCCGCCGAAAACGGATCCACGTGGGAGCTGCCGACGTTGCGCATGGCATTGGCGGAGCAGTTTTGCTCGTGATCGGCGTGCAGAATGAAAAGCACGTCCAGAGCGCGTTCGAGAGTGGGATTCGGGCGGTACTGCATTTCACTGGTCTTGAAAAGCATGTTCAGGAAGTTGCCGGCATAAGTGAGTTCTCGATCCGGGTAGACGTAGGGCATCCCCAGGCTGTGCCGGTACGCGAATGCAGCCAGGGTAGGCATCTTGCCGATCAACCGAAAGGTCTGCTTCTGCCTGGATTCGGCATTGAAGATGTTCTTGGCGTCCGGATAAAAGGTCGACAGCGCCGCAATGGTCGAGATCATCATGCCCATCGGATGGGCGTCATAATGGAAACCGTCGAAGAATTTCTTGATGCTCTCGTGAATGAACGTATGGTGCGAGATGTGATAGGTCCAGTCCTCGAGTTGCGAGCGCGTGGGCAGTTCGCCGTGCAGGATCAAGTAGGCTGTTTCGAGGTAGGTGCTGCGCTCGGCAAGTTCCTCGATGGGGTAGCCGCGGTAGCGCAGGATGCCGGCGTCTCCGTCAATATAAGTGACCTTACTTCTGCACAGCGCAGTGTTGTTGAACGCGGGATCGTAGCTCATCATACCGAACTCGTCCGCTTTCACTTTGATCTGGCGAAGATCGAGAGCGCGGATGGTGTCGTCGGTAATCGGTACTTCGTAGGTTTTGCCCGTGCGGTTATCGGTGATGGTGAGCGAATCCCGGCTCATACATGCGCCTCTCAGGTTGTGATCTGGGCCGGAGGTTTGACGGAATCGCTGCTCTCCGCCTCCGTTCGGAACCCAAACGAACCGGCTAATTTACACCAAGGACCGCGTTTGTCGGAAAGGAATTCTCGTTCCTGAGATGGCCTTAGGTCGAGCGGAACCAGATACCTGGCCGCTCATCCCCGGGGGCCAATGATGAGTTCTTGCGACTTTAAGAATTGCCAGCGGAACGCTATTCTAACCTCTGCCGATGCGCCGGCAGCTTGACTACGGGATTTGCCGGGCCGGTTTCGACGTGCGGGTTGACCGCTTCTAGACTGGACTCCACATTTCGTTGGGCGCTGGCTGCGAGCGTGGCGACAGCGCTCGCGGTGGTTTCACCTTTCTGCTTTTTCGGGCAAGCCTCCGGTCACGATTTCCAGTTCCATGTGGCTTCGTGGATGGACGTGGCGCGGCAATGGCACACCGGCGTGATCTTCCCGCGTTGGGCGGCCTGGGCGAACTACGGCTACGGCGAGCCACGCTTCATCTTTTACCCGCCGCTGTCCTGGTGCCTGGGCGCCGGGCTCGGTTTGTTCCTGCCGTGGAGCGTGGTGCCCGCAACGTTCATTTTCCTTTGCCTTGTGCTCGCCGGAGTTTCCATGTTCCGATTGGCGAGCGCGTGGCTGTCGCCCGCCGGAAGCATCGCCGCGACGGTGCTGTACGTGGCCAATCCCTATCAACTGGTGCTCGCTTATTATCGGAGCGATTTTGCCGAATTGCTGGCCGCTGCACTCTTCCCGCTCGCTATCCACTATGCGATTCGCACCGCCGGTTACGATGGCGAAAGGACTGCCGCAGGCGCGAATGGGCCATTGCGGAGTGTCGTTCCCTTGGCCATCGTCTACGGCGCAATCTGGCTCGCGAACGCGCCGGCGGCGGTCGTAGCGAGCTACGCTCTCGCATTCCTGCTGGTCTTTTGCGCCGCTGTCCGCCGATCCTTCCGGCCGCTTTTGAGTGGGATGTCGGCCCTGGCCTTGGGATTGCTGCTGGCTGCGGTATATATCGTCCCCGCAGCGCACGAGCAGGCTTGGGTAAACATCGATCAAGCTATTTCGGCTGGCTTCCGTCCTGCGGAGAACTTTCTGTTCACGTGGGTTCTTGACCCCGAGCACAATCTCGTGAACCTTGAGATTTCAGCGGTGGCCGTCCTGATGATCACGCTGACCGGTATTGCCGCCGTGGTTTCGCATCACCGCTCAAAGCCTCCCCGGTTTGTTTGGAAGGCGCTGTTCGCTCTAGCAGTGATCTCCGCCCTGCTGATGTTTCCGGTCAGCGGCGCCATTTGGCAATACGCTCCGAAGCTGCGCTTCGTGCAATTTCCGTGGCGCTGGCTGCTGCCGCTCGGCGTCAGCTTGGCGTTTTTTCTTGGGGAGACAGTGGCGACCGCGCGGCACCGGCTTGTCGCTGCCGTAGGCTGCGTGGTCCTGCTCGCAGGCGCTGGCGTGCTGATCGCTCGAGCCACCTACTGGGACTCGGATGACCTGGAAGATGTTTTGACGGCGGTGTCGGGCGGGCAAGGCTACGAGGGCACGTATGAATATTGCACGTTGGGCGCCGACCAGACGGATTTGCCGCTGCGGTCGCCTCTGGTTGCATTGCTGCCGGTCGAGCCCACCCAGAATACCGGCATCCGATCGGCGCCAGAGCAACAAGGGAGTCCGTCGGCATCGGTTGAGGATTGGCAGCCTGAACGGAAAGTGCTGAACGTGGAAGCGTCAAGCCCTGTGCGCGCAGCCGTGCGCTTGCTCAACTATCCAGCGTGGCGGATCCGTGTGAATGGCGTTGCGGTCGAGTCTGAATCCGATGAGAACAGCGGGCAGATGATCGTGCCGATTCCTGCTGGGAAAAGCCGCGTGGAAATTCGCTTCGCTCGGACGCCTGATCGCACCTTGGGAGGCACGCTGAGCTGCCTGGCTGTATTCATTCTCGCGGGAATGGCTGCCACCACTTCGAGACGCCGCCGTGCAGTTCCTGCAGCAAATTTGAGTTAGCGGCGGTCCCCGGCGGCGTGGCGTACGTCATGGCCTTCGACCATGTAGATGACGTCCTCGGCGATGTTGGTGGCGTGATCAGCCACGCGTTCGAGGTTCTTCGCCACCAGGATCAGCTCAAACGCCTGGAAGATGACCGAGGAATCTCCCATCATGTAGCTAAGCAGCTCGCGAAAGATTTGATCGCGGAGATTGTCCACCTGATCGTCGCGAATCAGCACCGCGCGGGCTATCTCGATGTCGCCGCGCACCACCGCATTCAGGCTGTCGCGAACCATCCCTTCCGCCATTTCGCTCATGCGGGGCAGGTCTACATAGGGTTTGACGCGCGGATGACGCAAGATGTGCAACGCGGCCTGGGCCATATTGACGGCCTGGTCTCCGATGCGTTCAAGATCGTTATTGATCCGCGCCACCGCAAGCACGAACCGAAGATCGGCGGCCATCAACTGGTGCAGGGCGAGCAACTGCACGACGCGGTCGTCAATCTCGATCTGCAGCTCATTGATCGCCGGCTCCTCGCGGAGCACGGTCTGGGCCAGAGTTTCTTGAGCATCGAGCACCGAATGAATCGCCTGATGCACGGCGCGCTCCGCCAGGCTGCCCATCCAGAGCAGCCTCTCCTTCAGTTCGCTCAATTCAATTTCGAAGTGTCGCTCCATGGCGTTTTCCTTTGTCGGGCTCCCGGCGGGCTAATTGAGACGGGGCGCTGCTTTGGTCTGTCTCATCCGAACCGGCCGGTGATGTACGCTTCGGTGCGCGGGTCGGTCGGCGTCGTAAACATTTGCGGCGTCGGGCTGAACTCGATGAGATCGCCCATCAACATAAACGCAGTCGAGTCGCTCACACGCGCGGCCTGCTGCATGTTGTGGGTCACGATCACAAGCGTGCAGTTCTCTTTCAAGTGGAAGAGCAACTCCTCGACCTTGGCGGTGCTGATGGGGTCGAGAGCAGAACAGGGTTCGTCCAGGAGAAGCACTTCGGGATTGACGGCGAGCGCCCGCGCGATACAAAGACGTTGCTGCTGACCGCCCGACAATTCGTATGCCGATTTATGTAATACGTCTTTGACCTCATCCCAAAGCGCTGCGCGGCGCAAGCTTTGCTCGACGGCGTCAGAAACGCGTCCTCGCATGCCGTTGATGTGCAGGCCGTACGCGACGTTTTCGAAGATCGACTTCGGAAAGGGATTCGGCTTCTGGAAAACCATGCCAACGCGGCGGCGCAGGTGCGTAACATCCTGCGCGAGAATGTCCTCCCCGTCGAGCGTTATCGAGCCCTCCAGGCGCGCGTGCCGCACCGTCTCGTGCATGCGGTTGAGCGTCCGGAGCAACGTGGATTTGCCGCAGCCGGAAGGTCCGATCAGTGCCGTGACCTTGTTCGTGGCCACATCCAAGTTGACGCTGTGCAGGGCGTGCGTCTTGCCGTAGTAAAAGTTTAGGTTGCGCACCTGCATCCGCAAAGTGTGTGCGGCGACAGGCTCGGGAGCGCTCGGCGACGGTGGCTTCACGAAGGTCTCCATGGTATCGCGCGCGGCTGCGTCCTTGGACGCATTGGACGCAGCATTACTGAGCGCGGGTTTAGCCGACGTTTGCATAGTCTATGACCTCTGCACGGAAATTCCGCGCGCCAAAACGGTCCGTACGATGATGTTGACCAGCAGCACCAAGCCGAGCAGCACCAATCCGGCGGCCCAGGCCTGCCGGTGCCAGTCGTCGTAAGGACCCACCGCATAGGTGAAGATCATGACAGGCAGCGAGGCAGTGGGCTGATTCCATCCCGGGCTCCAGAATCGGTTGCCGAAAGCCGTGAATAGCAATGGGGCCGTTTCCCCGGCCACGCGAGCCAGAGACAGCAGAATTGCTGTGATAATGGCGTTCCGGGCGGACGGCAGAACCACGCTATAAATGGTTTTCCATTTACTCGCTCCGAGTGCCATCGCACCTTCGCGCATCGCCCGAGGAACGCCGTTCAGGAACTCTTCCGTGCTCCGCAAGACGATGGGGATCATCATGATTCCAAGTGCGAGCCCGCCGGCGACGGTCGAGAAATGACGCACCGGCATCACCGCGACGGCATAGGCGAAAATCCCGATCACGATGGAGGGTACCCCGTTCAACATATCTGCTGTGTAGCGCACCACGAACGGCACCGTCTTCCCGCCAAACTCCGCAAGGTAGATTCCGCCGAGCAGCCCTATGGGAACGCCGATCAGCGCCGCCAGCAACAACAGCTTGCCCGATCCGACAATCGCGTTAGCCATGCCCCCGCCGGATTCGCCAACTGGCGTGGGCAGCTTGGTAAAGAAATCCCAGTTTACATCCCTCCCGCCAT
Source organism: uncultured Acidobacteriota bacterium (assembly GCA_963702795.1). Classification (GTDB taxonomy): domain Bacteria; phylum Acidobacteriota; class Terriglobia; order Acidiferrales; family UBA7541; genus Palsa-189. The sequence continues at coordinate 732,542 of CAVPDY010000004.1, read as the reverse complement.
GGTAGACGAGATAACCGAGGATGAAGAATAAGGCTGACACAGCCACCGCCGCACACAATCCCGTAAGACTGAGCATTATGATGTTGACGGTCTTGCGCCACATGAGGTGTGTATTCATGCCTGTGCTCATACCTGTCCCACCCCGCTCCCGCGCTGCGTGGTGACCACGATGAGCAGGCGCGCCAAGCCGTTGATCACGAAGGTGAGCAGAAACAGAACCAAGCCCAATTCGATCAAGGCGCTCAAGTATAACGTGCCGGTGGCCTCGCTGAACTCGTTGGCCAGCACACTGGCAATCGAGTAACCCGGCCCAAGTAGCGACGCGGAAATGCGCGGGTTATTCCCCACGACCATCGTTACGGCCATCGTTTCACCCAGGGCGCGAGCCAGAGCGAGAAAGACCGAGCCCATGATGCCAGTACGAGCGTAGGGCACGACGGCCTTCCAGGTCGCTTCCCAACGCGTCGCACCGAGCGCCAGGGAAGCTTCCCTCTGCTCGCGAGGCACAGCCAGCAGCACCTCTCGCGACACGGAAATGATAAACGGCACGATCATTATGGCAAGCACTATGCCCGCCGTCAGAAAGCCGATGCCGTAGGCAGGTCCTTGAAACAGCGGGAGGAAGCCGAGTGTGTGTTTCAAGAACGGCTGTATGTCAGTGCGCATGAGCGGCACCAGGATGAAAACACCTAGCAAGCCGTAAATGACGCTCGGCACCGCCGCAAGCAGGTCAATCATGAACGTCAAGACGTCCGAAATGCGCCTGGGCGCTAGTTCAGCAAGAAAAATGGCTGCACCAAGGCCAAGCGGAACAGCAATCAGTATTCCCAACGCCGACGTAACTAGTGTTCCATAAATGAACGTCAGCGCGCCGAACTTGCTAAACACCGGGTCCCATTCCTCGGTGACAAAAAAGTGCCAGCCGAAGGTGTGCCGAGATTCCGCCGACAGCATCCACAACTGCGCCACGATCATTCCGGTGATTACTACGGTTAAGAGCGCGAAACCCAGAGTGACCAGGCGGGCGATTTCGTCGCCATTAAAGAGAGACCGCGAGCTCGAACGGACGCCCGCGGTCTCGACTTTTGCAGGTGCTGTGGCCATCTTCGTCGTAGGAGGTTGCTACTGCACCATGGCGATTTGCTTCTTTTCCTTAGCAACTACTTCTTTGGGCAATTTCGCGTAGGCCAAGCCTTCGCAAAACTGCTGCCCGTCACCCATCATCCAGTTCAGGAACCCCTTGATTGCATCGCGCTTCCCAGCATCTTGGATCTGCGCCGGAATCAGCAGCCAGGTGAAGCTCGATATCGGGAAGGCGGTTTTTCCGGGCGCGTTCGTGATGGAGACGCGGAAATCGTCAGGCATGTTAGCGGCCGCTCCTGCTGCCGCCGCCGAAACGCTTTCCAGGCTGGCCTTGACGAAGGCTCCCGAAGAATTCTTGACCAAGCCGTAGGGAAGATTGTTCTGAATGGCGTAGATGAGCTCGATATACCCGATTGAGCCGGGCGTTTGTTTGACCAGACCAGACACGCCTTCGTTCCCCTTGCCGCCGAGGCCGACCGGCCAGTTTACCGACGTCCCCTTCCCAACCTTCATCTGCCACTCGGGGCTGATTTTCGAAAGATAATCGGTCCAGATGTATGTGGTGCCGCTGCCATCGGAACGGTGAACCACAACGATGTCATCGCCCGGCAGCTTCACGCCGGGGTTCGGTCCAGCAATCGCTGGATCGTTCCACTTGGTGATCTTGCCCAGGAAGATCCCCGCGAGCGCTTCTGGCGTGAACTTCAGGTCCGTCGCAACGCCGGCGACGTTGTAGCTAGGCACATCTGCGCCCAGCACGGTCGGGAAGTGATAGATCTTGAAGCCGGCCTGCTTCAACTGGTCATCAGTCATCGGTCCGTCAGAGGCGCCAAAATCCACGGTCTTGGCTGTGACTTGGGCAATCCCGCCGCCCGAGCCAATCGATTGGTAATTGATTTGGATGTTGGGGTGCAGTTTGTGGTACTCATCAAACCACTTGGAATAAATCGGATACGGAAACGTCGCGCCCGCAGCATTGATATTCTGAGCCCGCACCGGGACGCTCATCAGCGACAGCAAGAGCGCCCAACCTAAAAGCCTGGAAACCGTTCTCATCGCATCTCCCCCTTTTTGAGAGCCTCGTTAGAGTCCTTCTTAATTGTTACATCTCGGTTACAGCCGCATTACGCGCCTATGAATTACGGCATCGTCAGACGGACACACCGACCCCGACAATCGCGCAGAAGCTATCGCCCCAGCCGTCAACAGGGTGTCAAGCGAAAATGAATTCTCCGTTACAAAACCCCCGCGCCCGGAGTGGCCCTGCACTGACAAGAAAGCCACAATGAAAAAACTGCGGGGCTATGGACAAAAAAAGGTGGGCCGGCACAGGGGAGCGCCGACCCACGGGGGTGTCAGGCATGAAGCCCAGGCCCTGTGGGACTGTGGACAGGGCCACATTGCTCTATGGCTAAAATAGACCGCTCTCGTCACAAGCGCATCAAGCGCCTATGAATTCTCGGTTAAAGACGGCGTCCCGGGTGTTCCTTCCAGTGCCCGGCCATGCCGGACATCCAGACCCCGCACCCAGAAGATGATGTCCTCGGCGATGTTTGTCGTGTGGTCTGCAAGGCGCTCCAGATAGCGGCTCGCGAGGACGAGTTGCAAATTGGGGGCTACATCGGCGGGGCGTTCGCTCATGTTGCTGAGTAGCCGCTCGAAAACTTGGTCCCGGTAGCGGTCCACCAAATCGTCGCTTTCAAGAACTTCGCCCGCCAGGACCACATTGCGAAAAATCAGCGCTCCCAGGCTTTTCTTCACCATTGCCCGTACCGCCGTCACCATGGGCTCCAGTTCCGGTGGCTGGGTTACGGGGTGCATTTCCGCAAGCGAGATGACACGCTCGGCGATGTTGACCGCCAGGTCTCCCATGCGCTCAAGGTCATTGGTGATTTTGAGGGTGGCCACGACTTGACGAATTTCCTCCGGCGCCAAGTGGCCGTCGCGCAGCATTCGCACCGCGTGGTCGTCAATGACCATTTCCATCTCATTGATGCGTGGCTCCAGCAGGAAAATCTGCCCCGGGGATTGTTCCGTGCCGTCATCGCTGCGCCCCAAAAGTGCGGAAAGCGCCCGATTGACGCTTACTTCGACGGTTCGCGCCATCGAGATCAGATAGTGAGCCAGCGCTTCCTGAAAGACCGCTTGCTGGTTCTGAACGGAAGTCGCCATAGTCAGCCTCCTCGTGTAGGACGAGCTGGGAAAGTTGCCGTTGTCGGCCAGGGCAGGGGCGGGATCATCGGGTCCGTAGGGAACCCGGCGGCCCATACTGGCGGGAAGCCATCGAGAATCGAGCTATTGTCGCGCCCGTGAGCCGAAGTGCGCAATTCGAGCTTCACCATAGCGGCGGCGGATTACGCGCGGGTAAAGTCTCCATGAATTCTCTGGCAATTTCGATCAAGCGACTGGAATGTTGAAGTGAAAGTGGGATCCTTCGCCAACGGCGCTCTCTACCCACAGGCGCCCATCGTGGGCTTCGACGATATGGCGCGCGATCGACAGGCCCAGGCCCGTGCCACCCGCCTCGCGTGAGCGGGCCGCATCGACGCGGTAGAAGCGTTCGAAAATGCGCTCCTGTTCGGCCTGAGGGATTCCGATGCCTGTGTCGGACACGGTAACCTGAACTTGGTCGCCCTGATTGGAGGCAGATACAACTAGGTGCCCACCGGCGGGCGTGTACTGCACCGCGTTGTCCAGCAGGTTTTGCAGCACCTCCTGGAGACCGTTGGAGTCGCCCTGCACATTTGGAAGGCCCTCGGGGAGGCGAATCTCCACCGTCAGGTCCTTGCGCGCCCCTTTGAATCGCGCGGTCTCCACGCAGGATTGAACCAGCTGATAAACGGAGACGGGCCGGAACTCCAAATCCAGCTTCCCAGCCTCGATCCGCGAAAGCTTCAGCAGATCCTCGGTCAGACGAGCGAGGCGAGCGGCATGGTCGCGGATGATTTCGACGAAGTGCTCGCGATGCGTGTGGTCATCGAGAGCGCCACCCAGCAGAGTCTCCGCAAAGCCCTGAATGGCGGTGAGGGGGGTGCGAAATTCGTGCGACACATTCGCCACGAAATCCTGGCGGACCCTTTCGAGACGCCTCAGTTCGCTGATATCGTGCAGCACCAAGACGGCGCCGGAAGGTCCAGTCGCGCGCACTGGCGCCGCCGTGACCGCAAAGCTCCGCGGCCGCACTGTGCCGACAACGACCTCGCTGGAGACCTGTTCGTGTTCGGCCAGCACTTTCTTGCTGACGGCGAGCAAATCCGACTGCCGCACGACTTCGACGAGCGGGCGTCCTTCGATCGGCATGGCCTCCAGGCCGAGAATCTGAGAAAAGGCGCGGTTTGAGAAGACGATACGCTCCTGGGGGCTGATCACCGCTACGCCCTCGATCATGCTCCCCAGGATCGCTGCGGACCTGTTACGTTCTTCGGTGAGCGAGCGGATCGTTTCCGCCAGGCGTGCAGCCGTCTCGTTGAAGGCCCGGGCCAGATCGTCCAGTTCATCGCCGCCGTTCTCCATTTCGAGCGGGCGGAAGTCTCCCCGAGCAACCCGGTGCGAGAACTGCTCGAGCCGGTGAATCCTTGTCGAAACCCCTCGCGATACCAGTAGCGCACTGCCCCCCGCAACCAGCATGAGAAGAAGAGAGGCCAGCCAGAACCGCACGCGCACTCCGGCGATGGTTTGTTCCACTTCGCCGAGCGGAAAGGCAACCCGCACGATAAGCGCTCTACCCGTTCCTGAACTCTCGGAGGCGTCCGCCGCGGCTCGATGAAGCAGGGCTACATAGAGAACATCGCGGTCGAGGTTCGGACTTCGCCGCAGCGACCGGCCCTCGCCTTGGGTCAGTGCTTGTTGGAACTCCGCGCGGCCGGCTTGGTTCTGCGAGGTTTCCGCGTCGCTCGTGGAATCAGCGATCACATGGCCATCGCCGGCGGCGATCACCGTAACGCGCGCACCGCTGGACGCCATTTTGGAGAGCCAGAGGCGCAGCGCCTGCGAATCATCCACGGGCGGCAAGCTGGCTTCAGCCACACGCGCCAGCACTTGGAGTTTGTCGAATCCGGCGTCCAGGGCTTGGCGGCGGAGGACGCGAGTTGCATACACGTCCACGGCCAGCAGGACCGCCAGCAGCAGCGCCAGGAACATCAGTCCCGAACGCCAGAAGAGGCTCACGCGCACAGGTTTTTGCTCCGAATCCTGATGCAGCCCGAGATGCCCAGATCGGTAGCTGACGGGCGCCTAAGTCGTTGCCCGGCTCGCCGTCGCAGCCTCGAATAGATAACCTGCCCCGCGCACCGTCTTCAGATGGACCGGGTTCTCCGGGTCGATTTCGACCTTTTCGCGCAGCCGCCGGATGTACACGTCGACGCTGCGCGGCGTGACAAAGCGTTCCGTGCCCCAGACCGCGTCGAGCAGTTGGTCGCGCGTGAAGACGCGGTTAGGCCGCGCGGCCAGGTAGTAGAAGAGGCGAAACTCAAGCGTGCTGAGCGTCAGCGGCTTGCCTGCTCGGCTCACGCGATACGACGACGGGTCGATGAGCAGTTTCCCCATCTCAATCGTGCGCTCCACTTCGCCGGCCGGCTCGGCCCGCCGGAACAGAGCCTTGACCCGCGCCACCAGTTCTCGCGGGCTGAATGGCTTGGTCACGTAATCGTCAGCTCCCATCTCCAGGCCAACGACGCGATCAGCTTCTTCGCCACGTGCCGTCAGCATGAGGATTGGCAGCCGGTTGAGTGTCGGATCGCGCCGGATCTCTTTGCAGATTTCCAGACCCGGCATTTTCGGCAGCATCAGGTCCAGCAGCAGGAGATCGGGTGGCGCCTTGCGCAATTGTGCCAATCCCGAAACGCCGTCGGTGGCGGCGCTGACTTCGAAGCCCTCATTCGACAGGTTGTACCGAACCAGCTCGACGATGTCCCGGTCGTCTTCGATAATCAGGATGCGTTTCACGCTTGGTCCTCCACGGGAATAAGCTCCGAACCCAGCTATCTTACCTTGTCAGGTCAAGCCCTGCCGGGAAGCGCGGGCGCCTGGCTGCGATTCGGCCCCCTTTACAAACCTGTTGGCATGGATCTCGCGCCTGGTTGAGCAAGAGGTCTAATTCTGGTCGTTAACCATGAACAGGGGCGAGTGGCTCAAAAAACAACCGTTTCAGCCGCTGCTGCCGCGGCTGAAACGGTTGCGATTTGGTCCGGATTTGGTGGAATGCGTAAGGGGGACTGTCTTAGTGGACGCCCAGATTGTGCACGCCGCTGGCCAGGTTCATGGCCGCGCCCAAGCTTTGCGGCACCCACCAAGTATGTCGCTCCCAGCCATGCTGGCTATTCATCATGCGCCGGCCTAGGTACTCGAGCAGCAGGGGCCCCACTTGGATTGCCGCATACAGAGAAGCGTTTCCGGCGAATGGACGCATCAGTGGATCGAGCTCTTGTCCTTGGCCCGAGGAAATGACGCGTCGCGTGGTCCACGCGTCAAACGTCGCCGCGCTGTGTCCCGCGATACTGAGGCCCAGCCATAGGTGCTTGCGACGTTCTTCTTGCTCTCGGCTCCGCGCCACGGCGGGTGAGGAGGCAATAAACGCCGCAGCCGCGGGGGAAGGGGAGAAAGGAGACGCTACCGGCGCGCTTGCCGCGGGATCGGGGCTGACGGGTGCCACCGGCGTGGGCATCAGGCGCCCGGGCTCGAGTGCGGCAACGATAACCGGTTGGTCCGCCGAAGTCAGGGACGCCACGGCATCCGACGCTGGGTCGATGACCGTGCTGTTTTCGCCCGCAGCAGATTCTCCACCGGCGGGCTTAGGTATAGCGCTTTCGTTGATCGAAGCAACGGAAGAGATGTTGGGCAGCGTGCTTTGCGGAACAGCCGGAGCCTGCAAGAGCAGTGCGGCGATGGCCAGGATCATTTGACTCCCTCAGTACGCTGCGGCGTCTCGTTTGCGGTTGAGACTGCGCGTCGCGTGGATGCCAGAGTAACGAGCGGATGAGGGGGCCTCAATGGGCGGGTGGTTTGAAATCGTTGCCTGGCAGTTCTATGACTCTCGTACTAGGTGCCGCTGACCGCGTTCAACGGGCGTGTGAATCGAGTGCGAAGGAACGCTGGTTCGCGTCGTATATTTTTCCTGAGCTATCGTTCATCTGTCAGGTCGGGCTGAGGCGCTCCGACGACTGCAATCCGTCCGTCGCCTTCGCGAGTGAGTGTGGGTGCATACGCTCCCAAGAACTGGCGCCTCCACCAAAAGCCCTGGCGCTTTTCGGCGCGATCCGTGAACCAGTATTGCCAGATCACAGCACGGACCAGGCGCGGCGGCGTGCCCGGGAATGGATTCCCGGCAAAAAGAGCGAGCACCGAAGGAGAATTGGCTCAGAAGCCGCTCCTCCGCGCTGATCACAAAACGGTTGTCCTGCCAGTTGCTGAGCGAAGCGAACCACAGATTCCAATCAAACCGCGGCTGATACGGCGCGTAGATGCCGGGCGGCTCTCGCGGATCCTGTGGTTTATATCGGAAGGGGTAAGCCGTCCAGTTTTGCCCGTCGTTCGAGCCCTGAAATTCGATCTCGTAGCGGGCCCGCGTCATCGTGGCAAAAAGGCCGTAGCTCTCCGCGATGCGGGATGGTTCCAGCGCCACCACCGGCGCCATCGGCAACGGAACTTCAGGCGTAATCATCTGCAACAACCCAACCGTGGTGGCGTAGAAATTCCAGCTCAGGCAGATGCCCGCAAATACCAGACCTGCGGGGGCCGCCCACCGCGCCAAACCCGCACGCCAGCCGCGCTCGAGCGGCGGGTCCGGCGAGCCGGGCGCGTTCGCAACAGGGGCAACCGGAATTCCTGTCCTCTCTGGCTCCCACAACCGACCGGGCAAAAGGTGCTGCAGGAGCCCGTCGTCCAGCAGCAAGACTCCGAGAACCAGCACGAGGTAATTCAGAAAGGCGTAATTGTTGGTCGCGATGATTCCCAATTGCAAGGGCGTCACAATCGCGAACAACGCAACTCGGAAGGGTCTCGGAAGAAACATCATCCATACCAAGAAGAGCTCAAGAAGGAGCGTGAACCCCGCTGTCCCGACGTGAAACCAGTGCGGCAGGTGTTGCGCGTACCAGCCGATCCAGGTGGGCAGCGGGCCATTCTGGTAATACTCATCCATGGCCGTGAGGTGGCGCCATTCCGGGTCGCCGCTCGTGATTTTCACCACGCCGGACTCGAAATAGATGCGGAACCACAGCCACTGCAGCAAGAACAGGCTGGCCCGCGATGGCGGATGCCGCTCGCCCCAGCCAGGACGCAAGCCCGGAGGCGCGAAAAACATGCTCACGAAGCCAGCGCCGAGCAGCATCCCGTCGGATTGATACGAAGCGAATATCTGCAGGGTGGCGATAAAGGAGAGGAACACTGCCAAGCACACAACCAGCATGGCGCGCGGCCAGAAATTCAGCACGAGCAGTATGGAAGCGGCAATTCCCAGCCAGCACAAAAACAGCAAAGCACGCGAGCCGCTTCCGAACCAGAACAGCGTCGGCGCGTACCAAAAACGCCACGCACCTGCGGATTGCTTCACGGCCTCGAGATACGCGCCTGCCGGCTGCAAGCCGTCTGGACCGATGAGTCCGAGCGTCTGCCGAAGCAGTGAATAGAATGCGGAGAAGTAGATGAGTCCGAGAGCGCGCAGGAAAAGCCAGCGGGGAATAAGCCCGCCGGGTGCGGAGAAGGCAGGATCAGAGGCAAACAGCCACTGCGGAAGCCTCTTGAGCCATGACGGCATGCGGCCGCCATTATAGGAGATTACTGGGTTCGAAGAGGCGGTCAGCTAGGCGCGCGATTCGGTCGGTTCCAGCCAGCGGCGCCGCGGCATGTGGTTCACTAGCCAGAAGCGCAATTGACCGAGATTGCGGTTCACGATGTGGTTGCGCGGTAGAAAGTGAAGGACCGGCGCCCTGCGCTCCAGGAGACGGCCAAGTTCGATCTGCAGGCGCGAGTCGTGCGGTAGATAGTGCAAACCGCGGGCGAGCGTGTCAGCGGCGGCCCTCCGACGGCCTGAGCAAAGATAGACTTCGGAAAGATTCATGTAGAGTTGGGCCTGGCGGCGGCCGCGGCACACCGCAGTGTGGCAGAGCCGTTCGGCTTCGGCCCACATGCCTTCCGCGTGTCCCAGGCTCAAGCCGAGATATGACATGTAGTAGGGGTTTTCCGGATCGCGCTGGCTGGCGTGGCGGAGCAATTCGACAGCGTTTGTAGCTTGTCCATCCCGCAGTTGAGCGAGTCCTTCTCGAAATTCCCTGAATGCATCGAGGTCAAGCATAGCGCCCTCCCGTGGCTGAGGCCGAAGGACAGTGTTGGTGCAATTTGGAGCTTAGGGCGGAGCGATGCGGCCACGCTATTGGCCGTTCGGACAGGCTTCGTACAGGCATCCCACGGCCAGTTACGTCGGAGACGATATCCGCCAGATGACGGCCAAACTCATTTCGCGAGGGCGAAGCCCGAGTTTCATGCGATTTAGTGGAAATCGTGCGAGGCGGTTTCGACGCGGGTGAGGAAAAGCGGCCGGACGCGCTCGGCTTTGACCGAGATCACGTTGTCCTGATTCTGTAACGGGCCTTCGACGAGCAGAAAAGACGGCCCAACGACCGCCCCATGGTCCTTCGCGAATAGCTGCGGAGTGATGATTGCGTTGGCGATGCCCGTTTCATCTTCCAAGCTTAGAAATACGAAGCCTTTTGCCGTGCCCGGCCGCTGGCGCGCGATCACGGCTCCCGCGACGCGCACCCAAGTTCCGTCTGGAAGCCCCGCAAGCTCCTTTGCGGAGCGCACGCCTTGCTGTTTCATCTCCACGCGGTGGTAGCTCATGGGATGGGGGCCGGTTGTTATCCCCGTGCCACGAAAATCAGCAACCAATCTTTCTTCCGCCGTCATGGGTGCCAGAGGTGAAGTGATGCTACGTTCTGGTTCATTGGGCGGAGTTTCGGCGGCTTCCAGTAGCGGTCCTGGACGCCGCGCCGCGCGCTCCACTTGCCACAATGCATCCCGGCGATGGAGGGGCCGGCCGCTGAAGCTGCTCTCGCTGGCAATAAAATTCAAAGCACCAATTGCCGCCAGCGCGGCGAGTTCAGATTTCTGGATCGCGGGGACTCGCAACTTTAGATCTTCAATGTCCAAAAAGGAGCGAACGGCGCGTTCGCGGACCATCTCAGCGCCAATCTCCGTGCGTAAGCCTTTCACATAACGCAGCCCCAGGCGCACGGCAAAGCCCAAGTCTTGTTCCGCCGCTTCCGTGATTTTGCTGGGAACTGTTTCGAGCGTGCACAACCAGTCCGAACACGTCACGTCCACGGGCCTGATCTTCAGCCCGTGCCGTTGTGCGTCCTTGACCAGCGTGGCGGGGCTGTAGAACCCCATCGGCTGATTGTTCAGCATGGCAGCGGTAAAAGCGGCGAGATAGTGGCACTTCAAATACGCGCTGGCATACGCCAGCAACGCAAAACTCGCGGCATGCGATTCCGGAAATCCGTAGAGCGCGAAGGAACAGATCGATTGCAGGATCTCTTCTTGCGCCTCGAGCGCAATGCCATTTTTCTCCATGCCCCGGCGCAGCTTCTTCTCGATTTGCTTCATGCGCACCTCGGAGCGTTTAAAACCCATCGCGCGGCGCAGTTCCTCCGCTTCGCCTCCCGTAAATCCCGCCACGCTCATGGCCATGCGCAGCAATTGCTCCTGGAAAAGCGGCACTCCCAAAGTGCGCGCCAGGACAGGCTCAAGGGACGGATGGGCGTAACGAACATCTTCGCGTCCCTGTCGGCGCTTCAAATAGGGATTCACCATCTTTCCCACAATCGGCCCAGGCCGGATAATCGCCACCTGCACCACGATGTCGTAAAAACATTTCGGCCGCAGACGTGGCAGACAGGACATCTGCGCGCGGCTCTCGATCTGAAACATGCCCACCGTATCCGCCTTTTGCAGCGCCCCATAGACAACGGGATCATCGGCTGGCAGGCGTCCGAGGTCTATTTCCTGGCCATGCTTCTCACGAATGATCTTCAGCGAATCTTCGAGCACGGCCATCATGCCCAAGCCGAGCAAGTCCACCTTCACGATGCCCATGTCGGCGCAATCTTCCTTATCCCACTGCACTACGACGCGCCCGGGCATCGTGGCCGACTCGAGCGGCACAACCGAATCGAGTTGTCCCTGACAGATCACCATGCCGCCCGAGTGCTGTCCCAGGTGGCGAGGCAAATCCTGCACCTGCTGGCACAGCTCGAAAAACTTGCGAATGAGCGGATGCCCGAGGTCCAGGCCCGCGTCGTGGAATTTGCGGTCGAGCGTGTCGTTCTCATCCCGGTATTCCCAGGCCTCCACCAGCCGAGTCAGGCGATTGAGCGTTTCAGGCTCGAATGACAACACCTTGCCGATTTCTCGTGCCGCCGAGCGCCCGCGATAGGTGATGACGTTGGCCGTCATGGCCGCGCCCAATTTTCCGTAGCGTTCGTAAACATACTGAATGGCGCGCTCGCGCTGGTCCCCGCTCGGAAGGTCCAGGTCGATATCCGGCCACTCCCCGCGCTCTTCGGAAAGAAATCGCTCGAAGAGCAGCTCCATGCCAACCGGATCGACTGCGGTAATGCCCAGGGCGTAGCAGACGGCGCTGTTGGCCGCCGAGCCGCGCCCTTGCACGAGAATGTTGTGCTCGCGGCAAAACTGCACGATGTCCCAGACGATCAGGAAATAGCCCGGCAGATCAAGTTTCTCGATGATCGCCAGCTCGTGGTCGATCTGTTTGCGCGCTCGTTCGTTGCTGGATTCGCCGGAAGATCCGTAGCGGGAGCGCATGCCTTCGTAGGTCCGCTCGCGCAGGAAATGCATTTGCGACGCGCCGCCGCGGACTGGATATTTCGGGAACTGATACCCGAGGTCCTGCAAAGTGAATTGCAGGCGCGAGGAAAGAATCCCGGTATTAGCAATGGCCTCGGGAAGATCCGCAAAGAGCTGCATCATTTCCGCGGGAGATTTCAGATGCCGCTCGGCATTGCTGGTCAGAAGCCGGCCGGCGGTGGCTAAAGTGCGGTGATGGCGTATGCAGGTGAAGGCGTCCAGCACTTCCCGCTGCTGCGGGCGCGCATGGCAGACGCCATTGGTCGCCAGCAGCGGCAAGGCCAATTTCCGCGCGATTTCTAGCGCCGCTTGATTGCGCGCTTCCTCTGCGCGGCAGAAGTGTCGTTGCAATTCGACGTAGACGTTCTCGCGGCCGAATAGCTCGCAGAGCTGCCGTACGCACTCCGTGCCGGCTGCGATTCCTCCACGTGCCAACGCGTGCGCCAGAGGACCTTCCTCGCCTCCCGTGAGGCAAATCAAGCCCGCGGATCTTTCAGCGACCTCTTCGGACAAAACGTGGCCTTCGCCTTTGCGTGCGCGCAATTTCATGCGCGTGATCAGGCGGCAAAGATTCTGGTAGCCCTCGCGCGATTCCGCCAGCAGCGGGTAACGCCATCCGTCGGCGGACGTCACTTCTGCGCCGACATGCGCACGAATGGATACTTTCTTGGCTGCCAGATGCAGGCGAGGTGCGCCGTAAACGCCGTCGCGGTCCAGCAAAGCCACGGCTGGCATCCCATGCTCCGTGCATCGGCTGACCAGTTCCTCCGGCAGGGAAGCGCCTTCGAGGAAGCTGAAAGCGGAGCGGGCATGAAGCTCGATGTACATCAATCGTACGCTCCGCGCACGAACCAGCTCTGCAAGCGCTCGTCGTAATAAAAGCGATACAGCCCCCGGCTCGGGCCTTCTGCTGAAGGTGTATTTGCGCGCACTCTTCGGCGTCCGAGAGAAGCTCGGGAAGAACCATCGAACTGAATTTCCAGGTCCCACTCATCCTGTTGCCACGGGTCGTCCCGCCACCAATCCCCGGAAGTGCGCCATGGCCCGGAGGCGGCCGCTACGTCGCCGCGCAGGCCGCGGAAAGAAACGCGCGCCGGACGGCCGTCGCGCAGCATCACGTTGGCCCGGGGAGCCGGCCGGAATACGCGGAAGCCGGCGCCGGGCGCGATTTCATTTTCTTGCTGTCGATTCGCCGCAGATGCAGCGCTCAAAGGCAGAAATCGTCGTACGCGAAATTCTCCAGGCCGGTGTGTGTCCACCAACTCGGGTGAGCCGATATTGCCGTCGCCGACCAGATTCGCCAGCCGCGCGATGGTCAACTCCAATTTCTCCGGGTCCGGGCCACGTGGAAGGAATAATCCGCCTCGCACCACGCGCGGCGCCGAAGGATCAGCCGCCAGAACAAGCTTCAGGATCGGCGCAGTCGGAGGCCCCGCTTGCAATTGCAGGCGCAGCAATCTCAAAAGCATTTTGGAGTCCCGCATGGGCACGGGCAGGCTCAAGACCTTCTCGAATGTGCTGGGAGGATTCGTCTCCAGGCGAAATTGCAAACGAATGGCGCTGGCCGCCAGCGAACGCGCCGCCAGCCGCGCGCACAACTGATCGAGAAGCCGCCCCAGCAGAAATGCCAGGGGTTCGAGTTCCGCCACGCCGTGCTCGAGCTCCATTTCTTCCACAAAGTTCAATGCCGGTTCGGCTAGCGCCAAGGAACGCGATCGTACCCCGCGCGCCAATTCGTGCAGGCGGACGCCGTCCTGCCCCAATCGTTCCGAAAGCTCAAGGACCGGCAACGCCGCCAGAGCCTGACACGTGCGCACACCCCAGCGTTCCAGGGTTTCGAGAACTTCCACGCTCGGGGAAAGCACACTCACGGGCAAGCAACCCAGACGCCGCGATTCTTCTCCCGGTGGAATCAAGGTGATCCCGGGAAAACCTCGCGCAGCGTGAATGGCGGCGTCTGGATTCGAGGCCACGGCGACCTGCGTGGCCAATCCGAAGCGGGATGCGCCCTGCGTCAGTTGCCGGGCGATCTCTTCTTCAGAGCCGAATAAGGAGTGGAGACCGGCCAGATCGAGAATGACGGTGTCCGGCGCGGTGTCTTCGAGGCGCGGAGAGACCGACAAACCGAGGTCCAGCAAAGCGGTGTGAGTGGCTTCCTCCTGCCCCCGGGAGCGCTGGCGTATTGCGACGCCGCTGAATTGCTGGGCCTGTGCGCGCGCCATGCCCAAAGCAATGCCCGCCCGCACGGCGGCTTCGTTGGCTGCAACCACGCTCCAAAGCGGAGGAGTGCCGTCGACGAGTGCAATCGCGCAGCCGCGCAGATCGGGCTCGGCGCGCACCACCGCTTGCACCGAAAAGCCGGGAACGTGGATGGAAGCAAATGCCATAAAAATCCGATAGAGAATGCCCTGTCAAAGGCCCTTTCAAAAAAAAGGCTGGAGGCCGCGAAATTTTCACCGTGTGGTGAAGCGTCATTTCACCTTCCGATTCGCGCTTTGATTCATCATGGACCCTTTGACTCGCATGGAATTGTTTGGCACGCCGCTGAAATAGCCCCACAGTGCTTTGCCGGCAAAAATCCCCGCCTGATCGGCCATGCCTGCTGCAACGATCCCTTCGCCGGCGGGTGCTCTAATGGCCCTACTGGCCGGTTGCATGCGAGAGCTAAGCACCTCGGCGCGAGCCTCGAAACCATCGAGCAAGCACGCGACTGGATGCTGCAAAAGACGCGCAGCGTGCGCGTCCGGCGTGATCGACCAGCGAGCACGCTTAGCTTCCAGTCGCAGAACCAGCGAAGCGCACGTCTTGGCGTTCGATTCCTGCTCGAGAAGCATCAAAACCGTTGGCGAATCTTCCACCGCGCGCCGGAAACGGAACCAGACATTGAGCGGAACATGGCGAGTGGTTTCAGGCGGAATATCGCTTAAATCCAAGGCGATCAAGCCAAATCCACCGCCCTGCAGCAGCAGTTCTGTGGCCCGCAGGGCTTGGTCGATGTTCCGGCAGCGCACCCAAAGCAATTGCTTTAACTCCACCCCGGCCGCTTCGGCGGCATGGGGATCGAAGCCGTCGCGTCCGTCCACCAGCGCGCACGCTTCTGCCTCTGCTGTTCGTGAGGCTAAAGCCGAGAGCAATAGGCTGGTTCGGCCGGAACAGGCCGGCCCACAAATCTCCGTTAAGCCTCCGCGCGGCAGACCTCCAGCCAGGGAGTCCACTCCCGGGACTCCAACCGAAACCGTTTCCATGACCTTGCGGTCGCGATAGGTGAAAGGCGCGAGGACGCGCCCCGTGAGAGCGGATTCAACCTTCGCGCGTAGAGCAGTGAGGGCCATGACGGAGCCAAAGCAGGGAAGAAGTCCTTGATTTAAGTATTCGCTTTTTATTCGCCATTGGCGATTCTGCAGGAAGCAACCTGGATTGTCAAGCGCATCCCACGCCAGAAAAAAGTTTTGGCTATTCCTTTAGATATGAAGGAGATGGAGGAATTTCACTCTGCACGTCGCAGTTCTGGGAATCCCCAGGCCCACAGAACCGTCACCACGAGCGTTCCGATACCACCCAGAACCACCGCCGGAACAGTCCCGAACCAGTTCGCCGTTACCCCGGACTCGAACTGGCCGAACTCATTGGAAGCGCCAATGAAAATCATCTCCACCGCATTGACGCGCCCGCGAACCTCATCTGGCGTCGCAAGTTGCACAAGCATGGCGCGAACCACCACGCTCACCATGTCCGTCGCGCCAACCAGCAGCAGCGCCACCAGCGATACGATCAGGCTGCGGGAGATTCCGAAGACAATCGTGAATGCGCCGAACCCAGCCACGCACCACAGCATCGTGGCCCCCACCCGCCCGCGCAGAGGCCGATGAGCTAGGAGAATGGCCATCGCTGCTGCGCCCACTCCGGGCGCGGTACGCAGCAGGCCCAATCCCCACGGACCGGTTCTCAGAATATCGCGGGCGTAAACGGGAAGCAGTGCCACTGCTCCACCCAATAAAACGGCAAACAGGTCCAGCGAGATGACGCCCAAGACCAGTTTTCGTTCCCAGATGTAATGCAAGCCCGCCATCACCGTGTTCCAGTTGATCGGTTCGCGCGGCCGCGCTTTCCCTCGTGTCTCGATCCGCATGGTGGATGCAACGGCGGCGATAGCTGTAAAGGTCGCCATCGCATACACGCCCGAAGGCCCTCGAAAGGCCGCGTACGCCAGTCCTCCAATGGCCGGTCCCAGAATTGTTGCGGCTTGAAAAATCGTCGAGTGCCAGGCGATGGCGTTCGGAAAGTGCTCTTCGGCAACGAGCTGCGGCAAAATGGCTCGGGTCACCGGGCCGTTCAGCGAGCGTACCACGCCCACGAGCACGAGAACCGCATAGATGGCCGCAATCGAATGGTCTTCTCGCCAGGCGATGCCCAACAGCAAGGCCGAGCACAGCGCAAAGCCGCTATAGCATAGCGCCAGCAATTTGCGCCGGTCGAAGCGGTCCACGACGTGACCCGACACCAGAAATAACAATAATCCGGGGAGAAACTGCGCCAAGCCCGCCAAGCCTAGATCGAACGGCCGCCGGGTGATGTCGTAGATTTGCCACCCCACCGCCACGGACTGCATTTCCAGCGCTACCGTAATGAAAAATCGGGCGTACTCGTAACGCGTAAAATCGGGATAGGTGAATGCCACGCGCCCGGCAACTGTGGAGTTTTCAGATGCAGCCATGGTTCCTTATCCGGTCACGGACCGGCCCGCACGAGCGAGTTCGCCCCTCATGCCTCAGGGCGTGCCGTTGCACAAAAAAAGTGGGTCGCTCACCACGCGGCAAGCGACCCACCTGAATGACCGTACTATCCAGCGAGCGTTAGGACTCCTTCGGGTACCAATCCAGAAGGCGAACGTCGATCTTGGTGCCTTGCAGCTTCGCTTTGAAGGCATTGAGATCCGTCGCGGGCATGGCGCGATAGTGATACGGAATCACTACCTTCGGGTTGATCGCCTTGACCAAGTCGGCGGCTTCGTCCGTCGTCATGGTGTAAGGCAGGTTCATGCAAACGAACGCCACATCTATCTTCTTGAGCGCCTTCAGTTCCGGTTCCGCTTCGGTGTCCCCGGAGAAGTAGAAGCGCTTGCCGCCGTAGGTGATGACGTAGCCGTTGCCGCGTCCCTTGGGATGGAAGAACTGTCCCTCTTTAGGACCTCGCACCGTGTTGTACGCGGGAACCGCTTCGATCGTGAACTTGCCCCACTTCTTGGTCTCGCCGTTCCCCACCACAGTCGCGGCGGTTATGAATTCGTGCACTGCGGCAGGCGCCCAGATCTCCGTGCCGTCCTTCTTGACAACGTTGATCGACGCCCCGTCATGGTCGACGTGGTCGCCGTGATCGTGCGTAATCAGAATCAGGTCCGCCTTGGGCAGGCCCGCAAAGTTTCCTGGCTTGACCGGGTCGATGTAAATGACCTTGCCGCCTGCTTCGATGAACAAGCTCGCGTGATACACCGGAGTGATCTTGACGTCGCCCCCGGAGGTCTTGAACGTCTGCACCGCTCCAGCTTGGGCATGCGCGGAGGCCGCAAAGGCCACGAACCCGAGGCACAGAGCGATCGCGAAATATAATCGTGCGTTCTTCATAAATGTCCTCATTTTGTTCCTTATTCCTTTTTATTTTCCTAGTATCGACAAACCTTGGCGATGCTAACACACGCGATTTCGCAGGTCAATCTTCGATCCGCTCTGGAAGAGCCTACTCACATCGTATCCCCCTGGCGGGGCTGAAGTGTGTGAGCCCGAAGCGGCGACGGGAGCTGGAGGGTTGCTTGAGATGGAGATGAGTAGAATCGCCGTCGTGGCGGTGGGAAAGTGGGAATCGCGCAGCGATTTCCAAGGCGGCTCAGCCGCCGTCTTTTCCACCGCCTTCCGCTCCGCCCGCTCCAGCGCTTTAGAATACGCCGGCCATGGCCGCCCCTTACTTCGTTCTGATTCGTGAGATGAAAAACCCTTACAACCATCGCCTGCGGCTCGTCGAAAGCGCTCGGCAGCGCGGCATCAAGCCCACCGCACGGCTCTTCCTCACCACCGTGCCCACGGTCCGCAAGTGGCTGCGCCGCTTCCAGCAGCACGGCCCTTCCGGCCTGCTGCCGCTCTCCCGCGCCCGTCAGCAACAGAGCCAGAAAACTCCTCCGGCCAGGGAAGCGCAACTGCTCGAACTCCGCAAAACGCTGCCCACCTTCGGCTCTCGTCGTCTCATCCGGGAATTCGATCTGCCTATCAGCCATGGCGCCCTGGAACGCATCTGGCGTCAGCACGGCTTGCTCAAAAAACGACGCCGCAAATACCAGCGCAAACAAGATCTGGCCCGTATCAAAGCCTCCTGGGCACTGTTCCAGCAAATCAGTGCCGATACCAAGGATCTCGACGACATCCCCCGCTACTGGCTGCAGGCCCGCCGGCTGCACTTGCCCGTGGTGCAGTACACCGCCCGCGATGTGCGCAGCGGCCTGTTGTTCTGGGCCTTCGCTCAGAAGCGCAGCGCTTCGGCCAGCGCCGTCTTTGCTGCCCGCATCCAGCAGCATCTGCAGCGCTACGGCGTCTCGTTACGCGACTTGGCCTGGCAGACTGACAATGGCGCTGAGTTTAAAGGCGACTTCCCGCGCGCTCTCGGCGACAGCCAACATGTGCGCATCCCGCCCGCTGCCCACACTTACCAGAGCGATGTGGAAACCGTGCACCGCCTGGAAGAAGATGAGTTCTTCGATCTGGAAGACTTCTCCAGCCGCGGCGACTTCCTGGCCAAAGTGCACACCTACCAGCTCTACTTCAATCTCGTCCGGCCAAACTCGCACAAGCAGCATCTGAGCCCTTGGCAGATCATCGAGCAGATTGCCCCCCGTTCGCCCCTCGAACTCTGCTTGCTTCCACCGGTCTTCCTGGATTACTGCCTCAACGACTCAGGGGGATACGATGTGGGTAGGCTTCCCTATCTTCGATCCGCTCCCCGTCGCGACCGAACCCAATCCCACGGACTCACGATTCCTCGCGTCAACCAGCAACTTAGACCTCGGAAGCTAGGACGAACCTGTAGCCTACCCACGGCTCCGTCAGGATGTATTTAGGCTTGGTCGGGTCCGGTTCGATCTTCTTCCTCAGTTGGTTGATAACGACCCGCAAAAGCTCTGTTTCCTCGCCATAATCCGGCCCCCAGACGGCCTGCAGCAGCCGCCGGTGGGAAATGGGTTTCCCACGATGGGTCACCAGTTCGCGAAGTACTTCAAATTCCTTGGGCGTCAGGTGCACGGGTTTTCCGTTCGCGGTGACTTCCCGGTTCTCGAAGTTAAAGACAAACTCCTTGGAGGAGACGACGTTCTCCACTTCACCGCTCGGGGAGCGTCTCAGCGCTGCGCGAATCCTGGCCAGCAGTTCCTGAATGCCGAACGGTTTGACGATATAATCGTCCGCGCCGGCGTCCAAAGCGCGCACCTTGTCCTTTTCCGCGCTGCGCACCGTGAGCATGATGACCGGCACGTTCGATCCCGCTCGAATCGCCCGGCAGGTTTCCAGGCCGTCCATGACCGGCATGTTTACGTCCAAAATCACCAGGTCCGGCCGCTCGCTTCGCATCTTTTCCAGCGCCTCTTGGCCGTCCCGCGCTTCCACGATCGCGTATCCCTGGGCCGTAAGCGTGGTCCGCATCACGCGGCGGATTTGCGGTTCGTCGTCGACAACTAGGATGGTCGCGGCGGTCATTGCGCCGCTGCTCTGCTGTGATCGAGCGGGAGCGTAAAGGAGAAGACGGAACCATGCCCGAGCTGGCTGGTCACTCCGATCGTACCGCCGTGAGCTTCCACGATGGCTTTGGCGATCGGCAAGCCCATGCCCGTCCCTTGCACCAGGTAACGCTGGTCCTTGCCGCGGTAAAACTTGTCGAAGATCAAACCCAATTCCATTTGTTCGATTCCCGGCCCTCGGTCGCCCACGCTGGTCGTCAATTCACCGCCGGTGACTTCGGCGCTGATGGTGATGGGCTGGTCCCGTGGCGTGTACACGTTGGCATTTTCAATCAAGCGCACCAAGACGTCTTTCACACGCGCGAAATCCGCCCGCACGGGCGGCAGATCCGCGGCAACATCGACGCGCACCGGGCGATCGCCCAAAACAGCTTTGCAGTGTTGCAGGGCCGCGGCAACGATTGCTTTCATCGAATTCGGTTCGAGCTGCAACTCGAATTCACCGGCATCCAGCTTCGCCATCTCGGCGGCGTCGCCCACAAGCTGGTTCAGCCGGTCGCATTCCTCATCAATCACTGTCAGCAGTTCCCTCTGCTGGCTGCCGTCATTTGCCGGCGCGGAGAGCAGGCTGGTCACCGAGGCCTTGATCGAAGTCAGCGGCGTGCGAAAATCGTGCGTCACCGAATCGAGCAGCGCGGATTTCAGTTGCTCTCCTTCCCGCGAAGCTTCCGTCTTGCCCAGTTCCTCGACCGCGCGCGCGCGCTCAAAAGCGATGGCGATCAAGGTGCCTAACGCTTCGAGCGTCTGCCGGGAAAGCGGCCGCCCGGAGATTCCCAGGCTGCCGATCGCCCGCGATCCCAGGCGCACCGGCACGAAGCTCATGCTGCGGCCTGCATCGATGAGCGGTTCTTCGCGCGCCGTGGCTTGCTTCATCTCCTCCTCGCTGAAGATGCTTGCGCCGCTGGAACGATAGAATTTCTGCTTGTAATCGAGATACAGTGCAGCCGCGCCCAGGTTGAACGTCTCAACCAGGTGGTTGGGAATCGCGTTGAGCAGGGACATCACGTTCCCGGAAATCAGCAGACTCTGGCTGAACGCGTACAGACGCTCGACTTCCATCCGCCGGCGGTCGGCTTCCTCCGTTTGCTGGCGAGCGCGCGTGCCCAGCTCGCTGGCGATCAGGGAAGTCGCTACGAAAACAAAGAGCGCCACCCAGTTCTGCGGGTCGGCGATGGTGAACGTTCCCGTCGGCGGCAGAAAGAAATAGTTGAACGCTACCATCGCCACCACGGACATGAAGGCGGATATCGCAAACCCCCAAACCGTGGAAACTGCTAAGATGGCCAGCAGAAACGTCAGGGCGACGGCTGTCTGATTAACGGGAAAGACCTTCACATAAAGGAAGACGATCGCAAGAATGATGCCCAGCGCCGCCGCAAACCGCAGAATTTGGACCGGCAGGCGCCGAAGCATGCCGGCATTGTAGCGCACGCGGCTTTCGATCTGACGGGAAACGCGAACCATGGCCAAGAAGCCCGAAGAATGGCTGGAGAAAGTCTCACCCCCGAGAAGGCCAAGGGTAATTTCAAACTCTTCCTCGGCTATGCCCCAGGCGTAGGCAAAACCTACAGCATGATGAGCGAGGGCATCCGGCGCGCGAGCCGTGGCGAAGACGTTGTGATCGGCATCGTCGAGACGCACGACCGCAAAGGCATCATCGATCTCGCGCAGCAGCTTGAGGCCGTTCCGCGGCGCAAGCTCGAATACCGCGGAACCATCTTCGAGGAAATGGACGTGGATGCCATCCTGGCCCGCCATCCACAGGTGGTCTTGATAGACGAACTCGCTCATACCAACATTCCCGGCAGCAAGCACCGCAAACGTTACGAGGACGTGCAGGAGATCCTCGCGGCGAAAATCGACGTTCTTTCCACCTTGAACATCCAGCACATGGAAAGCCTTGCGCCGACGGTTCACACCATCACCGGCATCACGGTCCGCGAGACCGTGCCCGACTGGGTCCCCTTGATGGCCAACGAGACGGTGATGGTGGACCTCACCCCGGAAGCGCTGCAGAACAGGCTTCGCCGTGGCGACGTGTACAGTCCTCAAAAAGTGGACCAGGCTCTCAAGAACTTCTTCCGCGGCGGAAATCTCATCGCCCTGCGTGAGCTGGCCCTGCGCCAGGTCGCCGAGCACGTGGATCGCAGCCTGGAATCCTATATGGCTGCCAAGGAGATCGACGACAACTGGGCTGTCCGCGAGCGGCTGGCGGTATGCATTAGCTCGAACCCCACGGCGCAGTTCCTGATTGCCCGCGGCGCCCGCATGGCCCGCCGCCTCGATGCCGAGTTCTACGTGATCTATGTGGATATTGGGGCCGACGCTGCCGGCGACCGGCAAAAGTCGCTCGCCGCCAATGTTCAGTTCGCCGAAGATCTCGGCGCCAAGGTCGTCAAAACTCAGGGGCGAAATATAGCCGACGCGGTGGCCGAAGTGGTGCGCCAGAAGCACATTACCCAGGTCATCTTCGGGCGCTCCGCCGTGAAAGGCTTGCACAAACTGTTTTATCTGTCCGCGGTCCACCGCTTCTTGCGCGAGGCGCCAGCCGTCGACGTCCACATCGTCACACACGACGGCGGCGGAGCATTCTGAAACGGCCTCGCCGCAGTCCTGCGGGCGGCCATCCTTTTGGCGTCAGCCACCGTCAAGCGTGGCGCCATCCGCATTGCCGCCTGCCGCCTCCGTTTCGGGTGCTTTCTTCCGCCGCAACACTACCCCTTTTCCCGGGTTGTAGCCTTTGGACAGCTTTGGTGCTAGTCTACGATAGCCCAACCTGCCCAGCTCACTCGATCGCGGTGAGGGAGCCTAATGACGGTGAGGCTGTGCGGTCCCGCAGCGAACGCTGTACGCTCCCCCTGTGTGTTCCTTTCTGCATCTTTGCAAGTAAGCCACACTAGTACAATAGTCCTATTCTGGACCTTTTTAGTTCTCAGTACGCTGGTCCCGTTCGACCAGTACTCTAGCCGGCCTGCAGCACTCGGTCCTGTACCCGGTACAGAAGGCAGTCATCGAAGTCCGAGGGGAACAGTCGGAGCGAGGCATATCTCGGACGCGGAATCTTCATCATAGGCGAACCAAATTATGGCGATCACAGTCACGCAGTTAACACAGGGGAATCTTCGTCTCAGCTACCGGCCTGCCGGAGCCTCGGCTCCCAATACGGAGGCCTGGAAGAACCTCATCGGCAGCAAGCCCATCAGTGCGCGTTTGGACACCCTTCCGGAGACTAAGCCTCGCCTGAGCGCTTTGCTGACGAGTACTATCTTCCAAGCTGCTGTGGCGGCTTTCCTGGTTGCAATCCCGATGTTTTTTCCGGATAAGCTGGTTACGAAGATTGCTTACGAAGTGGTGCCCATCGCCGCTCCGCAAACCGAGGTGCAGCTCCCGCCCAAGCCGCCGGTGATTCGCGCCAAGGCCGTCATCCCAACGCCTCCTCCTGTCGAGCAGCCGCCCCAGCCCGTGCGCGTCGCCAAGCTGATTGCGCCCAAGCCACTCGTAGCGCCTAAGCCCAAGCCCGTGGAAGCTCCGGAGGTCAAGGCCCCGGAAGTGCCACGGATAAACCAGGCTTTGACGGAAGCGAAATTCGAAGCGCCTCCGGAGCCCGCTCGCCCGCGCGAACCGGTGAAGACCGGCAATCTCTCGACGGGCAGCGCCGCACCCGCCACGGTCAACAAGCCCATCGAGCAGGTTCAAACCGGCGGTTTCGGAGACCCCAAGGGTTTGCCCGGGGACAGCAATCCGAACAAGCGCCCCAACATCAACCATTTTGGCTCACCCGCCCTCCCGCCCGGACCGGGCTACGGTAACGGCACTGGCGGCGCCAATGGCGTGCGCGGCACGGTCGCCAGTTCAGGCTTCGGCAACGGTGTAGCCATCGCTCCTACTGCTGGCCCTGCCCGTGGCTCCGTGCAGTCCGGCGGCTTCCAAAATGCCTCAACCGAAGTGGCCGCAGCGAAACCAAAGCAGGCCGAGACTGCCGCGGCGGTAACCGAAGTCGTCATCCTGGCCAAGCCGAAGCCTCAGTACACCGAGGAGGCCCGCAAGCTCCGTATCGAAGGGGACGTGCTGGTCCAGGTAGTCTTCCCGGCGTCCGGTCCCGTGCAGGTCATCCGCGTGACCAAAGGGCTGGGGCATGGGTTGGACGAATCCGCGATTCAGGCCGCACAACAAATTCGTTTCAAGCCGGCACTTCAGGACGGCAAACCGGTGGACTTTCCGGCCACCGTTCACATTGAATTCCAACTTGCATTCTAAAATTTTTCGGAGGCAACATGAAAGTTTCGAAATTGTTTCTTGCAGTCCTGACATTATCGGCGATTCCACTGGCCGCTCAGAACCCGCAGAATTCGGCCTCGCAGAATTCTCTCAATCAGGTTGTCGACAAGATCGTGGCGCAGGAGAACGCTGATATTCAGAAGCTCCACCAGTACTCCCCCTTGGTGGAGACGTATATCCAACAGATGCGTCCCGACGACAAGCTGGGCACGGTGCCCAGCGGCGACAAGTATTTCCTCGGCCGCGCCGAACTGGCAAAAGGCGTTGGGCTCGAGCCGCTGACGACCGACCAACAGGGTGGCGGCTTCAAGCAGAGGGTCTTTGGCGGCCTGGGGAACGTTTTCTCTCTGCAAATGGAGTTCTTGCCCCGCGGCTTCTTGCAGATGATCTATATCGATAACGATGGTTTCAACCAGAAGAACTACAAGTTCGACTACGTTCGTCGGGAATTTTTGGGCGAAGTCCGCTGCCTGGTTTTCGATGTCACCCCGCAGCCCCATGCCGGCAAGGGCCGTTTCATGGGCCGCATCTGGGTCGAGGACCAGGGCTTCCATGTGGTCCGCTTCAATGGCGCTTACACCGGCTCGTCCAAGACCAGCTATTATTTCCATTTCGATAGCTGGCGCGTGAACACCGGCGCGAATCAGTGGTTGCCGGCCTTCGTTTACAGCGAGGAGGGCGACGTCCACTTTGCCCTGACCAAGACGCTGATGTTCAAGGCCCAGACCCGCCTGTGGGGTTATAACCTCGGCGCATCCCGCGAAGAGCAAGAGCTGAGCAAGGTCCTGGTCGAGGCGCAGACGCCCATCAAGGATCAGACCACCACGGCCAACGATTTCTCCCCCTTGCAGGCGCAGCGCGCCTGGGATCAGCAAGCCGAAGACAATGTCATCGACCGCATGGAGCGCTTGGGTTTGCTGGCGCCTCCGGGAAGCGTTGACAAGGTCCTCGAGACGGTTGTGAACAATATTGAGGTTACCAACAACCTCGACCTCGAGCCCGAAATTCGCTGCCGCGTCTTGATGACTTCCACGCTCGAGTCCTTCACCATTGGCCACACCATCGTACTCAGCCGCGGCCTGATCGACGTACTTCCCGATGAAGCCAGCCTGGCGACCATGCTGGCGCACGAGATGGCCCACGTCGTCCTTGGCCATCGCATCGATACGCAATACGCCTTCTTTGACCGCATGCTGTTCGACGAAAAAGACACTTTCCGCCACTTCGGGTTTGCCCGCACGCCCGCGGAAGAAATGGCCGCCAACGAAAAGGGCGCCGAACTCCTGAAGAATTCACCGTACAAGGACCAGCTCGCGACGGCGGCCCTCTTCATGCAAGCATTGCAAGAACGCGGCAAGGAAATTCCTAATCTGATCAGCCCGCACCTGGGTGACAGCGTCCCCACCGGCTGGGCCGTGGCCTCTGCCGTTCCGACGGCTGTTCCGGCTGATGCCAGCGCCGATTCGCAGAAGAAGCCCAATACGGTCATTGCTGCGCTTCCACTCGGCGGACGCATCAAGCTGGATCCTTGGAGTGATCAGCTCGACATGATCAAAGCGAAACCGGTGGGCGCGGTAGCCGAACGCGAGAAGATGCCGTTCGAGATCACCCCGTTCGTCCTCTATCTCACTCGTCAAACTGGCAGCTCTGCGGCCAACCCCGCTGCGGCCACGTCAGCGGCGGCATCGGCGTCCAACGTTGGCGCTGTGGACTCGAACGCCACCGACACCGGGGCTGCGAGCCCGCGCTAGCTCGGGCAGACCATCTCGGCTTCGATCGGCGGCCGGACCTCCTGGAGGTCCGGCCGCTTCTTTTTTGCAAGCCGGTTGCAGCCGCGCAACGTTAATCTCGTTGGTTCGCCTGCCGCCGAAGGCCGAAAGAGCGCCGCATCAGCCGGTCACGAAGACGTTCCGGCAGTAGCCTCTTCCCCCACAGCACAAACTGCGATCCCGGCGTCACCGTATACCGCGTGCGCGGCGGTGTTTCGCGAACCGCCCGTAAGACGACCCGGGCGCAATCCTCTGCTGTGGTTCGCGTGCCGCTGGTGCCGCGTCGCCAGGCTCGTACAAAATTCTTGTACACACCAGCGTAGGGGCCGCGTTCGAGATGCTCGCGATAGCTGCTGCCGAGTTCGAGGGCGGTCTGCTCCATTCCCGTGGGTATGTAGCCGGGCTCAATGAGCACCACGTCAATCCCGAACGGATACACCTCCAGTCGCAGCGCATCCGTCATACCTTCCAGTGCGAATTTGCTGCCCGAATAGGCGCCGAACAAGGGAAACGCCAGCCGGCCTGCGAGCGAACTCATGTTGATGATGCGGCCTTTGCCGCGCGCGCGCATTCCGGGCAGAACGCGCTGCGTCACGCGCACGGCGCCAAAGACGTTGATCTCGAACTGTTCGCGCAAGTCCGCAAGACGAATTTCTTCGACGGGCACTACGTATGCCACGCCGGCGTTATTGATCAGCACGTCGACCGAGGTCGTGGTTTCAATCTCCGCCATCGCGCGATCCACCGACTCGTCCTCGCGCACGTCCATTTCGATCGTCGTCAGCGACAGTTGCTGCTGGAGCGCCATCGCTTGCAATTCGGCGCGACGCTCCGCGGAACGGCCGGCCGCGAAAACGCGGTAGCCCTGTTCGGCCAGGTGGATCGCCGCGGCTCTTCCCAGGCCGCTGGTGGCGCCCGTCACCAGCACCGTCTCGCGGGTTGCGTCGACGCTCAATGAGCCCCTCTAATCTCTTCGGCGCACGAGGCCGCTTTGTGCCCGGTGGAAAAGTGCGCGGACGCGCATCGTAGAACCGCTGTCGCCGCGCGTCAATTGCGCCCTCGGAACCGCGGCTGCGCCAAAGCGCAAATGCTACCGGAATGTGGTAGTGTGTGTGCGCTCTGTGTAAGGAGTTTCGATTTTCCACAGAGTCGCGGAATTCTCACAGGCGCAATCAGAAGAATAAAACACTGGCACTTGACGCCGCCGGGAATCCTGTTATACTTCGGAACTGCTTGGCACCTGCCGGGCGAATCAGGGGACGATGTTGCTTTCGAGTCCCTCTCCGGACTCGGAACGAGGTCGCTTACGAATACCGGATAGCAATTAGTCGAGCATCGCGCAAATCCGTCCAATCTGTACGGACGAATTAGCCCGGCGCTCGACGCCGGGTTTTTTATTTCGGGTGCGGGCTGACTTATTCAGCCCGCGTCGAGTCGGTTCGAGGTTCGAACGCTCCATCGGGAATGGGGCGCTGCGGCGAAAGCCAAGGCCGAAGCTCTTTGACAACTGAATCAGCTGGCATAGCGTGACGCCCAAACGGCCGCCGCAAGGCGGAGATTTGTGCGCCACGTTTAAGTCCGCAAGTTCTGCTCGAGTAGAGCAATTGTGGAAAGGTGATTTAGGCGAACTGATTCAATGCCCGCTCCTCGCATCGCAGGCTTCACGGCAGGCGATGCCGGGAACGACGTGTTGGGTGAGTTTTATGGTCAAGCTACAAAGGGCGTACGGTGGATGCCTTGGCGCCAGAAGGCGAAGAAGGACGTGGCAAGCTGCGATAAGCCCCGGGGAGCCGCAAGCAGGCTTTGATCCGGGGATTTCCGAATGGGGAAACCCATCCTGATGAACTCAGGATACGGCCCGCTGAATATATAGGCGGGTACGAGCTAACCCAGGGAAGTGAACCATCTCAGTACCTGGAGGAAAATAAATCAAAAGAGATTCCGATAGTAGCGGCGAGCGAAATCGGAACAGCCTAAACCGTCGTGCTTGCACGGCGGGGTTGCAGGACCGCATAAGTAGAGTTATCAATCCGGAGGCTAGGTGAACCTGCTGGAAAGCGGGGCCACAGCGTGTGATAGCCACGTAACCGAAAGCTTACCGGACTCGAAGCGGTATCCTAAGTACTACGAGACACGTGAAATCTCGTGGGAATCTGGGGAGACCACTCTCCAAGGCTAAATACTCTCTGGCGACCGATAGTGAACTAGTACCGTGAGGGAAAGGTGAAAAGCACCCCTGCGAGGGGAGTGAAATAGAACCTGAAACCGTATGCCTACAAGCAGTCGGAGGGCGATCTACACTCTTCGGAGTGTAGCCGCCTGACGGCGTGCCTCTTGCTTAATGAGCCGGCTAGTTATTCTCACAGGCGAGGTTAAGCGCAAGCGAGCCGTAGCGAAAGCGAGTCCGAATAGGGCGACAGTCTGTGGGAATAGACGCGAAGCGGGATGATCTACCCTTGGCCAGGCTGAAGGTGGCTTAACCGCCACTGGAGGGCCGAACGGTTGTGAGTTGAAAATCGCTCCGATGAGCTGAGGGTAGGGGTGAAAGGCTAATCAAATTCCGTGATAGCTCGTTCTCCCCGAAATGCCTTTAGGGGCAGCCTCGTGCGAATTGCCGCGGTGGTAGAGCACTGAATGGACTAGGGACCAACCAAGGTTACCGAATCCAATCAAACTACGAATGCCGCGGACAAATACACGGGAGTGAGACTACGAGGGATAAGCTTCGTGGTCGAGAGGGAAAGAACCCAGACCGCCAGCTAAGGTCCCCAACTGCAGACTAAGTGGGAAAGGAAGTGTGATCGCTCAGACAGCCAGGAGGTTGGCTTAGAAGCAGCCATCCTTTAAAGAAAGCGTAACAGCTCACTGGTCAAGCGATCATGCACCGACAATCCAACGGGGCTAAAGTCTGCGACCGAAGCTGCGGAATGTGTCTTGGCGCAAGCCAGGACATCTTGGTAGGGGAGCATTGTGTGGAGTCTGACGGTAGACCGAGAGGACTACTCAACGCCACGCAAGAGACCCTGCCGGCATAAGTAGCGATAAACACGATGAGAACTCGTGTCGCCGAAAGTCTACGGTTTCCTGAGGAAGGTTAATCCGCTCAGGGTTAGGCGGGTCCTAAGGTGAGGCCGAAAGGCGTAACTGATGGATAGCAGGTTAATATTCCTGCCCCACCTAACAGACGTTATCACGATGGGGTGACGCAGAAAGATACAGGAGTCGGGTGATGGACGTCCCGATGGCTCTGTGTAAGCCGGACCGCGCAGGCAAATCCACGCGGTCATTCAACGGTCAGACAGGGTCCGAGACCACACGATCGCAAAGTCCTCGATTCTACGCTGCCGGGAAAACCCCCTAAGGAGTCTGTTGGGTGCCCGTACCACAAACCGACACAGGTAGACAAGGATAATCTCCACAGGCGCTCGAGAGAACACTCGCTCAGGAACTAGGCACATTAGCCCCGTAACTTCGGGAGAAGGGGTGCCGCGCTAGGGTTTATAGCCCGAGGCGGCCGCAGTGAAACGCGCTCTGCGACTGTTTAACAAAAACACAGCTCTCTGCTAAGTCGAATACGACGTATAGGGGGTGACGCCTGCCCGGTGCCGGAAGGTTAAAGCGAGGGCTCAGCTGCCGCAAGGCAACGAAGGCCTGAACTGAAGCCCCGGTGAACGGCGGCCGTAACTATAACGGTCCTAAGGTAGCGAAATTCCTTGTCGGGTAAGTTCCGACCTGCACGAATGGCGTAACGATAGAGCGACTGTCTTGGCGAGTGACTCGGCGAATTTGTGGTTCCGGTGAAGACGCCGGATGCCCGCATCTAGACGGAAAGACCCCGTGCACCTTTACTGCACTCTGGCCATGATTAACGGGAGGATCTGCGTAGCATAGGTGGGAGCCTATGAACCTCGGCTTTCGGGCTGAGGGGAGGCAACAGTGAAATACCACCCTGATTCTTCTGTCGCTCTAACTTGCGACCCTAGACGGGTCGGAGGACACGGCCAGACGGGTAGTTTGACTGGGGCGGTCGCCTCCCAAAATGTAACGGAGGCGCCCAAAGCTCGGCTCAGGCGGATTGGAAACCCGCCGTGGAGTGCAAGAGCATAAGCCGGGTTGACTGCGAGACACACAGGTCGAGCAGGAGCGAAAGCTGGGTCTAGTGATCCGGTGGTTCCGCGTGGAAGGGCCATCGCTCAACGGATAAAAGGTACGCCGGGGATAACAGGCTGATCTAAGCCAAGAGTTCACATCGACGCTTAGGTTTGGCACCTCGATGTCGGCTCATCGCATCCTGGGGCTGTAGAAGGTCCCAAGGGTTAGGCTGTTCGCCTATTAAAGCGGTACGTGAGCTGGGTTCAGAACGTCGCGAGACAGTTCGGTCCCTATCTGGTGTGGGCGCAGGAGACTTGAGAGGAGTTGTCCCTAGTACGAGAGGACCGGGATGAACGGACCACTTGTGTACGAGTTGTCCCGCCAGGGGCATTGCTCGGTAGCGAAGTCCGGACGAGATAATTGCTGAATGCATCTAAGCAAGAAACTCACCTCGAGATAAGGTCTCCCAACGTCGCTGCGGCGGCGTAAGAAGGTCAGTCGAAGACTACGACTTTGATAGGCGGGGGGTGTAAGCGTAGCAATACGTTGAGCTTACCCGTACTAATCGACCGTTCGGCTTGACCATAAAACTTTCCTAACTCGTCGTTCCAGGAAAGCTCTATTTTCAAGCAGACACTTACGGGCGCCAGCTGATTTCAGTTGCCAAATTTTCTGCGGGTTCGCCCGCAGCAAATTTCTATGCACAAGTTTCTGGCGGTCATACCGCGAGGGTCACACCCGTTCCCATCCCGAACACGGAAGTTAAGCCTCGCAGGGCCGATGATACTGCACGGGTAACTGTGTGGGAACGTAGGTCGCCGCCAGATTAATCTCAGAGACAAGGCTCCGATCGCCTCCGCGTTCGGAGCCTTTTTTTGTTTCGTAGCAAGAAGCTCTGGTGGACGTAGGTCCGACGATATTCGCACGGGGGAAACCGTGATAAGCTGAATAGGGGCCATCGACGACAGATCTCGTCGGCCTTCTTTGTTCGGGCGCTTGGGTAACTCGGCTCGACTGGAACATTCAAACCATGGGAATCCTCGATTTCAAAGTCTTGTTAGAGCCCGACGACACCGGCGGATATGTCGTTGTGTGCCCCAGTCTGCAGGGCTGCTATTCGCAAGGCGACACAGTCGATGAAGCATTGGCGAATATTCGCGAGGCAATCCAGCTTTGTCTCGACGACCTACGCGATCGTGGCGAACCTCTTCCTGATCCTTCCAATGTACTAATCGGCAGCGTCATAGTTCCTCAATGAGCCCAAAGCTGCCGGTTGTTTCCGGCGACGATCTGATCAAGGCGCTAGCGAGGTTCGGCTACCAAGCGGTTCGGCAGCAGGGTAGTCACGTGCGTATGCGCCACTCAACGGATCCGCAACGCCAGCCGCTCACAGTTCCACGACACAAGACTCTCAAACCAGGTTTGCTTCGCCGCATTCTTCGCGATGCGAAGATTAGCGTTGAACAACTGACGGAGGCTCTTTGAAGCGGCGGTTCCGGCTATTTGCAAATCTCTGGGAGCGTAGGTCGCCGCCGGATTAATCTTTCAGACGGAAATTGCCCGAAGCCGCCTCTCGTTGCTTCGGCCTTTTTGTTTTCCCCCAATTCCAGTACAATCGCCGCCAGAAAGTTCTACGTCGCCAGCCTGCCGAAGGAGGAACTTACATGACGCTCAACCGGTTTCTACTCTGCGTAGCTTCCTGCGCTTTGTTGTTGTCCATGCCACGGCCCTCAGCCGCCCAATCGAAGGCCGCCAAGGACTCCACCGATCAAGCGGTCCTGAAGCGCAACGAAGAATGCAATGCCGCCGAGCTGCGCGCCGATATCAAGGCCATGGACGATTGCGAAACCGCCGATTTCACCCATACCCATGCCAGCGGTCAGATCGAGGAAAAGACCGGCTACCTCCAAGGCGTCGGCAGTGGCGCCCACAAGTTTCTGACGCTCGATATGTCCGACCTCCACGTCCACTCCTACGGCGACTCCGCAGTCGTCGAGGGCCACATGCACCTCCGCGCGGATAACCTCGGCAAGATCGCCGACGTGCAGAACATCTTCATGACCGTCTGGGTCAAGCAGCAAGGCAAGTGGCGCGAATCCGCCTGGATCGCCGTCGGCGCACCCAAGAACAATCCCGCTGTCTCCGAGAACAGGTAGCCGCCTCCGCATCACGTTGAGGAAAGCCCGCAGACCCGGAGCCTGAATCTCCGGGTCTGCTAGCGGGGATCTCGCCCTCCGGCAACTCCAGTCGCATCAGCTGGCTCCTGCAAAACGACGAGGCCCTTTCCGCAAGGCATGCCTTGGCGCACATCCATGCGTGATATTCCACACAGCGCTTCCGGCGCGAATCTGCGATACAGGATGTGCACGAAGAGAAAGAAGAAAGAGGAGGTGGTGAGCACCCGGCAGTGAACATCGTAACGCAGGGCACGAGCAGCAAGCCCCTGCGTAGGCGAGGTGACTTATGAAAGGCACAAAGGGTCAGTTCATGAAGAAGCCGATGTTCGGTGTCGAACATCTCGGCGGCAAGAAGTTTACCCAGTTCGGTGCCGAGTATGTTCACAGGGAGAAGGAAACTCGCAGGCATCGCACCGGCGGTCGTCCCTTCGGTCGTCATCGGCCGATGGGCTAGAACGATCAGAAGGACGAGCAGGACAATAGGACAAGCACGACAAGCAAGTCGAGCAGTCGAGCAGAAAGAGTACCAGATTTAGCGGTAGCGATTTAGCAGTGCGAGGTTGTCCACCCCGGAAACCCGCGCCCGCTGCGGTAAGCCCTCCTTCCGCACGCGGGCGCGGGCTTTTCGTTTCAGCCGCCGCGCGGCGGGGTCCACTCGCCGGAAATCAGCAAGCTCTACGCCGACGGCTTGGGGAATTCAGTTTCCGCGCTGTTGCGCGCTCCTACAGCAACCGCGTCCGCGGGAATTCTCGGATTCCCGCCCCAATCGGTCTCGAACCCTTCTTTCACCAGCTCAAAAATCGTCCGCCGATTCTCCGCAATCACTTTCATCCAGGCCATGAAATTCATCTGCGGGAAATAGATCCCCCGGAAGCACAGCCGCGCGATGAAAACGTTGATGCGGTAACAGACCGGCTTATGGTCGAACGAATGCACGGCGTGGGCGATGGCCGCCGGACTATAAGCATGGTCCCACGCGTAGCGCACCTCGGCATGCGCCTCATCGACCGTCATTTTCAGCGGCGTGTGCGCCATGGCAAACGCGATGAATTCCAGCCAGTGTTTCGGCCGCGTCAGCCGGCCGGCGGCCTCCAGCTTGCTATAGAGCGGCGTCCCCGGCAGCGGCGTGAGCAACCCGAAAACGGGCAGCCCCGGCGCCCACGATCGAATCGCCTGCAACGTCCGCTCGGCCACCCCCGGCGTGTCGTTGTCCATGCCAAAAATAAAAGAGGTAATCGCAAACACGTTGCGCTGCGCCAGCCGGTCCAGCACCGCCGCATATTCCCCCGGTTTGTTGAAGCCCTTGTTCACCGCCGCCAGGTTCGCCGGGTCGATCGATTCCATGCCGATGAAAATCCAGATCCCGCCGGAAGCCGCGATCAGGTCCACGAGTTCCTCGTCGCGCAGCAGATTCGCGCTGATCTGCGCTATCCAGAACACCTGGGCATTCGCGGCAATAATGGCGCGCAGCAGCGACTTCGTGCGCTTAACGTTGATGGCGAAGTTATCGTCGATGAAAAACACGGCGATCTGGCCGCCCTCTTTTTGCGCCCGCGCCTTCAGCAGCAACAGTTCATTCACCACGCTTTCGTTGCTGCGAAACCGTATCGAGTCGCCGAAAAATCCCGTCACCGTGCAGAACTCGCACCCGTAGGGACATCCGCGCCCCGACTCCACCGGAACAATGCGAAACGTCCCCCACTTCCGTGGCACCTTCCGCAGCAACGGAGCCAGCATCTTGGGCACCAGATTGAACTGGTCCAGGTTCATCGTGTCCCATGGAATCGGCGGATAATCCTGCAGCGAGGGCTTGCGCTCCTGCCCGAATTCGTCCACCGGTGCATAGACTTCCTTGAGTTCCCCGCGCGCCGCATCGGCCACGATCTTCGGCCAGGTTTCATCCGCTTCGCCCAGGGCCACCGCGTCTGCGTGCCGCGGCCCGCCGTTGCGCCCCAGCGCCTCCGCGAATTCTTCCGTCACGTGGGGTCCGCCCATCACCACCTTCACGCCCGCCGCGCGAATCGCATCGGCCATGCGGTAGGCTTTGGCGACCATGCGGGTCATCGCGCCGATGCCCACCAGCCCGATGTTTTGTTCACGCACGTATCGCGCGATGGACTCTTCATTCATCGGTTGCGCGTTCCCGTCGATCAGGACCACCTCATGGCCTGGCGGCGTCAGCGATTGCAGCAGAAACATCCACAAATGCGGCATGAAGTTGCGCGTAACGCCGTTGTCCGGGTTGTACAGTAAAATTCTCATGATGCGCCTTCCCTGTCCCGTTCGAGGAACAAGGCGTCGAGCTATCTGCGGATCGTCGTTCTAGTTCTCAGCGGGTGGAGCTAAGTCGCGGGAGCGATATGGATGGAGATTGGTGGTGCGACTCGCTGCCATTATGCACCAGAAACGTCCTGCAAAGGGAATTCTCTGGAAAGATGTCTTCTTTGCCAATCGTTGTTGGAAAACGCGAGCTGCCTCAACCTCGCTGCAGCAAAGGACGCAGCTCGCGAATATTCTTCACGCTCTCGAGCGCCAGCGTCCTCTCGATCAGCTTGCCGCTGGCATCCGCGCCCAAAATTGGCGCCATCAAGTCCCGCGCCTTCGCCGCAACCTCTTCCGGCGTCATGGGATTGTCGGGCGTGCCACGCACCGCCTCCACTCGCTCGCTGAAATGCGTCCCGTCCGTCAGCGTGGCCTCTACCACCGCCACGCGCTTGGGCAGCAGCTTCTGCAGCTCCGCATCGGGCGCCAGTACGATCTTGGCCCGTTCATGAAGCACCGCGGAGTCCTGCATACGGGCCTTGTCATGCGCCGCGCGGAACGACGCCGTCTTGTCGATCAGCATCACCGCCAGCATATGTTGCAAGCAGATGTCGGGGATGTCGCGGTTATCCACGACGCTGGCCTCGTCGGTGGCAATCCGCACGGTGAGCTGTTTCAGTTGCAAGGTCTCGAAGGGATGCTTTTTTCGCAGGTTCTCGAGCGCGTCCAGCGGCGCCTGAATCGGCGATCCCACCGTCCACTTCTTGATGCTCGTTCGCATTACCTCGTAGCGTTCGCCCAGTTGTTCGATCAATCCATCCGCGCTGGCCTTCGGTAAGCTGGCCATCAGAAAGTTGTCCGCGCCAGAAAAGGCATCGTCCACCCCGCTCCATCCCGATTGCACCAGTAGCGCCGCTGTCACGCCGTCTCGCGCCGTCATCCCTCCGAAAACGAAGGCCTTCTCGATATGTTCCGTATCGCGCATCCAGAAGGCGATGCCCGAGGATTGCTGCGCGGCATAATCGAGCAGCCAGCGCATCTGTTCCGCGTTCAAACTCGCCGTGCAACCGGCCGCCGCGGCTGCGCCGAAGCCTTCGGAAAGGCTGTGCGTGTCCCGGTGCGTCGCGTCCATGAACTTCTGCCCGCCCAGCGTCATCGACACGCGCGTGCCGACGTCATAACCGAGCGCCACGGCGCGCAGGAATTGCGCCCCGCCGATTCCGTATCGCTCTCCCGCCGCCAGTGCCGCCGGCACTACCGCGCATCCCGGATGCGAGAGCGACGCCGCATGCGAATCGTCCGTCTCGTCGGCTTGCGCCAGCACTCCATTCGCGAGTGCAGCTTCGATCGGCCCGCACAGCACATTTGACCCAGCCACCGTGGCGATTTTCTCTCCGCCATAGGCCTTCGCGAACTGAATCGCCGCTCGCCCAGGCGGCAGGTCCGAGCCCGACACCATCGAAGCCACCGTGTCGAGCACGTGCTGCTTCACTGCCTCGAGCACCGGCCCCGGCAAAGCGCGCTCGCGCGCTTCGCTCATATACCCGCTCAGCTTCGTCATCACCGGACTCACCGTGTCCGTCGCCAGCGCCGGCCACGGCCGGCACGCCGCCGCCACCAGCGCGGCTCCTGCGCCCACCAACACACTCCTCCGGCTCAGCTTCGCGCCATTCCCAGGCGCGAACCCGCTCGCCTTCCGCTCTCCTCGCATAAGCAATTACCCCCTCATCGGCTTCGGTTGTAAAAGGCTCGCCTGCGTCCGCTCACCCCCAGGATCGGCTATGCGGTCTAGTGCTTACAGACATGTCGCTACAGCAACCACCGGTCATCCCGACCGAAGTGGCCGGCCGTTTCTTCGTTCCGCTCGGCGGAACGCCCGGCCACGCAGCGGAGGGATCTCTCCGCGTTCCGAGATGCCCTTGCCGCCCTACTTCAAATCATCCCGGTAAATCACGCCGCCCTTCATCACAAACTTCATCCGCTGCATCTCGGTAATATCCGCCAGCGGGTCTCCCGAAACCGCCACAATATCCGCGAATCTCCCTTTTTCCACGCTCCCCACTTGCTTGCCCAAATCGAAATTCAAGCTCTCCGCCGCCGTGCTGGTCGCGGTCTGCAATGCTTGTGCCGTCGTCATCCCCCATTTCACATAATACGCAAACTGAAAGGCCTGCACGCCGTGTCCAACGGTGTAAGCCCCGCTCCCAAAAACCTCCTTCACGCCCGCCGCCACCAGCCGTTTGAAGCTCAACTCCGTCAGCGAGAACCGCGTCGCCTTCCCACCGCTCGCCTTCAGATCGCGCTCCTCCAGATCGCCCATCAAATCCCACAGTGTTTGATTCACCGGCCGCAGCGTTCCATCCGGCATCGGCTGCTTGAGCAGCCGAATGGTCTCATCGTCCAGTCCCGGTTTGTTCGTCACGCCCACCGTGAGATGCATCGGCAGGTCCACGCCCGCCACCAGGCAATTCCGCAGGCCCTCGCCGCCATACGCGTGGCAGGAAACCTTCAAGCCTCTGCGGTGCGCTTCATCCACAATCGCCTGGTTTTCTTCCAGTGTCAGCGACGGCACGTTGATCATCGTGCCGTCAGGTTTGAACGCACCCGACCCCGGCGGGTCCGGGTAACCGCTACCCTCGTAGTCCTCCGTCTCGTAAATCTTGATCCAATCGGTTCCGTAGTGAGACCGCTCCCGCACCGCCGCGCGCGCCAGCCAAGGCGAATTCACGTCCCCGGTCAGTTGCCACACCGGATCGCCCGGACCATGCCCAAACGGCGTCGGTAGCGCCGGCGCGGGATAATACGTCCCGCCCCGCGGATCGATTTGCGGCCCCGCCACCTGCAGGCGCGGCCCCGCCACCAGCCCCTTGTTGATCGCATCGCGCAATTCCACGCTCGCGTAGGTAAATGGCGAACCCTGATCCTGCAGCGTCGTGAACCCGGCATACAAATCCCTCAAACCGTAATTCATTCCGATGAATGCCGCGCGCGCGTCATTCGGCTGCTGATCCTGGAACAGGTGCACGTGCCGGTCGATTAGCCCCGGCAGCACCGTCGCTCTGCTCAAATCGATCACCCGCGCGCCCTGCGGAATCTGCACCTTGTCCGCCGGACCAACGTCCGTAATCCGGTCGCCCTTCACGATGATCACTTGGTTGGTCAGCATCCTGCCGGAATTCGATTCGAACAGCCGCCCCGCCTTAATCGCCACGCCCGCCGCCGGCGGCGCCTCGCTGAGCACCTGCGACGGATCAAACGGCCCCGCCACCGGCCGCACATTCACGCCCGGTCCCTGCGCCCGCGTCTCCATCGCGCTCCCCAAGGCCCACACCGCCGCCAACAATCCCAGCAACACGCGCAAATTTCTGGATCGCATCGATTCCTCCTGTACTCCGCACAACCGCAACCCGAACGCGCTGTCCGCTCGCACACGATCTGACGGCGCACAACTCGCGTGCTTTCCAAAATCGCCGCTTCAGCAACGAACGGTCATTCTGAGCGGAATGGCGGCCAGCTTTTTTCCACGTCCCGCTTCGTGCGGGACGGCCGCCATGCAGTCGAAGAATCCCTCCGCTCCCGTTCCCGCCGCCCGAAACCTGCCCTATGTCTTCTACACCCACCCTGCCCGCTTGCAAACCAAAAATCACATCCCCGGCTCATCCACTGGGTTGGCCGCGAACGCTGAAGGCTGCAAGCCGAATCTGACCTTCGATTTACAGACCTAGTTCCAAAACGGGACAAACATCTCACCCGACCGCCCGGCGTTCGAATACTTCTCAGTAAATACTATTGACTCCCATGTTATAATGTCATATGTTTGCGATTCGTCCCTCTGCAACACCCGTAGCGTCTGTTTTCTCCCCGCGCGCCTGTCAAACTTCCCCGCCATCCGTTCCGCGTCCGGATCCGTTGCACCGCGAAATACTTCAAGCAGAGTCTCAACACCTGTCGCGAAAATCGCAAAAATCCGCCCCTTTGTTTTCATATTCATACAGCTTCCTTTTCCCGCAACTCGCTTGTTTTGATATTCATGTGGTTTGCCCGGGGGGTGGGGGTGGTCACGGTCGAAGGAGCGGAACGCTCTTTGCGCTCTTGTGCACACGGCCGCAACTCAACTCCCGTGCTTTCATGCGCTTGCGCACTCTTTGGAAAAAACACCGGGGAGGGGGTAGGGGCGCCCCTCAACAAAATATTGGAAATCGTATCGCGGTTGGAGTGTAGACTCTGAGGCGCCAGACGAGATCATGTCCGCCACGCAAAGCAAAATTGCAACGCACGCTCGCGTCTTCTCCGCGACCGCCGTCGTCCTCGGTCTGATCTGCGTCATGTACGGCCTTACTTACGTCGACCGAACCAACGTCAGCACCGCCTCCTCGATCTTCCAAAAGGACCTGCACCTCAACAACACCCAGGTCGGACTGGTCTTCTCCGCCTTCGCGTATCCGTACCTCATCTTTCAAATCATCGGCGGCTGGGTCGGCGATCGCTTCGGAGCTCGCTTAGCCCTCACCCTGTGCGCCCTCATCTGGGGCGGAGCCACGTTGCTCACCGGACTTGCCGGCACTCTGACGGCCATGCTGTTCGCGCGCGTTCTGCTCGGTTTCGGCGAAGGCGCGACATTCCCCACGGCTACCCGCGCGTTGTGCGATTGGATGCCCGAGGGCAAACGCGCCTTCGCCCAGGGCATCACGCACTCCTGCGCCCGGATCGGCACGGCGCTCACGCCTCCCGTGGTGGCCTGGCTGATCGTCATCGGGAACTGGCGCTTGTCGTTTGCCGTCCTGGGGACGGTCAGCATCGCCTGGGCCGTGGTCTGGGGATTCTATTTTCGCGACAATCCATCCGACCACCGCGGAGTCACCTCCGCCGAATTGCAAGAGCTCCCGCGCTACGTCTTGCGCGCCGAAAAGAAAAAATCGTCGGTGCCCTGGCTGGCGCTGGCGCGCCGCATGTCTCCCGTGACCCTTGTCTATTTCTGTTATGGCTGGACGCTTTGGCTCTATCTCGCCTGGATCCCCCAGTTCTTTCAGCACAGCTACAAGCTCGACCTGAAAAATTCCGCGCTCTTTTCCGCCGGCGTATTTTTTGCCGGCGTGTTGGGTAATCTCGTCGGCGGAGTCCTGAGCGATCGTGTGCTGGTGGCCACCGGCGATCGCATCAAAGCGCGCCGCAACCTGGTTGTCACCGGCTTTCTGTGTTCCATCGCTTCCATGACGCCGATTCTGTTCATGCACAATCTGACCGGCGCGGCCCTCTGTTTGAGCGCGGCCTTCTTCTTCTCCGAATTCACGATTGGGCCGATGTGGGCCATCCCCATGGACATCGCCCCGCGATTTGCCGGCTCCGCCAGCGGCCTGATGAATATCGGATCGGCGCTGGCCGCCATTGTCTCGCCGCTCATCGGCGGGTTCGTGATCGACAAAACTCACAACTGGGAGCTGCCGTTTCTCGGCAGCATCGGCTTGCTTCTGTTCGGCTCCGTTCTGGCGTTTTGGATGAAGCCCGAGGAAGCGCTCGCGGGAGCCGAGTTAGATGCTGCCCCTGCCGTAAGCCAAGCTGCGGTTTAGTTCAGCAAAGGACAGCGCAGATGAAGTCATTCGAGTACTCAGTAGAAAGCGCGAAGTCAGTGGACGAAGCGGTTGCCGCCATCGAGAAGAAGTCGGCGGAAAAAGGCTTCCGCGTCCTGCATACGCATGACTTTGCGGCTACCTTGACCGAAAAGGGTTTCCCGCGCGAGCCTCTCAAGGTCGTCGAGATCTGTAATGCAAAATACGCCAGCCAGGTCCTCGACAAAGATGTGAAGATTTCCCTGATGCTTCCATGCCCGATCAGCGTCTATGCGAAAGACGGAAAGACGCACATCAGCACGTTGCTACCGACTTCCATGATCGAGTTTTTTCCCAACGCGGGCATCGCCAGCGTGGCGGAGGCCGTCGAACGCAGCGTCCTGGAGATCATTGCCGAAGCCCGCTGATCAGTTGGGCCGCAATCGCAGGAACACAGCGACGCCAGCGGGATGCGCTCCATAAATCGGCTGCAAGAGATTGGGAACGCCATAGAACGTGGCCTGAACCCCGATCGCCGAGGCCAAATGCGGAATCAGGTCCACGTCGCGATCGTACCCGAGCGTGTAGGCTTGCACGCGCCCGATCGGCTGCTCCGCAAAATTCGCGGGCAACGGATTTTCGCCGACGATCAGTTCGTTCGATCGCTCCACGTTTTCGATGCGGGTCCACGCATGGTTTCGCGTGGCGAAACGCACGGTCGATTCGA
Organism: uncultured Acidobacteriota bacterium; assembly: GCA_963702795.1. Lineage (GTDB taxonomy): Bacteria > Acidobacteriota > Terriglobia > Acidiferrales > UBA7541 > Palsa-189. The sequence goes on along the minus strand of CAVPDY010000004.1, from coordinate 691,974 downwards.
GCAGGTAGCTGTCAAAGATCGCTTGGTCGAGCAGGGAACGCGTGCGTCCCCAAAGCAGGGTGCTGGCCCAATTCCCGGCGTGAAATGGCCGGTTGTACATCACCGAAGCAGTCATGCGCTCCTGATTCTCATCCGGGAACAGAGCTTCCGGACTCGCGATGCGCGCATAGGAATATTGGCCGCTCCAATTTTTCCCGGGCTCGATCGTCAGCCGCGTCGACCACGAATCGATTCCGCCCTGATCGATGGCCCAGCGATTTTCGCCCGGCTCGCGTCCGTGAAATCCGGAGGCCTCGATGCGCGCGAAGCGGTACGCCAGGCCCACGGTAACCACATCGGCCGAGATATGCGTGGAGTCCTCCTGGTGGTGGCCCAGCGCGCCGACGGGATCTTCCAGCGCGGATGCCCGGTGCGGGTACGCCGTCGGACCGATGGCAGGATCGCCCACCGGCGCGGCATAGAACGAGAGCAGCGCCCTCTCTCCCAATTTCAAATCGTAGAGTGCTGCGATCTCCATGAATAAATTGTGCGGATGCTGCCCGTCGGCAATGGGGACGCCGTAGGCCGTCTCGCCCTGCTGAAAAAGTAAGGGATACCGTTCTTCCGTGATCGTCGCCGGCTCGAGGCTGAGCATCACGCGCGCGGTGAAAATGCCGGGGCCGAGTTGCCTTTGCGCCATGGGCATGAACCAATTCGTCGAGAAGAACTTGTCTCCGCCGCGCGCGCTCGATTGCTGCTGGTCCAGAACAAATACGTTGGCATGAAACATGAGCGTCCAGGCGCCCTTGTGGGTCATGAGCATCGGCGTCGGAGTCGACACCGGCTCGGCGCTGGTGCCGGAGGTGGTGTGACTGACGATCGCCTGGAGAAAGTTCTGCGGCTGCATGGTCATCAGCGCGGCGACGCCGTTTTGCGGCGGCGATTCGGGTTCCGGGCATCCGGGCATGTGCATACCGGGCATGCAAGGTGGAGTCTGGCCCTGCTGCTGCGCCCCACCTTGCTGCGCCTCACTCTGCTGCGCGGCAGCCAACATCGGCAAAAACACCAGACAAAGAACGGCAAAACGAATCCGCTTCGCTGCGATCAAGATGGCCCTCCTCAGGGACGCGCGCGATGCAACGCCGTTCACCGGCAATGGAATCGCGGAGAAATAAAGGGATAGACGCGTAGAAACGCGCCATCCGAAAAAGCTACGCGCGTACCGAAGCGGGACTTTCTAGATTCGGAGGCTACTTGAGAGAAGAACGAGAGGAACGGTTCTAGGGGGAGGGTCTTCGCGTTCCATGTCGCGGAAAAGTGCATTTGAAGCCGCCGGCTGAATCACGGCTATTCCGACCCAGCTAGCGGCACTTCGATGCACGCGTTCCGCGGCGCGCTTGGCAGCCGTGGACACGGCGATCTGGCGGCAAGCATCGTGAACGCAAGGCGCTGTGGTTACGGATGGGGTCGCTGCCAATTGCTCGGTGGTCGCTGGGGAAGTTGCGTGCGGGCAATTCTTCATGTCCATCTTAGACGGGGTGGCTTCCGCGTTCTGCGCCGCACGAGCAGCTTGGCCTGCCTCGCAACCAAAACGGCGGCTCGCGAGCGAACAAGAAAGGTCACAGGCCGAAGACCAGGACGTCATCGCCAGAAGGAAAACGGCGAGCAATCCGGAAAATGGGCCTTTGACCAGCACAGAGATATTTTACCGCCGCCCTAGCCTGCGGACTACCCTTTTCCAGGGCCTTCGAGGATAATAAACGGCGGCATAGGGACTGAGGAAATCCGGCGGCGCGCAAGAAGGGGAAATCGCGTCGCATTCTAGCTGTGATGGTCCGGCCCGATTCCGGCCATGCGGCAACTCGCCGGCAGGCCTCCTCGAATTGGCCAGGGGGAATTCCCGCGCAAGGAAGGACAGAAGCAAACGTGTCATGACTGACCCACTTTCCAAGATCAAAAAGAAGCTCCAAGATGAAATCGACGCGCTCGAACACGAGCTGAATCTCGAGCTCCCCAAGGAGTTGATGAAGGCCCGGGCGCACGGTGATCTCTCCGAAAACGCGGAGTACAAGTACGCCAAGGAGCGGCAGGGATTCGTTTCCGCCCGGCTCGGCCAGCTCAAGAAACGCATGGGCGACGTCGGCATGCTCAACCTGAACAATATTCCGCACGACCGGGCCGGCTACGGCTCGCGCGTCTGGCTGATGGACCTGACCAAAAACAACGAAGTGGAGTACAAGCTGGTGACCTCCGAGGAAGCCGATGCCGCGAACGGACTGATTTCGACGACCTCACCGATTGGAAAAGCGTTGCTCGGCCGCCTGGTGGGAGACGAGGTGAACGTGCAGACTCCCGCAGGGGTAAAGACGTTCGAGGTTCTGCGCGTCAGAACCATCCACGAAGAAAGCTGAAGACTTGGGTATTTTTTGACGTGCTTGTCGCGACCCAGCGCCCGCCCGGATCGCGTTGCTGAACAAATTGCCCGCGTGCACCAGACAGTGTTAGCATGCCGCCATTCGGCAGGACTAACACGGCGCCAGGGGCCCTTCCCCAGCTGCTCTTTCATTGCCGAGGGCTCTCCCGCGTTCGCGACAGGGGGAATCGATGAAAGCCTACGCAACTCCCTTCATTCGTAATGTCGGCATTGTCGGCCACGGCGACACCGGAAAAACCCAACTGGTGTCGTCGTTACTCTTTACGGCTGGGATGACGCCCAGGCTCGGCAAGGTGGCCGAGGGCAACACGGTGACCGATTGGGACGAGGAGGAGATTGCCCGCAAGATCTCGATTCAGACGAGCATCGCCTATGCCGAGTGGGCGCCGGGCGGCCAGGGCGAAAAGACCAAAATCAATTTCCTGGATACGCCGGGCTACAGCACGTTCATCAACGAAACGCGCGCAACGCTGATTGCCGCGGACGCGGCGCTGGTGGTGGTGGATGCGCACGCCGGAGTGCAGGTGGTCACGGAAAAGGTTTGGGATTACTGCACGGAGTACGATCTGCCGCGCGCGGTCTTGATCAACCGGATGGACCGCGAGCTGGCGGATTTTGGGCGCGCCCTGGCATCCGTGGAGCAGGCCTTCGGGCGCAGCGTGGTGCCGATCCACCTGCCCATCGGGGCGGAGAAGGGCTTTCGAGGACTGATCGATCTGCTGACGATGAAGGCGTTGATCTACGCGCTCGATGGAGACGGGCGCGCGAAGGTGGAAGAGATTCCAGCGGACATGGCGGAGGCGGCGAAAGAGGCGCACGAAAAACTGGTCGAGATGGTGGCCGAAGGCGACGACAAATTGATGGAGGAGTTTTTTGAAAAGGGCACGCTCCCCATCGAAGACTTGATGCGCGGACTAAAAGGAGCTTTTCAGGCCAAGCGGATTACTCCGGTCCTGGCCAGCTCGGCGCTGCACAACATCGGTAGCGACGCCATTCTGAGCACGCTGGCGGACGTGTTTCCGGATCCCGCGGCGCGCGGCAGCTTCAGCGGGACCAGCGAGCCGGCCGGAAAAGGGCAGCCGATCGAGCGAAAAGTAAAGGACTCCGAGCCGCTGTCGATTTTCATCTTCAAGACGTTCTCCGATCCCTTCGCAGGCCGGATCAATTACTTCAAGGTGATGTCGGGCCTGCTGCACAACGACGCCAGCGTGATGAATTTCGTCCGCGGGATCCCCGAGCGCTTCCAGCACACGCAAGCCATGCAGGGGAAGAGCGGCGCGGAGGTCCCCGAGCTGCACGCCGGGGACATTGGCGCGATCGCCAAACTCAAGGAGACGCTGACGGGCGACACGCTGGGGGACAAATCGTCGCCCATTTATTATCCGCAGGCGCACATTCCCGAGCCTTCCATCACTTTCGCCATTGAACCCAAAACGCGCGCCGACGAAGACCGCATCGGCCAGGGCATTCACAAGATTCTGGAGGAGGATCTGGCGTTGCGCTTCTCGAAGGATCCGCAGACCAAGGAGTTTCTCCTGTCTGGTTCGGGACAGCAGCACATCGAAGTGGTCGTCGCCAAGCTGCGCAAACGATTCCACGTGGACCTGACGCTGAAGCCTCCGAAGGTGCCCTATCGCGAAACCATTCGGGCCAAGGCCGACGCCGAGGGCAAGCACAAGAAGCAGACTGGAGGCCATGGGCAGTTCGGCGTCTGCCGTGTCCGCTTTGAGCCGCTGCCTCGGGGCGCGGGCTTTGAGTTCGTGGACGACATTTTCGGCGGGGCCATTCCGAAGAATTGGATTCCGTCGGTCGAAAAGGGCATTCGCGCGTCGGCCGAGCGCGGGTATCTGGCGGGATTCCCGGTGGTGGACTTCCGCGCGGTCGTTTACGACGGCAAGTATCATGACGTGGACTCCTCGGACATGGCCTTCAAGATTGCCGGATCGCTGGCGTTCAAGGAGGGCATGAAGCAGGCCCGGCCGGCGCTGCTCGAGCCGGTCATGCACGTGGAGGTGTACGCTCCGGATCAGTACTCGGGCGACATCATGGGCGATCTGAGTTCACGCCGCGGACGCATTGCCGGCAGCGAAGCGCGCGGCGCAAACGTGGTGGTCAAGGCGCAGGTGCCGTTCGCCGAGATGCTGAGCTATGCGACGGACCTGACCTCGATGACGCAAGGCCGGGCCAGCTACTCGATGGAGTTCTCGCACTACGATTTCGTGCCCAGCGAAATCGCGGAAAAGGTGATCGCGCACGCCAAGGCCGCGCGGGAAGGCGAATTGCCGGACGAGGAAGTGGCTTGACACGGGAGCGTCTGGCGCGGCCATTGCATCTTGACGCTGGTTGATTGCACGGAGTTTATTCGCAATCCGTTTGTTGGTTTGAATCTGTCTGCTTTTCTTCATCCCATTTTTATGGCCAAGAAACCAAAGACTGCCTGGGGACGCGGGACTCAGGCGATCCACAGTGGCGAGACCGAACGCGGGTCGAACGGGCCGGTAACCTCGCCCATTTTCCGCACCTCGAACTTCGCGTTTGCCAGCACAGCGGAGATGAGGCGCTGGGCCGAAGGAAAATCCCGAGCCTACATCTATACGCGCTACGGCAACCCGACGCTGGAGGTTGCCGAAGCAAAGATTGCGGCGCTCGAAGGTGGCCAGGCGGCCCTGGTGACGGCTTCGGGCATGGCGGCGATTTCCAGCGCCCTGCTCGCGGTGCTGGGTTCGGGCGACGAAGTGATCGCCACGCGGCAGCTCTACGGCGGAACGTACCGGCTGATGCGGGACATCCTGCCACGCCTGGGCATTGGGGTGCGTTACGTCGAGAACGATCTCGGCGGCCTGGACCAGCAGGTCGGCTCGCGGACGCGTGCGCTGTACGTGGAGACGCCGACGAATCCGACCCTGCGCCTGGTGGACCTGCGGAAGGCCGCGGCGTTGGCGCGCAAACACAAGCTGGTCTCGCTGATCGACAACACGTTTGCCTCGCCGATGCTGCAGAACCCGCTGGGGTTCGGGTTCGATCTGGTGGTGCACAGCGCAACCAAGTATCTGGGCGGGCACTCTGACTTGATTGCGGGCGCCATCACCGGCTCCCGGCGAGTGGATCGATCGCGCGCGGCAGATGGTCATTCACCTGGGCGGCTCGATGGACCCGGGCGCGGCCTTTCTGCTGAACCGGGGCCTGAAGACGCTTGCGGTTCGCGTGGAGCGGCAGTGCCGAACGGCCATGGCCGTGGCTCGCTATCTGGAGCGTCATCCGCGGGTGGCCCGGGTCCACTATCCCGGCCTGAAATCTCACCCTGACCACACTCTGGCGCGCCGGCAGATGCGGGGCTTTGGGGGCATGCTCGCGTTTGATCTCAAGGGCGGGCTGGCGGCTGCGGTGCGTTTTTCCGACCGGGTGAGGCTGTTCAAGCTGGCGGCGAGCCTGGGGGGAACGGAATCTCTGGTGGTCTTGCCCATCTATACGACCCATCACGGCATGAGCCGGGAAGAGCTCGCTGGCGCGGGAGTGACCCAGGGAACGGTGCGCGTCTCCGTCGGCCTGGAAGACGCGGCGGACTTGCTGGATGACTTGCGGCAGGCACTCGTTTAATGAACAGTATCCTATAGGTTTACGGGAGCTTTTTAGCGATTGCGCCCGGCTCGCGCCGGGGTTTAGGATGCAGAGTTAGCACGAGGGGCGCCTTGTGGCCGGCTATGGTTGGCCGGCGTTCAGGGTCCGAACAAGCCATGGGACAACGCCAGCCCGACTGGCAGCAGGGGAAACGTTGCACCTGTAGGACCATGCCCAGGGTGTCTCTGGCGGCCGCCTCACTCGTGCTTGCCGGCATAACAGGCCTCGGCCTGATGGGTTGCGAGGACGCCGCTCGAAGCCAGGCTACCGCCCACCATCCGATTTCGATTTCCAGCCCAACAAAGCCGAATCTCGATGCACTGCCGCTGAATGCGTCGCGTTGGCGCGTCGCACCGCTGGCGGCGAGGCTGCCGGACGGTGTGGAGCTCTTGGCGCGTCAGGCTGAGGCGGCCTTGGACGCGGGCCAGCGGGATTTCCAGAGCGGCGATTTGAGCGGCGCGCGCCTCGAGTTCGATGAAGGGCTGAGCGTGTTGCAGGAAAGCGGCTTCGACGTGCAGTCGGAACCGCGGCTGGCGGATCTGTTTAGCCGCCTCGTAGAGACGGCCCACAACGACGAGACCATTGCCTCCCGGCAGGCTGGCGGAAACGGGCAAACGGGTGAGCCCGGCGCGAGCGATGATCTTGCGGGCATCGGTTTTTCCCCCGAGGGCATTCCCGAGGGTCCCGTCGATCCCAGGCTGCGCACCAGCGCCGAGGGTGAAGTGCAGGATTTACCCCACGATCTGCCCCTCACGGTGAACGACAGCGTCCTGGCGTTCTTGAATTTTTTCTCGAAGACCACCAAAGGCCGGGCCGTGGTGGAGACCGGATTGCGACGCGCGGGACGTTATCGCCCGATGATCCAGCGGGTGCTGCGCCAGCAAGGCCTGCCGAGCGACCTGATGTACATGGCCCAAGCCGAGAGCGCCTTCCAGCCACAGGCGCTTTCCAGCGCCGGGGCGCGGGGACTTTGGCAGTTCATGTCCTTCCGGGGCGAGCAATATGGGCTCGAACACAGTTTCTGGGTGGACGACCGCCAGGATCCGGAAAAAGCGACGGAGGCCGCGGCGCACCATCTGCGCGACCTCTATGGCATGTTTGGCGACTGGTATTTGGCGATGGCGGCCTACGATTCCGGACCAGGCGCCGTGATGCGGGCCGTCGAGCGCACCGGATACGCCGATTTCTGGGAGCTGTACAAACGCAATGTGCTGCCCAAGGAGACGCGCAACTACGTGCCCATCATTCTGGCGCTGACGCTCATTGCCAAAGACCCGGTGCGCTATGGGATTGACGTCGAGCCCGAGGAGCCGTTGCGTACGGATACAGTCCATCTGGACCATCCAGTTGATTTGCGCCTGGTGGCGGACACCATCGACGTGGACCTGGACACGCTTCGTGCCCTCAATCCGCAACTTCTGCGGCTGGTGACGCCGGCGACTCCCTCGTTTTCTCTGCACCTGCCGGAAGGCACAGCCGACGAATTTACGGCCGCCATGGCGGAGATTCCTGCGGACAAGTGGACGAGCTGGCGGCGGCACCAGGTCCTCGAGGGAGAAACGCTGGCGGGCGTTGCGGCCAAGTACCACGTGAGCGCGACGGCCATTGCCGATACCAACAATCTGGACACGCACGAGCCGCTGGAGGCGGGAAACAAACTGATTATTCCCGTTTCCGCCCAGGCATCGTCAGGGCCTGCCAAGCTGGTGCACTACCGGGTGCGCGCCAGCGACACGCTGCAAAGCGTCGCCGACGAGTTCGATGTGAGCGTGGCGGAGGTGAAGAAATGGAACCACCTCCGCACGGGCAAGGTCGTTCGCGGAACGCGGCTGCTGATCTATCTGGGGGGAGCGGTTCCGCCGGTGGCTGGCGGGGCGGCCGGCGCGGAGCGCGTCCCGGCGAAGGTTCCGGTGAAGGTCGCCCAGCGCGAAACCAGCGATCCGGGCGAGTCGGGCCAACCGAAGGCTATCGTCCATCACGTGATGCCCGGCGAGACGCTATGGTCCATCGCCAAGGCCTATAAAACGACGGTGGAGGCGCTGCGCTCCGGGAACCAATTCCTGCTCAGCCGTTCCCTGCAAGCCGGCGACACACTGATGATTTTGCCCCCGCGGTAGCCGCGCCCCTGCACGGAAGCATCGTTCCAGTCTTGACAACCACTGAAATTCCGTCTACAAGACGCCGATGCTGCGGCGGCGTGCGGCAGATTCGGAACGCGGCTAACCTGATGGAGGAACGGATGGCGTGGCTACACGATAACGGGGACGAAGAGGAATTGGCGTTCGACGACGAAGAAGACGGCGAGAAGGAAGGGACTGTGGAAGAAGAAACCGAGGAAGTGATTGTAACCGAGCGTATGGGCGCGCCGGTGGCGGCGCCCCCATTACCAGCTTCCGGGAAATCGAAGCCTAAACCGAAGAGCAAGGCCAAGCCAAAAGCGAAGCCCAAGGCAAAAGCGAAGCCCAAGCCGAAGAAAAAGGCGGCTGCCAAGAAGAAGGCTGCCAAGGGCCGCAAGAAGCGCTAACTGGCTTGGTTCAGAGAGCGGCTTTTTCGCGCCATGATTTCTTGCTGACTGGGGTCGCTGCCCGCAGGCCGAGTGAGCTTGGCCGGGTGGCAAGGGCGTTCCGGGAAGGGGTTAGGTCACGCCCATTGCGGCACTGGCGCGCGTCAAAAGACCGGCCCGAGTCGGGCGATTGCGTTTTCCATTCCCGGAATCATTCGTTGCCGGATACGAGGCGCTTGCCGCCGAGTGAGTAATTGAATCACATGCGCCGCCATGGTGCTTGCCGTCGAACACATCCGCCGGATGAGCGGCGGAGCGCAGGCGCACCTGATGCGCTGTGACGACGGCGGGTATTACATCGTCAAGTTCCAAAATAACCCTCAGCATGTTCGCATTCTGGCGAACGAAATGCTCGGAACAAGGCTGGCGGCGCGGTTGGGATTGCCTGTGCCGCGGACGGAAGTGGTCGAGGTGCGGCGCGAGCTGATCGAGCTGACGGCCGACTTGGTGATGCAACTGGGCCTGGGGCGGACGCCTTGCCGCGCCGGGCAAGCAATTTGGCTCGCGCTATCCGGGCGATCCGGCGCGGCTGGCGGTGTACGACTTTCTGCCCGACGAACAATTGCGCGAGACGGAGAATCTGGCGGATTTCGCCGGGATGCTAGTGTTCGACAAGTGGACCTGCAACACCAACGGCCGGCAGGCGGTCTTTTGCATCGAGCCGGGCCGCTCGCGCTATCAGGCGATGATGATCGACCAGGGCTTTTGCTTCAACGCAGGCGAGTGGAATTTTCCGGACGCGCCGCTGCGCGGCCTCTATCCGCGCCACCGCGTCTACGAGCACGTCACGGGCATCGATTCCTTCGAGCCTTGGCTTGCGCGGCGTCGAACAGCGCATGGGGAAAGCGGCGCTGGGCGAGATCGCCGACGAGATTCCACCCGAATGGTACAATGACGAATACGAAGTTCTGGGCGCGCTGCTGGACCGGCTGATCGAGCGCCGGGCGCGCGTGCGGGAGCTGATTGTTTCGGCCCGCGATTCGGGCCGCCAGCCCTTTCCCAACTGGAAGTGAGCCATGCCTGAGCCGAAGTCACGCGAGCCAAAGACGCCCGAGCTGAACCGCGTACCCTGCGCGTACCGAGTGGTCCGCTATATCCCGAACCTGCTGCGCGACGAGTGGGTCAATATCGGCGTTGTTCTGTTTGACCCGGCGGCGGCCAGGTCCTGCGCCGCCTTTTGGAAGAGCTCCGATTTCGCCCGCCTGCATCGGCTGCATCCCGCAGGCCGACGAGAACCTGCTGCGGCAGCTGCCCGAAGAATTCGAGGCGCAATTCGCGGGCGCGAACGGCCACTGCTCTGGAACAGCTGGCCCGTCTATCGCAGACGCTTTCCAATGCCGTGCAACTCAGCCCGCAAAAAGGATTGCTGGCCGAAGACCTGGACGCCGAACTCGACCGGCTCTACCACGATCAAGTCGAGCCGCCGCGCTACGGCCGCACGTCCGAGGACCTCTCAACGCGCAACGCCATCCGCACTCGCGCTAACCAAGTATTTCGCAGCGCCGGCATTTGGCCGCGCCTGGAGCGCCGCGTGCGCGTCGAGGAGTTCACGTACGCGGGCGACCCCTTGCGCCTGGACTACGCGTACCGCCGCAACGGCACGCGAGGATTCGTGCAGGCCTTGCCGCTGGGACGCGACCCGGGCCAAGCCAAGGTGCTGGCCTTCACCGCCGACGCCATCCGCGCGAAGCTGGCCAAGACGGAATTTCTGGCGGTCATCGGAGGTCGAGCCGCGGCCGCAGGAAGCGCGCGGCACCGCTTTGTCACCGGGCTGCTCGAGGAACACGAGATTCCCGTCGTGCCGCTGACGCGCCTGGCGGAATGGGCGCAGCGCATGCGGCCTTCCCTGCTCGCTCGCAACGGGCACTAGCCGGCGCAAATCCAACAGAGACAGCAGCGCCGTTCGATTCCGGCATCCGCTACAAAATTTCCTCGTCCCAGGTTTCCAGGCGCCGTTTCACCCGCCCCATGAACTGGTGCGCGATGGCGCCGTCCACGACGCGGTGGTCGTAACTCAAGCGTCAGATAGACCATGGAGCGAATGGCGATGGCGTCGTCGACCACCACCGGCCGCTTCTGAATCGCGCCGATGGCCAGAATCGCCACATTCGGCTGATTGATGACCGGCAGGCCCATCAGCCCGCCGAAGATGCCCGGATTGGTGATCGAGAAGGTGCTTTCCTGCACTTCTTCGGGCTTGAGCTTCTTGGCGCGGGCGCGCTCGGCCAGATCGTTGATGGCCCGCTGCAATGCCAGGAATTTCTTCTCGTCCGGCGTTCTTCACCACCGGCACGATCAAGCCGGCCTCCAGGGCCACGGCGATGCCGATATTGATTTCGCCGTGCAGCACGACATTTGTGCCATCGACCGAAGCGTTCACCAGCGGGAAACGCGCGCAGGGCCTCGGCGCAGGCGCGCACGAAGAAGGGCATGAAGGTGAGTTTGGTCTCGTTGCGCTTCTCGAATTCGCTTTTGGCCGCCGCGCGCAGCTGCGCGATGTGCGTCATGTCGGCTTCGTCGATCGAGTAGACGTGCGGCGAGACGCGCTTCGAGAGCACCATGTGCTCGGCGATGCGCTGGCGCATCACGCTCATCGGCTGCACCTGGTAACGGCCGAAGTAGATGCGCTCGCGCGGCACCGCGGTCTCGAGGATCGCGTGCGGCACCGCGGCGGCGCTGGCTGCGTGCGCTTGCCCGCGCGGGCGCGAGCGGCCGGAGGAGATCGCCGCCAGAATATCGCTCTTGCTGATGCGCCCGCCGGCTCCGGTGCCGCGCACCGTGGCCAGATCGATGTTGTTCTCCCGCGCCAGCCGCCGCACCAAGGGCGAGCTGCGAATCGCCTGGCCGTCTCCGCCCTCTGCAGGCGCGGCGGATGGCGCCGCGCTGGAGCCCCGCGCGGAAGTTCCCTCGACGCCTTTTTCGGGCGCGCGATTTTGCGACCCCGCGGAAGGCTGTTCCTTCACGGGTGCCGGCGCGGACGCCGCCGAAGCCGCGCCCGCCGCATCGATCACCGCGACGACGGTTTTGATCGGGCACCGTTTGCCCCTCGGCAATCTTGATCTCGCGCGAGCACGCCGGCGGCGGGCGCGGGAATTTCGGCGTCGACCTTGTCGGTCGAAATCTCGAACAGCGGCTCATCCCGCTCGACCTTGTCGCCGGGCTTCTTGAGCCACTTGGTGATGGTGCCCTCGAAAATGCTCTCGCCCATCTGCGGCATGACGACGTCAACGGCCATGAGCTGCTCCTGTCTTTCCGATCCGCTTTGCCTCAATCCACGTAGCTTCAATACTGCGCCAGATCGCGCGCCGCCGCGGCGATGCGCGCGGCATTCGGCAGAAAATGTTCCTCGAGCGGCGGCGAAAACGGCACCGGCGTATCGAGCGAGGTGACGCGGCGGATGGGCCCGTCCAGCTCATCGAAGGCCGCCTCGCTCACCAGCGCCGCGATCTCGCCGGCGATGCCGCCGGTGCGCGTGTCCTCGTGAACGACCAGCAGTTTATTCGTGCGGCGCACGGATTCAAGGACCGTCTCGCGGTCCAGCGGCAGAAGCGTGCGCAGGTCCACCACCTCGACCTCGATTCCTTCGCCCGCCAGTTGCGCCGCGGCTTCCAGCGACGCCTGCACCATCGCGGCATAGGTCACGATGGTCAAGTCGCGCCCGGCTCGCCGGATGACGGCTTTGCCCAGCGGCACCAGATATTCTTCCTCGGGCAGCTCTTCCTTGATGCGCCGGTAGAGCAGCTTGTGCTCGAAAAAGAGCACCGGATTGTTGTCGCGAATCGCCGACTTCAGCAGGCCCTTGGCGTCGTAGGCCGTCGACGGATAGACGACCTTCAACCCCGGCGTGTGCACGAAATACATCTCCGGATTCGCGGAATGGAACGGCCCGCCATGCACGCCGCCGCCCGCGGGCCCGCGAATCACCATCGGCACGGGCGCGCCCCAGCAAGTAATGCGACTTGGCGACGTAGTTGGTCACCTGGTTGAAGGCGCAAGCGATGAAATCGATGAACTGCATCTCCACTACGGGCCGCAAGCCGAGGTAGCTCATGCCCGCGGCCGCGCCGACGATGGCCGTCTCGCTGATCGGCGTATCGATCACGCGCTCCCAGCCGAAGCGTTCGAGCAGCCCTGCCGTGACCTTGAACGCGCCGCCGTAGACGCCGATATCCTCGCCCAGCAGGACGACCGCCGGGTCGCGGTCCATCTCTTCGAGCAGGGCCTGGCGAATCGCTTCGAGATAGGTGACCAGCGGCAAGAGTTTATCTCCGCACTTTTTCCGGTGCTTGATCTTGTCCCCGTTCCCGTGATTCATCCGGCGGCGTGACGCCACCAAAGTCGGTGACCTTCCAGGCCGCGGTCACGCTCGATTTCGGCGGCATCACTTCCTCTTTCGGCCGCCGCCACCGCGGCTTCGATCGTGTGGCAGCCCTCGCAGTAGACGCCTTGTTCGGCCAGCTCCGGCGGCGGAAAAGGAGAGTTTTCGGCAAACGCCAGATCCTCGGCCAGCTCGCGTTCGACGCGCGCCTCCAGCTCCGCCTTGGTTTTTTCATCCCAGAGGCGGTTCTCCGTGAGGTGCTTCTCGTAACGCTCCAGCGGATCGCGCGCCTTCCAGTACTCGAACATTTCGCGCGGCACGTATTCGGCCGCATCGTGCTGCGCGTGGCCGGTCATGCGCATGGTCTTGGCTTCGATCAAAACGGGGCCGCCGCCCTCGCGCGCCCGCTCGACGGCCTCGCGCGCCGCGCTCCACACCTCCAGGACATCGTTGCCGTCGATCACCTGGCCCTCGATGCCGTACGCGCGCGCCCGTCCGGCGAGATCGCGAATCGCGGCTTGGCGGCTCACCGGCGTCGAATACGCCCATTGATTGTTTTCGATGATCAGCACTAGCGGCGCCTTCTGCACCGCGGCAAAGTTCAACCCTTCGTGAAACGCCCCGGTCGAGGAACCTCCATCGCCGATCCAGGTCATGGCCACGATTTTCTGCCCCAGGTATCGTCCGGCCATGGCTGCGCCGGTCATGACCGGAATCAGATCGCCGAGCATGGAGATGGGCGCGATCACGTGACGCTTCGAGAGGTCGCCAAAATGGGAGGTCCCGTCTTTGCCCTGCGTCGGCGAGGTGACTCGCCCCATGTGCTGCGTGAGCACGTCGCGCGGCCGGAATCCGCGCACCAGCAGCGCGCCGATGTTGCGGACCATCGGCGCCATCCAGTCGTCCGGCCCGAGTGCATAGGCCGCGCCCACCGAAATGGCTTCTTGTCCCCGGCTCCCGTACAGGCCGCCGTTGATCTTGTCTTGCCGGAACAGGCGCGCCAGGAGCTCTTCGAGCGAGCGATTCAGGCGCAGGTAATAGTAGAGATCAAGGGCTTGCTCGCGCGTGGGGGAGGCGTTCATCGAGAGTGAATCATTCGCTGGTCACACTGGCGCTGGCCAGGCTGACACTCGCAACGCCTGCCGCTTCGGCTGCTGCCAGCCATTCGCGTAACTCCTCGCGCGAAGCGTTGGCCATCTCCAGTCCGAGAACACAGCCTAACGCATCCGTTAGATGCGGCGCGACCTCGGCGATCGACACGGGACGGCCGAGCAATTTTTCGAGCGAGGTCGCCCGGCGATCGGCGATGCCGCAGGGCACGATCAAATCGAAATAGCGCAGATCGCTCGAAACGTTGTAGGCGAAGCCGTGCGAGGTGACCCAGCGGCTGATGTGCACGCCAATCGCGCCCAGCTTTTCTTCCGCCACATCTTGTTGGTGCGTCGCCGGCGCGAGCGTCTCGTGCGGAGGCGGATGCACCCAGACCCCCGTGCGTCCGGGCACCCGGAATGCGGTGATGCCGAAAGCGCCGGTCGCTCGGATCATGGCCTCTTCCAGCTGGCGCACGTACCAGACGACATCGCGGCGAATCTCGGCGAGTTGCAAAATGGGGTAGCCGACGATCTGACCCGGGCCGTGATAAGTGATATCGCCGCCGCGGTCGCTGGAATGGAATTCGACGCCCATCTGCCGCAGCAGTTCGCCCGAAGCGCGCAAGTGCTCGATCTTGCCGCTGCGGCCCAGCGTGAGCACGTGCGGATGCTCGCACAGCAGCAAGACGTCGGGCGCGGCTCCCGCCTTGCGCGCGGCCACCAGCCGCTGCTGCAGCGCAAACGCATCCGCATAGCCGATCCGGCCCAAGTCAACCACCCGGCAGATCTTGCTCTGCGCAGCCATATTTGTAAGCTGGGACAACTCCGCCGTCAGATGTGAATCGCCACTCCACGCACCGAAGAGAAAGCGTCGCCCAGGGCCTCCCAAACCGTCGGATGCGCGTGCACCATGAACATCATGTCGTCGACCGTGGCTTCCAGTTGCAGCGCCGTGACCGGCTCGGCCAGAATTTCCGTGGCCAGCGGACCGATGATGTGCACGCCCAGCATTTCGCCGCTCTTCTCCTCGGCCACCACCTTGATGAAGCCCTCGTGGTGATTGAGGATGGTGGCCTTGCTGTTGCCGAGGAACGGGAATTTCCCGACCTTCACGTCGTGGCCCGCCTCGCGCGCCTGCCGCTCGGTCAGCCCGATCGAGCCGATCTGCGGCTCGCAGTAGGTGGCGTTCGGGAATGCGCCGGCGCTCGAGCGGCCGCACCGGCTTGCCGGTGATTTTTCCGACGGCGATGATGCCTTCCATGGAAGCGGCGTGCGCCAGTTGCGGCATGCCCGCAACGATATCGCCGATGGCGTACACGTGCGGCTCGTCGGTCTCCATGAATGGCCCGACGTGCACGAATCCGCGCTCGATCTTGGCCCGCGTCTTCTCCAGACCCAAATTGCTCGTGAGCGGGGCGCGCCCCACCGCCATGAGTACTCGCTCGGCCGAGACTGTCTGCGCCTGGCCGGACTTGTCGCGGAAGGCCACCGTGGCGCCCTCAGTGTCTTTCTTCACCGACTCAACCTTGGCCTCGAGGAAAATCTGGATGCCGCGTTTGCGGAAAGCCTTCTCCAACTCGGCGGAAATCTCTTCATCTTCCAGGGGCACCATCCGCGGGAGCATCTCGAGAATGGTGACCGTCGTGCCGAACGACTGAAAAATCGAGGCGAATTCCACGCCCACCGCTCCAGCGCCGACAACGACTAGCGACTTCGGCACTTCCGGAAGGCTCAGAATCTCCCGGTTGCCCAGGACCACCTTGCCGTCGAACTCAACGCCCGGCAGCGAGCGCGCTTCCGAGCCGGCGGCGAACATGATGTGGGTGGCTTCGACTTCCGTGACTTTTCCGTCGGCTTCGACCGAAACGCGTCCCGGGCCCGCCCAGCGGCCCCAGCCTCGCATCGTTTCCACCTTGTTTTTGCGGAAAAGAAATTCGATGCCCTTGGCGTGCCGGTTGACGATGCGGTCCTTGCGCGCGAGCGTGGCGGGCCAATTCAGCTTGAATTCAGACACATCGATGCCAAATTCCTTGGCATTCTTGAATGTGTCGTAGATTTCCGCGTGGTGCAGCAGAACCTTGGTAGGGATGCAGCCAACGTGAAGGCAGGTTCCCCCGAGGAATCCGTCCTTCTCGATGACCAGAGTTTTCAAGCCCCACTGCGCGGCGCGAATCGCGGTGACGTAACCGCCCGGCCCGCTGCCAATGATGGCCAAATCGTAAGCTGGCAAGAGCAACCTCCGCGGCACACGGCCGCTCGAACCGAATCACCAAAAAATGGAACGTCAGACGCCGCCGGGTTGCCCGGCCATGTAGGCCCCACGCAACACAACGAAATTTAATTCTATCAACCACTCCGAGGGGTCGCAACCGCGCGGCGGAGCGGTCTCAGGAGCGGGTTCATCGCTTCCGGCAGAACACGGCGTATTGTCCTCCCAGGGGAACAGAGGAGAGTTTCGTCTCCGTTGCCGCCAGCGCGGAATAAAAGCGCTCCGGGAAGAACAGGAAATAGCGCGTGGCCAGGATTTCCAGTTGTGCGTCTTGCGCGAGGCGCCGCAGGCGGCTTGCCCTCAGCAACTGTGCATGCGCATCGACCGGATGCCGCCAGACAATAAGCCGCGTCACCGGATTGAACGGATTGTGCTCGATGATGCAGAGCAAGCCTCCCGGCTTGAGCACGCGCGAAACATCCGCCGTCAACGCGGGCCGGTCGACGAGCTCGACGTGGTGGTACACGCAAACCATCGTTACGACGTCAAAGCTGGCGTCCTCGAACGGAACGCGCTGCGGCGAATCCTGATGCTTAACGTTCAGGCCGGCGCACTCCTGGAGCATGCCCTCGGAAACGTCGCATCCCGCCACGGATCGGAAGTACGGCTCGCCCATCCGCAGCAGCCCGCCGTCGCCGCAGCCCACGTCCAGCCAATCGGCCTTTTCCGTCTCGATGCCACGCTGCCGGCAAAACTCCTTCAGAAGGATCAGCTTTCTGCGGAAATAGAATTCCGCTCCGGCAAACCGCCCACGAATTGGATCCAGCAGGATTTTCGAATATCCCCCGGCGGCGTAGCGATCGAATTCAGCGGGCATGCAGATACCTTGAGGATTCAGGCATGCGATGGCGCGCTCGCGACGGCGCCGCGTGAGGCGCGAATCCAGTTCCAGGTATGGAGAAGCCCCTCCTCTAAGCGCGTGCCCGCTTGCCAGCCGAGAAACTGGCGCGCCCGGGTTGCATCGAGGATGTTGACAGGGACATCGACCGGCCGCGCCGGCTTCTTCAGAATCTCGGCGCGGCGGCCAGTCACTTTTTCCATGAGCCCGATCAGCTCGAGGAGAGAAGTGCCCACGCCCGTGCCCACGTTAAAGATTCTGAATCGCGATTGCTGGCCGAGCGCGGCCAAAAATGCTTGCGCGACGTCAGCGACGTAAACGTAATCCCGAGTCACCCCGCCGTCGCCCCACACCTCGATGGGCTCTCCGCGATGCAGGCGGTCCAGGAACGATCCTACGGCCCCTTGCTCTCCCGCGACCGGCAATCGCGGGCCGTAACAATTGGCCACGCGCAACACCGTGTAGTCCAACCCGTGCAGATGATGGAAAAGGTCCAGATATTTCTCCGTCGCGAGCTTGATGATGCCGTAAGAGGAGCGCGGCTCGGTCGGATGCTCTTCGGAAATCGCGTCACGGCCGGTGGCCCCGTAGATCGTTCCTCCCGAAGACGAGAATATGATCCGCCGCACCCTGGCCCGGACGCACGCTTCGAGCAACCGCAGCGTGGGAATCAGGTTGCTCTCCGCGTCGAAGATGACGTCGCGATTCGAGCTGGCGGGATTCGTTGCGCCAACCAGGTGATACACGTAATCGCAACCTTCGACGGCCTCGGCCACGGCCTTCGCGTTGCGAAAATCTCCCGTGACCCAGGACACGTTGGAAGCGGCCGCAGGCGGACGGTGGGCCGCCGACTGGCTGAAGGCGCGCACTTCATGTCCGCGGTCCGCCAGCAACTCCACGAGATGAGACCCCATGAAGCCGGAACCGCCGAGAACCAGGCAACGCCCAGCGCTCATCGCGATGGGCCTTTTTCGCTGCGGCCAGCCCCGATTGCCGCGCTTCCCGGCAACTCTGCTCGGATCGTTTCCCGCTTGTGTCGAAACTCCAGGGGTATCGCAGCGGACGAAATAGGCGGGCCGCTCCATCATCCGAAAATGAATCCTGGCGAGATATTCCCCAAACACGCCCAAGGCAAAGAGCTGGGCTCCGGCGAAGATGATGATGACCGAGGCCAGGAAAGTGAACCCGCGGACATCCACGCCATGAATCAGGTAGCGGCCAATTACCCAGAGGAAAACAAACACCCCGAACAGGGTGAACCCGAAGCCAACCAGAGTCGCCAGTTGCAGCGGGACGACGCTGAAGCCAGTCATCATGTTGAGCGCATGCGTTACCAGCCGCCGGAATGTGTATTGCGATCGTCCCGCGAGCCGCGGATCGTAGCGCACGGAAATGGCCGCAAACCGGTTCGTCGCCCAGGCCAATAAGACGTCAATCGATACGAAGGAGCCCTGATACGCGGCAAAAGCGTCCCGCAGCCGGGTGCGGAACGCCCGGTATGGACTCACCTTCCCCGCGGTTTCCGCGCCGAGAGCGCTTTGCAGGGCCAGCTTGGTGACCCGCGCGGCCGTGTTGCGCCAGAAGCCGTGCTGCCCTTCCTGCGGAGCTGCGTAGACCACGTCATAGCCCTCCGCCAACTTTTCGAGCAAGCGGGGAATTTCCTCCGGAGGATGCTGCAAGTCGTCGTCCATGATGATGGTGATCGGATAGGCCGCCGCGCGAACGCCGCATAGCAGCGCGTTGTGCTGCCCGTAGTTCCGCATCAAGTTGATCCCGCGGATCCAGGGGTAGTCTGCGGCCAGCCTGCTGACTTGCTCCCAACTGCCGTCGCGGCTGCCGTCATTGACCAGCACCAGCTCGTACTGGTCGGACACCTGGGGCAGGATCGCCGCCAGGCGACGCGCCAGCTCGGGGAGAATCTGCTCACTGTTGTAAACTGGAATCACCACGGAAAGATTGGGCTTCGCGGAGCCGTAGTCGGTCGCTATTGTATTCAGGCCAGGCATACCGGACCCGTCCGGACTTGACGCGGCGAGCAATCTTTTCTAGCTGGCGGCGGTTGCGAAATGCCGGGGGGCGAGCCGCGAGCCTGGACTCCGCGTCGCACGCACCATAGCACACTGTTTTGCGTCGCAGCAATTCACCGCCGCGCGAATCCGGAATCCTTTTGGCGGTCTGCCGCATCTCACCGCTGGTTCGTTCCGCAACGAGTGGGCGAGATGGAACGGTCCGGCGCGGCGTCACGATCGCAAGGCTCAAAGCTACGCGATCGTAAAGCTAAAGGTTTACGCCGGAGGCTTTCTTGACAGCGCCGGGGGAGGTCCCTACAATGAGCGTTTTGAAAATGGGCGAAAGAACGCGCACTGGTGCTACTACTATGGACAAGAAGCGTCTTGAATACTACAAGAAGAAGCTTCAGGCCAGGCGCGAAGAGCTCCTCAAGAGCATCGCGCGAACCGAAGAAGAAGGCCGGTCGGCGGATGACGATCCGACCGTAGACTTGGCTGACAAAGCCGCAAACTCCTACACGAAAGAGTTTTTGTTCGGGCAGAACAATACCGATCGCGCAACGCTGGCGCTAATCGACGAGGCTCTCGAGCGCATCAAGAACAATGCGTTCGGCCAATGCGAGTACTGCGAAACTGAGCTGCAGCAGAAGCGCCTCGAAGCTGTGCCGTGGGCTCGCCACTGCACCAGTTGCCAGGAAAAGCAAGAACAAGGTTTGATCTAGCCCCGCGCTGTAACCCGCAGTTCTCCTGGGACAAATGTACTCAAGCGGTTAGGCGGCTCGTCGACTAACCTGTCGCCTGTATGAGGCAGGACATGAGCCTGTTCGGCGCGCGTGCGCGGGAACTCGCCGGCGCGCTGGCTTCCATCCTTTTCCCGGCGCCGTGCCGGATTTGCGGTCGAACTGCTCGAGAACGCCAGCCGGATTCCCTTTTGTCGCGACTGCTTGGCTTGCCTGGTGACCTATCCGGGTCCCGTCTGCAAGCGTTGCGGCCGCCCGCTGGTCTCAGCAGTGCTGGTCGAAAATGGCGCGGAGCCGCTTTGCAATATCTGCCGCCGCGGTCTTTACGATTTTGATTTCGCGCGCAGTGCTGCTCCTTATACGCCGACCGTGGCCAGTGCCATCGTCCTGCTGAAATACGAGGAACTGGTCCCGGTCGGCCGTTGGTTTGCCAAGCGCCTCTTGGAGGTTGCGCGCGCCTTCCCGGAGCAGTTTGCGGCCGATGTTGTGGTTCCGGTCCCGTTGCACCCGCTTCGCCTGCGCGAGCGGGGCTATAACCAGGCGGAACTGATCGCCCGCCCCTTGGCCCGCGAGCTTGGCTTGCCCTGCCGTTCCTATCTGCTGGTGCGCACCCGCCCCCGGCCGGATAAGCTAACGCTAACGTTACGAGAGCGTTGGCGGTCGGTACGTGGTGCCTACGCCATCCGCCAGGGTAAGCGAGTTGACAACCTGCGGGTTTTACTGGTAGATGATGTATTGACGACTGGTGCGACGCTCGATGCCTGTTCGCGAGCTTTGAGACGGGGTGGAGCGTCCTACGTCGCCGCTCTGACCGTAGCCCGCGCGGTCCCGCGCGGCGGGGGCCTCCCCGGGAGAGCCTAGCCTCAGGCGAGGGAGCCAAACAGATGATCTCTGGCGGATCTACCGGTACCGCTGGGACGGAGAAGACGGACCCGGCAACTCGAAAGGACCCCGCAACACGTAAGGTAGAGAAGCGCCTCCTGACCATCCCTCCCGTTCATCCGAAACCGGCCGTCATGCAGGAGCCGGTGCTGGTCCTGAACGCCACCTTTGAGCCTATCAACATCACCGCAGTGCGCCGCGCCATGATTCTGTCTGCTCAAGGGAGTCGCGCAGGCCGAAGAGATGAATCACACGGAAGTGCACTCCACCTCGCGCGCCATGCGGGTTCCGTCGGTAATTCGCCTGCTGGCTTACCGGCACATTCCGCAGCAAACCCGCGCCCTTTCGCGCAAGAATATCCTGCTGCGTGACCGCAACACCTGCCAATTCTGCGGACGCGTCTTTACCGCCGCCGAGCTGACGCTCGATCACGTGGTGCCGCGCTCGCGCGGCGGCCGCTCGTCCTGGGAAAACCTGGTGGCTTGCTGCTACCAGTGCAACAACCGCAAAGGCGACCGTACCCCCGACGAGGCAGGCATCAAGCTGGTGCGGCGGCCCAGGCCGTTCACCCTGTACACATCCAGGCAGCTCATGCGGCTCATCGGCCACCGGGAAGAAAAGTGGCGTAAGTATTTGTTTTACTAGCGTTTAAGCTGAAGGGACAATCTCCCGATAAAAATATCCCCTGGTTGTGCAACCGGCACTGGGTCATTCGCGTCTAAGTTAATAAGTCACTTCAAAGACACACCCCGGGAAGCAGCTGCGGCTTACACCAAGGCTGCTTCCAAATTTTCCCCAGCCCTAACCGCCCCTGATTTTCCCTAACTGCCTTAACTGAACGTCGCTGCTACTACGTTCGTCCTTGCCGCAGCACCACCTTTACACCACGGCGCCAATGCTCGGAGACCCCCACGCGAAAAATCTCAATTTCAGGGTCGATACACTGCAGAACAACTTCGCTCGCTGGGTGAAAGTGCAAAGCGGGGGCAACCAGAAACAGCAATGGCGGTCGCGGGTCGAGCTCGATGCCAGGAAAATATCCGTAGCGCGCGAAATCCTGCTGCGCATGGTGCCAGCGCACACGCAACCAATAATCCGCAGCTTGCAACACCAATTGCAGGTCCTCGCTAGCCTTGAGTTCGATGACTGCGAGCCGTCCATTTCGCGTTACGGCCACTGCATCCATCACGCCGCGGTCGCCGGCGGTTAGTGCGGGCACCTGCGAGTAAAAGAAGCGCGGGTCGAGGCGCGCGTCGACCCGCGTGGGGTCGGCAGCCACCAGCGATTCCAGCCAGCGCTCGGGCTGGGCGCGATACAGCGGGTGCTTGGTGTCGGAGGCGACGGCCGAACGGTGCACCTCGAGTTCTCGAAGAAGCGCCTCGAACTCGCCTCGCCGATCCGGCGTGAGTGCGCGGCGCGGATCACCGATGCCGTAGAACACGCCTTCGCTCCGCCACAGCGCGAAGAGCAAACCGCGGCACCGCAGCGCCACGTCGCGCGTATTGGGGATCACGGCCGCGGTAATCGGGGCGCTCGTCAGACGGCCGATCTGTTCGATCGCCGGCCGCGCCTGCGCCAGCACCGCATCGATCTCGCGGCAAGGCACGAGCCAGGCGTCGAGATTGCCGGCATCGGACGGATCCAAACGTCGCGAGCGCCAGCTCTCCACGTTGTATTCATAGATCTCGACCGCGTTCGATTTCGAGAGCGCCTGCAAGCGATGCGCGGTAACGCGGCCAGCGCCTTCCGGACAAAACAGGCGCAAGCCTATGATCGCTTGGCGTCGCGCAAGCTGGCGCGCGCGGCTCAGCCATAACAAGCCGAACGTCAATAGTCCGTCGTAGGTCGCGGCGCTCTCGCCCGGTGCGGCGCCCAGCACGGCCCAGCCGCGGGAATCCTCGACGCAGGATTCCACGCGGGTAATTGCCCGAGAGCGAATGCTTGAGGTCCGCGGCGGCCGTGAGCGAAACGAGTTCGCCATCCGGAAATTGCCGCGCCAGCAGATCGCGGAGGCGCGCGCAGAACTGTTCGCGCAGGACGCGCCCGGGCGCGCGGCTCGCGGGCGCCGAAAGAAATTCCAGACGCTCCGGCCGCGAACGGCTGAACCGCGCGACTTCCAGCGCCAGGCGATCGAGTCCGCCCTCCTCGATGCGAAGCACGCGACGCACCATGTTGCTCTCAGCCGACCAAAGATGCAGAAGGAGCACATCGCCTTGTTGGCGGAGCTCGTAGCGGAAGTCCTCGACCGTCGCCAGCCACGCGCCATTCTCGTGCACCTCGACGTGGCCGGCGGCTAGCAGCCGGTCCAGGGCCTCGGTGACCGCCCCAGCCAACTCCATGGCGCCAGATTATAGAGGAATCGTCCCTGGATGGCTGGGATGGTTGTGAAGCAGCAGCGAAAAGTCTTATTCGAGGGCCAAGCCAGTGACCTTGACGGTCGGTGGCGCCTGATTCCACTGGGCTGGCATCGTGTCATAGGTGAGCTGAAAATCGCGCGTCTGATTGGGAGCAAGCGGAGCGGCCGTCGGGCTGAACAATCGCTGCTTGTCGCGCAGCACGACCTGCTGAAACACATCGTGAAACTCGAACGTGACTTCGATCTGGCGAATCGCGCGCGGCCCGTTGTTCGCGGTCGTTCCGAAAACGAACGTGGCCTCTTGATTCAGAAAGTTCGTCGCGCGCGCCACCTTCATCTCTTGGAATTGAATCTGCGGCGCGTAGGCCTGTTCGGCAGCGCCCATCGGCAGCGGTTGTTCGGGGGGCGTCGCCGTGACGGGAGCGTAGCGGCCGGCGAAGTACACCACGCCGATCAAAACGATCATGGCCACCGCGCCCACCAGCAGAACGACGGGAGCCCTGCGATCCGAGTCTTCGCTCATCTCAAGTGTCTCTCCGAACTCAGTGGCCAAATGCGAGCCGCAATGCCAGAGGCTCCGGCAATCCAGCTTTCTTCATGCGTTCCTGTACGGCCTGAATATCGTATGGCACGCGCCAGAATTCAACTACGCCGTGGTCGAGGTCGGCAATCGCAAAACCCGCCCGGGGATCGCCGTCGCGTGGCTGCCCGATCGAGCCTGGGTTGATCAGATACCGCGTGCCCGGCTCGAGTCGCAGCGCCGCGAAGCTGGGGCCTCCCGGCGGTGGTTCCAGGCGAATCATTGCCAGCCGTGAATCGCGGTAGGAAAACCCTCCTTGGAAATGAGTGTGGCCAAAAAAGGTGACGTCGTGAGGGGCAGCCAGCAGACTGCTCAGCGCCTGCGCCGGAGCGAACACATATTCGTCTTCATCCTGGAATGCGCCATGCACGAGCGTGAGGTTATCCACTTCGCGCGGGCCGGCCGGCAGTTCCGTGAGGTAACTCAGGTTTTCTGGTCGGAGTTGGGTTCTCGTCCATTCGATCGCGGCGCGCGCCACGGGATTCAGCTCCTCGGGATCAGCCAGGCCGCTGGCGGCCTTATCGTGATTGCCGCGGATGATCGCCGTTACCAGGCCGCGCACCCGGTCGATCACTTCGTTCGGGTCAGGTCCGTAGCCGACTACGTCCCCCAGACAAATAGCCCGCTCCCACCGCCCGTCGGCAGTGGCCAGCGCCGCCGCCAAGGCGGTGGCGTTCGCATGAATGTCGCTGATCACCAGAAAGCGCATGGCGGAATCCACCCGGTAGCCGCGAGAGAGACCCTAAGAAATCTAAAGAAATCGAATTATAGACCAGAAAGCGCGCGGCGTGTTCCCGCCGTGTGTTTTTGTATTTCGCGCGTGGATTCGCCGCGAGAAAAACCGCCAACGAAATGAAGCGCGTCCGATTGGGCTAGCGAAGCGCGAAGCGGATGTTCACGCTCGTGTGAGCGGCGGCCGGTTGGCCGTTGAGTCGAGCGGGCTGGTACTTCCATTTGCGCAGGGCATCGATGGCTGCTTGCCGGAGCAGAAGCGGACCTGAAATGACTTTTACATCCGTAACCTTGCCCGTCGCATCCACTAGCGCATCCAGCACCACGACGCCTTCCAGGGCCTGTGCTCGAGCTGCCTCCGGATAGAGCGGGTTGGTCGAAGAGACCAGTTTCGGTTCAAGCTTTCCGCTGGCGGCTGCCGGGCGAACTGGCTGAACCGGTTGGGCCGGCTGCGTTGGTTGGGGCAGGGTCTCCGCCGCGGCAAACGCCGTTGGAGCCTCGACGTGGGAGACTCCGGAGAGCTCACCGGTGCGCAGCACACCTTCCGCTGCGCCATTATCTTGCGTCGTCAATAAGACGGGAGGCGGCTCGCTCGAGCTGACCATGACCGGAGCCTTCACAACCGGGGTCGCCAGGTTTCCGACTGGAATGGTGGAGCGACGCGGGGCTGGTTGTGCGGGTGGCGGTGGTGGTTGTGTCTGCCGTGCCTGCTGTGTCGGCTGCGCCTGCTGCGTTGGTTGGGGCGCGTTCTCGGCCGGTGTCTGCTCGTGCCGTGGCGAATCTGGCAGCCACGTGGGCGCTTGGACCGGAGCGGCGGTTGCGCTCGGTGTCGAGTCCGCAGCGGCCGGAGTCTGTGGCTGATCTGTCGGTCCCGGCGTTGCGGGCTGTACCGCCGCGCTCGGCGCGGCGACCGTAACTGCGCTCGTCGGCAAAGCGGATTGGCCACGACGACTCAGCACAAAACCTCCACCCACGATGCCCGCGACAGCAACGGCGGCGATCGCTACCCAGAGACCCGTTCGTGAGACTGGCGCGGCCGGCTTGCTCAAATCCGGTCGATCGCTCGTCAGCGTCGACAGACCGGGTTGCGCCGATCGTAGACTTCCACCCACGCTGAGAACGGGGTTCGAGGCCGATGGGACAAGCGGACGCGGTGGTGTTGGGCGCGCCGACTCAAGAGACTGTGGAGCTATCGGACTCATCGGATTGGCGGGTGCAGCGTGAGCAGGAACGGTCATCGCGGCGGCAACCGGCGGCGCAGATTCAGTTGCAATCGGCGATGGTGAAATGGGCTGTTGCTTGGGCACCGGAATCGCTGGAGCCGGTGCTATGCTGCGCGGCGCAGGTTCGGCGGCCGGGCTTTCGATCCGAACAGACGGACCTTTTGCGTCCCAAAAACCCGGAGCGCGCTGCGTGAATTCAAGATCAACGTAGTTTTGAATGCCCGCCTGCGTTTTGACGGCGCCGACCCGGCACAGGACATCCGCGCCAGTCTGTTGATTGGTCAGCACAACCATCTCGCCGACCGAAACAGCGGCCGACAAACGCACAACCGCACCTTGCGCAAAAACGATCACGGTTCGCGTTTCCTCGCGCACCGGCGGAGGCGTCTTGCTCATGCCTCGCCCTGCTGCCGAGTACCGTGAGGCGTACAGCGTCACAGGGATCTCGACGCCGATCGCGTCTGTTCGTGGCGACGCCAGCGTTCCGGAATTCTGCGCAGCAGGCGTGCCGGCCTGCGTTCCAGAGGGAGAAGGAGCAGATTCTTTTGTGGGTGCTGCCATGGCCCGTATCCTCGTGCCGCCTTGCGTTGGCGTGTGCTGCCCAGCCCCGGGACTTACAATCCCGCGAGTTCATTGCATTGTCGCATTGTCGCCGGCAGGTCAAGAGGTGGGTATGGTACGAAGGTACCTTTATGGGTATCAGACACTGATCCGCTAACGCCGCCTGGCAGCGGTCCTAGCGAATCAGCATGCAATCGCCGTAGCTGTAAAAGCGGTATCCGGCCGCGACGGCATGTCGATAAGCCGCCAAGATCGCCTCGCGTCCGGCGAAAGACGCGACCAGCACCAGCAACGTCGAGCGAGGCAGGTGAAAGTTGGTCAGGAGTTGATCCACGACGGAGAACCGATGACCCGGTAAAATGAAGAGATCGGCCACGGCGGGACCGGCCGGCAGATCGCCCGGCGACGCGCCCAGCGCCACGGCCTTTCGTGCAGCGTCCTCCAGTGCCCGCACGACCGTGGTTCCCACTGCCAGTACCGGACGCCGCTCCCGTCGTGCCGCCGCGATCGCCGCGACCGTCTCCGGCGGAATCTCATATGTTTCCGAGTGAATCTGGTGCTCTTCCAGGCGTTCCGTGCGGATTGGCTGAAATGTGCCCAAGCCCACATTCAGCGTGATCTTCCGCACCTCAATCCCACGCGCACGCAGCCTTGCCAGCACCGCGGGTGTAAAGTGCAGACCTGCTGTGGGAGCGGCCACGGCACCGGGTCGGCTGGCGAAAACGGTTTGATAGCGCTCCCGGTCCATGGGTTCGTCGCCGCGCCGGATATAGGGCGGCAGCGGCATATGGCCGATTTGCTCGATCGCCGCCGCGATATCGTCGGTCCCCAGGAATCGCAGTTGGCGCAGCCCAAAGGCTCCCCTTCCGACGACTTCCGCTTGCAGCGGGCTCCCCTCAAAAACGAGCCGTTCCCCGACGCCTATCTTCCGCCCCGGTCGGACTAGTGCCTCCCAAAGATCAGGTTCCAGCCGGTGAACGAGCAGGACTTCGATTCTCGATTGGAGGAAACCTCGCTCCGAAGCGTTCTTGCCCGGGCGTTCGGCGCGCACGCCCTGGCGGTGCGCGAATAGCCGGGCGGGTATCACCCGAGCGTTGTTTACGATCATCAGCTCGTCGCCCCGCAGGACTTCCGGCAATTCGGAAAAGTGGCGATCTTCGCGGCTGCCCGTCACTCTGTCGAGGACGAGCATTCGCGAGGCTTCACGATCCTCCAGGGGCTTCTGGGCGATCAGCTCCGGCGGTAGCTCGTAGTCGAACTCATGCAGAAGCATGCGCCCTATCCTAACATGGGAACCGGCGGCAGGATAATGAGTCACTGGAATACATGTAAGTTAATGTACTATAGAGCTTTATTATATATATGTTTGATTTGCTAAAATAACTTGACACTAGCACGCGCATATAATATGCTCCCCTAGGAAGTAATTGTACTTTATCGATCAGGAGGAGCATTCCGATGAACGCTATCTACCGATGGGACCCATTCCGAGGTCTGGACGCATTGAACGAGCAGTTCAACCGGCTTGTGCGCGAGGGCTTTGTTCCCTCCGGCGAGACGGCCACGTCGAACTGGTCGCCCGCAGTCGACATCTATGAGACCGAGGGTGAGCTGGTGGTCAAGGCCGATCTCCCGGACGTCAACGAGAAGGACATCGACATCCGCATCGAGAACAAAACCCTCACCATTACCGGTGAGCGAAAGTTCGAGCAGAAGGTCAACAAGGACAATTATCTTCGAGTGGAACGCGCCTACGGCACATTCTCGCGCAGCTTCTCGCTTCCGAATACGGTGAAC
Source organism: uncultured Acidobacteriota bacterium (assembly GCA_963702795.1). Taxonomy (GTDB): domain Bacteria; phylum Acidobacteriota; class Terriglobia; order Acidiferrales; family UBA7541; genus Palsa-189. The sequence continues at coordinate 663,984 of CAVPDY010000004.1, read as the reverse complement.
ACCGAGGCGGTCCAGGCCGATTACCACAACGGCCTCTTGACTGTACACCTTCCGAAGCGCGAGGAATCTAAGCCAAAGCAGATCAAGGTAGGGGTTTCGACCAACGGGAAGTAAGCAGTAAGCTGTGCCGTGGACGATGGGGCCGGCTTGTTCTGGCCTCATCGCCTTCCGGACGGATCGACCCGCTGCCGAAAGGACATTTTCAATGTTGCGATACGAGAAATTAACCGTGAAGGCGCAGGAAGCTTTGCAGTCTGCGCAGGAGATCGCCGGGAAAAACGGCCAGCAGCAGCTCGAGCCGATCCATATCCTCGCTGCGCTCGTCGCGCAGCAGGACGGAGTCGTTCCCCCGCTCCTGAGCCGCTTGGGCGTTCGGCCGGAAGCGCTCTCCGGCGAGATTCAAACGCAAATTGCGCGCCTGCCGAAGGTGAGCGGCGTATCGCAGCAATACCTGAGCGAAGCCAGCAATCAGGTGCTCGAAAAGGCCTTCGATGAAGCCGAAGCATTCAAGGACGAGTACGTTTCAGCCGAGCACATTTTGCTGGCCATCGCCGCCCGGGAAACCGATCCGGCGGCGCACCTGCTGTCGCGCCACGGCGCTTCTCGCGAAGCGATTCTGCAGGCGCTGACGTCGGTGCGCGGCAGCCACCGCGTGACCTCGCAGAACCCCGGAATCCACCTTCCGCGCGCTCGAACAGTACGCGCGCGACCTCACCGAACTGGCCCGCCGCGGCAAACTCGATCCGGTGATCGGCCGCGACGTCGAAATCCGCCGCGTCATGCAGATCCTCGCCAGGCGCACCAAGAATAATCCGGTGCTGATCGGCGAACCCGGCGTCGGCAAGACAGCCGTCGTCGAAGGCTTGGCGCAGCGCATCATCGCGGGCGACGTGCCCGAGGTGCTGAAGCCCAAGCGCATCGTGGCGCTGGACCTGGCGGCCCTGGTCGCCGGCACCAAGTATCGTGGCGAATTCGAGGATCGCCTCAAGGCCGTGCTGAAGGAAATCACTGAAGCCTCCGGACAAGTCATTCTCTTCATCGACGAGTTGCACACGCTGGTCGGCGCCGGCGCCGCCGAAGGCTCGATGGATGCCTCGAACATGCTCAAGCCTGCGCTGGCCCGCGGTGAACTGCGCGCCATCGGCGCCACCACGCTCAACGAGTATCGCAAGCACATCGAAAAGGACCCTGCCCTGGAGCGCCGCTTCCAACCCGTTTTGATCGCGGAGCCTACGGTCGAGGACACCATCGCCATTCTGCGCGGCCTCAAGGACCGCTACGAATTGCATCACGGCGTGCGCATCAAGGATGCCGCGATCATCGCCGCCGCGACGCTTTCCCATCGCTATATCGCCGATCGTTTCCTGCCCGATAAGGCCATCGACTTGATCGATGAGTCGGCAGCCTCGCTGCGCATGCAGCTCGATTCGCTTCCCGTCGATATCGACGAAATCGAGCGCCGCATCGTGCAACTGGAAATCGAGCGGCAGGCGCTGCTGAAGGAAACCGACGCGCATTCCAAGGAGCGTCTCGGACAGATCGAAGCAGAACTCGCTGACCAGCGCGAGCAATCCAGCGCGCGCAAGGCACGCTGGCAAGTAGAAAAAGAAGCCATCGCGGCCATCGGCAAACTCAAGGAGCAGATCGAGTCGCTCAAGGCCGAAGAGCAACGCTACGAGAGAAGCGGCGAACTGGCGCGCGTGGCCGAGATTCGCTATGGCAAGCTGGCCGCCACCGAGCGCGAGCTGGACAAGGCGCAGCAACGCCTCGCCGAATTGCAGAAACAAGGCCGCATGCTGAAGGAAGAGGTCGACGAGGAAGACATCGCCGCCCTGGTCAGCAAGTGGACCGGCATTCCGGTCGGGCGCTTGCTCGAGGGCGAAGCCAAGAAGCTCGTCACCATGGAAGATCGTCTGCGCCAGCGCGTGGTCGGACAGGATGACGCCTTGGCGCGCGTCGCCAACGCCATCCGCCGCAATCGCGCCGGCCTGTCCGATCCCAATCGGCCGATCGGCTCGTTCATCTTTCTCGGTCCGACCGGCGTCGGCAAGACCGAGCTGGCCCGCGCCCTCGCGGAGTTTCTGTTCGACGACGAGCGCGCCATGATCCGCCTGGACATGTCCGAATACATGGAAAAGCATTCGGTATCGCGCATGATCGGCGCCCCTCCCGGGTATGTGGGCTACGACGAAGGCGGCCAACTCACCGAGGCAGTCCGCCGCCGGCCCTATTCCGTCGTCCTTTTCGATGAAATCGAAAAGGCGCACCCGGATGTGTTCAACATCTTGCTGCAGATTCTCGAAGACGGACGCCTGACCGACGGCAAGGGCCGCAAAGTCGATTTTCGCAACGCCCTGCTGATCATGACCAGCAACGTCGGATCGAGCGCCCTGTTCGAATTGTCAGGCCGCGACCCCGAGCAGGCGCGCAAAGAAGCGCTGGAAGCGCTGCGCGGCGCGTTCCGTCCCGAATTTCTCAATCGCGTGGACGACATCGTGATGTTCAATCCGCTCGGCCGCGAGCAATTGGAAAAGATCGTTGACCTGCAACTCGAGGCAGTATCCAAGCGCCTGGCCGATCGCAACGTGCGCATCGAGCTGACGCCGGCGGCGCGCGCGCTGATTCTCGCCGAGGGCTTCGACCCGGCCTACGGTGCCCGCCCGCTGCGCCGGACCGCGCAGCGGCTGGTGCAGGATCCGCTGGCGCTCGAAATTCTCGACGGCAAAATCCTGCCCGGCGACGTGATTCGTGTGGATGCCGATGCCGCCGCGGGCAAGATGAAGTTCGAGCGCGTCGAGCAGCAAAAGGTGGCGGCGGCGCCCGAGCAAGCCGCCGTCGCGGCCGGTCGCTCCAGAAAAAAGGCGTGATCAGCACCGAACAGCGTGTTTGACGCGTTTTCAGGCGGCACCTACACTGGAAGTTACGCCACTTGAAAAGCAAGTGGGGAACAAGCAGGGAAGAGGAACCCATGAGAGCTCTCAAGACCGGCCTTTTACTCACGTCGCTCACGCTGCTGCTGATGTTCGGCGGGGAGGCCCTGGCAGGATCGCAGGGAATGACCTTTGGCCTCATTCTGGCCATCGGCATGAACGGCTTCGCGTATTTCTTTTCCGATAAGATTGCTCTGGCCAGCAGCGGCGCTCAGCCCGTCACGCGCGAACAGGCGCCGCGTCTCTACGCCGTCATGGAGCGCCTGGCAGCCAAGGGGAATCTGCCGATGCCCAAGCTGTACATCATTCCCCAGGCCGCTCCGAACGCATTCGCCACTGGCCGCAATCCGAAACACGCTTCGGTGGCCGCAACCCAAGGTTTGATGGATTTGATGAACGACGACGAGCTTGAAGGCGTCATCGCTCACGAACTCTCTCACGTCCGCAACTACGACATCCTGACGACATCCATCGCCGCCACTCTGGCTGGCGCGATCACCTGGATTGCCAGCATCGCCCGCTGGGGGATGATCTTTGGCGGCTTGGGCGGGGGCTCGCGCGACGACCGGCGGGGCGGGGGCCTTGCGGCGATCGTCATGATGATCGTCGCGCCTATCGCGGCAGCGATGATTCAATTGGGGATTTCGCGCCAGCGCGAATACGCCGCTGACGCGGCTGGCGCGAGATTGGTGGGCCACCCCTACGGCCTGATCAGCGCCCTCGAGAAACTAGGCGCTTACAACCAGCGCATCCCGATGACAAATGTGACTCCCGCGACCTCCTCCCTCTTCATCGTGATGCCCTGGAGCGGCGGTCAAGTCCTCGCCGGCATGTTTAGCACCCACCCCCCGCTGAGTGACCGCATCGCCGCCCTTCGGCAGATGACCGTCACCCGTTAGCCAATAGCCGAATTGTGGTAACCCCTCTCGGGGCGGGCGGCTCGTGCCGGCTGCGCCTCGATATGAGCCAAACTGGTAGAAACGGGATACCGGCTGCAAAGTTTTCCTAGTAGTTTGTCGCCCATAGTCCCCCAGTAGCAGCCTTCCCAGTACTAAGCGCCTTATACATAGCGACATACGAACCTACACGAAAGCCCCGAGGATGGCAGCCTGCTTGCTCCTTTCCAGCCATCTGTGTTTCTGCATTTCGGACTGGGGGCACGCGATGACCTGCAAGACCGCAGTCGGCACGATTTGTAACTATCTCGAAGGTAACCTTTCTGCTCATGGCGTCATGGCGCTGCGTCGGCATCTTGAAGAATGCAAGGATTGCAGAATGGTTCTAGACGCGGCCGAGCGCACGCTGGAAATCGACTTTGACCGCATCGGCGCGTCTGCCACGCCGCACAACGCCACAGCCGCCTAGCCTACAGGTTCGGCTAGCGTCTTCAGCCTTTCCCTGGTCAGTTACGCTCTGCGAATTCCCTCTTTAACCAGCGATTAGTCTCCCGCGAGTGGCTCGTTTTCACCTCAGTGCAGTTCCTATCGAAGACCCAGGTAAATTTTACCGGATTCACCTGACAAGCCTCTGGCAACTTTCCCGATGTTCTAACTGTAAGTCATTTACAAATAATCAGTTAGCGTGCTACGGACCGTTTGGTTTAGGACGTGCACCCTACAGGCCCGAACGCTGGAAAGAGACTCAAGGAGAGAAGATCATGATGGAAGAACAGGCGGACATGAACACAAGTGGTTCGGGAACCCCGCGGTGGGTCGGGATAGCGGTTGTGGCACTGGCTGGAATTTCCATTTTGGGGCTGGGCATAGGCTGGAACGCCTCGACCCACGCCAAAGTCGCGGAGTCGGAGTTTGCCGCGCAGAATAAGGATCTCCAGCAGAATGTGGACACGCTGAATCGGCGTCTGGTGCAATCGGAGCAGAGCAATGCCGAAGTTCAGAATGAGCTGAACGCCGTCGCCGATCACTTGAAACTGACGCAGGGCCAACTGGCCAGCGCCCGGCAGCAGACCAAGCAGTTGAGCACTGACTATTCCCAGAAACTCGAAACGGTGCAGAGCCAGCTGGCCACCAAAGCCAATGCCGACGATGTGACGGCGCTGGGCGGGGACGTCAACGGCGTCAAAGGCGATCTGGCCACGACGAACAACAACCTGCAGATGGCGCGCGGCGAACTCGGCACCCTGATCGCCAAGAACCACGATCAAATCGACGAACTTCGCCGCATGGGCGAACGCGATTACTACGAGTTTACCATTGCCGGGAAGGGCAACAAGTCGAAGGCCGGCAGCTTGATGATCGAGCTGCGCGGGACCAACACAAAGAGAAACCAGTTCACCGTGGACCTCTACGTGGACGACATGCGCCTCGAGAAGAAGAACCGCTCAGTCGACGAGCCGATCTACTTCTACACGCAGGGCACGCGATCTCCCCTCGAACTGGTTGTGAACCAGGTTGGCAAGGACAAAGTGGTCGGCTACGTGAGCGTCCCGAAAGTGCAGGGAACCAACTCGGCCTCGGCAAGCGGGACCGGCGAGTAAATCTCAACGAACCCAATCCCGCCGCGCCAGCGCGCGGCTCCCATCGACGGGCAGGGCCAAGCGCCCTGCCCGTCTTTTTTGTGGCGCGCGACTAGCGCGCAGCGGAACGCTTCCATTACGATGATCCTCTACATGTCCACACCGCAGGCCATTTTTGTCCGCCGCGCATTTACCCCTGGCCAGGAAATCGCCGACGCTGTAATCGTCATGGACGGCCCCAAAATCGTCGCCGTCGGACCGCGCGATAAGGTCGCAATACCGGCAGGCGCGACCCGGCGGGAAGCAGACGGCCTGACGGTCGTGCCAGGCTTTGTGGATGTGCACATTCACGGCGCCGGCGGCCACGATGTCATGGAAGGCACGCCGGATGCGCTCGCCGCCATTACCCGGACCGTCGCCCAGCGTGGCACCACGTCGCTCGTAGCCACCACCGTCACCGCCAGCGAAGAACGCACCTGCCAGGCCGTCGCGGGCATCGCGACGTGGATGCGCTCGGAGCCAAGCGTCCCAGACAGCCGCACCCCGCAAGCCGAGATTCTGGGCGTCCATTTCGAGGGTCCCTTCATCAGCGCAGCGCGGCGAGGCGTGCATCCGCTCGGAATGGATCGTGCCGCCCTCGATCACTTTGTTCGATAAATTCCTGGATGCCGCGCAGGGCGCCGCGCGCATCCTCACGCTCGCGCCGGAACTGCCCGGCGCGCTCGATCTTGTCGCCGCGGCCGCCACGCAGGATGCGTCGTTTCGCTTGGCCACACCGACGCGACTTACGCGCAAGCGATGGCTGCCATTGATCGCGGCGCCCGGCACGCCGCGCACGTCTTCAACGCCATGCGCCCGTTCGCCCATCGCGATAGCGGCGTCATCGGCGCTGTGCTCACTTCGCCCCTGGTGACCGCCGAGCTGATTGCTGACGGCGTGCACGTGGATGACGGGGCCATGCGCATGCTGCTCGCCGCGAAGGACCGCCAGCAGCGTGATCCTGGTGAGTGACGGCACAGCCGCCACGGGAATGCCCGATGGCAACTACCGGCTGGGCACTTTCGAAGTGACCGTAAGCGGTGGCGTGTCGCGCAGCGCCGACGGCAAGCTCGCCGGCAGCACGCTCACGCTCGATCGCGCCCTGCGCAACATGGTCGCTCTGGGCGTTCCGCTCGCCGACGCGCTCGCCATGCTCACGGCAAATCCCGCGCGCCTCCTTGGGCTCGAAGCGCACAAGGGCGTGCTCGCGCCGGGCGCGGATGCCGACCTGGTCTTTCTCGACGCGCAAATGGAAGTAGCCGGCGTGATGACGCGCGGCCAAGGTTGGCCCGCAGGATAAGGATTCCGCTGGCCTAGGGATTCAGCGGAATCTTGAGTTCCGCGGCAAGCTGCTCGGGATCAAACGGGCTGCAAGCGAAATAGCGCCCGCCCACTTCGAGCGTCGGCACCTTGCGGCGGCCGTCGTTCACACGCAGAATCAGATCTTCGGCATCCGGGTCTTCATCCACGTTGATCTCTTCGTAGGGATGCCGCGCTCGCGCAGGAACTGCTTGGTCCAGCGGCAATCCGGGCACCAGGACGTGTGTAAATGCGAATCGTATCCATCGAGCAGGGTTCAGTGTTCGCCGGGACCGGCTCGACGCGCCCTGCGCGGCGTGTCCGGCAACTCGAGCCGGGTCCGCGCGCGTGCCACGGCTTGCAGCACGGCATCCCAGTCGGTCGCGCCGGATACCGCGCCGCTCGACGAGCTTCTTCTCCGCTTCCGCGAGGGCCGCGCGAGCCCGCGCCACGTCAATCTCATCGGCGCGCTCGGCCACGTCCGCCAGCACCGTGACGCGCTCCGGCCAGCACTTCCGCAAAGCCGCCGGCGACGGCGACGTAAATGCGTCTGCGCTGCCCTTGCGATAGCTCAGCGCGCCGATGCCGAGTTCGGTCAGCAGCGGCGTGTGGCCCGGCAAGATGCCCAGATAGCCTTCACGTCCGGGCAGCTGCACCTCGGCCACCGACTCGCGAACCACTTCGCGTTCCGGCGTGACCACTTCGAGTAGCGAAAGTGTCGGTGCATGCTCGTGTTTCCTGCTCGCCGCAGGCGTCGGCCGCTTACGCCGTCGCCGCCATCTTCTCGGCCTTCTCGCGCACTTCTTCGATCGTGCCCACCATGTAGAAGGCCTGCTCGGGCACGTCGTCGTGTTTGCCGTCCGACGATCTCCTTGAAGCCGCGGATGGTGTCTTCGATCTTCACGTACTTGCCTTCGAGGCCGGTGAACTGCGCCGCCACGAACATCGGCTGCGAGAGGAATTTCTCGATCTTGCGCGCGCGCGCCACGGCCTGCTTGTCTTCGTCGGAAAGTTCCTCGATGCCCAGAATGGCGATGATGTCCTGCAGGTCCTTGTAGCGCTGCAGCACGCCCTTGACCGATCGCGCCACGTCGTAGTGCTCCTGCCCCACGATGCGCGGATCGAGAATGCGCGAGAAGCTGGCCAGCGGATCGACGGCCGGATAAATGCCGCGCTCCACGATCGCCCGGCTAAGGTTCGTCGTGGCGTCCAGGTGCGTGAACGTCGCCGCCGGCGCCGGATCGGTGTAATCGTCGGCGGGCACGTAGATCGCCTGCACCGAGGTGATCGACCCGTTCTTGGTGGAGGTGATGCGCTCCTGCAACTCGCCGATTTCGGTGTTCAGGTTCGGCTGGTAGCCCACGGCCGAAGGCATGCGGCCCAGCAGCGCCGACACTTCCGAACCCGCCTGCACGAAGCGGAAAATGTTGTCGATGAAGAGCAGCACGTCCAGCCCTTCCTCGTCGCGGAAATATTCCGCGACGGTGAGGCCCGTCAGGCCCACGCGCAGTCGCGCGCCGGGTGGCTCGGTCATCTGCCCGTAGATCAGCGCCGCGCGCGATTTCTCCGAATTGCCCGGCAACGACCACGCCGGATTCCTGCATTTCCAGCAACAGGTCGTTGCCTTCGCGCGTGCGCTCGCCCACGCCGGCGAACACCGAAACGCCGCCGTGCTTCATGGCCACGTTGTGAATCAGCTCCTGAATCAGCACCGTCTTGCCCACGCCCGCGCCGCCGAAGAGGCCGATCTTTCCGCCCTTCAGGTACGGCTCCATCAAGTCCACCACCTTGATGCCGGTCTCGAACATTTCGAGCTGCGTGGACTGATCTTCCAGCGAAGGCGCGGCGCGGTGAATGGGATAGCGCTTCTCCGCCGTTCACCTCGCCCAGGTTATCCACCGGCTCGCCGAGCACGTTGAGCACGCGGCCCAGCGTGCCGCGGCCCGACGGGCACGGTGATCGGCCCGCCCGTGTCGATGCGCCTTCATGCCGCGCACCATGCCTTCGGTCGGCTTCATGGCCACGGTGCGCACGCGCCCTTCGCCCAGGTGCTGCTGCACCTCGGCGACCACGTCGATGGCGCTCGGGCACATCGAAGCCCTCGCTGACGATGCGCACGGCGTTGTAGATCTCCGGCAGATGATGCTCCTGGAAATTCCATGTCCACCACCGGGCCGATCACCTGCACCACCTGCCCGATATTGTGTTCGTTCTCGGCCATGATCTCTGCTCCTTGTGCGCAATCGACTGCTGCATTGCTGCTCGCGGCGGCGGCGCATTAGCCGGCCGACGCCGCCCCGCTGACCACTTCGATAATTTCCTTGGTGATCGCGGCCTGGCGAACCTTGTTCATGTACAGCGTAAGCTTGTCGATCAGTTCGCCCGCGTTGTTGGTGGCCGAATCCATGGCCGTCATGCGCGCGGCGTGTTCGGAGGCCGCGGATTCCGCCAGCGCGCGAAATACCTGCGCTTCGCACGTAGCGCGGCAGCAAGCGCCGCAAAAAGTTCGGCCGGAGGCTGCTCGTACAGATATTCGACCGGCGTTCCGCCGTCGCCGAGCTCGCCGGCGTCTGCCGGGTCCGGCTCGATCGGCAGCAGTTTCTCCAGCGTCAGATTCTGCGCCAGCACGGACTTGAATTCGTTGAAGACGATGTACACGGCGTCGACTTCGCCGGCTTCGTACAGCGCGGTCACGCCTCTGCGCGATCTCCGCCGCGCGCGCAGGCTCCGCCTTGGAGGTGATGTCCACGTACTCGGCGACAATCTTCCAGCGCTGCTTGCGCATGGCGTCGCGGGCCTTTGCGGCCCAGCGACATCACTTCCAGCTTCTTGCGCCGGCCGTTCGCGCAAAAACTCGATCGCGCGCCGCATGACGTTGGCATTGAACGCCCCGCACAAGCCGCGTTCCCCGCTCACCACCAGCAGCAGCACGCGCTCCTCGGGCCGCCGCCGCAGCAGCGGATGCGTCGTCTCCGGCATGCGCAGCGCCGCCGAATGCACCACGCGCGAAAGCGCCCGCGCATAAGGCCGCGCGGAAACCGCCTTCTCCTGCGCGCGCCGCAAGCGTGCCGCAGCCACGAACTTCATCGCGCGGGTGATCTGCTGCGTGTTCTTCACCGAGCGGATGCGGCGCTTGATATCGAGCTGGGTCGGCATGGGAAGGTGTCTGGAAGCCGCGCGGCTAGCTTGACTGCGGCCGCGTTCCGCCGGCGAATCGCTCCTTGAATTCGCTCAGCGCCTTCTTCAGCTCGGCGCGGATCTCATCGTCCAGCGCCTTCTTCGTGCGCGATCTTGTTGCAGCAGCGATCCGCAGTGGGCGTCGGCGAAGGCCAGCAGCTCCTGCTGGAAGCGCTCGACGTCCAGTATGTCGACGTCGTCGAGATAGCCGTTGGTCCCGGCGAAAATCACCAGCACCTGCTTCTCGACCGGCAGCGGCACGAATTGGTCCTGCTTCAGCACTTGCGTCAGCCGCTGGCCGCGCGCCAGTTGCGCCTGCGTGGCCTTGTCCAGTTCGGAGCCGAATTGCGCGAACGCCGCCAGTTCGCGGTACTGCGCCAAGTCCAGTCGCAGCGTGCCGGCCACCTGCCGCATGGCCTTGATCTGCGCGTTGCCGCCGACGCGGCTCACGGACAAGCCCGACGTTGATGGCCGGGCCGGATGCCGCTGTTGAACAGGTCCGCCTCGAGATAAATCTGCCCGTCGGTAATCGAAATCACGTTCGTCGGAATGTACGCCGAAACGTCGCCCGCCTGCGTTTCGATCACCGGCAGCGCCGTCAGCGACCCGCCGCCATTCTTGTCGTTCAGTTTCGCGGCGCGCTCCAGCAGCCGCGAGTGCAGGTAGAACACGTCGCCGGGGAACGCCTCGCGTCCCGGCGGACGCCGCAGCAGCAGCGAAATCTCGCGGTACGCCTGCGCGTGCTTGGAAAGATCGTCGTAGAAGCACACGGCGTGCCGGCCGGTGTCGCGGAAGAATTCGCCCATGGCGCAAGCGGCGTAGGGAGCGATGTACTGCATCGTCGCCGGCTCGGTGGCCGACGCCGCCACCACGATCGTGTAATCCATGGCCCCGGCGTCGGTCAGAATCTTCACCACCTGCGCGATCGTCGAGCGCTTTTGCCCGATCGCGCAGTAGATGCAGATCATGTCGCCGCCCTTCTGGTTGATGATCGTGTCCAGAATGATGGCGGTCTTTCCGGTCTGCCGGTCGCCGATGATCAGCTCGCGCTGTCCGCGGCCGATGGGAATCATCGAGTCGATGGCCTTGATGCCGGTCTGCAGCGGCTCGCGCACCGGCTGCCGGTCGATCACGCCGGGCGCGATGCGCTCGATCGGAATGCGCTGGTCGGTGGCGATCGGGCCTTTGCCGTCGAGCGGCACGCCCAGCGGATTGACCACGCGCCCGACCAGCGCTTCGCCCACCGGCGCGGACATGATCGCGCGCGTGCGCTTGACCGTGTCGCCTTCCTGAATCAGCGTGTATTCGCCCAGCAGCACCGCGCCGACCTGATCCTCTTCCAGGTTCAGCGCGATGCCGAAAACGTCGTGCGGGAACTGCGAGCATCTCGCCGGCCATCACTTTTTCCAGGCCGTGGATGCGCGCGATGCCGTCGCCCACCGAAATCACCGTGCCCACCTCGTCCACGGCCACCGACTGGTCGTAGTTGGCGATCTGGTCGCGCAGAATTTTTGTGATTTCGTCCGCTTTAATCGATGCCATTCTTGCTCCTATTCAGAGGCCAGCCGCTCGCGCATCCGTTCGAGCTGCGTGCGCACCGAACCGTCGTAAATCGTCGAGCCAATGCGCACCACCGCGCCGGCGATCAGCGCCGGATCCAGCCGGTACTGCCGCTTCCACGCGCCGCCCGGTCAGGCGTTCGAGCGCGCCGCGCAGCTCCGCCTTTTCCTTCGTCCGCCAGTTCGTGCGCCGACGTCACCTCGGCGCGAATGATTCCCTGCCGCTCATCCAGCCGCGCGTCAAACGCATTCCTGAATTTCCGGCAGCAGCGCGCGTGCGCCGCTGGTCCAGACGACCACAAAAGAAAATTGCGCAGCGTGCGGCTGGCCCCCATCCGCTTCACCAGCGCTTCCACCACGGCCCGCTTGTTCGCCCGCGGCACCGCCGGGCTGTCGAGGATCAGCGCCAGATCCGGCGACTCGCGCAGCAGCCCCAGAAAATCCGCCAGTTCCCGGCGGACCTGGGCGACCGCATTTTGCTGGATCGCGACGTCCGCCAGCGCGTCCGCGTAATGGTCCGCCAGATGTCCTCACGATGCGCTCCTCTCGACTTCCAAAATGAACGACCGGAAAAGGCCGCCTCGGCCGCCGCATTCATCGCGCGCGCGCACCAGCGCCGCGGCGTGCTCGGTGGCCAGCCGCGCCGCCGACGCCGCGCAGTTCCTGCCGCCGCCCGCTCGGACGCCACAATCTCCGCGCGCGCCGCCTGCGCGATTTTTTCCGCTTCCGTCCGCGCCAGCGCCCGGATCCGCTCGGCTTGCGCCGCCGACTCGCTCGCCGCCGTCCGCCGCATCTCCTGAATTTCCGAGTCGATCTTCGCCAGCTTCTGGCTCACTTCATTCAGCTCGCGCTCGGCATCGGCGCGTTCTTTGGCGGCCTGATGAATCGAGTGCGAAATCGCCTGCGCGTTCTGCCGAAAATAAGGCGCCCCGCACCTTGCGAATCAGATAAATGATCCCGCCCATGACCAGCGCGAAATTCAGCCAGCGGAAGACCGTCCCCGTCAAGCTATCGGCCGGGTCGGGCGCGCCCTGCTCCTGCGCCAAAGCCGGCAAGGCGGCGCACGCAAGCACAATCAATAAGTAAGCGATTTGCCGCCACGAAACGCGGGGAGCCGTTTTCATCGCGTCCCGCCCGCCGCAGGAACCGAAGACGGCGGCCGCGGCTCGAGCACCGCGCGCGCGATCTGCTCGGCAAGTTGTTTGCTCGAAGCTTCCAGGTCGCCCTTGGCAGCCGCGGTTTCCGCCGCGATGCGCGTCCGCGCCGTATGAATCTCCTCGGTCGCTGCGGTGCGCGCCTTTTGCACCGCGGCGCTCCGCTCATCGAGCACCACCCGCCGCGCCGCTTCCTGCTCCGCCAGAATTTCCAGCCGCGCCTTACGCAGCGCTTCGCGGTACGCGCGATCCTTCTCCTGCGCCTCCGCGCGCAATCTCTCGCGCTCCTTGTGCGCTCCCTCGATCTTTGCCGCGCGCTCGTGCAGCACGCGCTCGATCGGTCCGAAAAAAGCCCATTTCAGGAAAAAATAAAACAGGAAAACGATGATGACGGTCGGCACCGCCGCCAGAAACAGCTCCCCAAGCTGATTTACAATTTGTTGCATTTAGGTTTGCGTCTTGCTTCAGGCTGCCCGGCGACACTACTGTCTCTGCGACCGACCCTTGCTCCGACCAAACGCGCGGCGAAGTGCCCTCCGCCGTCTCAGCGGGCGCTGAACAAAGAGCAAATTTTATAACATCCGCCGCGAATTCCGTCAACGGCCCCGCGGCGGTAATGGGATAGCACTATGTCCCTAATTCCATCTCGCGCCTTGAGCGGGCAGTGAAATTCACTGCCCAATCGGCTTTTGCACCGGGACATCCGCTGGGAGCCCCCACGAGGTCACGCTGTGGCTCGGCGGGGTCGCCGAGGGAGTGATGAACCACTGCCCCGTCGAGGTCCGCCAGACAGCAAGATCCGTCTTTCCATCGCCGTCGTAGTCGGCTGGCACGGGAATGTCTCCGTTCAGTCCCCACGATTGAGTGATTGGGGTGCCCGGATTGCTCGATGGGATGATGAACCACTGCCCCGTCGAGGGCCGCCAGACGGCGAAATCCGTTTTGCCATCGCCGTCGTAGTCGCCCGGCACGGGTTTGTCTCCGTTCAAGCCCCACGATTGAATGATCGGAGTGCCCGGATTGCTCGACGGGATGACGAACCACTGCCCGGTCGAGGGCCGCCAAACCGCGAAATCCGTTTTCCCATCGCCATCGTAATCGCCGGGCACGGGAACGTCCCCAGTCAACCCGAATGACTGCACGATCGGACTACCTGGATTGCTCGACGGGATCACAAACCACTGCCCGGTCGAGGGACGCCAAATAGCGAGATCGGTTTTCCCGTCGCCATCATAGTCGCCCGACACTGGAATATCTCCATTCAAGCCCCAGGACTGCACGGTCGGACTACCTGGATTGCTCGAGGGGATCACAAACCATTGTCCGGTCGAGGGCCGCCAAATGGCGAAATCGGTTTTCCCATCGCCATCGTAGTCCCCTCTTACCGGAATGTCTCCGTTCAACCCCCACGACTGAGTGACCGGGAAGGCTGCATTCGACGGAATGACGAACCATTGCCCGGTCGAGGGCCGCCACACGGAAATGTCCGCCTTGCCATCACCGTCAAAGTCGCCGCCCGTAGCGCCGGTGCTGGGCGTGCCCACATTCTGGGTCACGCTGTTGGACAGGCTTCCGCTAAGGGTTGTGTCGCCGCCGTAGACCGCGGAAATGCTGTGGCTGCCGGCGTCGAGCCCCGATGTTTGGAACGCTGCCTTCCCAGTGCCGTCGAGCGCGGAGGTTCCCAGAACGGTTGCGCCATCGTAAAACGTCGCGGTTCCCGTGGCGGACCCAGGTGTCACCGTCACCGTGAACGTGACCGTCTCGCCCGGTTCAGAACGAGCTTGCGAAGAGGCCAGCGCTGCCGTGGAATTTGTTTTCGCCGACGTGTTTACAAATTGCCCGACGATATTGGAAGTGCTGGGCGCGAAGGTGGAATCGCCACTGTATCGAGCCCAGATGAAATGCGGCCCAACGAGCAAGCTGGAGGTTTGGAACGTCGCCGTCAGCGAGCCGTTGTTACCCGCGGAACCAATCTGATTCGGGCCATCGTAAAACGTCATGGTCCCGAACGGCGAACCGCTGGTTGTCGACATCAGCGTGGCGGAGAAAGTGACTTGCTGGCCCAAGAGGGACGGATTGGCCGAGGGAACCAGCCCGATCGAGTTGATGGCGGTCGGAAAGCTGGGGCCAAGCGAAACCCCGGTCAAACTCACCGCGAACGGATTGCCAGTCCCGCTGTTATCGATAAAGACGCTTCCGAGAAGCTGGGTGTTTGGATAGCTATCCGACGTAGGCACGAAGGAAACCCTCGCGACACAAGTTGCTGCCGGAGCGAGCGCGGCAGGACAATTGTTCGTTTGGGAGAAATTCTTGGTGGTGTGGACGGCCGTCAGGGAAACGGCTACATCGCCCACGTTTTGTATCGTAAGCAACTGCGGCGAGCTCGCCGTGCCGACGGATTGTGGCGGAAAGCTGAGGCTCGCGGGCTGCGTGGCCAGAGCGGAACCGGTGATCGCGGTGCCCGTAAGGCCAATCGCGGAGAATCCCCCTGCCGCATTGGTGGAAAAAGTGAGCGTCCCAGAGGACGGTCCGGTTTGCGTTGGCGCGGCGAACTTCACGGCGAACGAGCAGGATGAGCCCACGGCCAGCGATGCCGGACAATTGTTTGTCTGCGTAAAGGGCGCAGTAATCGAAACATTGCTGATCGAAAGCGGGGAGCTGCCGGCATTGGTCAGGACCGAGGTCATCGCGCCGCTGGTCTGGTTCGCGACCACCTTGCCGAAATCGAGCTTCGTTGGACCCAAGCTGATCGCAGGAAGCAGCACGCCATTACCGGTGAACGCTTGCGTGAAGGTCAACCCGCCGGGCGCATCGGTCTGAATGGTCAGCGTTCCTGGACGTGATCCGACTGCCTGGGGAGTGAAGTAAATGCTCAACGTGCAGGAATCCCCGGCGACGATGGCAATCGGCAACGTGCTGCACGTCTGCGAGAGGCTGTAGTCCGGCGACAGGGAGAGAGCGGTGATGTGGCCCGTGCCGCCGCCCGAGAAGTTCAGTACCCCGATCAATGCCGCGATGGGCGCCGTGCTCTGGCCGACCACTGTATCCGAGAATGGGATCGTGCCATCCGGCTGCGGAGTGGGCGTCTTGACAAACGAGAAGTGCGGTCCGGCCGGAGAGGAAGCCTGGCCGGAGAGATTCAGCGTTGGGGACGAAGGATCGTTATCGGTGAACGTCATTGTGCCAGTTTGCAATCCTGTGGCGGTGGGCGTGAAGCTCATCCCGAAGGTGCATCTTCCCTGCGCATGAAGCACCAGCGGCTGGCCCACGGTGGGTGAAGAGCCGCAGGAACCGCTCAATGAGTTATATGTGAAGACAGAATTCGAGAAATTCAGACCCGTGATATCAAGATCAGCGCTTCCCGCATTGATCAGGAGAACTCCAGTGCTGCTACTCGATCCCACATCCGTTGGAGAGGCTGCGACAGGATTTATGTTGAACGTGAGCGCCGGACCGCTGGTCGCGTTTCCGGTCAGAGTGAGCACCTGCGGGCTGTTGGGCGCGTTGGTCGGCAAGGAAACGTACGCCGTTCGCGTCCCCGATGCTCCGGATTGCGGAGAAAACTGAGCCTGGATCGTGCAATAGTTTGCGCCAGCCACGCAGCTCGAGGCGTCCACGATGAAGTCCGATGTATTGCCGGTGACCACCGGCGCTCCGGTCGCTTTGGCGAAGATGTCGCCGGTTCCGCCGATGCCGGAACTCTGCGAAGCGCTGGTGGCGCCGGGCTCCAGCCTGCCAAAGCTCAGGGTTGGAGGAACGAAGGACGCGGTCAGGGAATAATCGCTCTGTCCGTTCAAGATGATCGAGTGCGGATTCCCTGGAGCGTCATCCTGAATGATGAGCGGTCCACTGCCCTGCCCCACGGCAGTCGCCTCATAGGTCACATTAATTGTGCAGAACGCGCCCGCATTCAGCGACGTCCCGCAGTCGTTGGTTTGTATCCCGGCCGAGCTCCCGGACCCGAAGGAAATCGCCAGGTGCAGGGTTCCCGTACCGGTGTTCGTCAGCGTCACGGGAACGGCGGGAGTAGCGCTGTTCGTCTGCGTTTGGGGAAATGTGATGGTGTTGCCGCTGAAGAGCGGCGACGTGCTGGACAACGTCACGGCGGGCTGCAGACTCCCCGGAGAAAACTTCAGCAGAAAGGCCCCGCTCTGCGCGTTGCTGTACGTTCCGGGAGTGGCCGGGGACGCCGAGCGGATACTGGATTGCTCCCCGGCGACAAATACGTTGTTGGAAGAATCGGTTTCCAGGCCCATGGCCAGTTGCCCGGGGAGCATGGTGGAGAACAGTTGTTGTGTTCCATCCGAGCTGATTTCCGTAAGAAAGGCGGACGTAAAAACGGTCTGGGAATTGTAATAAGCATCCGGAGTCAGCGGAAAACTTGTCGACTTCGTGCCGCCGGCGACCCACACATTGCTCGAGGAATCCAGGGCAAGATTCAACCCTCCGTCGTCGGAACTGGTCCCGAGATACGTCGAAAAGACCAGAGAGTTCCCCGCCGGTGAAAGCTTGGTAACGAAGGCGTCGCCGCAATACAAGACGCCATAGTCCACTTGATCGAGCGTGGAAGGGCAATTGTTGCTGCTGGGACCCGCGTACGCGGTTTGCAGAGCGCCAGTGGTCGTCGGATAGTCCGTGGAAACCGTGGATCCTGTGAGATAGGCGTTACCGGCGGAATCCACGCGAATCTCCATGGGCAGATCGTCGCTGTTCCCACCGATGAACGTGGAATACACCAGGCTGGAAAGGGAGGAATTTAGCTTCGTTACGAAGATGTCCCTCTGATCGCCCGGAGTGTGCGTGGTTTGGTACGCCCCGGACGTGACAGGAAATCCCGTCGAGTCCGTGCTTCCGGTCACGTACACGGCATGGCTGGAGTCGATGGCAATCGCATAGGCGGCGTCATCGTCGCTTCCGCCCAGGTAGGTCGACGCCACCAATTGTGTTCCCAAAGGATTGAATTCGGCCACGAAGGCGTCGAAGCAAGGCGCGGTCGAGCTGGAAACCATTTGGCAAGTGCCGTTATCGCCGCCGTAGGCAGGCTGCGGTGCGGACCCGGGAACGGCGATGGGAAATGTGAGGGAGTCCGTCGCGCCAGCCACGTAAATGTTCCCGGAAGGTGTATCCACGGCCAGCGCCACGATCAGGTCCGCGCGCTCGCCTCCCAGCAAGGTTGAAAAAATCAGGCCGCTGCCGCTCGAATTGAGCTTGAGGAGAAAACCGTCGGAGCACTGCTGGTTGGTGATGTAAGGACTGAACGTGCAGTTCGCATTCTTGAGTGCCGTCTTGTATGCGCCCGTCGTGGTCGGGAAATCAGGCGAATTCGTGCTCCCGCCCACAATCACATTGCCGCTGCCATCCACGTACAGGCGCACCGCGAAATCCGCGTTCTTCCCGCCGATATAGGTGGAATAAATCAGCGTGGACGCGGTGGGATCGAGCTTCGTAACCAGGGCATCGTTACAGGCATAGGCCGTCAGTGAGCCGCCCTGCGTTTGCAGCGCGCCGCCAGTGACCGGGTAGCCCGTCGAGCAAGTCGTCCCCGTCAGGTAGATATAGCCCTGCGAGTCCGTCACGACGTCGGTAATGATGTCGTCCCCGCCGCCGAAGGACGCGGCGTAATCCAGCACAGGGTCGATGGTCAGAGGCGCCGAATGATCGTAATTTCCCAGAATGAAAGTCGCGGTGTGGGAACTTTCGAGCACAAAACGGGCATCCACGATTTGACGCTTACCGTGAATTTCCTGGTAAGCCACCGGCGCTTTCAAGAGAACCTCATCTCCCTGTCCCGCGATGGAGAGGTCTCCGTTCGACTCGATCGCCACGAGACTCGGCCCGCCGATGCCCATGCGGATCGCGCCTGGGTCCGCGTTCGGCGCCAGCACATAGTCCATTTCCACTCGGTCCTGATTCCCGTGATAGACGAGGTCAATCCCGCGATAGATCGAGGCGAAGCGCACGCTGCCGTAGTGCGGAACGCCGGTGCGCCACTTCTTCGGATTGTTCCCGAGAATGTAATTGCTCGTCCCTTGCTGCGGTCCGATCGCTTGCGGCCGCGCATCGGGATTTGCGCCGAGCCAGCTTAGATGGACCTCACTGGATACGGATTGCTCGGGATTGCCCATGCTGGCCATCTCTGAAACCAAATCGCCATCGTGCAGGCGAACCTTCGCGCGATGCACAAGCACCGCATCGTTCGCCGATAGGGACAAGCTATAGCCCGGTCCACGCGACACAAATTTCGCCTGCGTCCCCGCCTGGCCGCGGTTCTCCTCGAAGCTCAGCGGGAGATGCTCCACAACTTGGGAGACCAGTTTCGGCCCGGCGGTGTCTTTCTTGACCGGCAAGATCTTGCGAGCCACCTGTGGCGGGGGCGCCGGCCGAGATACTTTTTGCGCCCTGTGGAGCAGCGCGACCGAAAGAAAAGCCACGAACAAAGAAAGAACAGCCCAGATAGAATGCCGTCTGAACATGGGTATCCCGTACGTTTCCTTTCGCAGCGAGGACCGGAGAGTCTACACCAATCGCAAGCGACGTGAGAAAATTTCTATTGCCACTCCGTTGGACGTGCCAAGAAGGTTGGCGAGAAGAATGACTGCATTTCCCCTGGAGTCTTCTTCCGGAATCTAGTCATCACCTCTCGGCCCAAGCCGGACTCAGGTCCGCGGAAAAGTTGGATGCCACGCCCTCATCGGCGTCACCGTGCTGCATTGACTCGCGCAGCCCTTCGTGATATCCCCAAACATCACAGGGTGCTCGCGCCGACAAAGGAGAATCGATCATGACGCAGCAAGATTCGCGGAATAGAATGCGCCGCCCGAGGTTTCCCTTCGTCGCCGCCGCTGCCAGCCTCCTTCTCCTAAGCGCCGCAGTTCGCCGGAATGGCCCGACTCGCCGCGCAAGAACTAAAGGCGGTGCGAAGCGCCGGGGCCGCGGGAAGCGCCGACCACTCCCAGAACTGGACCTCCTTCTTCGGCAACGAGATGGCCCAAAGCTACAGCCCCCTGGCCCAAATCACCCGCGACAACGTCAAGCAACTCGCCCCCGCCTGGACCTTCCCCCTCGCCCTCCACGGCCTGGAATCCGCCCCCCTCGTCGTCGATGGTTCCCTCTATCTCGAAGCCCCAAACAATGACGTCTACGCCCTGGACGCCGTCACCGGCAAACAGCTCTGGAAATACACCTACAGCAAGTCCGCCGCGGAAGGCGCTGCAACCCGCGAGGGCGGCAAAGGCCGAGGCCTGGCCTCCGGCTTCGGCATGGTTTTCATGGGCACCAACGACAATCACGTCGTGGCCATCGACATGAAAACCGGCAGCGAAGCCTGGAACGTCGAAGTCGAAAATCGCAAGAAGTGCGGCTGCGGCATCAACTCCGCGCCCATCCTCGTGAAGGATAAAGTCGTCGCCGGCGTCACCGGAGGCGAAGTCGCCCACCGCGGCTATCTCAACGCCTTCGACGCCAAGACCGGCAAGCTGGTCTGGCGCTTCTACCCGATTCCCGCGCCCGGCGAGCCCGGCTCCGAAACCTGGTCCGGCGATTCCTGGAAGCTCGGCGGCGGTTCCACCTGGTACACCGGCTCCTACGATCCTGACCTGAATCTGATCTACTGGGGCACCAGCAATCCCTCTTCGGATTTCTACGGCGGCGATCGCATGGGCGCCAATCTCTACACCGACTCCCTCGTCGCGCTCGATGCCGATACCGGCAAGCTCAAATGGTATTTCCAGGAAACTCCCCACGACCTCTGGGACTACGACTCGAATCCCGAGCCAGTGCTTTTCGACGCCATGCAGAATGGCGCCACGCAGAAATTGGTCGTTCATTCCAGCAAAAATGGCTTCGCCTACGTCTACAATCGCGCCACCGGCAAGCTGCTCCGCGCCTTCCCCTACGTGGACACCATCAATTGGACCAAGGGCCTGGACAAAGACGGCAAGCCCATCAATCCCGTGGTGGTTCCGGAAGCAGGCAAGGCCGATCTCCTCTTCTGCCCCGGCACCCCCGGCGGCCGCAACCGCAATCATTCGGCCTACAGCCCGCGCACCGGCCTGTGGTACACCACCGCGCTCGAGATCTGCTCCCACCTGAACGTCGAGAAAAGGAACATCGACGAAGTAAAAGAAGGCGAAGGCTGGTTTGCCGGAACCCACAACGACGAGCCCAGCAAGACCGCCCCGCCCCACATCGCCGCCTTCAACCCTCTCACCGGCAAAAAGGAGTGGTCCTTCAACACCACCTGGGGCAACGCCTCCTCGCTCCTGGCCACCGCCGGCGATTTGATCTTCGCCGGCGACGTCGAAGGCAACGCCTTCGCCCTGGACGCCCGCACCGGCGAAAAAATCTGGTCGTATGACACAGGAGCCGTAGTAGCAGGCGCCCCTATCAGCTACGCCATCAACGGCCGCCAATACATAGCCGTATCCTCCGGCGGCGGCTCGATCCTCGACCCCCGCATCACCCTCTTCTACCCCGAATCCAAGGGAAAAATTCCAGAAACCGCCCCGTCCAGACTAACCGTCTTCGCCTTGCCGGACGGAAAATAACCCAGGGGGTGATGCAGCCGCATCGAGGTCAGTGACCGACGCGCGCTCGACCCGTGCGTGGGGCCCGAATTTCTCAAATATTGAAGGTAGGCCTTAACCATGGCGCGCGCGATACCACGGGCCTCAGCCAATTCAGCTTCGGTCGCGTCGCGCAGTCCATCTATACTCCGGCCCCGATGTCGCCCTTGCCGTAGAGAATTATCGTTGCAAAGCCGCCCCAGTAGCTGCCAGTCGCAAGATTTGATGCGGAGCGCCAAAAGCGCCGCCGATCTTCCACGAAACTTGGTTTTTATAGCGTCTTGAATTTCGTACAGATGCACCAGTTCGTTGTCCGGATCGCGCACGGCAGCCGTGTAGCTATTAAGAACAGAATCCAATACTCCATCGTTCCGGCGGTATGTGCTGATCAATTCTGCGAGCATCTTCTCCTCATCGATTCGCTCACGTTTCGAATCGCTGAGGACACTCCCTTCCCTATCGGCGATCCGAACGCCAACGTCGCCAACGGACAACTTAAGTCCTTGACCTACAAGCTCGACCTCCACGTCCCTCCGCCCGTCCGGGTATTCTCGAGCAACGCTCAGCTTCGACAACTCATAAGGTTGATGCCGGAAAAACTGGTGGGTGAGAAAGCGATCCTTTAGCTTTTCGTGCAAAACAGCTCGCAGTGAGGGATCTGCGTCGTAAACTGCGGAAGCCAATCGAGCCTCAGCTTTGCCGTTGTCGATGACCACGTTGCAGTCGTGGCCAGGGATGACAGTGGCCTCCCCGAAGTAGTCCGGTGGAGAGAAGTGCCACTCCAGCACAACAACAGTGAATTCGCTCATTCTTTGGCCCATGATCCCGACGACGCGGCCTGCGGCTTTTACGACCCAAATGCTCGGAACAACAACAAACCGCCCGCGAAGCCGCACCAGCAGGCGATGACGTGCCCGACAAGGAACCACCACCCCCAGATGGACTTGATCCGCAGGCCGTCATCGAATTTCTTGAGAGCGGAGATGGCTTCCTTGTAAGCGCGGTACAGGCAGTCTGGGTTTCCGTCCGGTCCCCCGATGAGGCTGACATGAAGCTCATAATTGAAGGCGAAAATTTGCTGGGCATACCATTCGGGCACCAACGTCAGCACACCAGGATTGCTGTTTGCGAACGCACGATATTCGTCATGGAGTTGGAACAACTTCGAAATCGAAAGCTTAAGGCGCGAGAAAGGCTCGACGAGGCCTTCCAATTCGTAAAGTAACGAGAATTTGAAAGACTCTCGATGGCGTCGGAACTGAATCTGAAGATGATCCTGTTTGGGCTCGACCAATCCGGGTGAACCTCTCTCGCCTCCTCGCGGCTCAGGGTTATCGAGTATCCCGGATCGGAGGCCCAGCCCTTCATGAAGTCCAGTTCGGTGCGTAGAGCTGTCACCACGCTCTTGAGTGCCGCGAACTCATCTTCATTTTGCGTCTGGACGGACTTGACGTATGTAACCCAACCGAAAGCTAGCGCCCAAAGGGCCGCGGCAGCGGCGATAACAGTCGACAGATCAACTATCCTCGTCGTCACTCAGCTCACCATCTAAAACATTCAAGACTAGCAGCGTCCGGCCAAGTCCCGACAGACAGAAAGTTCTTAATACTGATATATTAAACATAAGTAAATATCAGATTGACTCGCATGATATAATGTTTTATGTTCGCGCTTGGTGTTTGCGCGGTTCCTCTCCCGAGCCACCAGAGTAGGCGCCCTAGGCCGCTCTCTCCCGCTGCATCCCCGTTTACCTCGTCGCTGGCGCTGTTACGCCAATTCCCTCGGGTCATCGACGCTCGCGCGCCCGTACAAATCATTCGCCCTTTGTTTTCATATACATACAAATCCCTTTTGCCGCAACTCCCCGTATTTTGATATTCATACAAAACCCGGGGGGTGTACCCCTCCCGACCTCGATCATCATCTTCCTTTCAATAGTTTACAAACCGCCTGGCGACGCGATGCCTCAATTGCCGAGCTCAATCGACTTACCCAGCTCCATCCAGCGCACCCGCGAAGCCATGCCCGCGTCGCGGAACGCAGGCTCGAGCACGTCGCGTTGCTCCGAGAAATGCGTCCAGCCCTCGTAGTGCACAGGCACAATCGTGGCACGCGGGAAAGCGCGCGCCGCCGCCACTCCGTCCGGACCATTCATCGTCAGGTGCTCCGGCCCAATGACGGCAACTCGCGCCGCGCCCAGAAACAGCACCGCCGTGCCAATGTTGAATTTCTTGGCTACCTCGGCTGTGCCGTCGTACCACACGGTGTCGCCGGATACGTAGACGGCGCTCTCGGGCGCATCCGCGAACGCCAGCACAAACCCAACGCACGGCCCGCGATCGCCGCCCTCCGGACCGTGTCGCGCCGGAGTCGCCGTCACCTGCAGCACGCGGCCGTCCTTCGTCGGGATATCGATTCTCTGCCAGAAAGCCATTCCCTTGGCATTCCCGCCCAACCGGCCGGCGCCTTCCGTGGTGGTCAGCACCTGGTCGGCGTTTTTCAACATCTCCCGGCCCGCGTTATCCAGATTGTCGGCGTGATGGTCGTGGCTCAACAGCACCACATCGATGTGGCCAAGCGACGCCACGCTGAGCGCCGGTCCGGCCGTCTTGTGCAGCGTCACCGGCCCCGACGGATAGAACGACTCAGCCGGATCGAACGTCGGATCGGTCAAAAACTTCAATCCGCCCATCTCAATGAGTGCCGTGGGACCGCCGATGTACGTAATCTTCACCTGGTTCTTGCTCATGAACGAAGTTCCTCCTCCGCGCTGGGCCATGCGGAATGTGATAGTAGTATTTGGGGGCAACGAGTGTCCACAGTCTCTACTGCTTACATCTGCGAAGGCTTGCGCACGCCAATCGGCCGTTACGCAGGCGCCCTCGCGCAGGTGCGTACCGATGATTTGGCCGCCGTTCCCCTCGCCGCTCTGCGCCGCCAATTCGAGAGAAGCGATTGGGAACGCATTGACGATATTTTCTACGGCTGCGCCAACCAAGCTGGCGAAGACAATCGCAACGTGGCCCGCATGGCCGCGCTGCTGGCTGGCGTTCCTGTGAGTGTTCCGGCGGCGACGGTGAACCGTCTCTGCGGTTCCGGGATGGAAGCTGTCGCGGTGGCGGCGCGAGGCATTGCGGCCGGCGAAATCACACTCGCAATTGCGGGCGGCGTCGAAAGCATGAGCCGCGCGCCGCTGGTGATTCCCAAGGCGGCGTCGGCGTTCTCGCGCAACGCGGAAATCTACGATTCCACGCTGGGCTGGCGATTCATCAATCCGCTGATCCAGAAAAACTTCCACACCGCGTCGATGCCGGAGACAGCCGAAAACGTCGCGGAAGCCTACAAGATCGACCGCTGCTCGCAGGATCGTTTCGCGCTTGGCTCGCAGCAGAAAGCCGCAGCCGCCCAAGCCGCGGGAATTTTCGCCGAAGAGATCACGCCACTCGCGGTCCCGTCACCGGACGGAACCGCAAAAATGGTCAGCGTCGACGAGCACCCGCGTCCCAACACAACGCTCGAAGGCTTGGCCAAGCTGCTCACACCCTTTCGCCAAGGCGGAACCGTCACCGCCGGAAACGCATCCGGAATCAACGACGGCGCAGCCGCGCTTTTCGTAGCCTCGGAAAAAGCCGCCGCGCAATTCGGCTTGACGCCCATGGCGCGCGTCATAGGCACAGCCACCGCCGGCGTCGAGCCCGATGTGATGGGCATCGGCCCGCTGTTCGCCGTGCGAAAATTGCTCGCGCGCGTCAATCTCTCGATCGCCGACGTCGATTTCATGGAATTAAACGAAGCGTTCGCGGCCCAAGTGCTCGCCGTGACGCGCGAGCTGGGCCTGCCCGACGACAGCGAAAAGATCAATCCGCACGGAGGCGCAATCGCGCTGGGTCATCCGCTAGGCATGAGCGGCGCGCGCCTGGTGCTGACGGCGGCGCGCCAGCTTCGACGCAGCAAGGCGCGCTACGCGCTCGCCACAATGTGCATAGGCGTGGGGCAGGGAATTGCGATGTTGCTGGAACGAGTTTAAGCGCGCTTCCGGCGCGGTTTCTTTTGCGCCGGCGCTGCAGCCTGAGCCGCAGCGGCAGCCGGTTCGGAAATGGCGCGCACCGGCGGTTTCATCGGCGGAGCCGGCTTTTCAGCCAGGCTCTTCTTGAGCGCGTCCATCAGATCGATCACGGGCGCGAGCTTGGGATGTGGCGCCGCGGCGATTTCCTGGCCCTTGAGCTTGGCCTCGATCAGCGCGCGCAAGCTGGCCTGATACTCGTCGCGATACTTGCTGGGATCGAACGGCGCCGCCAGACTTTCGATGAGCTGGAAGGCGAGCTTTTTTTCCTGCTCTTTCAGTTCGGCCCCGTCGGATTGGCCGTACTCAGCCACTTCGCGGATCTCGTTGGCGTAGAACATGGTATGCAGCGTGAGGCCCTTCGCGCGCGGCCGCATCACCACGATGTTTTCGCGCTGGTGCATGGTGAGCTTGGCGATGGCCACGTAGCCGGAATCATTCATCGCCTCGAGCAGAAGCTGATAAGCCTTCTTCCCGGCGTCTTCGGGCGTGATGTAGTAGGAGGCGTCATAGTAGAGCGGGTCGACTTCATCGAGTTTCACGAACTCGAGAATTTCCATGGTGCGCGCGGAAGGCGGCTCGATCTTGTCGAGTTCGTCCTCGTTGAAGAGCACGTACTGATCTTTCTCGTACTCGTAGCCCTTGACGATCTCCGAGCGCTCCACGATGCGGTTGTGCGTCGGGCAGAAAAGCGGCATGCGAATCCGCGTGTGGCATTCGGCGTGGAGCTGATTGAGGCTGATCCGTTCGCTGCGCGCCGCGCTGAACAGGCGAATCGGAATGGAAACCAGGCCAAACGTCAAATGGCCCTTCCATACGCTGGTAGCCATGATCCTGACTCCTCCCCGAAGAATGATTCAGTTGCGCCCGGGGGAAGGCTAAAGAGTATCCGCGCCGGATGGCGCTGTGCAAGGCTAAATCACTGGAAAGAACCCGGTAAGACACGGTAGGCGTGCGGCCCTCGGCGGTGGCCGAAAAGCACCGCGAGCGCTTGAAAACCAGCATGAGCGGCCGTCACCTTCAAGCGTCATGATCGAAGCCGCGCCGGCCAGACCATTGATAATAGACTGGTTCGGCGGGCCCAGAGCTTAACTGCCTTTTGGCAGGGCCTGTGCATCTGATACAGGCGATGCCGTATGAAGGCGCAGCTTGAAACGAATTACATGTCTTACTGAGGAGGATCGCAATGAAGATCAAGAGGGCGTTGTCGATGCTGGCGGTTTCGACGCTGGCAATTCTCGTCGCCGTTCCCATGTTTGCGCAGGCGCCGCCACCGACATTTTCAGAATCCCAAATCGATCAGTTGGTCGCGCGCATTGCGCTGTATCCGGACCCGCTGCTGGGACAGATTCTTGCGGCAGCAACGTATCCCGATCAGATTCCCGATGCCGCCA
Source organism: uncultured Acidobacteriota bacterium (assembly GCA_963702795.1). Lineage (GTDB taxonomy): Bacteria > Acidobacteriota > Terriglobia > Acidiferrales > UBA7541 > Palsa-189. The sequence goes on along the minus strand of CAVPDY010000004.1, from coordinate 637,329 downwards.
AATGGGCGGATCAACACCACTATTTGACCGGCCAAGCGCTGGCCGACGCAATTACTGCGGATCAGCTTCCCTGGGATCCCAGCGTGCAAGCGCTGCTACCATTCCCGTCCGTGCTGGAGATGATGGCGTCCGACATGAACTGGACGACGAATCTTGGCAATGCATTCCTGGCGCAACAGCAGGACGTGATGGACACGGTCCAAAGGGAGCGCAAGGAGGCCCGGGACTACGGATACCTGCGCAGCAATGCACAGGTTGTTGTTGGAGCGGGACCGTACATCACGATCACGCCCGCTAATCCGGCCTTCGTCGTCGTTCCGTACTACGATCCTGCGGTCGTTTTCTTCGCGCCGCGTCCTGGTTTCTTTGTGGGCGGAGCGATCCGCTTCGGCTTCGGCATCACGATCAGTGGATTTTTCCGGCCGTGGGGCTGGGGCTTCAACCGCTTCGATTGGGGCGGGCACGCTCTCTTTATCAACAACGCACGTTGGGGACGAACCTGGGTGAACCGAGGTGAGTATGTTCATCCGTATCCGGATGTGCACCGATTCGCGGCGGGCCCGCGGCCTGCCGAGGCGCATGAACTGCACGAGCGGTCTGACGCTGAGCGCTCGGCCGCGCGGGAAGGACACCGAGTGAAGGAGGAACACCGCGGCGGCGGCCACGGCCATCGCTAGGATTCGATCGGCAGGGACGAAGCATTCCGGCATGCGGGGCGAGCCCAAAGGCTCCGCCCCGCATCTCGCTTTTCGCGAGAGCCCGCTGGCGGTCATTGGACTTTGGATCGGCCGCTGTGATATTCAATCGTTTGAATGGAGTGTCCGCCGGGGGGATTCATGCGCTATCCAATGCTGAAATATCTTGTCGCTCTCATCGCGGTTTTGATTTTGTCGTCCAGTGCGATCGCTCAGAGCAGCAAACCGGCATCAAGTGCGCCGAAGTGCGGCCCGGCTCAACCCGGCACGATCTACCAAAAGTCTTGCGACGATCCCAACCCGCCCGGTCCCGCCCCGAAGCGGGAACTGACCGGCGCGTGGTCGGGGCCCACCGATTGGACGATACACAACGTGCCGCCTTTGACGCCCCTCGGGGAAGAGCGTTTCAAGCAAAATAAGCCGGAGGGGAAGTACTCTCTCGCCGACACCAATGATCCGCTATCCACCTGCGATCCGCTGGGGTTCCCGCGCAACATTCTGAACGAAGTGCGAGGCATGCAGTTCGTTCCGCTGTCTGACCGCATGCTGGTGCTGTATCAGTACCAGAAGATCTGGCGCGAAATATGGATGGACGGCCGCGAACTTCCCAAGGACATCGACACCCGGGAGGGGACGTCATCCAATTACTACGGATATTCGGTAGGTCATTGGGATGGGGATTACACCTTCGTGGCCGACACGGTGGGCCTGGATGACAGAACATGGCTCGATAAGGGCGCCCATCCCCATAGCGACAACGTGCACGTACAGGAGCGCTACACGCGCGTGGATCAGAGGACCCTGCAACAAACCGTGATCATCGACGACCCCACGATCTATACGAAGCCGTTTGAAGAGCTCTCCGGCGTCACGTACAAATGGAATCCGACCAAGGATCTGGAAGAGCAGATGTGTATTCCGTCGGACGGCATCGCGTATATCAACACGATCGGCAAGCCGGCCGGGAACGGCTCGACGGCCAAATAAAATCGCGAATCAGTTGCCTTAATCTTCCAGCAGAGCCTTGCCTGTTGGAATCGGGATCGTCTCCGATTCGGCGCGCGTGTCCTTTCGATCCACGATGAAGCCCGGCAACAAGAAAAGGAAGGGCACGGCGATCAGCGAGATCAGGCCGTTTGCAATCGCCATCGTGCTGAAGTGGAGGTGGTAAATCTCCATGGCCTTTGCACCGGCCCAGTCGGCGCCAAAAAGAGAAAGATTGCGAACGCTCACCATCAGCGAGAAACCCAATCCCTCGCTTCCGCCCGGTGTTGCGCGCATGTATAGGTCCGTCAGCGCCATATCCGCAGCCGACCAACCAAGCCCCCAGAAGCTCTCGATGATGTACGCTCGGTCGACGGTGGAGTAGAGCGCGTATCCCATCTGTGCGCACGCCCCAAGGATGATGGACCAAAGCAGGAGTTTGCGGAGGTTCCAGCGCTTGCACGCAAAACTGCCGTAGATCACTGCCGAAGCGATGCCAAAAATGCCGTTTAGGAACAGCATCAGCCCTTGGGCCTTCGTCGAGAGGTGCAGGACGTCCTGTTGCTGGTAGAAAAGAGCTGTTTGAATGCCCGGCGCAAAATAAAAGAGGAAGCTAAACCCTGCCGCGGCCCACATGGTCTTGGCCGATGCCGCCTTCGCAAGTTGCTTTTTCGCCTCTCCCAGCAATTTTCGCGGATCGATGGTTGTTCGTCGTTCCCTCAGAAAGAAGATCGCCGCCGGTATCGGCAGGAACATGATGGCTGCGCTCGCTGCTCCCGTCCATCCGAACGCCATTGCGGCCAGGATTCCACCGAGCGGCCCCCCGATCACACCAGCCATTTGATAGGCGACTTGGAACACGGACGAGAAGCGTCCTGAGGCGCGGAAGGCTCGCGCCTTCTCCGTCATAAAGCCGCCGACGGCGGTACTGGTCACAACCATGAAGATGTTGTTCACGATGCACACGGCCAGAAGCGGGGCGTACCGGTGTGGCGTGTAGACGAGCGCGATGAAACTCGCGACGGAAAGAACTGCGCCGGCCAGTACGTAGCTCTTGCGCCGCGTACCTAGGAAAGGAAATGCGTCGGTAAAAATTGCGAAGAACGGCTTACAATACCAAGCAAGCCCAAGCCAGAAGAAAAAGGCCGCAGTCGCGGCACGATCCTCGTGCAGATCATTTTTCAGCAGATTCTTTAGCGGAATCAGCCCGAGAGCGTTCTGCTGGCTGAGAGTGACTGCCGTAATCCCTACGAATACGACGATGGCGGCGTATAGCAGCTCTCGGTTGTGTTTTGTCACGTTAGGGAGCCACATATAACCCAACACGCTTGACGAATCAACGCTAACGGGAGAGGCAAATCCTGATGAGTCGTTCTCCCGGAAACTGGGCCACTACCAACCGGCCCGATCTATTGACCCTTCTCTTCCGAAGGTGCTAGAAATACACGCCTTTAGACACGCCCATAAATCAGAGGAGATTTTCCCATGCCCGGATCGACGACGGTGCAACGGCATATTTTGGAGCAGGAGCGCGCGCATCCTGGCAGTAGCGGGGAGCTGACCAATCTCCTCTGGGATTTGACGATTGCGGCGAAGCTGATTTCTCACCAGGTGAACCGCGGAGGACTAGGAGACATTTTTGGAGAGACCGGCGAGGAGAACGTCACCGGAGATTTGGTGAGGCGACTGGACCGGATTGCGCAGGACACCATCTACCGGGCCATGGACCATGGAGGCCACCTTTGCGTGATGGTCTCGGAGGAAAGCCCGGATCTTATTCCCATTCCGGCGAGATATCCGAAGGGCAGGTATGTGCTGCTCTATGATCCGCTGGACGGGTCGTCCAATATCGACGCGAACGTCAGCATCGGGACGGTTTTTTCCGTGCATCGCCGAATTTCCGCGTCCGGGGACGGCACGCTGGAAGATTGTCTCCGGCGAGGGTCGGAACAAGTTGCCGCGGGATATTTTCTGTACGGATCGAGCACGATGATCGTCTATACGACCGGCCAAGGCGTGTACGGCTTTACGCTGGAGCCAAGCGTCGGGGAGTTCATGCTCTCGCATGATCGCATCGTGACGCCGTCCAAGGGCAAGTATTACAGCATCAACGAGGGGAACCGGACGGGATGGGATGAGCCGACGCGAAAATATATCGATTATCTGAAAGAGAAGGACAAAGCGACGGGCCGGCCTTACTCGCTGCGCTATATCGGTTCGTTGGTGGCGGATTTCCATCGCACGCTTCTTTACGGCGGCGTCTTCCTCTATCCCAACGATTGCAGCAATCCGAAAAAGCCGAAGGCAAAGTTGCGTCTTCTCTACGAGGTGGCGCCATTGGCTTTCCTGATGGAGCAAGCGGGAGGCGCTGCCACCACCGGGGCGGAAAGGGCGCTGGACGTCCAACCCAGCTCTTTGCATGACCGGGTGCCGATCGTCATGGGGAGCAAGGACGATGTGACGCTGTATGAGAAGTTCTTCGCGGAATCGAGTCCTGCCAGCGCAAGTGCAACCGCCCGTTGAAGACGGGAAGCTGAATTGCTTCAGTAGAAGCTCACGAAGTCGCCCTGAGACTTGGCGTTTGGACCGGCAGCGAAGGACTCGCTGCCGGTTGGCGAGAGCGAGGCGACTTTAGTAACGGTCGTACGAGCCAACGACTGTGCCGTACGTAGGATCCAGGATGAGCTTGCGGCCGTCCGCGTCGCGGTCGTCTCCGCGGTAATTGTCAAAGTCGAACATCCCCAGGATCGTGCCGCTGGCCAGGACGTCGAAGGACTGAGGGTCGCCAATCGTTCCAAGGTTCCAGTTGTATTCGACGAAGCGCAGGATGGAAGTTGTGTCGTTGAGGCTGTGATCCACGTAGTTCCGCTTGGCGTAAGGCGAAATGACCAGGAACGGAAGCCGGACGCCGAAGCCGCAGCGATCCTGCTGGGTGCCGGCGATCGCTGGACCGCACGAGCCGGTAGCGGCTTTGGGGTTTCCCTGAACTCCGTCGTTGGCCGGATCATTTGAGGTGTGAATGATGGGCGCGGCTGCGTGGTCGTACCAGCCGTCGGAATCGTCATAGGCGATGATGATTGCGGTGTCCTTCCAAAACCGGCTCTGCTGGAGCGCATTGATCGTGGAGACCAGGAAGTTTTGCTCGGCGAGCGGCGTCGAATCCATCGGATGGCCCGTGTCGGTCACGGAGGCTTTCAGGAAAGTTACTGACGGCAGGTTGCCAGCGGCCAGCGCGTTCAAAAAGTCGGAGTATGCGTAATTGTGATTGGCTTGGTCTGCGTTGGTTCCGATGGCGGCGACGGAAGTGGGGGGCTTGTGATGCGGATTCGACGTCGACGTGTAGTAATTAAACGGGGCGTAGTGGGGATTGTAGATGGACTGGCAGGTCGCGACACCGCCGGCGGAGATCGAGACGGGCGCGAAATCCGCGTAGAACCAGCCCCAACTGACTTTGGCGGCGGTGAGCAAATCACCCACGTTCTTTCCCGGCATGGTGACGTTCGGCGCCGAGCCCGCGCAATCGTCGTTCGCGAATGACGGATCGACGTTGGCGATGATCGAGCCATTCACGATTTTCCCGGCGACGTTCGCGCTGGTTCCGACGAAGGTCTGGCCGGAGAGCAGGTTCATGTGGCCCATCACGGTGGTGCCGAATTCGGTATCGAAGAAATTGTCGCTCATAGCGAAGTGCTGCGCGTAATTCCAAAGCGCGGTGACCGTGTTTCCGTCGTAATAGCCCATGCCGAGGAGTTGTGCCGGTGAACCAAAAAAGAAGCCGGAGCCGCAAGCGACCGGCGCGACGCTGGTAATGCTGAACTGGTCCATCAGGCCGGCGTCGAAGGCCCGCTGCTCGTCGGTGTAGTGATTATCGTTGTCGCAGGTCGCGGCCTCGCTGCGATCGAGGCGGAAGGGGTTGCTGCCGGTGCCGTTCAGCTTGTTGGGGTTATTCGAGAGCAGAGTGGGCGTCAGTCCATTGACTGCCGGAGTGTTCGGAGCGCCATGAAATTCCGGCTCTCCGGGAGGATTCATGGCGACGGGATAGGTGCCGAAGTAATGGTCGAACGAATTATTTTCGTCAAAGATCACGACGAGGTGCTTGATCGGCGTGGCTGTCTTCGGTCCAGACACCCGACCATCTCCATCGTCATCGGCGCGCGCGGGCGCGGGGTACGCGAGGTTCGACATGAGCAACGACACCACTAGCAGAGCAGCGGCAGCAATGCGGCGCATTCTGTCCTCCAGGATTAAAAATTGCCGACTCGTGTGTAGAGCCTGAAGATTGCAGGGTGATTACGCGGAGTTGAATAGAGGGAGAATCGGAAGCGGCCCGGAGAAAAAAGTCAGGTCGTCCGCTTCGCGGGCGACCTGAGTCTTCGTATCGGGGTAGCTTTGGTATCGTGCAGGAAGCCCGGATCGGCCGGCAGCGGCCGATCCGGGCAGAGCGCGAATGACGATCTAGAGGGGAATCAGAGAGTCCCCGTTGCCAGAACGCCGAGACTGCGGTTTCTCCGGCGTGGCGGTCAGAGACATTTCGGTACCCTTGCGAAGGATGCTGAGCGTGACTGTGCTGGCCTCGCGCTTGGCGCGGAGTTGCGTGCGCAACTCGCCGACATTATGGACGCGCTCGCCGTCGATTTTCGTGATCACGTCACCAGCCTTGAGACCGGCCTTCTCACCTGCTGAACCCATGTGGACATCGGTGACCAGCACGCCTTGGCCGTCCGGAGCGCCAAAGTATGCGCCCAACTGGCCGGAGAGATCTTGCGCGGATACCCCCAACGATGGAGCTTGCGCTTGATCCCTGCCCTGAAAACCGCGTTGAAAATCCGGAAATGCCCGCGCGCCGGGTTCTGGCATGTAAAAACCGTCGGGCCCTTCTTGCCGCTCGCGGGACCGGAAGGGGTTTGGCGACTCGCTATTCGACTGAGCAGCCGCGTCTCCGATCACGACGGAGATGGATTGGCTCTTGCCATTGCGCCAGACGGAGAGCTTGGCGGTTCGGCCAGGCGGGGTTTCGCGCACGAAGCGCTCAAATTCCAGCACGCCCTCGACGCTCTGGCCGTTGAATTCGGTGATGACGTCGCCCTTCTGGAGGCCGGCCTTTGCGGCGGGGCTATTCTCGCCAACTTCATCGATGGCGACTCCGCGTGCTTCGGAGAGCTTCATCTCCTTGGCCTTATCGGCTGTGACTTCGGAAATGGAGACGCCCAGCCATCCGGCGCCAGGTTCAGCCTGCTGCATGAAACGGCCGAGGCCAGGCGGAGGAAATCCGGGTGCTGGAGCCTGCGCGCGCATCGCGCCGGGCGCGGAGATAAGCAGCAACGAAGCGGCCGCGACGGCCACCAACGAACTTGTTTTCATTTTATTGGTTCTCCCATCGACGAATCTGATCGCCATGAAAAATCTCCTTACCACTGCCACTTGGTTCGACGCGGGCGCCAGCCGATCGTTAGCACTTCAGAAATGCAATGCCACCGGTGCGGCTAAACGCTGGAAGGAGACGGCAAAGGCTCGGCGCTCCGGATGAGCGTGAATGGACGAACGATCGGATGGGCCCGCGGATGCGGTGGATTGAGGTCGCGTCAAACGCCTTGCGGCAACGCCAAAACGCGAATGGCGCCGTTCACGGTGCGCAAGCGGATGGGAACGCTGCCTGCACCCAGGCGGCCGCGAACTCCTCGCGGCGAATACGCGCTGAGGAGAGACATGGGCAAGTCGGAATGGAAATCGCCATTGAGGCTGCGGGCGTCTACGGTGGCGGCCGCGTCATGCGGGAGGGCCAGCGCGACAGAACCGTTCACGGTCTCCAGCGCAACGGGCCCGGAGGGCGCCAGGCGCAGAAGCTCGACGTGCACGCCGCCGTTGGTAGTGCGAGCGGAAAATCCGCCCGCGCTGCCTGCGACATCGATGTCGCCGTTGACCGAGCGAAGCTCACCCCGGCCTTCGATGCCGCTGACGCGCACCGCGCCGTTCACCGTGGCGAGTTGCTCGAGGATGATGCGGCGCGGAACGTGCACGGTGTAGTCGACGTTGACGTCGACATCGCTTTCCGGCGGATAGATCGTCGAGACCGAGACGCGCCCGGGTTCGCGGTCCGCATCGATGTGGACGAGCGCGAGATCGGCGGCGGAGCGCCGGGCGGTTTTGACGGCGTGGATCTCGACGGCATCGCGATCCCAACCTTCGACGGCGATCGAGCCGTTGACGTTGGTGAGCGCGAAGCTGGCGCCGGCGGGCAGGGGAATCGTGCGGTCGAATACTTCCGTGTCATTGGCGGCGAATGCCGGCACGCTTACGGCGGCGGCTAGCAGAGTGATTACCATCACCAGCGCGTTTTGTTTCAGGTTTTTCGATCGCATGGATCCCTCCACATCAAAGTTTTGCCGGCGTTAGCGCAAGCGGAACGCTAGCGTCACTGTTGTCACTACGCCGATGGGCCGGCCACCGACCATCTCGGGCGAGTAGCGCCACCGTTCGACTGCTTCCATGGCTGCGCGCGTGAGAACGGGCTCTCCGGAGATTGGCGCGACGTCCTCGACGGCGCCGTCCTTGCCGATCACCACGCGCAGCGTGACATCGCCTTCGACGCCCGCCTGGCGAGCGATTTCGGGATAGTCAGGTGCGACCGAGTGAACCAGGCGAGTCTGTTGCTCCGCCGGGGCTACGGAAATCTCGCTCGACCAGAGACTCTCCAGCATGAGCCTGAGTTCCGCGAAGCGGCTGAGAGTGCTGGCGTCCGAGGCTGCCTGGGGTTTCGATGTGGGCACGTTCGAGCTTGGCGCGACGCTGGCCGTTTCGTTCATCGTGGTTCCGGCGAAGCGCTGTTCGGTACTGGGATCGAGAACGCGCAACTGGATATTGCCCGAAGCGGTCCTCAAATGAAGCACTCTGCCGCCGCCATTGAGGTCACAATGGCCGCGGGTGGCGCGCCCGCTCGCGGAATCTTCGCTGCTGACGCGCAGCGGCACGGAAGGGTCCGCCACGATGCGACCATCCGAGCTGTGTTCGACGAGCGCATCAATCGTGAGCGCCATTTGGCGCGGCAAGTAAACGATGATGTCGCCCTGGACGGATGCGAGTTCCGAAGGACTTGCCGTGGCGCTTCGGCGTTTTGGCGTACCGGAGGATGCCGCGTCCGCAAATTTCGGAGAGAGCCAAGCGGTGATCGTGCCGCTTGTGGTTGACGCGTGTAGAGGCGCTTGCACGCCAGCGAGCAGAATTCCGCCATCGCTGGAAGTGAGCTCGGTGGGGCCCGCCACGCGGTCGATCCGAATGCCGCCGCCGGCCGTGCGCGCCTGAATGGCGCCCGCGGCCTCGCCGAATTCGATGCGGCCGCCTCCGGTCTCCGCGATTGCGCCGTCGTCAGCGCGTTCGGCGACGATGTCGCCGCCGCCGGTCGAAAGCTGCGCGGCGCCGGCCATGCGACCGACGTGAAGATGTCCGCCGCCGGTCTGCAGGATCGCGTCGCCGTCGATATTCCCGGCGGTGATGTGTCCGCCCGCGGTGGAGGCGCGCAACGAGCCGGCCACATCGCCTATGACGATGTGACCGCCAGCGGTATCGAGGCGCGCGACTAATCCATGGTTCGGCCGAGGGCTCGCGCCAGCTGGCGCAGGGTCTTGAGTTGCGTCACCGATATTTCCGGCTTGGATGTTCCCGCCACCGGTCGAAAGCACAACGCGGCCGTCAATGTCTTGCGTCGTGATGTCGCCTGCCTGCGTGGAAATTTCGAGGTCGTAGTGGTGGGGCACATGCACTTCATAGGTGACCCAAACGCGATCGGCATCGAGCGGACCTGGCATTTGTCCAGTGAGCGCAACGCCGGCGGACGTGGCGCTTTTCGTGAGAGAGAACCGTTCGAGCCGCTTGCTGGCGGCGGGATCGCTCGCTTCGGCTTCCACGATCACGCGGTAGCGCACTTCGCCGGAGGCGTCAGTGAACACGCGGATGTTGCCGGCATCGGCAGTCAGGGTCAGTCGCAGGCCGTTGCGCGTGGGGACATTGCCCGAGCGCACCGCGGAAATGCGCGGCGCTGAGGCCGGCACCGCTGAAGCTTTAGCGCCGGAGTCTCGCGCCGGCGCGGGAAGTACAGCCATGACTATGGCAAGCGATGCGACGAGAAGCCAATATGGCAGCCGCGCGAGAACAAGCGACGCCGTGGGACGCTCCGCGAGGACTGCGCCTTCGGTAGAGCAGGCGATCACCGGTCTGACTCCTCAAGCGAAGTGAGCTGGCTGAGGACGGAGGCGCTGTGCAGGCGTACGTAGTTGTTCGGATCGTTGTGAGCGCGGTCGCGGAGAATGCTGAGCGCGCGGTTATCCGGCGGCTGGGGAACAGCGTGGGGCGCAGCGAGCGCTGCTTCGAGCCCGTCCACTGCTTCGATGCGCACGCCGGAGTTGTCGTCACCGGCTAGAGCCTCGAACATCGCCTGGCGCGCCGCCGGATCGACGCCGAAGGTGCGCAGCGCCTGAAGAGCCCGCAGGCGCACCGCCGGGTCGGAGTCGCGCACCGCCGCATCGCACAGGGCGGTGAGCACTTGCGGATCCGAGGCGTGCGCGCGCAGCGCATCGAGCGAATCGAGACGGACGTCCGGATCGAAGCGCTGGCCATGCTGAACGACATAGGCGAGCACGCGACGAATCTCCGCATCGTCCGGAGTTCCCTGCACAAGCGTGGGCTGGCCGGAACCCAGGCGCAATTCGACGCGGGGGGCGGCGCCATCCTGCTGTTCCAAGCGAATGTCTTCGGCGCCCATCATTTGCAGCTGGCGGTCGCTCACGATGGGGGCGGCCGAGACGGTCATCAGAGGCTTGCCGGGGAGGGGAAGTGTCGTTTGGCGATACCAGGCGCGGCCGGCGATGCCACCAAACGCGCCTACGAGCAGAAGCGCGGCAGTGCTCCAAGCCGGATGCAATGCCAGTACTCGCCGGAATATCTCCGCCCAACGGGACGGCGATACCCGCTCAAGCAGGCCGCGCTTCGTGGCGCCCTGTGCGTCATCGAGTGCTTCCGCCAATTCGCTACGGCACTCCTGGAGCAGGAATCCGGAGCGATCGAGCGAGTCATCGGCTTCGCTTCGGGCGGCAAGAGCGTCGTTCAATTGCAGCTCACTCTGCAAAACCGCTGCGCAGTCGGAGCACTCTGCGGCGTGTTCCTCGACGGTGGCGCGGCCGGCATCGTCCAGTTCGCCGATCGCGTAGAGGACGGCCAAGTCCTCGAACTGGGCGCATGTGGGTTTTTTCTGCATAACCATGGGTTAGCGAAGCTCACCGAGCTGCGCGCGCAATTTACGCGTGGCGCGGAATAGCGAGTTCTTGACCGTTTCCTCGGTGGTGCCGAGGGCTTCCCCGATGGCACGCAACCGCATTCCCTGATTGTGCTTGAGTTCAAAAATCAACCGTTCGCGCGGAGAAAGCACCGCCAGCGCGCGGCCAATCCGCTCGCCGATCTCCTGGCCAAGCAAGCTTTGCTCGGGGTCGGAGTTCGCGTCGCTCTGGCGGTCGAAGAAGTCGGTTTCCGGGAGATCGTTCTGCGCGGCGAAAGCGGAAACCGGAGCCTGATCTTCGGGACGCGCACGACGCCGGCGCATATGATCGAGACAAACGTTTGTAACGATGCGGTATAGCCAGGTGTAGAAGCTGCAGTCGAGACGGAAGCGGTGGAGATTGCGGTAAACCTTGAGAAATGCCTCTTGGTAGACGTCCCGCGCGTCTTCGGGGCTGTGCAGCAGATTGAGCGCCAGGCGCAGCACGTCGCGGTCGTAACGCTGAACTAAAGTTTCGAAGGCGGCGCGATCTCCCTGTTGGGCGCGCGCAACCACCGCGTTGTCGTCGAGCTGCCGAGCAGCCCGCTGTGCATCCGCCGCGCCGGACCGGGAGTGGTCGATGAACGCGTCTGCCTGTTGGCCAGGAAGCGCCAGGGCAGGTGCTTCAGCCGGTATGTGCTCGATGGACATGGTCCCTGCCTATTAGACGCGGCAACTGCCACCTTGTGAGCAGGGCGGAGCCGAGGTTTGACTTCGCCATGCATTCGCCGGGGCGCTTGCTGTCTCCCCAAGTGTGGTATAAGTCGCGCGGATGGAAACTCTTACAAAGCGCGCCGGGTCCCGCTCGTGAGCCCCACGAGCAGCCGCAAGCTGACCCTTCTGCCTTTGATTGCGGCGACCTATTTCATGGTTGCCGGAGGGCCCTACGGGCTCGAGGATGTCATCGGCAAGACCGGATACGCAAAGGCGATCATCATCCTGCTCCTTACGCCTCTGCTGTGGAGCTTGCCCACGGCGTTGATGGTCAGCGAACTGGCCTCCGCCATTCCCGAAGAGGGCGGCTTTTACATTTGGGTGCGGCGAGGCATGGGCCGGTTCTGGGGCTATCAGGAGACCTGGCTGACGCTGACCGGCAGCGTCTTCGAAATGGCGCTATATCCCACGCTCTTTGTCGCTTATCTCGGCCACTTTGCGCCGAGACTCACCGCCGGGAATCGCGGCATACTCCTGGAACTCGGAATGATCGCCACCTGCACGGCGTGGAACATTGTTGGTGCGCGGGCCGTGGGAGGGGGGTCAGTTGGGCTGAACGCGCTACTGTTTTTGCCTTTTATAACCATGGTGGCAATTGCCGTGATGATGCCAGCCGGGGCGGCGCAGGCCGCCGTCCCAACCGATCATGTGGATTTGCTGGGAGGCGTCCTGATCGCCATGTGGAACTACATGGGGTGGGACAACCTCTCGACGATTGCGGGCGAAGTGGATCGTCCGCAGCGAATTTACCCACTGGCGATGCTGGGAGCGGTGATCCTGGTGGTGGTGAGCTACGTGGTTCCGGTCGCGGCCGTGGCGAAGGCGCGGGTGGATCTCGGCGTGTGGACGGCTGGCGGCTGGGTGGACGCCGGGCGCGCGGTTGGTGGTAATTGGCTGGCGCTGGCCGTGGCGGCGGCAGGCGTGATCGGTGCCATCGGCACGTTCGCCGCGCTGATGCTTTCCTTTAGCCGGCTGCCCGGGGTGATGGCTGCCGACGGCTTCTTGCCGAAGGTGTTCGAGCGTCGCAGCGCCAAAACTGACGCGCCCTGGGTGGCCATAGTGGTTTGTGCTCTGGCATGGGCCGCGTGCCTGCCGCTGGGATTTTTGCGGCTCCTAATTTTGGACGTGCTACTGACGGGGCTGAGCATCCTGCTGGAATTTGCAGCGCTGGTGGTTTTGCGCGTCCGCGAGCCGAATCTCGTGCGGCCCTACCGCGTGCCGGGGGGACTCTCCGGGACGATCGCCATCTGCATCCCGCCGGTTGTGCTCATGGCGCTCAGCGTCGCGCGGAACGAAAGCGAGCAAGTGGGCACAACGAACGAGCTGATCATCGGCTTGATTATCGTGCTTGCGGGAGTCGCGTTGTACTTCGCGAGTCCCGGTTCGCGGCGGCCGCCGACCACGCGGCAACCGCCGGCGCAGGGCTGATTCTTAAGAGCTGGTATTGCTGAGGCGAACCAGGCGCACTAGTCCGTAGATGCCGACGCACATCAGGAAGTCGATGGCCAAGCCCAAGTCAACGCGGAACATCCGATGGCGCATGGCGGTGGGGAGTTGCGGTTCGATGAACAGGTACGCAACATTGCCGGCGAGCACAGCCACCAGATACTCGGCCCAGCGGCGGGAGTTCGAAACTCCGTTCTCCGTTCTCTCGTTCGTCTCTTCGCGTCCAGGCATCCGCGGCCTCCACGAGCGGGCCCCAAAGCCACCAAGCCAATGGCCAGGTCCTTATTGATCGCGTGTCGGCTGGCCGGCCGTTTGCCAAGCGACCAAAGGCCAGAGTAACAGGAGGACCCCGGATGCCGCCAGTGCCCAACCGTTGGCGTGGAAAAACGAGTTGGGTTGGCGCAGCAGGTCAATTGCCGGGCCGGCCAGAAGCAACAGAGCGGCCATCAGGAAATAGCCGAAGAGATTCAATCGCACGATCTTCCGCGCGCCCCACCAGATTGCCGCCAGAGTGATGAACGTCGTCATCGCGCTCTGGAGGAAATCGCCCGCGCTTCCCCACTGCGGCACCATCAGCGCGGCCAACGCCACCAACAGGACGGCCTGCTGCCATGTGCGACGCAAATAGCAGGAAGCAAATCCTAGCGCAAGCGCGATCGCGCCGATGGCAAAAAAACTGCGGGTGACGACGGCGGCGATCGAGTAGAGCGCGGGCTGGCTGGTGTCCAGAACGTTCGGAACGGCTGCCTGAAGCGAATGTCTAGGGACTGACCAAAAGTGAGCCAGTACCTCGGGCAGGTGATGTAGGCCGGCGAGAATTGCGAATCCGGAAACGCCAACCGACCAGCGCATCACGATAATACGAGGCGGGCATGCCTCGCCATCCGGGCAGCCGTGTGGCGCCGCCCTGCGCCAGAAAAAACCACGCCAGGCCAAACAAAAAAGCGGCGCCAGTATAGAAAAGCATCGCGCCGAGGAGTAAACCGATTCCGGCTGTCCCCAGATAGATTTTGAAGGGCACTTGCGTTTGATACTGCGCAAGATACTGAGGCTCCAAAGTGAGGAACGTGACAATCGAAGCAAACAGCACTGGGAGACACCATCCTGCGAGACGCCGCCACGGAACGGAGGCTACCGACGGGTGTCTCAGATTGCGCAAAAAGACGACGAGGACAGCGATGCCCAAGACAGAGAGCAGCACGACGAAACCGATCGATTGCAGGGTATCCAGAAGCGTGCGCTGAGTTTGTTTCAACTCCCACTCTTCGGGGATGTGTATGAAAGTGCGATAGCCGGAGACCTCATCACCCTGGACTTTCAGCTGGACGCGGACGTGAGCGCCTCCGTCGCTGGCAATTGGAGGTGCCAGCGGAGCGACCTGCTCCCACGTAAGAGTGTGATCGGTGCGCGCAGGAAGAGTCTCGGAACTCTTATCCACAAGGTTCCATTGCGCGAGATCGAGGCCCTTCTCGTCGCGAAGGAAGGCGCTCGCGCGGGCGATTGCCTGGTCTTGAGTCAAAGTGGGTCCGGGCGTCGCTTCCGCCATGGTGTGGTGAACGGAGTGCAGCGCGCCATCAGACCGTAGCACCACTAGATATTCTTCGTTTTGCGAGTCCCGGAAATAGCGCACCGTCCAGAAGGCTGAGGGCACCTGATCGCGGTAGATGCGGTTCACGCCCTGCACTCCGACGCTGCGGCGCAGGTATTCGGCCGCCAGTGGATCGAAGGTGTACTGGATCGTGGCCGCGCGAAGATACGTATTGGGATCCACTTTCCGCTGGCGGAGAACTTCGTCGGCGCGCGTCTCCGCTTGACGCGCGTCGAGCGAAAATGCCACGAAATCGCCGAGGGATTGAGTTTTTACCGCGAACAGCGCGGCGGCTAGAGCGCCACAAAATACGAGCAGGGCCAAGCGGTTCGGCCGGATGGAGACATAGGCAGAAGACGCAGGGGCGGAAACTGTGGCCTCGGCGACAGCGGAAGCTTCCACGAGCGGCTCCGCGCTATTGAGTAGAGCGCTATCATCCGCGAATCCGTCGCGCGCGAGGTAGAGAATGCCGGCGATGCCGACTGGAATCAGCGCGCCCAGGCCGACAATGGTTCCGGAGATGCGGTTGTAGGCGCCGGCTGACCGCATCAGCGACAGGCCGACCAGAAAAGCGTCCACAGTGTAGTGCCACGTCAGCGTAGCGAGAATGCCCCAGCGCAGCATCACCAGTCCAGCCACGATGCCGATCAGGCCCACCTCGATGCCGCGTGTGTAGGCCGGTTCCTGGGGATAGTTCGAGTGCAGAAAGCCCCAGGCGAATGCCGGAAGCACCACGGCCAGAATGCGCGAATGCGTGGCGCGCAGCAGGAAGCGGACGGAGAACAGACGAAAGAGAAGTTCTTCGCTGGCTGCCGCGTAGATACCGATGGTCAGGGGATACAACCAAGGCAAAGCCGTGCTTAACGTATCGGAATATTGCAGATCTTGCGGCGCCCAGACGCCGAATCGCCGGCCGATGACGTAAAACAAAACCACGTACCCGATGTGCGCGCCCGCCAGGCAAAGGCCGATGACACCCGAGCAAAAGAACTCCTTCGTGCGCAGACCGGGCAGGCTGAATGCGGCGCCCAGGCGCAAGCGTTCGGGCTGTCCGGCGCGATAGAGAGGCTCGCCGGGCAGGATGGCGACGACCACGAGCAGCGCCATGGCAACGCTTGCGGCAATTGCCAGACCGATCTGGCCGAGGAAAAAGCTGGAATAGGACGCGTTGGTATCGTAACCGGCGCGTGTCAGCGGCCACTGGTTCATCTCGTTCACGAAATAGAGGAGCGTGATGAATAGGCCTAGCTTGAGGCCGCCACTCCAGCGAATCGTACCGCGACGGCCCAAAGCCAAGATGACCGAAATCGCCGCGCCCAAGAGCAGGGCATAGGGAATCAGGGCCAGCTCTTCGATGAAGTCATTGGACGAGCGCAGGCGCGCGTAGCTGCGCAGCCACTCCTCGGGCACCTTTAGAAATTCCTGGTAGCCGGCGATGCGGTCGCCTGCAAGCGCGACGCTCAGGCGGTACGGCGCGTCCTTGGCACGAAAGCCGGTGCGCTCCCACGTAAAGCTCCAATCGGTGCGGTTCGGGTCGCGCCGTGGAATTGGCCTCTTCCGGCAGGAACGTATAGTTTTCGATCGGCGTGTGCAGCGTGTCGCGGAGAAACGCCTGCGCGCGAGCGAGAGCTCCGGGGCGTTCGAGGCGCGCGCCCGGAGCGGCCTCCTCGAGAATGTGCTCGAAGCCGACGATGCGGCCCGCCGGGTTCACGTGAACGCGGAACTCCTCTTTTTGGAGCGGCTTGAAGAATCGCACGTCCCAGAACCACACGTTGACTTCGGAGGACATCAGGCGATTGGCCTGTTCGAGCCCAACCTCGCGCTCGAGATAGGTTTTCGGATCATCGTCCACATTGAAGACGATGCTGGATTGGTAGCCGTCGAGAGCTGCACCCTGAGCGGCCGCAAAGGCCCGCGCCTGATCGAGCGCCGCGCTCCGCGTCACGTTGAAATTCAGGGAAGCTTCGGGGAAAGCCTGGAAGAAATAACGGTAGGCGACGCCGGCGCCGATGAGTCCGGCCAGCAGCCAGAGGAGCAGGACGCGTATGTCCCGGACGTTCAGATGTTTCGAGGGATACTCCAGGGAAGACTCAGCGGGCAAAATTTTCTCCAACCAGTCCGTCGTGCGCAGGTTCGCAGCGGCTCGCTCAATCTATCCAAAGGCAGGCGGGGAAGCAAGTTGGCCGTGGCGCGCGGATGACGGTGATATATATAGGAGTGCGATGGACTTGCGCTCCGGCACGGAAGTCAAATACCTGAAAGGCGTTGGGCCGCAGCGCGCCGCCCTGCTGGAATCGCGCGGGATTCGCAGTGTCGGCGACCTCCTCGGCTATCTGCCGTTTCGGTACGAGGACCGCATCCACTTCAGCAAGATTGGCGAGATCGTTCCGGCTGAAACGTACACGATCCAGGGCGTGGTGGCCGATGCCGGGCTGGTTCGTTACTCGAGAGGACGGGGCGCGATCTATCACCTGCTGGTGCGCGACGAAACGGGCGCGCTGCCTTGCCGATTTTTTCACGGCCAATACCTCGAAAAGCGCTTTCGCCCAGGGCAGCGCGTGGTGATCCACGGCAAAGCGGATGTCGATCCCTACCGGCCTGGCCGCATCGAAATGATCAACCCACAGCACGAGTTGATTGGCGAGGGCACGGCTGACTCGACGGAAGTGGGACGGATCGTGCCCATCTACGAAGCCATCGGCGGCATCAGCTCGCGGATGATCCGGCGGATGATCCACGCCGCGCTGGCCAGTCTGGCCGCACCGGCGAGCGACCCTCTGCCCGCCGAATTGCTGGAGCGCCACGGATTCCCCACGCGCAGCGACGCCTTGCGCTTCGTGCACTTTCCGCCGCCCGAAGTGCCGATCGAAACTCTCAATTCGTTTCGCTCGCCGGCGCACCAGCGATTTATTTTCGAGGAGTTTTTCTTTTATCAGCTTAGCTTGGCGCTACGGCGGAAGCAGGCGCAGCAACAAGCAGGCATCGCCTTTCATGTGCGCGAGCCGCGGATACGAGAAGCGCTTAAGCGCATTCTTCCGTTCAAGCCCACCGCGGCGCAGAAGCGCGTGCTGGCGGAAATCGCCGCCGACCTCGAGCGGCCGCGGCCGATGAACCGCCTGCTGCAAGGGGACGTTGGCAGCGGGAAGACCATTGTGGCGCTTGAAGCCGCGACGATTGCGATCGAAAACGGGTACCAGGTTGCGCTGATGGCGCCGACGGAAATTCTGGCCATGCAGCATTATCTGTCGGCCAAGCGGCTATTCGCGGCGGCGGGTTATCGCGTAGAACTGCTGGTCAGCGGGCTGAAGCCGGCGGCGAAGCGCGAGGTAACCAGACGCATAAGCTCTGGCGAAACGCAGCTCGTGGTAGGGACGCACGCGCTGCTCGAGGATCCGGTAGCGTTCGCGCGCTTGGGTCTAGTGATTGTGGACGAGCAGCACCGCTTTGGCGTGCTGCAGCGAAAGCGCTTAACGGAAAAGGGAGCCGAGCCGGACGTGCTCGTGATGACCGCGACGCCGATCCCGCGCACGCTGTCGCTGACGCTCTATGGCGAGCTGGACATCTCAGTGATTGACGAAATGCCGCCCGGCCGCACGCCGATCCAAACACGCTGGTCGGGGCCAGAACATTTGCCCGGCGTTTGGGATTTTCTCCGGCGCGAGGTGGCCCGCGGGCGGCAGGCGTACATCGTGTACCCGGTGATCGAGCAATCGAAGTCGGCCGAGGCGGAGCGCTCGCTGAAGGCGGCGATCGTCGAGTACGAGCGGCTGCAGAAGGGGGTGTTTTCCGGGTTGCGGCTCGGCCTGTTGCACGGGCGGATGCGCAGCGAAGAGAAAGAAGAGGTGATGGAGGGCTTCCGGCGTGGCCAGGTGAATATTCTGGTGTCTACAACTGTAATCGAGGTGGGGGTGGATGTGCCGAATGCGACCGTGATGGTCATCGAACACGCCGAGCGCTTCGGTTTGTCACAACTGCACCAACTTCGCGGGCGCATCGGACGAGGGGCGGAGAAGAGCACGTGCATTCTCGTGGCGCCGAAAACACTGCGCGGCGAGGGACACGAGCGCCTGGACACGATGGTCGCGACGAACGACGGGTTCGCGATTGCCGAAGCAGACCTGAGCCTGCGCGGGCCCGGCGAATTTTTTGGCACGCGCCAGCACGGCGTGTTGGGGCTGCATGTAGCCAACCCGCTGCGCGACCACGAACTGCTGGAGTTGGCGCGGCGCGAGGCTTTTGCGCTGGTGGAGAATCCCGAAGCTGAAGTGAAGCGGCGGCGCATGCTGAGCAGTTTGGATTCGGAGTGGCAGAGGCGCTATCAGCTGGCGTCGGTCGGGTAGACCATGGATCGATGGGCTAGCGTGCTGCAGGAGTTCAACCGAAACGGCGCCCGATGCGCGTGATCGCCGGAACCTATCGCAGCCGGAAGCTGCGCACCTTGCACGGGCTGGCGCTGCGGCCCTCCAGCGACCGGCTGCGCGAGACGCTCTTCAATGTTTTGGGGCCAGAGATTGAAGACTCAGTGTTCGTGGACCTGTTCGCGGGTTCCGGGGCGGTGGGGATCGAAGCGCTCAGTCGCGGCGCGCGTCGGGCCATTTTCGCCGAAAAGCACCGCGCTGCGGCAGCAGTGCTACGCAGCAACCTCGAATCGCTCGGCGTTCCGCTGGCTCGACGTGGCGACGATCGGAATAAGTCATTCGGCGGAACGGCGGAGATTTTCGCGCAGGATGCCTGCGTCGTGATCGAGCAGCTCGCTGCGCGCGGCACGAAGGCCGACTTCGTTTTTGCCGACCCGCCGTACGCTGATTCGGACGCATACAATGACGTTCTCGAGCTGCTTGGTGAATCGCAACTGCTGGCGGCGGGCAGCCGGCTGATTCTGGAACACGAGAGGCGGCGTGAGTTGCCGGCGATTGCCGGACAGCTCGAACGCTTACGGGTGCTTGAGCAGGGCACGGCCGCGCTGAGTTTCTATCACGTTGCGAGAGCGGCTTAGCCGATCCTAGGGCTTGGCTCCGGCCAGCGATCTTTCTTCGAGCAATTTGACAAGCGCATACAGCGTGCGGTTTACAGGCGTTGGGACGCCGAGCTCCGCGCCGCGGCGCGCGACGTACCCATTGAGCGAATCCATCTCGGTGCGCCGGCCTCGCGCTATGTCTTGCTCGGTCGAAGAGGTGGCGGAGCCGTAGTTTTCCAGCAGGTTCATGGCGTTGGCGGAATTTTCGGGACCGTCGTCGGGTAGGCGTACGCCAGCGGCCCGCGCGACAGCCCGCGCTTCGTCGAGGGCTGTCTGCATAACCTCCCGTACATATGGGTTGCGCACCGCCGGGCCATAGCCGGATTTCGTGAGGGCGCTTACCGCGTTGCCACAGCAATTCAACGTGAGCTTTTGCCAAAGTTCGCCGTCAAGGTTGTCGCTCAAGCGGCAGGGCACGCCCGCCGGCTCGAACGTGTCTCGAATGGCCGCAACTTGTTGTGCCGGCGAATTGCCAATTACGAGATCGCCACGACCAGCATGCTTTACGCGACCTGGCTCGGGCAGCGAGGCGGCGACGTAGACCACGGATGCGAGCGCGGAAAGTCCAGCGGCGGCTGAAATCCTGGTAACGTTGTCCACGCCATTCTGCAGGCTCAGGATGATCGCGCCCGGGGAGAGATGCGGCGCGATGGACTTGGCCGCGGTTTCGGTATCCACCGTTTTTACGGAGAAAAGCACCAACTCGGCGCCGCGCACCGCCGCAGGTTCAGAGGAGGCGCGCACCGGAACCCGCTGCTGAAAATGAATGCTATCGAGAAAGAGGCCATCCTTGGCCATCGCTTCCAAATGCGCGCCGCGGGCGATGAGCGTGACGTCAGCACCGGCGCGCGCCAGCATTCCGCCGAAAAAACATCCGACCGCGCCCGCGCCCATGACGGCGATTCTCTGCACGCTTTGTCCTTTCCTGCCTGCGCTGTCAGCAAATAATGGAGCAGACGCCCGGCCAGGGAATGTGACGCCTCAGAAATGATCCCGCAGATCGCGGAACTTCCCTATGATCAGCAGCTTTCCCGAGCCACTTTGCAATTCCTGATCTTCGAGTTCCCAAGTTGCAGGATGAGGAATGAAGGCGGCGTTCAATCCCGCTTGCAGAGCTGGATTGATGTCACTCCGCGGGCTATTTCCCACCATCCAGGCGTGCGATTTCACGACGTGGTGGCGATCGATCAAGTCCTGGTAGGTGCGCGTGTCCTTTTCCGCCACGATCTCGATGGCTTCGAAGAATTCCTGCAAACCGGACCGCTCCACCTTGGCCGCCTGTTCGGCCGGCTCCCCCTTGGTGAACACAATCATGCGATGACGGTCGGAAAGGTAGGAGAGAGTCTCGGGCACGCCCTCGATGACGCGCGGCGGGGTACTCTCCAACTCCGCGACCATTTCCGAGACCTCGCGGAGGGTGTCGCGCTGCGCCAAGCTGCCCGCCAGTTTCGTGTAGGTTTCCTCGAGCGAGCGCCCGAAGCTGCGAACGCCGTACCCGTGCTGGCGGATATTGAGGCGCTCGGTTTCATTGAGGATGCGGCGAGAATAATTTCGCGCATAGCCAAACGGCTCGACGAGCGACAGGAAACGCTCGATGGTCCTCTCAAAGAAGACATTGTTCTCCCAGAGAGTGTCATCCGCATCTACCAGCAGGGTGAGACGTCGCATGCCTGATTGTAGGTCCTTGCCCGATTCGGTCCGTCATTCGTCCACGAGTTTTGAGAGGACCGTCGTCATTCCGGTTTTTTCAGCTCGCCAACAGCAAGCTTCTGAAGAATCTCGCGGGCGATTGTTTGCGTCTGGCCAAAGGCCGCCAGGTAACTCTGAAATTCTCTATTAATGTCGAG
Organism: uncultured Acidobacteriota bacterium; assembly: GCA_963702795.1. GTDB lineage: Bacteria > Acidobacteriota > Terriglobia > Acidiferrales > UBA7541 > Palsa-189. Next base: position 615,734 of record CAVPDY010000004.1, on the reverse strand, counting down.
GGCATCGTTGGCGCCAAGCCGCACGCGCAGAATCATGTCACGCAGGCGCACCGGATGCGGCAGGACCGCCTCTTCGTTGAGTTCTTCCAGCGCTGCTTTGGCGTCGTAGCGGTCCATTGCGCGATTCCTCCCGGCCGATAGCTGAGATTGCTACTAGCCGTCTTCTCAGCGGACCAAATGAAAGAGCCAAGAGTTGCATTGTACAGCTAATTTGGGAGGAAACCCTGCGTGGACGTGCTCAGACGTTCTCGGGAAGAAATTCGTAACGCTCGATTCGCGCCGCGACCCCGCGGTTGCCGCTGCCAGGCTCGGTGCGAACCACGCGGCCGCGGCAGCGGATGTTCACGTCGCCGGTCTGGGTAACCTCTTTTGGCAAGGTCAAGATAAACTCGATCTCGCTGCCTAGCTCGTACTCGGCGTTGGTCGTAAAATAGAGACCGCGGAAGCCGACGTCGCGGGTTTGCCCGGGCTGCTCGACTACTCCCTGAGGGCCGTTAGACCTGACCTTCAGGGCAAGGGACATCGTGAAGCGCTGTGAGGCGCGGCGCTCAGTTTCGTTTGGCATCATTTCCCCGGAAGCGGACGTTCTAGGTACTGTCGGAACGTAACATCACAGTTGGTAATTCGCAATAGGACTTGCGCGCCGTTCTCGCCGACCGGCGCACCCAGCAAACCTTGCTCGGGACCCGGGAACCCGCGCACTACGAGGGAGTTTGTGAATCGCGGGGCGCGAGCAATCGCGCACACGCGCGGAGGATGCGGCGATAAGGCCAGCCGTCCGGCCTGGTCTCGGGGCAGAAGATTTCTCCTTCGCGTGGCCGGCCATAAAACCAGCGGGCCAGAAGAGTCAGATGATCCTCGAGCTCCGCCGCCGCGGCTGGGTCGCCGACGGCGTCCTCAGCGGGCTCCAGCACTCCGCGAAGAATTTCCTCTGCCGAGCGCGACTGGCTCGCTAGTTCGTCGAACCGCAGGAGGAAGGGATCGGCGATGCGACCCGCCAGCACACGAAAAACGGCAACCGTATTTTCCTCGGAGGCGCGCTCGAGGACGACGGCGTCGAGCACCTCCAGCCGCCGCGCTAATTCAGGAATGCCCCGGCGCACCGCGTCTACTTTCTCGAGTCGCCGATGCTGTGCCGCGGCGCGCTCGAAATCGAGTTCGGAACTTGCTTTGTCCCGTTCACGGGCCAACTCTTGAGACAGCGAAGCACCCCTGGAACTCAAGAATTCGACGACCTGGCTCACTTCGGACGCGTACTCCTGATCCGTGCAGCCGGCGAAGCATGGCGCCAGGCACATCTTCATTTCGGAATAAATGCAGCCGGGAAAAGCCGGATCGCGCCGGATCTTGATCTGGCAGCGGCGAATGCGAAAGAGGTCCAGGAGCGGCTGGAGAAAGCCCTCCGCCGCCCGGCGCGAGGCAAAGGGACCGAAGTAGAGTCCGGTCGGCGAAACACGCCTGGTGACGTATGCGCGGGGATAGGCGGTCGTCAGATTCATCTTCACCAGAGCGGGGGGGCGCAGCCGCAGCCGCTCGCGATATGCGCCCGGCCAAAGAGTGCGAGCATGCTGCCAATGCACCAAGGCCTGTTCAAACGAAGAGCCGGTCAGCCGAAAGCGTATGCCGGCGGCATATTCCCGAAGATTGATGCGCTTCGAGGCGGGGTCGGGCGGGCTGAGCAGAAGGCGGAGGCGGCGCCGAAGGTCCGCCGTGCGCAGCAGAAGCGGCCGGGCGGCCGCCAGTTCGGTGCGCGGTTCCACAAGCACCACCGCTGGTCGTGGCGGCAGCGCGCTCAAAAACTCTTCCAGATGGGCAGGGGCGAACGCGGCCCGGCAATCGAGATCCAGCATCAGTGCAGCATACACTCGCGCCAAGGATGGTTGCGAATTGCGCGACAAGCATCGTTCCCTCTTTAGTGCGTTGCCTGCCGGGTGCGGTTCGGTATAACTTGTCGTCCGGCGGGGGAACAGAATCAGAAACTCGTATCGGAGTGAAGAGAATCCGCAAGACGCAAAATTGTCGTGAGGCGCCGTGAAATGAACAAGAAACTGCATCGAAGGGTTGTCGCGCAAGGCCGATCGACGTGGCTATCAGTGGCCGCGCTGGTGGCGTGTCTGCTCTTTAGCGCGGCTTGTCGCGCGGAAACAATTGAAAAAACCGGCACCTTTGGCGGATTGAAGGTCACGTATCGGGTGGATCTTCCCAACGGCTTTGATCCGGCTCGCGCCTATCCCACCCTGCTGGTGTTCACCGGCGGAGGCCAGACGATGAACATCGTCGAGCAGACGCTAGGCGACTGGCGATCGGAAGCCGAACGCCGGGGCTACATCGTCGTGAGCCCTGCCGCGCCCGATGGGCTTTTATTTTTTCAGGGAGGCGACCGTATTTTCCCGGAGTTTCTGGACATGATTCTGCGGGACTATAAGGTCAAGGGAGGAAAGCTGTTCCTCGCGGGCCACTCCAACGGCGGCCTGAGCGCTTTTCACATCGCGGTGCGCTATCCGCAGTATTTTTTGTCCGTCACGGGCTATCCGGGCATGCTGTACGACGACGACATTCTAAAAATCCAAAATTTGAAGCCGCTGTGTATTTACATGCATGTTGGCGATCACGATCCGGACTGGCGCGACGGGATGCAATTCCAGGCGCGCAGGCTCCGTGAGCTGGGCTTTAAGGTGCAATTCGACGTCGAGATGGACCAAATACACCGGCTCAACGTCCATAAGGCGGATTTGCAGAATCGTCTTTTCGCGCAGCTTGAGCAGGCAACCAACGGTTGTAAGTAGGTATGGATGCCGCCGCTAGGAATTGAGTGCGGCGCGCAGCCTTTCGTAGGTGACATCGAGATCTTCGGGTTCGACCCGCGTCTCGCCCGTCGTGGTCATGAAGTTGGTATCGCCAATCCAGCGTGGCAGCACATGCATGTGAATGTGTCCGGCGATGCCGGCGCCGGCCGCGCGCCCGATATTCATACCCAGGTTATAGCCGTCGGGGTGGTACAGCTTTTCCAGCGCCGCTTGTACACGGATCGCAAGTTGCATCATCTCGCACAATGTTTCCGTGTCGTAGGCGGAGGGCGTCGCGCGGTGCTCGTAGGGCACGATCATGACGTGGCCCGATGTGTAGGGAAAGCGATTCAAGATCACGTAATTGCGTTTTGCGCGCAACACGATGAACGTGTGGGCGTCATCATTGGCGGCCGGAGCTTCGCACAAAACGCAGCGATCGTCCTTCGCGATGGCGCTGACATAGCGATACCGCCAGGGCGTCCAGAGATAGTCCATGCTGGTGCGCTACCCGTGAGGAGGTGCTTCGGGTTGTGTAGGTTTGCCTACCGCTGAGATCTGGCCGTTTACAAAATCCTTGAGTTCCTTGCTGGGTTTGAAGAACGGGATGCGTTTGGGAGGAACTTCCACCTTCGCGCCGGTTTTCGGATTGCGGCCGGTCCGGCCTCGGCGCTGGCGCGTGCGGAAGCTGCCGAAGCCGCGGATCTCGATCTTGTCGCCGGTCTGCAGCGCCTGAATGATGGAGTCAAAGATCGTCTCCACAATGGCCTCCGATTCCTTGCGTGGGAGATCGGTGGCGCGGATAACCTCCTCGACCAAATCGGCCTTGGTCATGGTGTCATGCGTGGTTTGCTCAGACAAGACAAACTCCCGTTCGCCGCAATATTTGGGTGAACACGTCCCTAGTTTCGCCCGACCGGCGGCCTTTGCATATCACCAATTTGCCGTAAGGGGAAGAACTTTCGCCAGACCGTCGGCCCCCGCGAGCACGCCGCAGCCGGGAAACTCCGCTACAGGCTCCGCTTGGCCATGATGGCGTCGCCGATCGTAGCCGTGGAGGATGATTTCGACGACCGGTATTCCTCCACCTCGCGCCGCTCGGCTTGCCGGATGGCCGCACGGTAACTAAGGCCGATTTTGTGCTGATCGGGATTGATCTTCACGATCTTGAAATCGTATTCGCGGCCCGGCGCCAATGCGGAGCCGCCGGCTGCCTTCGGCCTGCGGCGCGTCCTTATCGCGGCGACGCTCCTCGATCTCCGAGATGTGACATAGGCCTTCGATACCTTCGGCCAATTCGACGAAGGCGCCGAATGTCGTGAGCCTGGAGACTTTGCCGCGCACCATGTCGTTGACCTTGTGCGCCGCGAACCAATCGGCCCAGATGTCGTTGAGTTGCTTGACGCCCAGGGAAACCCGGCGATTCGGCTGCGTCGATCTTGAGCACCTTGGCTTCGACCGTGTCGCCCTTCTTGAACGCTTCGCCCGGATTCTTCACGCGGCCCGTCCAACTGATATCGCTGACGTGGATCAAGCCGTCAAAGCCTTCCTCGATTTCGACGAAGGCGCCGAAGTCGGTCAGGTTGCGCACGCGGCCAGTAACTTTGGAGCCCACGGGATACTTCTGCGCCAATTCCGCCCAGGGATCCGGCTGGGCCTGCTTCAGCCCGAGTGATATGCGTCGCTGCTCTGGGCTTCACCTCGAGCACGACCACCTCGACCGCGTCACCGACCTGAACCAATTTCGAGGGGTGCTGTTTTCGCTTCGACCAGCTCATCTCGGAAACGTGCACCAGGCCTTCGACGCCCGGCTCGAGTTCGACAAACGCGCCGTAATCCGCCGTTCCCACCACTTTGCCTTGCACGCGCGAGCCAACCGAAAATCGCTCTGGCACCGTGGCCCAGGGATCGGGCAGCAATTGCCGGCGCCCCAGCGAGATGCGATTCTTCTCGCGGTCGAACTTCAACACCTGAACGTCGAGTCTCTTCGCCGGGGCGCACAACGTCCGCTGGATTCGTCACGCGGCCCCAGGACAAATCGGAGACGTGCAGCAGTCCGTCGATTCCGCCCAGATCCACGAAGACTCCGTAGCTGGTGATGCTCTTTACCGAGCCGTGAAAGACCTGGCCCTCCGCCAGCGAATCCATCAGCTTCTGCCGTTGCGCGAGTTGTTCCTCTTCGAGAATCGCCCGGCGGCTGACCACCACGTTACCGCGCTTGCGATTCAGCTTTAGTACGCGAACCTCGAGTTCGCGGTCCTTCCAGTCTTCGAGTTCGTGGAGCGGCCGGAGATCCACTTGCGAGGAGGGAAGGAAGGCTCGAACGCCGATGTCCACCACCAAGCCGCCTTTGACCCGGTCCACCACTTTCCCAGTCACATGGGTCTTTTCGTGGTAGGCCTTGTCGAGGTCGGCCCACACACGGCGGCGGTGCGCGCGCTGGTAGGAAAGCACAACGATAGCCTTCCTTGTGCTCGCCCGTAAGCTGGACTTCAATCGTTTGGCCGGGCAGCAGCTTCGCAGGATCGCTGACCTCGACGAACTCCTGCGCCGGAATCAAACCCTCGGACTTGCCGCCGATATCCACGACGACGCCGAGAGCGGCTACGGCAATCACGCGACCTTCGACAATCTCTCCCTCCGTGGGAGCCTGCTGCGGCGCTGCGTACTGGTCCATGAATTGATTTAATTCTTCGTTCGATGGCAGGCCGCCTTCAGCCTCCGGAGCCGGGGCTGCATCGGAAGCGGATGGCTCTGAGTCGCCAGTGGCGTCTGGAACTCCGGCGTTCGCTGCACCGCTGGCCGGGCCGCTCTCCCCGAAAGGTTCTGCTCCGACGGCGCCGGCCGGCTCGGAGGTTGCCGCCACAATTGGCGCTGCTTCGGCGTCCGCGGCGAGCACGGGAGCCGCAGCAGCCGTCGATGACGACGTGCCCGCGACAGCGCTTTCGGGGTTTACGGGTTCGGAAGACATTCTGAAGTCTCCAAGAGATACCTTGCCCTGCTCGTTGCGGCGGGCCCTAAAGGGAACCCGCTCACTGGGACTGGAGCAAGGAAGGAACAGCCCACAAGCTGTATCGGCGTGATAATACTCGCGCTGACTAGCGCTGTCAATCGACGGGGCAGCCGCGAAAGCGTGACATCCGAAGAGCTACTTAAGAGCGCAAACGGCCCGCCTGGCGGATCTCCCGCCGATAGTCCGGTGAGGATATCTCGACGGTGCGGCACATCTCGTAGAGGCGGGAACGGACGCGCTGGCCCATGCGATCGGTGAGCGTTTCCTCGCGCGCGGCGGCGATGGTTTGGCCCGATGGCAAGCGCGCCGGCGTAGGGGAAGTCTCCACGTCGTCGAGGTAGTTGGTGGTGAGCAGGGTGACGCGCTTGTCGTTGTAACGCTTGTTGAGGATGTGGCTGATGGTCTCCAGCGCCCAGGGAGAAGGCTTGCTGGCTCCCAGATCGTCGAGCAGCAAGACCTCGGCCTCGAGCACCGGCTCGAGCACGCTCATCTCGCTAACAGGGTGATCGGGATTGTAGCTGGCCTGAATGTCCTTCAACAGCTCGCGATAGTCGTAGAAGCGCACGCGGTGGCCGCGCAGCATCAATTGGCGCAATGCGGCCACGGCCAGATGCGTCTTGCCCACGCCGCAAGGGCCCATCAGCAACAGGCCGGTTTCCTCGCTGGCCGGATAGTCTCGCGCGAACGCTTCGACCACGACGCGGGCCTGCGCCGAGGCTGCGGTTCCAAGCAGCCGATTCCGGTAACCCACTCCAAAGGTCAGTGTCGAAATTGTCGAAATCGCAGTGCTCGTAGCGGTGCGGAATCCGTGCGCGAACGAGCGCGCGTGAGACGCGATCGCCGCCGGTGCAGTCGCAGGGCACGGCCCAGGTAAAGCGAGGGGGTGCCGAGGACGGGCCGCCGGCGGCGTTCTTGCGTTCCACGACGCGCTCGGCCGGCTGATTGGCATCCACGCGATCCACCAGCCGCCAGCCCGTGCCGCCGCAAACTGGACAATCGGATTGCGCCATAGCCGACAAGCATAGGCGCGATGCCGGACGCGTGCAAGGCGCGACCGCAGTGGAAAAAGAGGGAATGTGAAAATCGACGCAGCGTGCGAATGCCCGCTCGGCGAATCACGCGGGCCTTGCCTCGCGGAACTATTTCTGAGTGCGGATGACCTTCGGCGCTGGAAGCTTCACCAGTGCGTTCTGCGGGGACTTCTGCCGCGCGGAGTCCAGGCTGCGTGCCAATTCCTGGCGGACGAATCCGGTGAAGGCCTCCATCTGGTGCTGCATCTCGGCCATCTTTTCACGCATGTTGAGGATGATTTCGATGCCCGCGAGATTCACGCCCATCTCGCGCGTGAGCGTGAGGATCACCTCCAGGCGTTCGAGATCGGCATCGGTGTAAAGGCGCGTGTTGCCTTGCGAACGCGAGGGCTTCAACAGGCCCACACGTTCGTAGAGACGCAGCGTCTGCGGGTGTAGACCATAGAGTTCGGCGACGGCGCTGATCATGTAGCCGGCGCGGCTCTTTTTCCTGGGACTGCGCATGGTCATGGCCTTCTCCTCCCCCGCCTACGAAGCCCGCGCGAACAGGTCGCGCCGCGGATCTTCCGGCTCCAGCTTCGCGAGTTCCTTGCAGCAAATTGCGGACGCGCTCGTCCACGGGCTTGGGGACAACCACCTGCAATTCGACGTAGAGATCTCCTCGCTGGCCGTGCCGCCGGACGGAGGGCACGCCCTTTTCGCGCAGGCGAAGTTTCTGCCCGCTGTTGGTTCCGGGCGGCACGCGCAGCAGCGAGCGGCCGTCTAGCGTGGGGACTTCAATCTTGGCGCCCAGCGCCGCTTCGGTGACCGTGATGGGCACGACCGTGTAGAGATCGTCCCCGCGGCGGTCAAAATAAGGATGAGGCTGCACTTCGGTGATTATGTAGAGGTCGCCCGGGGGCGCGCCATGAGTGCCGGCGTTGCCATGGCCGGCGACGCGCACGCGCGAACCGGTTTGCACCCCCGCCGGTATGCGTACCTCGATCGTATCGGCGCGGCGCACACGCCCTTCGCCCTTGCAAGTCGGGCAGACGGCGCGTATGCGTCCGGTTCCTCCGCAGCGCGTGCAAGCCAGATTGAAGCGCATCTTGCCGCTTGTCTGCGTCACTTGGCCGCTTCCGCCGCATACGTCGCAGACTTGCGGCGTGCCCACCGCGCCCGAGCCGCCACACGTGGTGCAGGTCTCCAAGCGAGTGATCGTCAAGCTTCTTCACCGTGCCACGCACGGCTTCCCAAAAGCTGATCGCGATCTGGTATTCGAGATCGGAGCCGGGCTCGGTGTCCCGCTCCGCTTCCGCCACGCCTCCGCCCCCGCGGAAGAACTGGCTGAACAGGTCGCGGAAGTTCGTGCCGCCGGATCCGCCAAAATCGAAGCCGCCAAAGTCAAAATGCACGTCGCCACTGCCGGCTTCTTCCGGCGGCGCCGCGCCGCGGCGCTCGGCATCGAAGCCGAATTGGTCGTACATCTGGCGCTTCTTGGTGTCCGACAGAACGTCGTAGGCTTCTTGAACCTGCTTGAACTTTTCTTCCGAGGATTTGTCGCCAGGATTCAGATCGGGATGATACTTGCGAGCCAGGCGCCGGTAGGCCTGACGAATTTCCTTCTGCGCCGCCTTGCGAGGCACGCCCAAGAGTTCGTAATAATCCTGTTTGGTTGTCGTCGGCATTGCTTCCTGTTCTCCGCGCCGAGGAGAAATTCCGGGAACGCGCTATCCTCCGGTCATAGTTTCGACCAACGGATGCTCAATTCGGTGAGCTCGGCCTGTTCGCGCAGCATCTCTTCGCGGCGCCGCCGCTTCTCTTCCTCAAAGCGCGCGCCCATGGCAGCCTCTTTCTGATTGGCGCGCTCGATCCAGCGATCAATCCACGCGATCTTTTGCGCAACGCTCTCGCCGTCGGAGCGGAAGCGCAAGACATGGCCGCTCATCTCCACGGCGCGCGGAGGAAATTCGGGTGGGGGCGATTGCTGTGCATCATAGAAAAGCCGCTTCCAATCGGCAGACGGCGTTTCCGACAGCGGCACCTGCACGAAGTAGAAGTTCTCGCGCAACTTCTGCGTCGCCTGGGGAGGTCCCGCCCGGTTGATTCCTTCAGCCATCGCCCGCCCTCGTTTCTCCCTGCGTCGCGCTAGTTCGGCCTTTAGGGTCGTCCACATCGACGTATTCAGCGTCGATCACTTCGCCTTCGCCAGGTTTCTGCCCGCCGGGTGAACCGGCGTTGCCATGTTCTCCCGCGGCATCCGGACCTCCGCTCGCGGCTGCGGCTCCGGACGCGCTCGCCGCCCGGTACAACACCTCCGCAACCTTGTGCGAAGCGTTCTCCAGTTGCTGCACGGCGGCCTGCATGGTCTCCGCAGTGCCTCCGGTGAGGGCGCTCTTGGCCTTCTCGATGGCCTCTTCGAGAGGCTTGATGTCCGCCTCGGAAAGCTTCTCGCGATTTTCGCGCAAGAGCTTCTCCATTTGGTAAACGCGAGTATCCAGGGCGTTGCGCGCTTCGACTTCCGCCACCTTCTTGCGGTCTTCATCCGACATGCGCGTCGGCCTCCTTGCGCATCTTCTCCGCTTCTTCCTTGCTCAAGCCTGTCGAAGCGGTGATGGTGATCTTCTGCTCCTTGTTGGTGGCGTGATCCTTGGCCGAGACATTCAAGATGCCGTTGGCGTCGATGTCAAAGGTCACCTCGATCTGCGGCATGCCGCGCGGCGCCGGCGGAATTCCCATCAGGTGGAATTTGCCGAGCGTGCGGTTGTCCGGAGCCATTTTGCGCTCGCCCTGGAGGACGTGGATCTCCACCGACGGTTGATTGTCCGAAGCGGTTGAGAAGGTCTCCGACTTGCGCGTCGGAATCGTCGTGTTCCGCGGAATCAGCACGGTCATCACGCCGCCGAGAGTCTCGACGCCCAGGGAAAGCGGCGTCACGTCGAGCAGCAGGATGTCCTTCACTTCTCCGCCCAGCACCCCGCCCTGAATGGCCGCGCCGACAGCGACGACCTCGTCCGGATTCACTCCTTTGTGGGGTTCCTTACCGCCGAACAGATCCTTAACGATCTGCACAACGCGCGGAATCCGCGTCGAGCCGCCGACCAGAACGACTTCGTCCACCTTGTCGGCCGTGATCCCGGCGTCGGAAAGCGCCTGCTTCACCGGTCCCACGGTGCGCTGCAATAGGTCTTCCATCAGTTGCTCGAGTTTCGAGCGCGTCAGTTTGAGCTGCAGGTGTTTTGGACCGGAGGCATCGGCAGTGACGAAGGGTAGATTGATTTCTGTCTCCGCCAGTTGCGAGAGCTCGATCTTGGCCTTTTCCGCTGCTTCCTTCAGCCGCTGAAGGGCCATGCGATCCTTGCCCAAGTCGATGCCCTGGTCGCGCTTGAACTCGCTGACGATCCATTCCATGATGATGTGGTCGACGTCGTCGCCGCCCAGGTGCGTATCGCCCGCGGTGGCCTTTACTTCCACAACGCCTTCGCCAACTTCCAGGATGGAAATGTCAAACGTTCCGCCGCCGAGGTCGTAGACCGCGATGGTTTCGTCCTTTTTCTTGTCCAGGCCGTACGCCAGCGCTGCGGCGGTGGGCTCATTGATGATGCGCAGAACTTCCAGGCCCGCGATCTCGCCCGCCTGCTTGGTGGCCTGTCTCTGACCGTCGTTAAAATAGGCCGGAACGGTGATGACTGCCTTGGTGACTTTCTCACCCAAGAAATCTTCCGCCGCCGTTTTCAGCTTCTGCAGAATCATGGCGGAGATCTCGGGCGGGCTGTAGGTCTTGCCGGAAATCTCCACGCGAGCGTCATCATGCGGCCCGCGAACCACTTTGTAAGGCATGCGCTTAGCCTCTTCGCCGACTTCATCATAGCGACGGCCCATGAAGCGCTTAATCGAGTAGACGGTGTTCTCCGGATTGGTCACGGCTTGGCGCTTGGCCACTTGGCCCACCAGACGCTCTCCGGACTTGGTGATGGCCACGACGGAAGGTGTGGTCCTGGCGCCCTCCTGATTGGGGATGACTGCCGGCTCTCCACCTTGCATGACGGCCACGACGGAATTCGTGGTGCCCAAATCAATTCCAATAATCTTGCTCATTCTGACTGGTCCTCCGGTCCTGCCTTGCCCAGGGTCGGGGGGACCTCTAGGCTAGACGAGCATGACACGACCGGAAGTATAAGACTTGAGCGCGCCATTGTCAAGTACAGATTGTGTTATACTAAGCCGCTGTATATCTGTCATTTACGCTGAATTTATTGATTTTTATCCATCGCCTTGGGGACGAGTGCCCAGAACTCGAATTCCGAGGCTCATCCCTAACAAAAGCTAGTGCGCCTGCGCTTTGTCAAAGGCTCCGCGAGGGTCGACTGGCTGGGATTGACAATTCGTCACCAAACACTTTTAACTGGGCCCGCATCTGATTACAATGGCGCCACGATTGAGTGAACCCGCGAATTTCCGGGGTCGAATTAGGGAGGAGTCGTGAGCGACGGATTAAGAAAACTTTACGTGATTGGTCTGGGGCTGGCACTGGTAGCCCTCGCATTGGCGGGGCCGCTTTGGGCGCAGACCAGAATCACTCCGGCAGACCTGACGGCCGCGAAGTCGCTGGGTTCGCGAGAAGCGCCCATCACAATAGAGGTCTTCGCGGATTATCAGTGCCCGCAGTGCCGCCTATTTTACGAGACCGTCACGCGGCAGCTGATTGACAACTACGTTTCGACCGGCAAGGTGTACCTGATCCACCGCGATTTTCCGCTTTCGATGCACACCTATTCGCATCAGGCAGCGCACTGGTTGAACGCCGCCGCCGCGGCGGGTTTCTACACCACCGTCGAGCAGGCACTTTACGACAGGCAAGACGAGTGGGCGCCAACCGGTAAGATCGAACCGATTCTGTCGGGCGTGCTCTCTCCCGCCGAAATGAAGAAGGTACGGTTGGTCGAATCCACCGAGGGTCCGCAGCTCGACGCCGCTGTCGCCAGTGACATGGCCCTCGGAAACTCCAAGCACGTGGACGGCACGCCGACGATCTTCGTGTATCACCGCGGGCAGGTCACGCAACTCCCGACGGGCGGTGTGAATTACGCGCTCCTGAAGCAGTACCTCGACTACCTGTTGCAACACTAAGACATGGCCAGCCCCTCCGCGATCGCAGCCTCTCCGGGGAACCGCACCGGACGGGCGCTACTGCTGGCCGGCCGCTTGGTGCTCGGAGGCATTTTCGTATATGCCGCCTATGCTAAGCTGCATTTTGGTGGCGCGTGGCACCTGCGCGATTACCATTTCTTCTTCGCCATGGCCATCAATTCGTACAACATGCTGCCTCTTCCTGTCGTGCAATTCATGGCTCGGGTTCTGCCGTGGCTCGAGCTGGGGTTGGGCGCGCTGCTGATTTTCGGCATCGGTTTGCGATGGGCCAGCTTGGCCGTCACTTTACTGCTGCTGGTGTTCATGGCTGCGCTGACACGCGCGGCAATGCTTGGTTTGGAGATCAATTGTGGCTGCTTTGGCTACAGCAGCCAAAAACCGACGACGGAATTGTTTCATGACAGCGGGCTCCTGATTCTGGGACTCGCCGTCACGGTAGGCGCGTTCCTCACGCGACGCGCGCGGCGTCTACCGGCATAGCGTCTCAGCGGAAGAGCACAAGCGGCTGTGGTTGGCTATCCGCCAGGACCGCGTTCGAGTAAAATTAGATTGGATGTTGAGTCTTCCACCCATCACGCTGCGTCTTCGCGGGCATAAACTCGCGGGGCGCCTGGCGTTTGCCATTCTGCTGGTTGGCGTGGTGGCTTTGGGCGTCGCTGCGGGGCTGCTGTTTGTCTACTCGAGCGACCTGCCCGAAATTCGAGCACTCGAAGATTACCGTCCTAACGTCGTCACCGAGTTGTATGCCGATGACGGCCAGCAGATCGGCACGTTCGCGCTGCAGCGCCGCATCCTGCTTTCCTGGGAACAGATTCCTCCGACGCTGAAGGACGCCATCACCTCGACCGAGGACCAGCATTTTTTCCAGCATTGGGGCGTGGACCTGCCTCGGGTCGTCGAGGCCGCTTGGCGAAATGCCATGCACCGGCGCATTCAGGAGGGCGCCAGCACGCTGACCATGCAGCTTGCCGGCGGACTTTTCCTGGATCGCTCCGACCGCAGCTTCCGCAGAAAGATTCAAGAGACCCTGCTGGCCATTCAGATCGAGCGCAACTACACCAAACAGCAAATCTTCACGATGTACGCGAACCAGGTTTATCTGGCGCACGGCAACTACGGTTTTGAGGCTGCCTCGGAATATTACTTCAATAAATCGGTGGGGCAGTTGACCCTTTCGGAAGCCGCCCTGCTGGCTGCGCTGATCCGCGGCCCCGGCTACTCTCCGCTGCTCCATCCGCAGCGCGCCCTGGACCGGCGAAATCTGGTGCTCGAACTGATGCACCGTGACGGCAAAATTAATGCGCAACAGGAACGCGACGCGCGCGCACAGGGACTCGGGCTCAATCTGCAGTCGCAGCGCAACGATCTGGCGCCGTATTTCGTCGAGGAAATCCGCAAGTATCTGGAGAGCACCTACGGAACCGAAACCGTGCATGAGCGCGGCCTGCGCGTCTACACGACGCTTAACGTGGCCATGCAGCGCGCCGCCGACCGTGGAGTGCGAGACGGCCTGCATGCGTATGACCGCCGGCACGGCTGGCGCGGCAATCTGCCGAATATCCTCACCGACCACACGGCGACGCTGGATACCTACCGAGACGAGGATTGGCAAGCAGGGATCGCCAAAGGCGATTACGTGAACGGGCTGGTTCTGGCCGCGGACAGTCAGGCGGCTACCGTGAAGATTGGACCGTATCGCGCGGTCCTGACGCAGCCCGACTTTGCCTGGACCGGACACCACGCCCCCAATGAGATCCTGCGTGCGGGCGACGTCACGCAGTTTTACATCCGCGAGATCAGCGGCAGTACCGCGAAGGTCGAACTCGAGCAGGATCCAGGCCCGCAGGCGGCCCTGGTGGCAATCGACAACGAATCCGGCGAGATCAAAGCGATGGTCGGTGGCTACAGCTTTGAAGATTCGAAATTCAACCGCGCCACGCAAGCACAGAGGCAGGTTGGCAGTTCCTTCAAAGTATATGTTTACGCGGCGGCCGTTGAGCAGGGATACTCGCCGTTCGACACGATCCTCGATGCTCCGTTTACGGTGATGAGCGGCGGCCAGCCGTACTCGCCGCACAATTACGACGAGAAATACGAAGGGGTCATCACATTGCGGCGTGCGTTGGCCGGCTCGCGCAATGTGCCCGCGGTCAAGCTGGCCGACAAAATTGGCATCACCAACGTGGTGGACATGGCTCGTCGGTTCGGTATCACCAGCCCGCTGCCTCCTTATCTGCCGATTACGCTCGGCGCTGCCGACCTGAACCTGCTTGAGCATACCTCCGCTTTTAGCGTCTTTCCGAATGATGGCATACGCGTTGACGCTCATATGATCCGCCGCGTCACTAGCTACGACGGCGCGGTGCTCGAGCAAGCGCGACCCGCCGTACACGACGTCATCTCGCCGGAAGTTGCGCGCACTATGGTCGCTATGCTGGAGGACGTCGTGAATTTTGGCACCGGCGTGGGCGCCAAGGCGCTTGGCCGGCCTGCGGGCGGAAAAACGGGAACGACCAACGATTTCACCGACGCCTGGTTCATGGGATTTACGCCGCAAATCACCGCCGGCGTTTGGGTCGGCTTTGACGACAAACAGATCTCGCTGGGCAAGGGAGAGACCGGCGCGCGCGCCGCGCTGCCGATTTGGCTCGAGTTCATGCAGGGAGCCCTGGCGGCCAGTCCGGTCCAGACATTCCCCGACGTAGAGCCGCTCGGAAAGATCGCGCTGACGAAACAGGTTAAGGTCGACACTCCAGACAGTGCGCCCACCGAAGGTTCAGAGGAAAGTCCGGGGTCGCAAGCTCAGCAGACAATCTCGCCACCGCCGGAAGCCGAACCCGCAAAGCTATCTCCCGCTCCTCCGCCGGTCCCGCCGCCAACGGAAGCGAAGCCGATTGGGCAATAGCCAAACGCTGATTAAGGCTCTGTTACCGGGTTAAGTACATGACGCTGGGTGAGCCATCCAGCCAAGGCCGTGGTCATCTCGTCGATGTGGCCGGTGAAAAAATGATCGGCGCTTGGAATGAATACCACTTCAGTTTGAGCCGCAGTCTCGGGACTAAAGTCGGCGACCAGCGCCCTCCAGTTTTTCTCTGAACCGTAGCGATCCCCGGCACCCTGAAGCAGCAGCTTTGGCTTGGCGCACGCGCGCAGATAGCCCGCGTCCAGATCGTTGACCGGAAATCCCAGGCCGATCAGTTCGGCGACGCGCGAATCCTGGCAACCCGCGCGTAGACCGACCGCCGCGCCGAAGCTGAATCCTGCAACGAGGAGCGGCGTGCCGGGAAATTCCGCGCTAAGATAATCGAGCGCGACGCGAACGTCGGTCGTTTCGCCGCGGCCCTCGTCGTAAGTGCCTTCGCTCAAGCCAACGCCCCGGAAATTGAATCGCAGCACGGCTAGGCCGTACCGGCGTAGTGTTTTGGCGGCGTGATAGACCACCTTGTTATGCATCGTGCCGCCGAAGAGCGGGTGGGGATGGCAGACGACCGCGGCCATCGGCGGATTCGGGTTCGCTGGCGTCCAAAGCAACGCCTCGAGACGTCCAGTGGGACCTTCGATGATCGCGTTTCGTTGGCGCATTCAGCGAGACTTGCGGAAATGATCCCAACCTTGAGGCGTGAGCGCCGAAGCTGCGCCATTCGTGAGTAGCGTGACGCCGCTCCCCGCAACGATCTCCCCGATCCGGGTAATGGGCTGACTGCGAAACGTCTGTGGAATGCGCGCCAGGTTTCGTTTGCTAACCGTGAAGAGCAGCCCATAATCCTCGCCACCGTGAAGCGCCAGAGACCGCGCGTCGAAGCCTTGGGATCGCAACTCCGAAGGCACGGCGACACCGGGAAGTGTCTGCTGATAAATTCGTGCGCCGGCGTGGCTGGCTTTGCAGAGTCGGTACAGGTCGGTCGAGAGCCCGTCGGAAATATCCATCATTGCGGAAGCTAGCCGGCGTCCTGCCAGCCAACGGCCCAGGTCGATCGCGGGTTTCGGATAGAAGTGGGGCGAAAGCAGCCTCCGCCATCGCCGCTGGCGCGCAGTGCCTCGCAAAATCAGCTCGAGTCCCAATTGTGAGCCGCCCAACCGCCCGCTGACAAACACGGCGTCTCCAGGCCTCGCGCCCCTCCGGCCTACCGCGTGTCCCACGGCAATCTCGCCAATCACCGTGAGATTTAACGCCACGGCCGGATTGCTGGAAGGGCTCCGCGCTGTGTCCCCGCCGGCCAGAGTTAGCCCGAGCTGCCGTGCCGCTCGGGACATCCCTCGTGTCATTCTGTCCAGCCAGTTTCCAGTGCGATCTTCGGGCAGCGACATAGACAGCAAAAAGAATCGCGGTTTCGCGCCCATCCCTCCCAGGTCGCTGGCTGCACGAGCCAGAGCCTTGTAGCCGATCGCTTCGGGGGGATGTGTAGCCGTGAGGAAATGAACGTTTTCGAGGAATTGGTCGCAGGAGAAAACCCACTCGGTGTCCTTCCGGGGCCTGATCACAGCGGCGTCATCACCGATGCCGAGGCGCATCCCGCCGCCTGGCGAGGATGGGATCCGTCGCCGGATACGCTCTATCAACTCATCTTCGCCAATGCGCATTTTGGGCACGTGAATGACGCTCATTATAGGAGCCGCGTGCCGTCGAAGCGAGCAAGCGTCTGTCAGTTCCGGGCGGCCACAACGGTACTCCCGGCCAGCTGACCCTTAATTCGCCTTATGCACAGGTGACCCGACCCACTATAAAATTCAAAAATTAGGGTTGACGTGGCCAGGAGCGTTTTCTAGACTTGGCCCTGTTTCGGACCAAGACTCACGGTTCAAACGCTCTTTATCCCCGCCCCGCCCAGGGGAAGTTTGGCGGCGGCAGGCCCAGTTGGAAGTAAAGATCAGGCTTGGAGTTTACGTAGGACACAATGAAGCTTGAGACGTACACATTGCTGGTGGCCTCGAACCGGCGCGGGACGCTTCGTAAAGTCACCGTTCCGTTTTATGCGTTGCATGCCCTGGCCGTGCTGTCGATGATCGGGGCGATTACGGTCACCGTGGCCTTCGGCTCCTACACCCGGATGCTGTGGAAGGTCGGTAACTACAACGCTCTGCGTGAGAAGCAGGCCACGCTCCAGCAGCAATTCCAGCAGCTTCAAAAGGCCGCCAAGGACACCGACCAGCGTCTTTCATCGTTGCAGTCTCTTGCAACTGACGTCGCCGTTACGTACGGCTTTGTACGCTCGCCCAACAGCCCGTTCGCGGTGGCCGACTCGCCCGCCGAGCCAGAAACGTCGTTCGAGCAATCGGTCGCGGAGTTCAATTACCTGGAGAAGAAAGCCCCCGTCGCGGCTCTAGCGGACAATGGCCTGCGGTTGATTTCCGCGCCAGGCCTGGGAGAAGTGGCGTTCACGCCGAATCTATGGCCGGTTGTGGGCCAAATTACGGCTCGGTTCGGAGAGCGGTTGGACCCGTTCAGCGGCGAAGGCGCTTTCCATACCGGCGTGGACATTTCCGCTCCCTACGGCGACGCTGTGCACGCTGCAGCAGACGGCATGGTAATCGACGCCGCGGAACACACCGGATATGGCCGAGTCGTCATCGTGGATCACGGCTTCGGCGTGACCACTTGGTACGGCCACCTGTCGACCTACTCAGTTCCCCCGGGAGTTCATGTGAAGCGTGGAGATACCATCGGATTTATCGGAGTAAGCGGACGCACCACCGGCCCGCACGTACATTATGAAGTGCGCATCAACAACGCCCCCGTTAACCCCATGCGGTATTTGCGCTACGCCACCACAGCCTCGGCTGACTAGGCAGTTTACAACTACAAGATCCTCCATCTGTTCTATCCGTCTATTGGCCATGCATTGAGAGGGGGCTGCTCTTGGCTAACGCGCAGTCGAACACACGCGGCCCCATTGCGCGCTTTCGTTATCGGCTGGCCGGACCAACGGGGACACCGATATCCAGCATGTCCGGGGTCATGGTAACGAGGAGGCGGACACGTTCGGCTGTAGTCGTCACGGTGGCAGCTTGGAGAACGCGCGCAGTTGCCGACGCGCTGGCAGGTGACATGTGCATGGCTGCTTTGGGGTCTGCAAGGGCGCTCCGTAGCACGCTGCGAAGCAACTCAAGACCAGTTGCGACTTTCTGCGCCTCCTCGGGACTACGGCATTCCCCTTCCGCGGAAAGGATCACATCACCGCCGTCTGGCCGCGCCGCAAAGTCCAGCCAGCGGACCGATTCGAGGAGCGAGGAGGTGCCGGGCGCCGCTGCTGTCCCGCTTGCGCTGCTGTCCGGTGTTTTTGCGGCAAAAAACAGTGGAGCTGCCGCCACTCGCGACAGCCGTTCGTACATCGCCGGATCGAGTGCAGTGTGCGAAGGCCCGGCTTGCGCCGCAAAAAGACTTACACCATCAGAGACGGCGATACGATTGGCCGAGAGAAAAGCAAACGAAATACTTTTTCCGGGCGTCGCCGAAGGCACAATGTACACCGCGCGGCCGTTTTGATTCTCGAGCTTTCCGGAGCGCAGGGCATATTCCTGAATCTTCTTCTGATCAAAGCGGCCTTCGGCGATGGCCATCGTCCCTCTGGCGGCGCCGGATTGGCTCGCAAATACGACACGATCGAGATCCCGCTGATAGTCGAAGCCGGTCTCGCGGACAAACTCGATGTAATCTTTGTCTTCAGTTGCCGGCTGTGCCAATGCCGCAGCCCGTTGCACGAGTAGGTCTTGGCGGAGGGCCGCGACATCCGCATACGCAATGAAAGTGGAATCCGCCGGCGCCATTTCGAGCAATGCAGGCAGCGAGCCGGCCTTGGGCGCACTGCGTGCTCGCGTTTCGTACCCTAGCCCGACCACGCCGACGCCGGTTACCACGATCGCCAAAATGAGGAAGCCGCGTTTCATGGTGTCCGCTCTCAAGTGATTGTCTCACGCTTCCGTAGGCCCTTCCACTGCGGTGCCCGGGCGCGGCCGTCGCGCAGCCGCGCAGTCCTCTGGGCACGCTCCCAAATTAAAATTGAGTTGCCGCATACGGGTCCCCAAGGTGTATAATCATGCCGTGGCCGAAGGGTTGGCCTCCTATTTGCTTGCGCCGGGGCGGACGGCGCTTGCAATTGGGTTGCCTATTTGTTATCCTCGCTCGGTTTGAGCTGCGCTGGCGTAGCTCAGTTGGTAGAGCATCTGATTTGTAATCAGAGGGTCGGGGGTTCAAATCCCTCCGCCAGCTGATTCGGAATCATAAGCGGTGCTGGGGCGATTTTCCAGACGAGAGTGGCAGTGTTCCCGTCTTCTAAACTAAACGGGCGAGTGTCTCTTTGGGCGTAGAGGCGGCTGTTCTTGATCTCTGCGTTTACAGTTTTTCCCGTGCGGACGGGTGGGTGAGTGGCTAAAACCAGCAGACTGTAAATCTGCCGCTCCTTGCGGGCTACGGAGGTTCGAATCCTCCCCCGTCCACCATCCGTACGAAGTAGCCGTCTTAGAAATGACGAAGCGGCCGTGTAGAAATAAAGCAGCCGTCGGGCAATGAGGAACGTCAGGGTCTCATGCTCCGGCATAAACGAAAACCTGCCCAGGGGAAGGTGGCGCTCTGACGGGGGCTGAACGCTGAGGCGACGGATCCGGCCTGGGTAGCTCAGTTGGTAGAGCGCGTCCTTGGTAAGGACGAGGTCACCGGTTCAATCCCGGTCCCAGGCTCCAGAATTGGGTGAAGGCCGCGGGGGTAACTCAGTGGAAGAGTCTCGGCCTTCCAAGCCGATGGTCGCGGGTTCGAATCCCGTCCCCCGCTCCAGCAATTGAGGAAAGGTTCGAGAGAGAGCGATGGCGAAGGAAAAGTTCGAGCGCAGCAAGCCGCACGTGAACATCGGGACGATCGGGCACATCGATCACGGCAAGACGACGTTGACGGCGGCGATCACCAAGGTGTTGTCGAAGCACAACCCGAAGGTGCAGTTCCGGGCGTTCGATTCGATCGACAACGCGCCGGAAGAGCGGGAGCGCGGGATCACGATTGCGGTGGCGCACGTGGAGTACGAGACGGCCAACCGTCACTACGCGCACATCGATTGCCCGGGCCACGCGGACTACATCAAGAACATGATCACCGGAGCGGCGCAGATGGATGGCGCGATCCTGGTGGTGGCGGCGACCGACGGGCCGATGCCGCAGACGCGGGAACACATTTTGCTGGCGCGGCAGGTGGGCGTGCCGTACATCGTGGTGTTCCTGAACAAGTGCGACGCGGTGGAAGATCCGGAGTTGCTCGAGCTGGTGGAGCTGGAAGTGCGGGAGCTGCTGAAGAGCTATCAGTTTCCGGGCGACGACGTGCCGGTGATTCGCGGCTCGGCGCTGGGCGCGCTGAACGGCGAAGAGAAGTGGGAGAAGACGATATTGGAGTTGATGGAGGCGGTGGATAAGAACGTGCCGTTGCCGCAGCGGGATATCGACAAGCCGTTCGCGATGCCGATCGAGGATATTTTCTCGATTTCGGGGCGCGGGACGGTGGTGACGGGGCGCATCGAGCGCGGCAAGGTGAAGGTGGGCGAGGAAATCGAGATTGTGGGCTTCCGTCCGACGGTGAAGCGGATCGTGACGGGCGTGGAGATGTTCCGCAAGCTGCTGGATGAAGGGCTGGCGGGAGACAACGTGGGATTGCTGCTGCGCGGGACGGAGAAGGAAGAAGTGGAGCGCGGGCAGGTGGTGGCCAAGCCGGGATCGATCACGCCGCACACCAAGTTCAAGGCCGAGGCGTACGTGCTGACGAAGGAAGAGGGCGGGCGGCACACGCCGTTTTTCACCGGGTACCGGCCGCAGTTTTATTTTCGGACGACGGACGTGACGGGAGACGTGAAGCTGCCGGCGGGAGTGGAGATGGTGATGCCGGGAGATAACGTATCGGCGGAGATTTCGCTGATCACGCCGGTGGCGCTGGAGCGCGGGCTGCGCTTCGCGATTCGCGAAGGCGGCCACACCGTCGGCGCCGGCGCCGTCACCGAGATCATCGAGTAAGGGCGGAGAAGTCTGAGCGATGCGCGAAATCATCACACTACAGTGCAACGACTGCAAGAACCGGAATTACACGACGACGAAAAACAAGAAGAAGCATTCCGACCGGCTGGAGACCAAGAAATTCTGCAACCGGTGCCGGAAGCACACCGGGCACCGAGAGGTGAAGTAGAATTAGGTCGCCTTGACCGGCACTGAACCGCAGGGGAGTAGGTTCAACGGTAGACCGCCGGTCTCCAAAACCGGATGTGGGGGTTCGAATCCCTCCTCCCCTGCCAAAAGGAACGGAAGCGCGGGACACCCGAGGGGAAATGGCTTTCCAGGCGGAGCGATTGAAAAACCAGGAAATGGCGGGCGGCGCTTCGGAATCGCGCGCGGGCGCGCTTTGGGAGCGACTGAAGGAATATCCCGCAGCGCTGGCGCGCTTTTTTGCACGAAGTGCGCGTGGAGATGCGCCAGGTCACCTGGCCGACGCGGCACGACGTGATCGTTACCACGTTCGTGGTGATCGTGGCGGTGGCGTTTTTCGGCGTCTTCTTCTTTGGCGTGGACAGCACCGTCGGGTACGTGCTGCAGCGGATATTTAATCTTTTCAAGCACTGAGGGCACGGCGTGGCGACGACTATGGCCAAGCAGTGGTACATCATTCACACCTATTCGGGCTTTGAGAAGAAGGTGAAAGAAAGCCTGGAGGGGCGTGTGGCGGCGTTCGGGCTGGGCGAACGCATCGGGCGGGTGATGATTCCGACCGAGGATGTCGTCGAGGTGCGCGGCGGGAAAAAGGTTGTCTCGCCGCGCATGTTCTACCCCGGCTACGTGCTGGTCGAAATGGAAATGGACGACGACACCTGGCACGTGGTGCGCTCGACGCCGCGCGTCACCGGATTCGTCGGTTCCGGGCAGACGCCCTCGCCGCTGACCGAGCAGGAAGTCGAGAACATCCTGCACCGCGTCACCACCTCGGCCGACAAGCCCAAGCCGAAGCTGGTCTTTGAGCGCAACGAGCAGGTGCGCATTGTGGATGGTCCGTTTGCCAACTTTACCGGCGTCGTCGAAGAGGTCAACGCGGATCGCAGCACGCTGAAGATTTCCGTGACGATTTTTGGGCGCTCGACTCCGGTCGAGCTGGATTTCGTGCAGGTCGAAAAGATCACCTAGGGAATACCTGGGCATCGAGATTGGATTAGGTAGCTATGGCTAAGAAAGTACAAGCGGTCGTCAAATTGCAATTGCCCGCGGCCAAGGCCACGCCGGCCCCTCCGGTCGGCACGGCGCTGGGTCCGCAGGGCGTCAGCATCATGGATTTCGTCAAGCAGTTCAACGCCAAGACGGCCAAAGAGCCCGAGGGCATGATTATCCCGGTGCTGGTGACGATCTACAACGACCGCAGCTTCACGTTTATCACCAAGACGCCGCCGGCCTCCGAGTTGCTCAAGCGCGCCGCCGGCATCGTCAAGGGTTCCGCCGAGCCCAATCGCACCAAGGTGGCCAAGCTGACGCGCAAGCAAGTGGAAGACATCGCGCGCATCAAGCTCGTGGATCTGAATACGACCAATCTGGAGTCCGCCGTGCGCACCGTGTCTGGCACGGCGCGCAACATGGGCATCGAAATCGAAGGCTGAGTCAGGAGACGGTCATGCCTCGCAAAGCAGGAAAGAACATCGCCAATGCGCGCAAGAAGGTGGAGGCGCGCCCCTACCATTTTCAGGAAGCCGCGGAGACGCTCAAAAAGGCGCACTTCGCCAAATTCGATGAGACCGTGGAATTGGTGTTGAACCTCGGCGTGGATCCCAAGCACTCCGATCAGATGGTGCGCGGCACGGTGGTGCTGCCGCACGGGCTCGGCAAGTCCAAGCGCGTGCTGGTGATCGCCAGCGGCGAAAAGATTCGCGAGGCGCGAGGAAGCCGGAGCGGATTTCGCGGGCGGCGAAGACATGGTGCAGAAGATTCAGGAAGGCTGGACGGATTATGACGCGGTCATCGCCACGCCGGACATGATGCGCTCTGCCGGGCGGCTTGGAAAAGTCCTTGGCCCGCGCGGCCTGATGCCCAATCCGAAGACCGGCACGGTCACCTTCGAGGTGGCCAACGCCGTCAAGGAAATCAAGGCCGGCAAGGTGGAGTTCCGCGTGGACAAGACCGGAATCATTCACTCGCCCATCGGCAAGATCAGTTTTGACGCCACCAAACTCGCCGACAATGCGCGAGCCTTGCTGGCCGCGGTTGTGAAAGCCAAGCCGGCAGCCGCCAAGGGCAAGTACGTCAAGAAAATCACCTTGACCTCGACGATGGGGCCGGGGATCAGCATTGATCTGGCCGAGGCCGAAGCCGCCATGGCCGCGGCTGCCTAGGGCGCGGAGACGAATCGATGAAGAAGCGCAGCGATAAGAAGAAAGACGCCGAAACGCTGAACGGCGATCTGGCCAAGATCTCGACCGTTGATTCTGACCACGTTCCAGGGCATTACCGTGGCCCAGGATACGCAGCTTCGCCGCTCGGTTCAGGCGGTGGGCGGGCACTATCGCGTCGTGAAGAATACGCTCGCCGAGCGCGCTGGGGCAGGTACGCCAGCCGAGCCAGTGCTCAAGGGCCTTGCCGGAACCAACTCCATCGCTTACACCGAGACCGATCCGGTCGCGCTGGCCAAGGCTCTGACGAAAGTGGCCAAGGAAGTTCCGGCATTTAAGTTTAAGGCCGGCGTGGTCGAAGGGCGCGTCCTATCGATCGCGGAAATTCAGCAGTTGGCGCAGTTGCCCTCAAAGGAAGAGCTGATCAGCAAGATCATGTTCTTGCTGCAAGCGCCCACGCAACGCGTGGCTTCCGCGGCGTCAGCAGTAACCCGAAATCTGGCCGCTACCCTGCAAGAAGCGGTCAAGGCAGAAAAGTTCTCTCAATAGCGAGGAGGAAAGGACACGGCAATGCCAAACAAAGTGGAGTCAATTCTGGAAGAGATCAAGGGCCTGACGCTGCTGGAGGCCGCCGATCTGGTCAAGAAGATGGAAGAGACCTTCGGCGTCTCAGCGGCCGCTGCAGCTCCGGTAATGATGGCGGGCGGCGCGGCGGCAGGGGCAGCCCCGGCCGAGGAGAAGACGGAGTTCTCCGTGGTGCTGACCGACGTCGGCGCCAACAAGATCAACGTAATCAAAGCTGTTCGCGAAGTCACCAGCCTGGGCCTCAAGGAAGCCAAGGACCTGGTGGACGGCGCTCCCAAACCCATCAAGGAAGGCGTAGGCAAGGAAGAAGCGGCCACGATCAAGAAGAAGTTCGAAGACGCTGGCGCCAAAGTCGAAGTTAAATAGCGCGGGGCAGCGCGGCGCTTCGGCGTTCGCGCGATAAGGAATTCCGTACGCTACTGAACGTCGGGAACCGAAACCCTCGACTGAGTCCAACCTGGACCCCGGGCACTGGTGTCTGCCGTGCCCCGGCGGGTCCGGGTCCAACCATCCGGATGTCATGAGGTAACAGAATGCAGAATGGAAACCATGCAGTTCGCGAGAGAAAGCGTCTGGATTTCTCCAAGATTCAGAGCTCCATCCAGATTCCTAATTTGATCGAAGTGCAGCGCATGTCCTACCAGCGCTTCCTGCAGATGGATTTGCTTCCATCGGAGCGGGAAGATACTGGCTTGCAGTCCGTGTTCAGCTCCGTGTTTCCCATTCAGGATTTCCGCGGGCTGTCGCAGCTGGACTTTGTGGACTATGCGATCGGCAATTGGGAATGCAAGTGCGGCAACCTCAAGGGCCTGCACCACCTGCGCGCCACCTGCCGCCAGTGCGGCGCCTCGGTGGTCACCAATCCCTATCAGACCGGAGACGTGATCTGCGCCAAGTGCGGCACGTTCAATAAGAACACGCCCACCTTTTGCAATAAGTGCGGCGATCCGGTGGGCATGCAGCTCAAGTACGACGTAAACGAATGCCAGGAGCGCGGCATGACCTACGCCGCGCCGCTCAAGGTCACCATCCGCCTCACGATCTACGACAAGGACCCTGACACCGGCGCGAAGAATATTCGCGACATCAAGGAACAAGAGGTCTTCTTCGGCGACATCCCGCTGATGACCGATAACGGCACGTTTGTCATCAACGGAACCGAACGCGTCATCGTCAGCCAATTGCACCGTTCGCCCGGCGTGTTCTACGAGACCGCCAACAGCCGCAGCTACTTCCTGGGCAAGATCATTCCCTATCGCGGCTCCTGGGTCGAGTTCGAGTACGACACCAAGAATATTCTCTACGTGCGCATCGACCGCAAGCGCAAGTTTCTCGGCTCCATTTTCCTGCGCGCGCTGGGCATGAAGTCGAATGAAGAGATCCTGCGCACGTTCTATTCAGGCTCGAGCGCATCACGCTGCGCGACAACGATCTCTACTGGAACCTTTCCGGTGGCCTGATCGACCGCAAGCTTTCGCACGAGATCAAGAGTCCGAAGGGCGACGACGTACTGGTCGCCGCGCACCGGCGCATCACCGAACCGCTCTACAAGGAACTGCTCAAAGCCAAGGTCGCTCAGGTGCACGTGTCCCTGGCCGATCTGGAAGGCGCTTACTCGGTTGCCGACCTGGTGAATCGCCAGACTGGCGAAGTGTTGCTTGAAGCCAATAAGCCGCTGACCGCCGAAATCTGGGCGGCTTTGCCCGGAGCGGGCATCACCAGCGTGGATGTTTTCTTCCCGGATCGCGATGATACCGGCGTAGTCGTTTCGCGCACGCTCGATAAGGATTCCATTCGTTCCTCGCGCGAAGCGCTCATCGAGATCTATCGCAAGCTGCGCCCCGGCGATCCGCCAACGCTGGAAACCGCCACGGCCCTGTTCAACGGGATGTTTTTTGATCCGCGGAAATATGACTTCAGCAAGGTTGGTCGGCTGAAGTTCAATATCAAACTAGGCCTGGAAACTCCGCTACAAACGCGCACGCTCGATTCCAGCGACTTTGTCGCGGCCATCCGCTACCTGCTCAAGCTGCGCAAGAACATCGGCACCGTTGACGATATCGACCACTTGGGAAATCGCCGCGTCCGCGCCGTTGGCGAATTGCTCGAGAACCAGTTCCGCATCGGCTTGGTTCGCATGGAGCGCGCCATCAAGGAAAAGATGTCGGTCTACCAGGAAATGTCCACCGCCATGCCGCATGACTTGGTCAACGCCAAGCCGGTAATGGCGGCTATTCGCGAGTTCTTTGGCAGCTCGCAACTGTCCCAGTTCATGGACCAGACCAATCCACTCAGCGAAATCACCCACAAGCGGCGCCTTTCGGCCTTGGGGCCGGGCGGACTGTCTCGCGAACGGGCTGGATTCGAGGTGCGCGACGTTCATCCCACGCACTACGGCCGCATCTGTCCGATCGAAACACCGGAAGGTCCGAATATTGGCTTGATCAGCTCGCTTTCCTGCTACGCGCGCATCAATGAATTCGGCTTCATCGAGTCGCCCTATCGCAAGGTCAAGGGCGGCCGCGTCATTGACTACGTGCAGATCGTCAACGCCGGCGATAGCGAATTCAAGGCTGGCGAAATTGTCGAGCGCGACAAAGTCGACGCAGTCAACGAAGAGTTGAAGCAGCGTCGCGTCACCGTTGAACCCTACTGCTTCTATCTCTCGGCGTGGGAAGAGGACCGCTACGTCGTGGCCCAGGCCAATGTGGCTCTCGATGAGCGTGGCCGCATCATCGCTGAATTGGTGAACTGCCGCCAGGCCGGCAACTTCGTCCTGAAGTCGCGCGAGGAAGTGGACTACATCGACGTTTCGCCCAAGCAGCTTGTCTCCGTCGCCGCCAGCTTGATTCCGTTCCTCGAAAATGACGACGCCAACCGCGCGCTGATGGGCTCGAACATGCAACGCCAGGCCGTGCCGCTCATTCGCGGCGAATCGCCCCTGGTCGGCACCGGCATGGAGCGTGTCACCGCCCGCGATTCCGGAGCCGTGGTCATCTGCCGCCGCGAAGGCATCGTCGATCAAGTTGACTCGGAGCGCATCATCGTCCGCGTCGAGTCCGATCATTCCGGCGTGCTCAGCCGCGAGGTGGGCGCCGATATCTACTCGCTCACCAAATTCAAGCGTTCGAATCAGAACACTTGCATCAACCAGAAGCCTTTGGTGCGGGTGGGCGACCGCGTTCAGCAGGGCCGCGTTTTGGCCGACGGCCCCTGCACCGATCGCGGCGAGCTCGCGCTGGGGCGTAACGTTCTCGTGGCCTTCGTTCCGTGGCGCGGCTACAACTTTGAAGACGCCATCCTGGTCAGCGAAAAGCTGGTCAAGGAGGACTACTACACCTCGATTCACATCGAGGAATTCGAGATCGAGGCGCGCGATACCAAACTCGGTCCAGAGGAAATCACTCGCGACATCCCCAACATCAGCGAGAATTTCCTTCGCAATTTGGACGAGAGCGGCGTGATCCGCATCGGCGCCACTATCCGCCCGGGGGACATCCTGGTCGGCAAAGTGACGCCCAAGGGAGAAACGACGCTCACGCCAGAAGAAAAGCTGCTGCGTGCCATCTTCGGCGAAAAGGCTGGCGACGTCCGCGACGCCTCGCTCTACTGCCCGCCCGGCATCGAAGGCACGGTCGTGGACGTGAAGATCTTCTGCCGGAAGGGTGCCGAGAAGGACGAGCGGCACAAGGCCATCGAAGCCTCCCAGGTCTTCCGCCTGGAGAGGAACCTCGCGGACGAAATCCGCATCCTCACCGATGAGCGCCTCAAGCGCTTGACGGCCCTTCTCGCGGATC
Organism: uncultured Acidobacteriota bacterium; assembly: GCA_963702795.1. Lineage (GTDB taxonomy): Bacteria > Acidobacteriota > Terriglobia > Acidiferrales > UBA7541 > Palsa-189. The sequence continues at coordinate 588,062 of CAVPDY010000004.1, read as the reverse complement.
AAAAGCTCGTCGCGGACCTGCACGACGAAAAAACCAATAAGCGCCTGCTCACCAAGGGCGTCTCGCTCACGCGCGAAATCATCGAAAAGATCTCCACCCGCAATCTCAAGCGCCTGCGCTTGGCCGATAAGGACCCACTGCTGATCGAAAAGATCGACGAAATCGAGGAGATGACCTCGCGCCAGATCGACGTCCTGCGCAAGATTACCGACGAGCGCAAGGAGAAACTCAAGAAGGGCGACGAGTTGCCGCCTGGCGTCATCAAACTGGTGAAGGTCTATCTGGCCATGAAGCGCAAGCTGTCCGTCGGCGACAAGATGGCCGGCCGCCACGGCAACAAGGGCGTCATCGCGCGCATCGTGCCGGAAGAAGACATGCCGTATCTTCCGGACGGAACACCCGTCGAAATCGTCCTGAACCCGCTCGGCGTGCCTTCGCGCATGAACGTGGGACAGATCCTCGAGACGCACCTCGGCTGGGCCTCCAAGGAGCTTGGCCGCAGTCTCTCGCGGCTTTTCCACGCGAACACCAAGGCCGAAGCGGCTCGCCGCTGGTTCCGTGAAGTTTTCGGCGATACGGCCATCTGGCGCTCGCTCTCGTCGATGGAAGACTCTGAATTGCTCGAACTGACCGACAGCCTCCGCGAAGGCGTCCCCATGGCCACGCCGGTTTTCGACGGCGCGCGCGAAGAGGAGATTCGCCACCTGCTCGAAGTCGCTGGCTTGCCCTCCTCGGGCAAGATCACGCTCTTTGACGGGATGACCGGCGACATCTTTGCCCAGGAAGTCACGGTCGGTTACATCTACATGTTGAAGCTCTCCCACTTGGTCGACGACAAGATTCACGCTCGCTCGATCGGTCCGTATTCACTGATTACGCAACAGCCGCTCGGCGGCAAGGCGCAATTCGGCGGCCAGCGTTTCGGCGAAATGGAAGTGTGGGCGCTCGAAGCTTACGGCGCGGCGCACATCCTCCAGGAACTGCTGACGGCCAAATCCGACGACGTCTACGGCCGTGCGAAAATCTACGAAGCCATCGTCAAGGGCGAGCCCGGCATCGAGCCCGGCGTGCCCGAATCGTTCAACGTCCTGGTGCGCGAGTTGCAATCCTTGTGCCTGGACGTGGAACTGATGAAGCGGCAAAAGCCGCAGACCGAGCAAGCGGCCGACTAGGCCGCTGGCCCGCACGGGATTTGCAAAGTTTGTCTCTCGGGCAACCGGGAGCGCTGCGGCGAAAGCTGCGGCAGAGAGGAACCAACCTTGTATCGAAGCAGCCCGTATGACCGTGCAAGTCTAATTGCTGATTTCGATTCCATCCGCATTAGCTTGGCGAGCCCCGAGAAAATTCGCTCGTGGTCGCACGGCGAAGTGACCAAGCCGGAGACGATCAACTACCGCACCTTCAAGCCGGAACGCGACGGCCTGTTCTGCGCGAAGATCTTTGGCCCGGTCACCGACTGGGAATGCCTGTGCGGCAAATACAAGCGCATGAAGCACCGCGGCGTCATTTGCGATAAGTGCGGCGTCGAGGTCACCCTGAGCAAAGTCCGCCGCGAGCGCCTGGGACACATCGAGCTGGCTTCGCCCTGCTCGCATGTCTGGTTCTTCAAGGGTCTGCCCTCGAGGATCGGCTACCTGCTGGACATTTCCATGCGCGATCTCGAGCGCATCCTGTACTTCGAGGCCTTCGTCGTCGTGGACCCGGGCGAAGTACCCGGAATCAAGGAAAGAGAAGTCTTGCCCGAGGAAAAATACCGCGAGCTCCAGGCCGAATTCGCGGGACAGTTCCGCGCTGTCATGGGCGCGGAGGCCATCAAGGAGTTGCTGAGACAAGTCGACATCGACAAACTCGGCGACGAGCTGCGCGAAAAGATGCGCTCCGACCCCAGCCTGCAGAAGCGTATCAAGTACGCCAAGCGCCTGCGCATCGTGGACTCCTTCCGAAAGAGCGGCAACAAGCCCGAGTGGATGATTCTGGACGTAATCCCCGTGCTCCCGCCCGAACTGCGCCCCTTGGTGCCGCTCGATGGCGGCCGCTTCGCCACATCCGATCTCAACGATCTCTACCGGCGCGTCATCAATCGCAATAACCGTCTCAAGAAGCTCATGGAGCTGCACGCCCCGGACGTCATCGTGCGCAATGAAAAGCGCATGCTCCAGGAAGCTGTCGACGCCCTGTTCGATAACGGCCGCCGCGGCCGCGTCTTGCGCGGCACTAACAATCGCCCGCTCAAGTCCCTTTCCGATACGCTCAAGGGCAAGCAGGGCCGCTTCCGGCAGAATCTGCTCGGCAAGCGCGTGGACTATTCCGGCCGCTCGGTCATTGTCGTCGGCCCGGAGCTTCGCCTCAACCAGTGCGGCTTGCCCAAGAAGATGGCGCTCGAGCTCTTCAAGCCCTTCATCTACCACAAGCTCGAAGCCGCCGGACACTGCACCACCATCAAGCAAGCAAAAGAAATGGTCGAGCAGCAGGAGTCCATTGTATGGGACATCCTCGAAGACGTGATCCGCGAGCATCCCGTGTTGCTCAACCGTGCGCCCACGCTGCACCGCTTGGGAATCCAGGCCTTCGAGCCCACTCTCGTCGAAGGAAAGGCCATCCGCATCCATCCGCTAGTCTGCACCGCCTTCAACGCCGACTTCGACGGCGACCAGATGGCTGTGCACATCCCGCTCTCTCCGGAAGCGCAGATCGAAGCGGCCGTGTTGATGCTTTCTTCGCGCAACATTCTTTCGCCGGCCAATGGTCTTCCGCTGGCCGTGCCCACCCAGGACATGGTCTTGGGCATCTACTACCTGACCAAGGCCAAGCCCGGCGCCAAAGGCGAGGGCCGCACCCTGGGCTCCGTTGAGGAAGTGCTCCTGGCCCTCGAAGCGGGCGAGGTCGAATTGCTCACGCCTATCCGCCTGCGCTACACCGGCGAGATGATGGACATGAGCACCGCCTACGACGACCAGGACGTCACGCACACCGCGACGGTCCAGATGAACCGCCAGTTCATCAGCACCACGGTGGGCCGCGTCATTTTCAATGACAATCTCCCGGACGAGATGCCCTTCATCAACGGTCTCATCAAAAAGAAGGGCGTGCAGCAGCTGGTCTACTACTGCTACCTGCGTTTTGGTCTCGAACGCACGGTGCGCGCGCTCGATCAGCTCAAGGAACTCGGCTTCCAGTACGCCACCAAGTCCGGCATCTCCATCGGCATCGAGGACATGCTCATCCCTGACGGCAAGGCCCCGCTCGTCGAAAGCACCGAGAAGGAAGTCGTCAAGGTCCAGCAGCAATACCTGGACGGCGCCATCACCAACGGCGAGCGCTATAACAAAGTCATCGCCATCTGGAGCGACGTTACCGAAAAAGTTGCCGAGCAGATGTTCAAGGCGCTCGAACAACAGGACAAGGAAGGCGTCATCAACCCGGTCTACGTTATGGCCGATTCCGGCGCCCGCGGCTCCAAACAACAGATCCGTCAGCTCTCCGGCATGCGCGGCCTCATGGCCAAGCCTTCCGGCGAAGTCATCGAGACGCCCATCACTTCCAACTTCCGCGAAGGCCTCACCGTGCTGCAATACTTCATCTCCACGCACGGCGCCCGCAAGGGTTTGGCCGACACGGCATTGAAGACGGCCGACTCCGGCTACCTCACCCGCCGTCTGGTGGACGTGGCCCAGGACGTCATCATCAATGAAATCGATTGCGGCACCGGCGACGGTATCTACGTCGAGCCGATCCTCGAGGCCGGCGTCGAAGTCGAGCCCCTGCGCGACCGCGTGGTCGGCCGCGTCTCCCTGGAACGAATCAAAGACTACGAAGGCAACACCATCCTGGAAATCAATCAGGAGATCAGCGAAGAGCTGGCTAGCTCCATTCAGGCTGCCGGCATCGAGCGCGTCAAGATTCGTTCCGTGCTCACCTGCGAGTCCCGCCGCGGCGTCTGCGCGCGCTGCTACGGCCGCAACCTGGCCACCGGACGCAGCGTCGAGCTCGGCGAGGCTGTCGGCGTTATCGCCGCGCAGTCCATCGGCGAGCCCGGCACGCAGCTCACCATGCGCACGTTCCACATCGGCGGCACGGCGACGCGAATCGCGGAACAGTCCAAGGTCGAATCCCGCAGCAGCGGCTTTGTTCGCTTCATCGACCTGAAATCCGTCCGCGGCCGCAACAACGTGCTTATCGCCCTCAACCGCGCTGGCGTCGTGGCCATCGTGGACGAGAAGGGGCGCGAAAAAGAGCGCTACCACGTCGTGTACGGCGCCCGTATGCGGGTCGACGAAGGCCAGCCGGTCACCGTCGGTCAGATACTGGCCGAATGGGATCCGTTTACCTTCTCGATCCTCACGGAATCGGGCGGCAACGTCCAGTTCAAGGACCTGCAGCCCGGCATCACCATCGAGGAGCAAGTCGACGAAGTCACGGGTCTCGCCCAGTTGGTGGTCACTTTGCCGCCGGGCGATGAGAAGCACCAGCCCACGATCTTGATCCGGGATTCGGCCGGCCGATCCAAGAAGAAGTACCTGATGCCTTCGCGTGCTCACTTGATGGTTTCAGACGGAGACGAAGTCCAGCCCGGTGACGTGCTGGCCAAGATCCCCCGGGAAACTACCAAGACCAAGGACATCACCGGCGGTCTGCCGCGCGTCGTCGAACTCTTCGAGACGCGCAAGCCCCGCGATCCCGCGGTCATCAGCGAAATCGACGGAATCGTCAAATACGGCGAGATCAGCAAGGGCCTTCGCAAGATCTACGTCGAGAGCGAGGATGGCAAAACGCAAAAGGAATATGCCATCGCCCGCGGCGTCCACATTAACGTGCAAGAGGGCGAGGACATCAAGGCCGGCGAGCCGCTCATTGACGGCCCGCTCAACCCGCACGACTTGCTCGCGGTCCTGGGCGAGAAGTACACGCAGGCCTACCTGGTCAACGCGATTCAGGAGGTCTATCGGCTGCAGGGCGTCAACATCAACGACAAGCACATCGAAACCATCGTTCGCCAGATGATGCGCTGGGTCAAGGTCGAAGACGTGGGCGACACCAAGTTCCTGCTCGACGAGCAAGTGGACAAGTTCCGCTTCCGCGAGGAGAACGACCGCGTCATTTCCGACGGAGGGCGCCCGGCGACTGGCCGGCCGCTCCTGCTCGGCATCACCAAGGCTTCGCTCTCAACCGATTCGTTCATCTCGGCGGCCAGCTTCCAGGAGACCACTCGCGTGCTCACCGAGGCGGCTGTCGCCGGCAAGGTCGATTATCTGCGCGGCCTCAAGGAAAACGTCATCATGGGCCGCCTGATTCCCGCGGGCACCGGCCTCGAGCGCTACCGCAACATCGATCTGCTGGTGGAGGTGCCTCCGCCGCAGCCACCCGAACCCGAAGCTGTGACTCCCGAGCTCACGCCTGAAGAGGCCGCGGCGCTGGACTTCCTGCGCAAGGATGCCGACGCCATCGCCGAGAGCTAGTTCGGTTTTTGCATGTTCCCTGCGGCGTTCCGGCAAGTCAGCCGGAACGCCGCAGTTTTTTGCGTCTCCCCCGCTCTGGTCGGCGCCCGCTTGTGTCTTCACCTCTCAGTTAATTCATACGCAAACCCCGGATTTGTTTGGGTTGCTGGCGTGCTTTTGCGCACCTAGACTACGGTCCAGGTGTCTCTTACGCCGCTTATCCCGTCCGAGCGGCGACACAGGAACAAGCGATACTCGAACACTATGCCCACTGGAGCCACTGACAGCGCTTCGAACGCCCGGCCCGTAGACGAAGCGCCAAGGTCCGCTGCGTCGACGGTGCCACTGAATAGGATGATTGCCCGCGAGCACCGTCTTTGGGTGCTGGCATCGCTCCTGCTAGTCGCGCTCGCCGCCGGGCTGGCGATGGTTTCCTGGCCGCAGATTGGCGACCAACCGTTCACACAGAAGGTTCTTCCGATCGGTCTGGTGCTGCTGGTCTGCCTGTTCGGGGCCTATGCCTGGTCCAAGAGCAAGGAAATGGCCGAGCTGCACGGGTTGGTGCGCGGGCTCGAACAACGAGCCACCACGCCCCCCAACGTCGGACAGCTCGAGAAGTTGTTTGAGATGGTCGAGCGGTCGCAGCGCGGCTATCGCGACCTGATCGACACCTTCAATGATCTGCTCTTCTCGATCTCCCTGGATGGGCACATCGTGGCCGCGAATCGCAGCTTTGCTGATTTGGTCGGACAGCCCTTTGCGGATCTCGTCGGCCGCCCCATCGATGAACTCCTGGACCTGCCGGACGGAGGCCGCGCCGCCGCCGAAAAGGCCCTGCCCCGCTTCCTCGAGCGCCGCTCCTGGTCCGGCGTGTTGCGCGTTCAACTCAAGCGCGATGGCTCCGCGCGATTCCTGCATTGCAACCTGCATGCGCTGGTTCGAGACGGCCGGGACCAGGGAATCTGCGTCTTGGCGCACGACATTACGCAGGAACGGGAAAATGAGGCTCGCTTCACCGAGCTCTTTGAGACCCTCCAGGAGGGTGTCTACCTGGCGACGGCCGATGGGCACTTCGAGAGCGTGAACCCCGCCTTCGCCCGCATCCTCGGCTACGAGCGTCGCGAGGACCTGCTTGATCATCCCCTCTCGGATTTCCTGCTCCAGCCCGAAGAGTCGCAGGCGGAGCAGCGCGAACTTGCCCTGTCGGGCTCGATCCACGGCCATGAAGTCGCTCTTCGCCGCCGTGATGGCTCCACGGTCACCTGCCTGCACGCCGCCGCCTTGATTCGCGATAGCGGAGGCCGCGTGCGGCGCCACCAGGGAACGCTGATCGATATCACTGAGCGCCGCGAGATGGAGCAACGTCTGCATCGCGAGCAGGAATTTGCGCGCCGCCTGGTGGAAAGTTTCCCCGACCTGGTCGTGGCGCTGGATCGCGAAGGCCGCTACACCTTTGTCAGTCCTCGATCGCGGGAACTGCTGGGTTTTGCGCCCGAGGAGATGATCGGCACCATGTTGGGCGAGCGCATGGCTTCCAAGGACCGCAAGCAGGTGCGCGGGTTGATCGAGGCCATGCTCTCCGGAGAACGTACCCAGGGCAGCATTGAATACCTCATCCAGCGTAAGGACGGCGAAATGCGCCTGTTCCGCGCCTCCGCCAGCCAATTGTATGGCGCATCGGGACAGGTCGAGGGCATCATCGCGGCCGCTCGCGACATCACCGAAGCCAAGCGCATCGAACAGCAGTTGATCCAGACGGAAAGACTCGCCGCCATGGGCCAGATGATCGCCGGAGTCGCCCACGAGTTGAATAACCCGCTCACCGCGGTGCTAGGCGTCACCGAGCTGCTTCGGGATTCCGCTCCCAACGATGTCTCCCGCCGGCAACTCGATCTCGCTCACCGCCAGGCCCGCCGCGCCGCTCAAATCGTGCAGAATCTGCTCTCCTTCTCACGGCCGCCTCAGCCGCACAAGGTCTGCGTGCATCTCAGCGAGCTCATTCAGCGCAGCCTGCAGCTTCACGAACACTCTCTGCGCACCAACGGCATCACCGCTGGATTTTGTCCCCAAGCCCGATCTTCCACTGGTCATGGGCGACGCCAGTCAGTTGACCCAGGTGTTCCTGAATTTGGTCACCAACGCCGAACAGGCCATCCGCGAGGTCCGCACTCACGGCACGATTCGCATCCGGCTCGGAGCGCTGGGCGATCGCGTCCTGGCCACCTGTCCAGGACGATGGCGTCGGCATTGACCGGCAGACGTTGCCGAAAATCTTCGATCCGTTTTTCACCACCAAGCGTCCCGGCCGCGGCACCGGTCTCGGCCTGAGCATCTGTCTCGCCATCCTCCGCGAACACAATGGCGAGATCGAAGCGCAGCCCTTGCCCGACGGCGGCACCGTCTTTACCGTATCCCTGCCGGTAGCCAAGGGCACGGAAGTATTCTTGGCCGAGCCGGCCGCTACCCCGCGCTCATCCTCCGTGGCGGACGCAGGCGCCAATCCCGTGGCGGGATGCAACATTCTCGTCGTGGACGATGAAGAGAGCATCCGTGAGCTGGTCAGCGACGGTTTGCTGGCCCGCGGCGCCCGCGTGGACGTCGCCGCTTCCGGCGAGGAAGCCCTTTGCCTGCTGGATACCCGCGGCTATGAGGTGGTGATTTGCGATGTGAATCTGCGGGGAGTCCAGCCCGATGCGATCTCAGGGATGGAATTGTACTCACGCCTGACGAATGGCCTGAGCATTTCGTTGCATCGCCAAAAGCCGCTCTTCGTCTTCATGACGGGCGAGTTGGCCGAGGAAAATACCCCGGAGAACCTGCCCGCAGGAGTGCGCACGCTGCGCAAGCCATTCCGCATCTCGGACTTGATCACCGTCCTGAATGAATCGCTCACGAGCGCCGCTTCCAGCGGCTCCGGCACTCCGGCAGTTCGCTCGCAGCTCCCTTCCTGAGCCAAGGCGCCACCAAATCCGTCAAGATGCTCCTTTGGGTGACAATAAGACCTCCCCGGCCCCCCCATTTTCTGTAAGTATTCATTCCAGTGGGGTTAGCGGCGCGTTTTGCGTAAGTGTTCATTCTGCTCGGCTTACTTGCGGTTTCTCTCGTGCGCTCCAGGACACGCCCCTTTCGCGGGCGGGCTGTAAGCACTGGACACAGCAGCACCCGGAATGTCGCTGCGCTGACGGCTCCGCGACAGCCTGCGGCAGCAAGGTGAATCGCACCCGACGGCCGGGTCCGAGGATTGAGCGATATCGTTTGTGGCGTGTGGGCTGGAAGTACAGCCCGCACCCATTGTTTCCGGCGGGCTCCAAGTGGAGCCCACACCCGTGCTCACGAACATCTGATATTCTACCATGGACGTCAATACAGGGACGTTACTTATGAGTATTTGGGCGGAGGAGGGAGGCTGACGGTGCGTTCGAACGAGGGAGAGATCCTGCCCTCGCCTGCGGCGAGGACCCTGAAAACCTTCTCTTGCTGCAAAGGTTGTGCCGCCCGCCCCGGCTTAGGAGCGGACTTCATCTTCTTGGCGTCAGCGCGTGCGGCTTCCTTGGCAGTGCCTTGATTGGCGAAGCCGCCATCGCGCCTCAGGAGGGTGTTATCGGCGCTGCGGATTTCGTAAAAATAGGCCATCGGTGGTTGCTCGTTTCGGCTCGCGTCACCCGAAAGTTCAAAGCCTGTCACATCCGGCAAATTCAGACCCGCCGCAAGCGCCGCGTACCATGCCCATCGGCATGCGAATGCTTCGTAAGCCGTTTCAATTCGCGCCGCGCCTCATCTCTCGAACCCTCAGATACCGCACTGGCCTTGGCGCTAACTGTTCGCCGCAGATAGTCATTCGCCTTTGATACGTCGCCATTCCCTCGAAGGTAGATTTTGGCAATCTGCAAATTTGCATCGCCATCGCCGAGTCTTGCGGCCCGCTTGAACCAAGACAAAGCCTCTTTCGTGTTCCTCTCATCACGAAAAATCGTTCCGATATTGCTTGCGGCAGCCCCACCACCACGCCGGAAGGCGCGTTTGTACCAGTACAATGCCGCTGCACGGTTCGGCTTAACGCCGATACCAACATCGTAAAAATATCCGAGATTGTGGAAGGCCCCCGGATCACCGTGCTTTGCTGAGGCTAGAAAGAGATGAAAAGCCGAACGGTGTTTGCCACGATCCCACTGCTCGCTAGCCTTGGCAAACAGTGCATCGGCCTCGGACTTCAGAGAGCTTTTCCTATGGCTACTAGTTTTCGGCATTTAAGAAACCTCCCCAAAAGTCGTTTTGTCCAACCGCAAAACGGCGATCTCTGTCAGGGCGCTCCTTGCAGCTGAGGCTAGAATCGCCCGAGCTAGAAAGCGATTACAACTGGCACCCATTCTGGCGCTGTATATATTATATAAGCACCCGCAGCCCCTAGCGCGCCCAATATACCGACTTTCTGGGCAGTTTCGGGATTCCATCCGGGCGGCTTGATATACCACTTTCCCGTTTGAGGATCTTGGACCTGCCAGCGTCCAGGTTGGCCCGGGACGGGTTTGACGTGCTTGCGAGGATTTTCAGGTTTACCAGTCCTTTTCCTCTCACCCTTTCTTCCGCCACCCCTGCTGAAGAATATGTTCCACAGGGAAAAGGAATCCTCCTGTGAACCTTGCTGTGAACCTAGCTGGTCCGTGGCATCGTCAAACCCATATATCCCTCCGCCGCAACTGCCGCTGCCGTAGGGGCAGGTAAGGAAGCTCAGCGGATTTTGCAATGGAACATTGATTCCGCTGGGAATACCGCTGGTTTCGCCGCTGAACGGGTCGCCGGACGAATGGGGAGGATCGAGGCGGACAGGTCTCACGTGAGGGCCCACCGCCGCCACCCAATCCGAACAAAAAGTGAGAAAATATCAAAAATTCGCGATGCCAATGTCACACGGAAACCACCACGTCGAGCGGAATGACGAAATTCGCCTGTCGGGTCCACCAAGTTCGTCGGATTTTCGCGCACGTAGACGTAGCGATTCAGTGTCTGCGGATCGGAGATGTCTCCATAGAGTAGGGGGTCGGGAGACATGAAGCGGCCGAAAGTGGTGGAATCATATCTCGCGCGGAAGTTGTCCAGGCCGGATTCGGAGTCGTGTTCCTGGCCGGTGAATTTGTAGTGGTTCACGGTGCTTTCCGGGTTCCACTCCTGGCCGAAGGGGAGGTAGGTGGCGGACCAGGTCGGGTAGCCGTACCAGTTGGTCGCCAGCCTTGCGGAGCTGAGATCGTCGCTGTGGTAGTAGGTCGTGGTGTTCTGCGGCAAAATACCACTCCCCGTGTAGTGAGCCGCAAAATACCTTATCCCGGTGACCCCCGATGCTGTTGGTGGTCAGGCTCGGCGCGGATTGGCCCGTCACGTAGATCGGCATTACCGTGCCATCTGCGCCCACCAACACGATATCTTCATAGACGATATTCCACGTTCCGGCCGGTGTGCCCACGTCGGTGTCCAAATAGATTTCCGAAAGAGTCCTTCCCGCAAATGCGCTGAGGGCTGATTGAATAAGAGAGAAGTCTAGGTTGGAGCTGTCCAGGCGACCCGCCACCCACCGGTTCGCTCGGAGTCCCCCAAATCAGTTAATCTTCGGCTTGGATACGGGTGCGGCTCTGCGTTTTCCATAATTCTCGGCTTCATCGAGCAGGCCCAGGTCGTGAGCCGTTGCCTCGAGCCACTCCCAGATTTTCGAGTTTTCTAGGCACTCCGAGTCAGGCATCTTCAGCGCTAGCTCGAATTGCCGCATTGCCGATAGGACGGCGCCACATGGCCGGAGGATACCACTGCTGCATATTGTCGCGCGACCGGCCAACGAGAGTGTGTTGAGGGTACCCTTTTCTCTTATCGAAGGGAACCCAGAAAACCTCGTGCGGAAGGCGGGCCATCCGCCACCCAACATTCCGTTGCGCTCAGGTGTGCCGGCGGTCTTCGTGGTACAATCCAGCCGTGAATGTGATCGTCAAGGATCGGGATATCCTCGGAGGAACTCCTGTCTTTAGCGGGACGCGAGTACCGATCCAGACTCTATTTGACTACCTGGAAGGCGGCGAAACACTCGAAGATTTCCTGAAGGGCTTTCCCACCGTCACGCGCGAAGCGGCGGTCGCCGCGCTCGAAGAGGCGAAGGACCTTTTGCTTGCCCGTTCCTAGATGCGCGTTCTGATCGACGAATGTATCGACGAGCGATTGCGAATCCATTTGCCGGGCCACGATTGTCAAACGGCGCGCTACGCTGGGTTGGCGGGTCGGAAGAACGGTGAGCTTCTTACGGCGGCGGAGACCGCTCGATTTGATGTCTTCCTCACCACTGATCAAGGCATCGAATATCAGCAGAATTTAGCCCGGCGGAACATCGCCATCATCATCTTCCGCACGAAATCAAACCGTTTGAGGGATCTGTTGCCCCACGTGGCCGCTTGCCTTGCACACATCGAATCCATTCAAGCGGGTCAAATTGTGAGGATCGAAGATTAGGCCTTTAAGGCTTGCATCAGGGCTCGGGGTTGGTCCCGGCTGGATTTGCGTCGACGCCGAAATCCCAGAGGTAGAGGTCTACTTCGCCGTCTGGTCTGTTTTCTGTAATGGCGTATTCGCCTGGTTCCAGCTTCTCCTCGACGGTGAAGCGTTTTACGCCTCGCGCGGCGTCCCAAGCCAGGAGCGAGATCTGGTGGCTCTTGTAGGTTGAAATGTCGGCGATGTTCGTGCTCATGGTCTCGACGTTGCGTTTGTCGCCAATCACGTCCAGACGCAGCAGGGAAAGATGAGCGTCCCGCCCGTCCGCTGGGCGGAAGTAGAATTCCGGCTCGCTGGTTTGAATCCGGAGTTTGGCCTTCTTCCCGGGAAGCTCAATGTGATGCTTGCTGTTAATCAGGGGCACGCCGGTAGCGATTCTTGCGATCGTGCGCCCCTTATCGTCGCGGGAGACGGCTAGGTCCTGCTGCAATGTCGAGACCTGCTTTCCGTCGAGCACGTAGAGGCCTGCGTCATCGGGAAGGATCACGCCGGGGCGCACTTCGAGGCTGCGGTCGGAATCGATGTCCGCGGTGCGGGCGGCCAGCTCGCTGGCTTTGATCTTCTGGGCCAGGTCCTTGTCCCGCGCAGCCAGTTCCGCTTCGGCTTTTTGCGTCGCCTCCCAATCGACCAGCGACGCCGGAATCTCCTCCCAAGCGGAGCGCTCGACGCTGTAATAGCGCACGCGGTCCCCTTCGCGCTGGTATTCGCGCACCATCTGGAAGCTCCCGTCCGTGAGGATCAGCTTTTTACCCTTGGGAAGGGTTTCGGGGATGACCGTTTGCCCGCCTGCCGGTGCCCGAAGGGGGCGCGGGCGCTTGCGAAGCGGTCTGCTGGCTGGGTGGATTGTCTCGTGCGTGCAGGCGCGAAGACGCCGTGAGCGAAAGCAACGCCAAGGCTGCTAGGAGCAGCGGCACACGATGGAGGCAGGCTGAGGCTCTTTGGAGCATTGCGGCGCCAGTCTAGAGAGCCGGACTACGACCAGCATAGCTCTGCTGGCGCGCCGGTGCAATCGGCGGAGGCTGGATGGATTGCTCGCGGGGCGCTTGGCTTGGGGCGCGGAGAGCTAGTGCTGGCACTTGGGCTGGAGCGTGGCGACAACCATCAGGTCCGAGCTGGTAAAGAGCCATTTCTCGGCCTGGCCTCCGGCGGCTTCGGCGGCGGCCTGAGCGGTGCGCCCGAGAAAGCCCAGATGCTTATTGCGCGCCAGCATGCGGAGATGTTCGAGGCAGATTCCTGTGAGCCCGGAAACTTCTTCCTCGGTAAAGACCTTCTGGTTCGACCGGACAGTGATGCTCATGGCCGCTCCATTTTTGATCTGGGCTTGATCAGGGCTCGATTCTCGATTAGGGGATCGAGCTTGACCAAATTCTAAAAACCAGAATATCCGCGAGCAATAGTCCTTCCGTTCTAGTCCGCTGAAACTTTCGCTCCTCCCTTGAAAGTAAGCCACGAAAACAAAAGCACTTAGACAAGTGCCAAAGATCGTGGACAGATTTTTGCAATCGCCGCACGACCCCGTTTCGACACCGATCGTTCCAAATTGTGAATATTATTCTCGGGATATGATCCGGTTTGACTTCAAATCTGCGCGCCGCCGGCCTGCTCGAATGCGTGCGCCAGTTGCAGGATGCGAGCTTCGCCGAAGGCTGGACCGAAGATTTGCAATCCGACGGGAAGACCATCGGCCGTTTTTCCGGAAGGTACAGAGATACCGGGCACGCCCGCCAGCGAACCAGTTACCGTGTAAATGTCGGCCAAATACATGGCCAACGGGTCTGCCACGCGCTCACCAAGGCGAAACGGAACAACGGGAGAGGTCGGAGTGACGATTACATCTGCTTGCTCGAAGGCCTGGGCGAAATCCCGCGCGATCAAGGCGCGCACCTTTTGTGCCTTCAGGTAATAAGCGTCATAGTACCCGGCAGAAAGCGCATAGGTGCCGAGCATGATGCGCCGCTTCACTTCGGCGCCGAAGCCTTTGCCCCTGGTGTTGCGGTACATCTCCATGAGCGTTGCGCCCGGAACGCGCAGCCCGTAGCGGACACCGTCGTAGCGAGCCAGATTTGAGCTGGCCTCGGCGGTAGCGATCAGGTAGTAGGTAGCCACAGCGTAGTCGGTATGGGGCATGCGCAGGGGCACGCGGCGGCAGCCGAGCTTTTCCAGCAGGGCTATGCCCGCCTCGACCTTTTCCCGCACGGCAGGATCGAGCCCCGCGCCGAAATAGTCCGTTGGGACGCCGATGCGCAGGCCTTTCACTGGCTCGTCCAGTGCCTTGACGTAATCCGGCACCTTGGCCTCGGCTGAAGTCGAGTCCTTGGGGTCGCGCCCGGCGATGACGGCGAGAACCTCCGCTGCATCTCTAACGTTTCGCGCGAAGGGGCCGATACGATCGAGCGAAGAGGCGAAGGCGATCAGGCCGTAGCGGGAGACGCGCCCGTACGTCGGCATCAGCCCGGGAATGCCGCAGAATGCGCCCGGCTGGCGGATGGAGCCGCCCGTGTCGGTGCCCAAGGCCACCACCGATAGGCCTGCCGCGACGGCAGCGGCCGAACCACCGCTCGAACCTCCAGGGACCCGGTCGAGCGCCACGGGGTTGCGTACCGGGCCGTAGGCTGAATTCTCATTTGAGCCGCCCATGGCGAACTCGTCGCAATTCGTTTTGCCGAGGACCATGGCGCCGGCGTATTCCAGGCGCTCGACGGCCGTGGCGTCGTAGGGCGGCCGGTAGTTTTCGAGCATGCGCGAGGCGCAGGTCGTTGGCACGCCGTGCGTGCTGAGGACATCTTTTACGGCGAGCGGCAATCCGGCCAGCGCAGGGAGCGTCTCGCCCGCCGCGATGCGGGTGTCCAGCGCGTCCGCTTGCGCGTAGGCGCGCTCGGGCGAAAGAGCCAGGAAGGCGTTTAGCTCGGGATTGCGCTTCTCGATGCGATTGAGGAATTCGCCGGCCAGCTCGCGCGCTGAAATGCGTTTCGCCGCCAGCGCTTCACGCACCGACTTGATGGTCCAGTTGTCCCCGTTGCCGATTTGGCTCGTTGCTATCATTTACTGGGTCGCTTCGCGCCCGTCATCGGTCGATGACTTTCGGAACGCGGAAATACGGCGCTTCGGGATCGGGTGCGCCGGCGAGGACTTCGTTGATGACCGCGCACGGCTCGACCACATCTTCGCGCAGCGGAGTGCCGGCCGACTGGCCCGTCCTGCGCGGCACCTGGCGGGACCACCTGGGCCATCGGCTCGACGCCGTCGGTATTGAGTTCGTTGAGTTTTTCGACGTAGGTGAGGATGGAATCGAGCTGGCTGCGAAAACATCTCGAATTCCGCTTCGCTGAGTTCGAGGTGCGCCAGTTCGGCGACACGCACGACATCTTCTCGTGTGATTTTCATGGCCTAGTGGCGGGCGCCGGCGGCCCCGGCTGGTTGCGGTTCGCGGCGCACGTATTTGGTGTTGACGTAATCGTCGACGAGCGCTTGAAAGGAAGCAGCCAACTCGTCGTAGGTTCCATGCAAGGTGGTGAAGTGTTGCCCATCGATGTAAACGGGGCAACTGGGGGTTTCGCCGGTGCCCGGCAGGCTGATGCCGATATTGGCGGCGCGCGATTCGCCGGGGCCGTTGACGATGCAGCCCATCACCGCCATGGTCATGGTCTCCACGCCGTCGTACTGTTGCTTCCATTCCGGCATTTTCTCGCGCACATAGCCCTGGATGCGCTCGGCGAGCTGCTGAAAGGTGTCGCTGGTCGTTCTGCCGCAGCCAGGGCACGCGGTCACGCTCGGCAGGAAGGAGCGCAGGCCGAGCGCCTGGAGGAGCTCGCAGCAGGCATAGACTTCCTCGCGGCGATCGCCACCGGGGCGCGGCGTGAGCGAGATGCGAATCGTGTCGCCGATGCCCTCGTTCAGCAGGATGCCCATCGCGGCCGAGGAATAAATCGCGCCCTTCAGGCCCATGCCCGCCTCGGTGAGGCCGAGATGCAGCGGTTGGCGCGTCCGCTTGGTGAGCTCGCGATAAACCGAGATGAGGTGCTGCGGCCGGGAGACTTTGCAGGAGATGATGATCTGATCCTCGCGCAGGCCGCACTGCAAGGCCAGCTCCGTCGATTCCACGCCGGAAAGGACCATGCACTCGTTGATGATCTCTTCCGAGGTCAGGCCTAGGATGCGGTCGGTGTTTTCCTGCATCTTGCGCATGACCAGCTCCTGGTTGAGCGAGCCGCCATTGACACCGATGCGCACGGGCTTGCCATGGTCGCGCGCCACCGAGCAGATCGTGGCGAACTGTTCGTCGCGGCGCTTGCCCGCGCCCACGTTGCCAGGATTGATGCGGTACTTATCGAGCGCCGCGGCCGCTCCAGGATACTTGGTGAGCAGGACGTGGCCGTTGTAATGGAAGTCGCCGATCAGCGGCGCCTCGCAGCCAGCGTCCAGCATGCGCTGCTTGATCTCTGGCACAGCCGCCGCCGCTTCGGGCACGTTCACGGTGATGCGCACCAGTTCAGAGCCGGCCTGAGCCAGGTCGATGCACTGCTTTGCGGTGCCCTTCGGATCCGCCGTATCTGTATTCGTCATCGACTGGATGACGATCGGCGCGCCACCGCCGACGGTGACTCGCCCGACTTTGACTGCGTGCGTTTTATGCCGCTCAATCACGCTGCCGCTCCTGGGTATTCTCGAATCGCCTGAAAGTATAACGCATCCCAGGCCCGCCCCGGCGCCGGGTGAGTGACTCTCGTACCGCGCTCCCCCACCACGGACGTTCTTGCAAGAGAGCGCGAATGCGAGTGAAAGCAAAGGCGTTGACCTTTGAACTCCTTTGGAGGGGGGCGCGGGCGAAGCAGGCACCGTGGGGGTACACCCCCGGGGGTTTTGTATCGATATAAAAACAGGTGAGTTGCGGCAAAATGGTTTTGTATCGATATGAAAACAAAGGGCGGCCGTTTTGCGGGATGGGGCGCGCGATTGCCGCGCGGCGGGATGTGTCGTTCGGGCATGCGCGCTTCGCCCGCACGCGGCAGCATGGAGGCAGGGAAGATCCAGGACACGCGCGGCGGGCGAATCGAGCGCGAACATGAGACATTATAACATGCGCGTCAACCTATACTGTCTGGTTACGCTCCTCACCACGCGCCTGTACTTGAGGAGACGGGGAAGCAAGAGTTGCGTTCGAACGCGACAAACGAAGTACTCAAATTGCTCCGGACTGGGGTTTTTCTCACTGGCACAGGGTTTGGCGGGCTAGGCCTCGTTTGTGCGGTCTCGTATCGAGTTCAATTGCAACACTTCCGCTGAGATGAGTTTGTCGGTCTCCTCAATCAGCAACTTCATGCGTTTGAGCAATTCTCTGCGGTGATCAGGGTCCCGAGACACGTCGAGATTGGAAGCGAGTTCTTCGAATTGGCGTGTCAACTGCTGGAGCGAGTGGAGACTTGTCATACGAGGGCATTTGATACCACAGCCAACGCGAACATTGCGTACAGCGATTACCTGATTATGTCGGATTCGTTCATGTAGGGCTTGGTGCTTGGGCCTTTTCCGAGGGATCTGAGATCCGTTCTCTACGATTTCACGCTCAGGAGGAGCACTATGCGACGGTTTCGACAACGCGTTTCTGTTATTCGGCCGCTCTCGTTTTGGGGAGGTGAGTTGTCTGGGCTGATAGCGCTCGTCCAGACTTGGCATCCGCGCCGCGGCTCCGTGCGCGCTCGCGCCGGCTCCCGTTGTTGGATTCGATGTATTCGAACAATCCTGCTGGCTATTCGAGAGAGGCAGGCGTATGAAGGAGTGCAGAACCCGCCCGGCGACCCACAGTGGAGCCGATGATTAGGCAGATAGAGATGGTTGGGAGGACGACATGACTGGACAATACGCTGGCACTGTTCCCAAGAGAGGCGAGCGCGTCGGAATCAACGAACAAGCAGGCCTGTTCGAGGTGGTCGACGTCAACTTGCTGATGCAGACGGTCAACTTGAAAGCAGTTGACGGCGCAGGGCACGTCACCCGGAACGTTGCCTGGACTTCCCTGAAGTTTCAAAACGCGGCCTCCCGATAAAACGGGTTGGCCGGAAAGCACGCCTGGCTCGCGGGCATCGCGCGAGCTCCGCAGCGGTCATTTCCCCTTGGGGGGCGGGGGTGCTTGCGGAGGCTTGTTCTTTTGGTCGAGCCGGCAGAGTCCGCAGGGGAACGGCTTGCCGTGCTTAGGACATTTGGTCGCAGCCATAGTTAATTTCACCTCGAAGGTACGCTTACCACCGAAGGCAGCCGGCCGACTGATCGTTGACGATGCGGACCGCCTGCATCCCAGCATAGACGATAAAGGGCCTACAAGTTTGAAAATCGTTTCTTTGAGTGATCTGGGCAACTGCTCCGATAGCCCAGTCTCCAACGGGAGCATCGCCGCCGTTCTGAACCGGCTTGCGACCCACGACGTTCGCCCCGCAAAGGTCGAAAATCCTCTCCCGACTTCCGGATAACGACGCAGGCTCCCGCGTTCTGATCGTCACATCTCAGACGCTGAGGACGGGAACGGGGGAATCGCGGATGATGGCGTAGTTGTTGGAGCCCAGGCGGTTGATCGAAGCGCGGCGGCCGATCACGAGGACGTCGGCTGCGGTTTTCTCGGCAGCCTGATGCAACACTTTGGAAATCGAGCCGCTGCCGATAAAGAATTCGGCTTTGATGTGGGTCTCATCGCGAAGCTTGTTCAATTGCCGGGTTGCGGAGCTGACCAGGGCCTCCTTGAAGTCAGGAAGCTCATAGCTGCCGCCCGGGCCATAGTTTTCGACGGAGGGGGTGACGTGAGCCAGAGTGAGCTGGGCGCCGAAGGCATCGGCGAGGCCCGCAGCGGCGCGGGCCGTGGCGGGGTCATGAGCGCTGAAGTCAAGGGCGCAAAGAACGTGGCGGATGGCGAGATCGGGTGCAGGAGCCTTCTGCGTGCGAGCGACCGTCCAGACGGGGCAATGCGCGCCGTCCAAAACTTTGGCGGCCACCGAGCCCATGAGCGCGCCGACGAGCGCGCCGAGGCCGTGCGTACCCATGACGATTAACTCTGCTTTTTCATCCTGCGCGATCTGAGGAATCAAGCGACCAGGATCGCCTTTCGCAACCACACGTTTGAGGGGAATGCCGGCAAGTTCGGGGAGCAAGGCGGAATCGAGCCTGGCCTCGGCTTGCTTGACGCCTTCGGTGAGCAGATCACGATGACCGATTTCGCCGAGACCGAGATAACTGAGCGGCCGGACGACGTGAAGAATCAGGACCTGGGAATGAAAGTGGCGCGCTAAACCCGCGGCTTGATGAACCGGAGGGAGGGACGGTCCCTCGAGGTCGAGCGGGAGAAGAATCTTCGAGACAGTTAGCATTGTGCTCCTGGCCGCGCTCGGGAGTTCCGCGGACGCGGGGGCGAGTATACGACGGCGCCGTGACGGAGCGACACCGCGAATCGTGCGCCGATGGCAATCGTGTTTGGACTTGGTTCTTCTGTGGCAGGTTATTTTTTCGTCGTGAGGATTCGCGCGGAGGCGGTACTGGTACTGCCATGCCGTTTGCGCCATTGCTGGCGGGCGGCGCTCGGGGCAGGATGTTCAGCAGGAGCGACAGTGACCGCCGGGCGAAAACTCTTGGCAATCACTGCGATTATTTGTAGACTCCCACCACTTTCCTTGGGCTTCAGTCGGAGCTAAAGGTGTGTTAGGCGGACTAGTCAGTCGGATCATCTGAAAAGATTTTGATTTGTCGCGGAATGATCGTGACGCGAGTCACAGATCATTTCGCGACCTTCTGATATTTAGTCCGAGAAAGTTGAATTGCAGGGGTGCCCCTTCATGCGTCGGCGAACGTTCGATTTGGGTGATTTGTTTTTTCATCGCAGGGAAAATCTTGTAGCGAAACAGATTCAAGGTCGTCCAGATTCCGAGGACCGCGCTGCATTTTCCCGGAGGGAAATCCTTGCGGGAATGGGGATTGCGGCGTGTGGGCTGGCGTCCGGCTGCGCCGGGCTGGAAAACGTAAATGTGCCCAGCGGGTGGGACATGATCGGCGGTCCCCAAGTGGCGCAGGCGCTGCAACTCACCAATCCGGCAAACAACCGGGAAATCGAAGGCTATGCGTCAGCGGCCAGCGTGAATCGCGGCGAAGACATCCGCTTTTATGTAAACACAAGCGAGCCGAGCTACACGATCGAGGCGCTGCGGCTGGGGTGGTATGACGGCCGAGGCTCGCGGTCGATGATGGAGCCGGTCGTGGTTAGGGGCCAACAGCAAGAGCAGCCCGTCATACAAACGTATTCGGGTTTGATCGAATGCGACTGGCAGAATCCCTACGTCCTGCACATCCCGGCATCCGTGGACCCCAAGGATTGGCCGAGCGGTATCTACGTCGCCAAATTGACCGCAAGCCCCAGCGGAAAACAAAGCTATATCCCTTTTGTCGTGCGTGACGACTCGCGCGCGTCGGATTTGTTATTTCAATGCAGCGTGAATACCTATCAGGCCTATAACGACTGGGGCGGCCGGTCGCTCTACACCGATCCCCGCGCCCATCGGGTTTCCTTCAACCGGCCGTACGCTGCAGGCTATGGAACGGGGGACCTTTTGTATTGGGAGTATCACATGGTCCGATTCCTTGAGAGTCAAGGCTACGACGTGACCTACACGACCAACGTGGACACGCACGCGCGGGGCGAACTGCTCACGTTGCACAAGGCGTTTCTGTCCGTTGGTCACGACGAATACTGGACCTGGGAGATGCGCGACCGAGTCGAAATGGCCCGGAACCACCGCGTAAACCTGGGCTTTTTCGGATCCAACGTCTCCTACTGGCAGATCCGGTATGAGGATAGTCCCGTCACCAAGGAGCCGCAGCGCACGATCGTTTGCTTCAAGGAGCAGAGTCCGGACCCGGTCTCGCATGAGAGCGATTCAGCGGTGCGACGGCGCACCACAGTGAAATTCCGGAGCCACATCGTGGGAAGACCCGAGGACATTCTCGTGGGACAGATGTGGGAGACGTGGCCTGTGCAGGGAGATATGGTGATTACGGAGGCTTCGCATTGGATCTTCGACGGGGCCAACCTGAACAACGGGGATCATCTGACAGGACTGCTCGGCTACGAAGTGGACCGCATCTGGAAGCATTCGCCTGAAGGAATCCATTTAATTGCGCGCTCGCCCTACCAGCACTACGGCGAGACGCGCTATTCGGATATGACCATCTACACCGCGCGGTCGGGCGCCAAGGTAGTGGCCTTGGGAACGATGCAATGGAATTGGGGGCTGTCCAACGTGCTGATTGGCGGGCTGTCGTATGAGTGCGATCCCGCAAAGGTGGCCACGAACAACATTCTCCAGCGATTCGGCGCGCTCCCGAATTCGCCCATCGCGGCTGTTTCTCAATAAAGCCCCAGGGCCGGTCTCCCTGTCGCCGGCTACGGCGTCATCCAAGTTGGGAAGAAGAAGTAGAAAACCACCGAGATCACGATGAGGTAGGCGAGAACGATCAGGGTCCAGCCCATATTGTGGCGGATGACCTGGCCTTCGCTGCGCACGAGTTTGCTGGTGGAGACGCCGACGCTGGCCGTCTGCGGAGCGATGGGTTTTCCCACTTCCGCGCCGACGGAATTGAACGAGGGCAGCAGCAGGACCGGCAGGTTCAGAAGCCTGCCGGTGAGCGCCTGCACTGGCCCAAACATGGCGTTGGTCGCGGTGTTGCTGCCGGACAGCGCGACGCCGATCCAGCCGAGAATCGGCGCCAGGACCACGAAGAAAACGCCGATCTTCGAAATTCCATAGGCCATTGAGTTGGCCATCCCCGTGAAGACGAAAATATAGGCGAGCGCGAAAATGAAAAAGGCTACCAGCAGCGCGCCCCACATCTGCTTGAAGGTTTTGGCGAACACCTGGCGAGTGATTTCCCACGGCGGCCGATAGACGAGCAGGAGCACCAGCCAGGAGACCAAAGTGGAAGTGCCGGCTGCGAAGGGAGTGAAGTTGAAAACCGATAGAACGGGTTTCTGCGTGACGGAAGAACTCGCCCCGACCGACCAGCGGAACCAACTGAGCGCCGGCAGATGAGACCACGGGCCGGTCCAGGAAACCACCACGAGGATCAGCACGATGTACGGCAACCAAACCGAGATCGCTTCCGTCGCTGAACCCAGCTCGGATAGCTCGGCCATATGCACTTTTTCGGCCGGCGGCAGCGCGGCCCCGCCGAATCCGCGAATCGTTCTTGGCCGCCAAACCTTCACGAACAGGAAGAGAATCCAGAAGGAAATCAGCGCGCCGCTCAAGTCGGGCAGATAGGGACCCAGGTAATGAGCCACTGGCCACTGGCCGGCGACATAAGAAAGAGATCCCAGGATCGCCAGCGGCCAGGCTTCGATCATTCCCTCCCAGCCGCTGACCAGGTAGATCAGCACCCACGGAGGAAGCAGCGCCAGAAACGCCACGATATTTCCAATGGAAGCGGAAAGGGCCATCAAGGGAAGGCCAGTCACCGCTGCAAGCCCGAGGATCGGCGCGCCTAAGGCGCCGTAGGAGACGGGGGCGTTGTTCGCCAGCGCTGACACGCGGATCGCGTCCAGGTCCGTAATTCCCAGGCCGACCAGAATCGGCACGACCACCGCCCAGGGATAACCGAACCCCACGAGTCCTTCGAGCAGCGCGCCGAAGGCCCAAGCCAGCATGATCGTTTGGATCCGGATGTCAGCCGTGGCGTGATGAATCATCCATTTTTTGAAGCGGTCAAACCTGCCGGTGAGCACCAGCGTATTGAAGATGATCAGGCCCCAGAAGGTAATCCAGTCGATGGCCCAGAAGCCGGTGAGCCCGCCATACAAGTAGGATTTCAGCGTGTCCCCAACCGGCGCGTGCCAAACCGATACGCCGATCAGAAAAGTGACCAGCCCGCCGAGAATCGCGGCGAGCCAAGCCGTCATACGCATGACGGCTAACATGAACAGTAAGACGGCAAACGGGACCATGGCGATGAATACGGTCAGCCACAAATTCCCCGCTGGATTCAGTGTCTGCTGGAACATGGACTCTCCCTGTCGATTTGAGCGGCCATTGTTATATCGTCCCAGGCGCGCAAGGACAAGCACAGTTCTCCTGGGTTGGGAGAAATGGGATGCTGAGCGAAAGGGCGAACGTCGAGTGGCGAAATCCAGGTTGCGATACGGATTTGTAGCCCATAAAGTGAACGTCGCCATGTCTACTGGAAATCGTCCATTCGATTCGCCGCGCGTGCTGAATATTGCGGATCTGCGCCGGCTGGCGCATCGCCGGCTGCCGCGCGCCGTCTTTGATTACCTGGATGGCGGCGCGGAAGATGAAGTCACGCTGCGAGAAAATACGCGCGCCTTCGAGGAGTTCTATTTCCGGCCGCGTAATGCCGTCGCGCTGGGCGAATGCGACCTTGGGGTGGGCGTGCTTGGCCATGAATTGGCTGTGCCGTTCATGCTCGCGCCGATTGGGTACAGCCGCTTGCTGCATCCGGGTGGCGAAGTTGAGGCAGCCCGCGCGGCCGGAGAGGCCGGCACTGGCTACATTTTGTCGACGGTCTCGGGTCACAAACTGGAGAGCGTCAAAGCCGCCGACGACGGGTCCGGCCTGGTATCAGCTCTATCTCTTGGGCGGGCGCGCGGGCGCGGAAGGCGCGATTGAGCGCGCGCATCGGGCAGGTTTCTCCGCGCTGGTCATTACCATCGATACGGCTGTGGCGGGAATGCGCGAACGCGACCATCGCAATGGCGTGGCTGCGCTGCTCGGTGACTCGCTGCTCGCGAAGGCTCCTTATCTCCCCGAACTTCTCGCGCATCCACGATGGCTGGCGGCGTTCCTCGCTGATGGCGGCGTGCCCAAGCTGGAAAACATTGTGATTCCGGGCGAAGGGCCGATGAAGCTGGTTGATGTGGGCAAGGCTTTGGCGAATGCGACGGTCACGTGGGAAGACTTGCGATGGATCCGAGCTGTCTGGCCGGGGCCGATCGTGGTGAAAGGCGTGCTTACCGGAGATGATGGGAGGCGTGCCGTCGATGCCGGCGCCGCTGCCTTGATCGTCTCGAACCACGGCGGCCGGCAACTCGACATGGTTTCCGCCACGGCTCGCGCGCTTCCGGAAGTTCTCGAGGCGGTCGATGGCCGCATCGAGGTATTGATGGATGGGGGCGTTCGCCGCGGGAGCGACATCGTGAAAGCGATTTGTTTGGGTGCGCGAGCCGTTCTCGTTGGACGCGCCTACGCGTATGGTTTGGCGGCTGGGGGATACGAGGGCGTCGTACGAGCGTTGCAAATCCTGCGAGCCGACGTGGATCGAACGCTCAGGCTCCTCGGCTGCCCGTCGATTGCGGCGCTGGATCGATCGTATCTCGGACGGTCGGATCGTCATATGATCGAGCCGGGCGAAATCATTTCGTACATGGAGATGTGCCAGGAGGAAGGCGCTAGCCTCCAGAGGGGAATGAATTTTCGTCTTCGCGGCGATATCGGGGTAGTTCTGATGAGTCTGCGCCCCGGAGCGCCGTATGCCGACCGAGTCGAAGACGATGGGAAAACGCTGATTTACGAAGGGCATGACGCACCCCGTACCCCAGAATGTCCCGACCCCAAGAAAGTTGACCAACCTGAACGTTCACGCACCGGCACGGCGACACAGAACGGATTGTTTTGGGAAGCAGCGCTAGCGCACAAAATTCAGCAGCGCACAGCCGCCCATTCAGGGTCTACGAGAAAATCAAGATGGGGATTTGGGCTTACGCAGGCCTGTTCGAGCTGATCGACGCATGGAAAGAAAGGAACACGCCGCGCGCCATGTGTTCAAGTTCAAGCTTCGGATCTGTGACCACGCAGTCTATCCGAAATCCAGACAAGCCTCCCTGAAATCGAGCATGCGCGCATAATTCCTAGCGATGTGAAGCTAGCTGTGTGGAAGCGGGATAAGGGGAGATGCGTTCTCTGTGGGAGCACGAAGAACCTTCACTTCGATCATATCCTCCCGTTTTCCAAAGGCGGAACTTCGCTCTCGGAGCAAAACATTCAGTTGTTATGTGTGAAGCACAATTTGGAGAAACGAGACAAAATCGAGTAGTGGCACTTGCTACAAAGTTGACTGGCGCAAGACACCTCGAATGCTTGGGTTCAGCCTGATTGGCGCGGCACTTCCGCGTTGAGTTTGTCGAAGGCTTTTTCGATGCGCTGGCGGCTTTTCCAGAAATTTGCCCAGAGGTCGCCTTTTTCTTCCAGGCGGTGAGCGAGGGTTTTTAGATTGAATTTTTCCGGGCGGAGATTTGGGCGCAACTCGCTCGGCGTGACTGGGGTTGAAACCGGCGCCTTGGGAAAGGCGCGGACGGAATAAGGCGAAGCCAGCGGCCGGCCTTCCGAGTTTTGCGCCACGTCGATGAGGACGCGGCCCGCGGGCCGCTTGGCCACGATTCGCTCGTGCGTCACCAGGTCCGGCGCCTCCGCTGTGACCAGGCGCGAAACGATCTCGCCGAAGATGCGCAGTTGTTCGTAGGTGTAGCCGCGCTCGACGGGCACGTAGATATGAAATCCGGTGGCCCCGGAAGTCTTCAGGAAAATCTTCAGGCCCAGCTCTTCGAGCTTTTTCTGCAACACGCGCGCCAGCGTGATCACGACGGAAAACTCCGTGCCGTCGGACGGGATCGAGATCGAAGAAAAAGTAATCGGGATGCTCCAGGTCGTCCCGGCGGCTCGACCACGGATTGTGGTCGATGCAGCCGAGCCCGGTGAGAAAGAGCAAGCGACGCCCGGTCGTTGGCGATCACGTAATGAGTTTCGCTTTTGCCGCCGCTCTCTGTCGGAATCGCGATTGTCTCCAGCCAATCCGGCACGCCTTCGCGTACATCTTTCTGAAAAAACGCCTGGCCGGTGATTCCGTCCGGGTAGCGCCGCAGGACCAGGGGACGATCCTTGAGGAACGGCAGAATGACGTCCGCCATGCGGAAGTAGTACGCCAGCAAATCGCGCTTGGTGTAGCCGGATTCGGGGAAGTAGACCTTGTTCAGGTGGGTCAGGCGAAACCGCTTGCCTTCGAGTTCCACGACGATGGTTTCCTGCTTGCCGCTGGAAAGTTCCGCCTCGATTTTCGCCGGCCCAGACAACACCTTTCCGGCAAGAGCGGGCGCACGCACCACGGCTTCTTTAGCGCTTGCGTGCGTTCGAGCGGGCGGGTCTTGCGAATCCGGCGCGGGCGGCACGGCCGGTGCGGCTGGGACTTCGCCTTCCCATTGGCAATCTTCGGGCCGCGCGTCCTCGCGGAGCGCGAGAAATGCGGGCGCCCGCAGCCGGCGCTCTTGCGTCCAGCCCACAAAGCGCACGCGCGCCACCAGCTCAGGCTTGGCCCAGAAGGCCTTCTCATTCGTTTCCGGCACGGACTCGAACGGGCACTTGGCGGCAGCCAGAGGCCGGAGGCGGGCCATGATCGCTGCTATTTTCTTGCTGTCGAAACCGGTGCCCACGTGCCCGATGAAGCGCAGCTTGTCGCCTTCGTACAGGCCTAAGAGCAGCGATCCGAAATGTTCGCGCGCGCCGCGCGGCGCCGTCCAACCTCCTATAACGGCGTCCAGCACGCGCGTTGCTTTGATTTTCACCCAGCTTGTGCTGCGCGTCCCGGAGTAATGGCTGTCCGCACGCTTCCCGATGACGCCTTCCAAACCCTCCTGGCGCGCCAGTTCAAACAGCTCTTTGCCTTTTTCGGCCTGGTGGTCGGAGAAGCGCACGCGCCCTCCGGGGCACTTGTCCGGCCGCAAGATTCTGCGCAAGAGCTCCTTGCGTTCGAGGAGCGCGGCGTCGCGCAAATCGTAGCCATCGCAGTAGAGAAGATCGAAGGCGTAGTAGGCAGCCGGATGGCGCTCGACCAGCGCCGCCGAGGGCGCCCGCACGTGCATGCGCTCCTGCAGCCGCTCGAAATCGCTGTGGCCGCGCTCGTCGAGGACCACGATCTCGCCGTCCACGATGGCGCGCTTCGCGTGAAAGGCCTCGGGCAGGCAAGCCAGTTCGGGGTACTGAGCCGTGATGTCCTTGCCCGTGCGCGAACGAAGCGTCGCTTTGCCGTCCGCGATCCAGGCCAGTGCGCGCTCGCCATCCCATTTGATTTCGAAGAGCCAGTCCGCATCCGAAAATGGCTGCTCGACGAGCGTAGCCAGCATGGGCGCAACGCGCGACGGCATCGCGCTCTTGTGCGCGCCTTCAAGCTCCTGCGGGCTCGTGGCGATTGCCTCGCGCTTCGGCGGAAGCTCTTCGGCAATTTCCTCGAGCGTGCGGCCGGTCAGCACGGAGCCGTCGTGCTCGTCCACGTTCCATGCCGGATCCGCGGCGGCGTCCTTGTGCTTGATCATCAGCCATTCGTTGCCCTTTTGGCTGTGCTTGAGCTTCACCAGCACAAAACTGCCGCGCAGCTTCTCCCCCATCAGTTGAAACTTTATTTCGCCGCGCGCCAGTTGCTCCCGGGCGCCCGCCTGTCCTTCGACTTCAAACTCGCCGCGGTCCCAGACCATCACGGTTCCCGCGCCGTAATTGCCCGCGGGAATCTTCCCCTCGAAATTGGCGTAGTCCATGGGATGGTCTTCTGTTTGCACGGCGAGGCGCTTATCGTTTGGATTGAGCGATGGCCCCTTGGGCACGGCCCAGGATTTCAAGACGCCGTCGATGGCCAGGCGGAAGTCGTAATGCAGCCGCGTCGCCGCATGTTTCTGCACGACGAATGTGCCATCCCTGCGCGAGACGCCCGCGTCGGCAGGAGGCTCGGGCGTGCGGTCGAATCGCCGCTTGCGCTGGTATTCCGCCAGCTTTTTCATGGGCAGTTTTTTCTTTGGCGGCTTGGCCATGCGCGCATTCTACACGGAGGAGCGCGCAAACCATTGGCGAAAGCGCGCCTTCCTTGCGGCATACGGACTCATCTGGTAGCCTTGCGGCCGGTCGCGTCTGCTGAATCTTGTCCTCGCCGCAACCGCGAGAAAAACGCCGGGCGACCGCACAACAGGAGCGCTAAGCATGGCCGATGGCATGGACGAGAAGGTAGCGGGACTTCTTTGCTACGCATTGGGGTGGATCACTGGGCTGATCTTCCTTTTGATCGACAAGCGTCCGTTTGTGCGCTTCCATGCGGCGCAGTCGCTGGTGGTTTTTGGCGGGCTGCACATCGTGTATTACATCGTGGCCAGCATATTCTTCGTGGGCATTGGGGCGGTTGCCGGCGGTTTTGGTTTAGGGGTGTTGCTGCTGGACGCGATCCGAGTGCTCGCAACGGTGTTGTGGATTGTTCTGATGGTGAAGGCTTATCAGGGCGAGCGATTCAAAGTTCCGTTTGCGGCGGACATTGCGGAAAACATAGCCGGGCGGCTCGAGCAAAAGCCTTAGAACCAGGACCCAGCCAATGGGATACATCGAGCAGAACCTCATTAGCGGCGAAGAGATCGCCTACCGCAGCGGCTTGCATTGGATCGTGCTCGTTCGGTCGATCGTCGTCGCGGTGGTGCTTGCAGTGCTTGGCATTGTGATGCTGGTCGAGGCTTCCCAGGTAGATGGGACGCAATCGCGGCAGATCGTGAATGCCGTCGGCGTGATTGCCATTCTCATCGGCGCGATCGATCTGCTGGCCGCGATGATTCGCCGGAGCGGAGCGGAGTTTGCCGTGACCAATAAGCGCGTCATTCTTCAAGACGGGCGTGATGCGGCGAAGCAGCGAGGAGATTTTTCTAAGCAAGTGGAAAGCGTCACGGTCGAAGAGGCATTTCCTGGGCCGGGCGCTCGACTACGGAACGATCAACGTCCGCGGCACGGGCGGCACGCTCGAGCCCTTACCACAACATCGCCCATGCGCAAGAGTTTCGTCAAGCACGTCCAGGAGCAAATCTCAAAGAATCCGTAAGCCAGCAAATTTCGCGCCCGCTGGGGCGCGCCGGCAATCGCCTGCGTCGGCTTTTTGCGCTTGACAATCGCCCACTGCACGTCCATCTTTAATGGTTTTATTCAGCGAAAATCGGCCTTTTTTTGTGACGGCTGCTGCGTCGGGAGGAGTGGGTGCCTGATCCCGTGACGGTTCGGCTTTGTTTTCACGACCATTGCTTCGATGGCGCCGTTTCCGCCGCCATCTTCTCCCGCTTTTATCGCGAGCGCATCAATCCGCATCCGGAATTCCACTACACTGGTATGACGCATCGCGCCACGCAGCCGTTCGAGGACGGCATCTTCGACGGCGACGAGAACGTCATCGTCGACTTCAAGTATTCCAGCTCGCCGCGGGTCACCTGGTGGTTCGATCATCACCAGAGCGCCTTTCTTACCCCTGCCGATGCCGCGCACTTCCGAGCCGACCGCTCCGGCCACAAGTTTTACGATCCTACCTACAAGTCGTGCACGAAACTGCTGGCTGACGTGACCAGCAAGCAATTTGGCTTCGATATTCGCCCGCTGGCTGAGCTCATTCACTGGGGCGACATCATCGACGGCGCGCAATTTCCCACGCCTGAATCGGCCGTCGGTCTGGCCGAGCCGGCGACGCAATTGGGGCTGGTCATCGAGGCCGCGCCGGAAGCGGACCTGGTGCCGAAGCTGATTCCGGAGTTGCAACACCGCTCGCTCGCGGAGATGGTGAAATTGCCGATCGTCGCGCGGCACCTCGGGCCGCTGCTCGAGCGGCACAAGCGGTCGATCGATCTGATGCGGGAACGCGCGGTCGAGTGCGGCGGAGTCGTCTATTTTGATGTGAGCGATCTCGATCTGGAAGGCTACAACAAATTTATCCCGTACCTATTGTTTCCAAACTGCCTCTATTCGGTGGGGGTGAGCGCCTCGCCCACGCGAGCGAAGATTTCGCTGGGCTCGAATCCCTGGAACGACGCGTCGGCGGAGAAGAATCTGGCGTCGTTTGCCGAGGAATTCGGCGGCGGGGGCCATCCGCGCGTCGCGGCGATTTCGCTTCCCCCGGGAGATATCGAGCGTGCACGAAAGATTGCCCAACAAATTGCCGAACGGCTTCGCAGTTGACCGGCTTTGCACTTATCCGCATGGGCTGGTAATCTGAATTCCCGCAAATGCGCTTGTAGCTCAATTGGTAGAGCAGGGGACTCTTAATCCCAAGGTTGGAGGTTCAAGTCCTCCCAGGCGCACCATTTTCTTTCCGGCCCAGCCAAGGTTGACGGGCGGGCACAATTAGCGTATATACAATAAGTGTTCTCTTGGGATGTGCAAAAAGCCGTCTCGAATTATGAAAAGCACAGCGTTCCGTTCGAGGAGGCGGCAACGGTATTTAGCGATCCTGAGGCGCTGGATTGGGAAGACGTCGAACATTCTTCATCCGAACAGCGCTCCAAACGGCTGGGAATCTCGGCTGCGAAGCGCGTGCTTCTGGTCGTATACACGGTCCGGAGGGTGAGACATGGCCAAGAAATCGTACGCATCATCAGTGCGAGGCAAGCGAGCCGCAAAGAGAAAAAGGCTTATGCCCGATAGCCGTATTGATTTTTCCGATATCCCGGAATCGACCGACGCCGAGTTGAAGCGAGCTCGCCGTGTTGGGCGGCCCAAGACCGGAAACGCCAAGCGCTTGATCGCCATCCGCATCGCTCCGAGTCTTCTTGCGCAAATCCGCCGCCTCGCCTCTAAACAATCCAAGCCCTACCAGACCCTCATCCACGAACTCCTGGAGCGCGCTGCCCAGATGAAGGTTGCGTAAAAGCCGAGGAAGCGGCTTTCAGCCCTCTCGCCGCTCCGGTGATTTCGGCCGCCGATTCCAACGCGGGCGAAACCGCCGCGCCCTACAGATAGCGATAGGCCTCGGTGGTGAGGAAGTCTTTGCAGGGCTCCTCGAGGACCAGCCGCTCAAACAGCTCGCTGGCTTGGCCAAACTTGCCGCGTTCATACCGCTCGGGGCCCACTACCGTCTTGATGTGTTCGAGTTCCGTGCCGATCGTCGCGCGGATCAGTTCGGTCGTGACCTGGCGGCCGTCGCTCAATTTGGCCGCGTCGTGCCGCCACTGCCAGACCTGCACGCGGGAAATTTCCGCCGTGGCGGCATCTTCCATCAGATTGTAGATGGGCACGCAGCCATTGCCCCCGAGCCACGATTCGATGTACTGGATGCCCACGTCCACGTTGAGTTTCAGACCTTTTTCGGTGACCTGTCCTTCCGGGACCCTCAGCAAATCCGCCGCGGTGACGTGCACGTCCTCGCGCTTCACGTGGATCTGATTTGGCGTCTTCATATATTCGTCGAAGACCGCTTTAGCGATCGGGATCAAACCCGGGTGCGCCACCCAGGTGCCGTCATGGCCCGCTTTGACTTCGCGCAGCTTATCCTGGCGAACTTTTTCCAGTGCGGCTTCGTTCGCTGCGGGATCGTTCTTGATCGGAATCTGCGCGGCCATGCCTCCCATGGCGTGAATGCCGCGACGGTGGCAGGTCTTGATGAGCAGGTCCACATAGGCTTTCAGAAATGGCCGGTCCATGGTGACGGTGCCGCGGTCGGGCAGGACGAAGTCGGGATGATTCCGAAAGACTTTCGTGAAGCTGAAGATGTAATCCCAGCGGCCGCAATTCAGGCCGGCGGAGTGTTCCCGCAATTCGTAGAGAATCTCGTCCATTTCAAATGCGGCATAAATCGTTTCGATCAGGACTGTGGCGCGGATGGTGCCGCGCGGAATGCGCAGGCGGTCCTGGGCGTACAGGAACACGTCGTTCCACAGGCGGGCCTCGAGGTGGCTCTGCATCTTGGGAAGATAGAAGTAGGGGCCGGAGCCTTTCTCCATGAGCGCCTTGGCGTTGTTGCAGAAAAAAAGAGCGAAATCAAAGAGCGCGCCGGAGACGGGTTCTCCGCTGATGAGCGCGTGTGCTTCGTCGAGATGCCAGCCGCGCGGGCGGACCAGCAGCGTGGCCACTTTCGGATTCAGCGAATACTTTTTGCCTTCCGGGCTGGCGTAACTGATGTCGCCGCGAACGGCGTCGCGCAGATTCACCTGGCCGTAAATATTGTTGTGCCAAGTGGGCGAATTGGAGTCCTCGAAATCGGCCATGAACACTTGCGCGCCGGAATTCAGGGCGTTGATGACCATTTTGCGCTCGACAGGACCGGTAATTTCGACGCGGCGATCGAGCAGATCCTTGGGAATGGGCGCGACGGTCCAATCGTTTTCGCGAATGGACGCGGTCTCGGGCAGAAAATCGGGCAGCGCGCCGGCATCGATTTCGGCCTGCCGCTGAACGCGGCGGGCGAGCAGCTCCTTGCGGCGCTTGTCGAATTTCTGGTGCAGCTCGGTGACGAGCAGGAGCGCTTGCGGCGTGAGAATTTCCTGGCCGCCTTCGGGAATGGGTGCTGAGAAAGACAGGCCTGGGTACGCCATCTATGCGGCTCCTTTGGCAGTGCGATCAGCATTCAGCGGCGGCAACAGCAATAGGTTCGCCAGAGTCATCAGGCGCTCTCCCTTTCGTGACGAATGTTTCTCGACGTCAATGGGCTTGCGCTCGGCGCAAACCGCGTATAGTAGCGCGGTGCGAACTAGTCTGCGTAGTGCACCGCAGAGTATAGTCACAAACATATTGTGAGGTACACTTCCTCGTTCCATGAATCCCGCAAAGCGCGGCTCTGGGCACCGCTTGCTTTTCCGCCGCGACGCGCGGCTGCCCGTTTTTTTGTTGAGAATGCTCGAGGAGAGCAATGGGTAAGCAACGGCTGGAAGCCTTCACGGACGGAGTGATCGCGATCATCATCACCATCATGGTGCTGGACATGAAGGTGCCGGAGGGATCCAACCTCGCCGCGCTGCGATCGGGCCTGCCGGTGTTTCTGGCCTATGCGCTCAGCTTCAGCAACGTGGGTATTTTCTGGAACAACCATCACCACATGCTCCACGTGACCGACCGGATCAATGGCAAGGTGCTGTGGGCCAATCTGATCCTCCTATTCTGGCTATCGCTGATTCCGTTCGTGATCCGCTGGATGGACCAAACCCATTTTGCGGCTATACCGACGGCGTTGTACGGCGTGATTCTGGTGATGGCCGCGATCGCCTATATTTTCCTGCAGCAATCGATCATCGCCTGCAATGGCAAAAACTCGAAGCTTGCCCAAGCGGTTGGCGACGATCTGAAAGGGCGGCTTTCGCTTTCCGGCTACGTGCTGGCGATTCCGCTGGCGTTCGTGCGGCCGTGGATCTCGCTGGCGCTGTACGTGGCCATCGCGCTGATCTGGTTTATTCCGGACCGGCGCATCGAATCGATCGTATAGTCCGCGGCGATCGCGCTGCGGGCGCGCGCCAGAAGCGCTTTGCCCCGCGTCGCTTGACGCTGGCGCGGATGAAAACTACAATCACAAAACACCAGCGCACGCGTCAATCGCCGGCGCCTGGCCAGTGTGAACGGCCGCTCACAAGCGGCGCCGCCAGATACAAGCTCGGATCGGGGATGGTGCAATCGGTAGCACACCTGCCTCTGGAGCAGGGAATCTTGGTTCGAGTCCAGGTCCCCGAGCCACTCCTTACGCTTCTGCCTCTGCGAGTTCTGCCGAAGTTCGGGGCGTCCACGGTGCGCTGGAAGTGAAGCCCGTGGAAGCGCTGGCGCCGCGCCGCGCTGCTGGCGGGCGGCTTTTATTGGTGCTGGGAATCGCGCTACGCGCTGTGGTGTTTTGGTTTCTGGACCCGCTGAATAACGACGTCGGGCATCTCGACGTTATCAAATACATCGTTGAGCATCGGGCCTTGCCCGCCGCCATGGCGAGCTTCGAGTCCTACCAGCCGCCGCTTTACTATTTGCTGGCGGCGCCGGTTTATGCCGCAAGCGGCAACGTCAAATGGGTTCAGCTTCTCTCGCTCGTTTTTTCCATTCTTACCTTGTTTGTGATTTATCGTTTGCTCTACTCTCGACAAACTTCTGGCCGACGCGCGCTCTTGCCGCTATGCGTTTCTGATGGCCTGTTTTCTGCCGCAATTCGTGATGTTTGGCCTGTATATATCGAACGATAGTCTGGCCATTTTGATCGGCGCGATCGTAGTGCTTCAAGTGGTGCGCTTTGTGGCGGCGCCTACGATTTGGCAAGCGGTTTTGCTGGCCGTTCTCGTCAGTATCGGGCTGCTGACGAAGGCGACGTTTCTGGCGTTTCTTCCGGTGCTGTTTGTCCTGTTGGCGTTTGTGCTCCTGCGGCGAGGCTATTCGGCGCGCAAGGCGTTCGCTGCGGCGCTCGCTTTATCGATGCTCGCGGGCGCTTTGGGAAGCTGGAGATTCGTTGAGAGCTATCGAGAAGCTGGAAATCCGTTCGTCTCCAACCTCGACTCCGGGCATCCGTGGGTGATCGCGCAGCAGAGCACCTATCGCGGCGCCATTTCTTTCTTTGACGTGAATCTGTGGAAGCTGCTGCGCTCGCCGTCGGCTTCGCCGCAGACCCAGGGCGCTTATCCTTTGCTGCTGTATGGCACCTTCTGGTACCAGCATATTCCGGAGTCAAATTTTTTCGGCAGCAGCAGCGCTCCGTTCTACTACTTCGGGTCGGTGATTTATGTTTTGGCTCTGGCGCCGAGCCTGGTTTTCGTCTTCGGTTTGTTTCTGCTGGCGAAACGCTTGCCGCGATTTGTGATTGCTTGCGATTTGTCGCACCAACAAGATCAACGCTTGCTGGTTGGCTTCGTTGCGGTGTTGTTTCTGCTTGGAAATTTGGCGCTGATTGTCGCGGTGACCTTGAAATATCATGTGTGGACTCTTATGCAGGGGCGTTTGCTCTTTCCGTCCTTTTGCGGCTTGCTAGTGCCGTTCGGCGTTGGCGTCGACGCGCTGGCCGACAAGGGCGCCGCGTCCATGGCCCTAAAGGTGGCGATGGTGGCGCTGGTCGCTTGCTTCTGTCTTTACTTCGCCAGCGAAATTAGCAACCAGCTTTTTTGCTGGCCGCCTTTTTAAGATTTAAGGCGTCGATCAACACGGACGCGATCATGCGGATTCCGTCGGAACGGCCGGCTGCGCGTTTTCCAGGGCGAGGGAGGTTTGCTCCCACTCTTTCAACATTTCCTTCAATTGCGCGCGGCGCTCGTCGAGGAGCTTGGCCAGGCGGATGGATTCCTCGGCGCTCTTGAAGTTTGCCAGTTCCGCCTCGCACGCGGCGATTTCGGTTTCACAGCGCGCGATCCCTTCCTCCAACTCTTTGCGACGGCGCTCCATTTTGCGAATGAGAACGGGATTGATTTTCTTCTGTGGCGGCTGCGGTTCGGCGCGCTTTTCGGCGGAGGCCGCTTCGTGCGCGGACCGCAGGTTGCCATTCGAGGCGGCGATCTGCGCGGCTCCACGGTGCTCTTTCTGCCACAAATAATCCTCGTAGTTGCCGGGATAGTCCTGCAGCACGCCGTGCTCGATCTCGAAGACGCGAGTGGCCAGCTTGTCGATGAAGTAGCGGTCGTGGGAGACGAAGACGACCGTTCCTTTGTACTGTTGCAAGGCTTCGAGGAGAACGTCCTTGGCGCGCAAGTCCAGGTGATTGGTGGGCTCATCGAGGAGGAGGAAATTCGGAGGCACCAGCAGCATGCGCGCGAGCGCGTAGCGATTGCGTTCGCCGCCGGAGAGGACGCCGATGCGCTTGAAGACCTCGTCGTCGGAGAAAAGGAAGCAGCCGAGCAGCGAGCGCAAGCGCGTCTGATCGCTGAGAGCCGTGGGCGCGACCGACGTGAGATCGTCGAGCAGGCGAGCATTTGGATCGAGCGCCTTGTATTGATCCTGCGCGAAGTAGTCCACCTGGACGTTGTGGCCCAGGCGAAATTCGCCGGCCGTCGGCGCTTCCGCTCCGGCAAGGAGCTTGATGAGCGTGGACTTGCCGGCGCCGTTTATGCCGACCAAGGCGATTCTGTCGCCGCGATTGACGATGAAGCTGACCTTCTCGAAGACTCGCTTTTCGCCGTAGTTTTTGGCTACGCCATTAAATTCCGCAACGGTCCGTCCGCTCTGCGGAGGCTGAGGGAACGAAAAGTGGATGGTTTTTTCCTCGGGCGGAATTTCGATTCTTTCGATTTTGTCGAGTTCCTTGATGCGGCTCTGCACCTGCTTGGCTTTGGTGGCCTGATAGCGAAAGCGATTGATGAAGGCTTCGAGGTGATCGATACGGTCTTTCTGGTTCTTGTAGGCTGACTCGAGCTGGATGCGGCGATCCTCTTTTTGCGTGAGGTAGCGATCGTAATTGCCGGGGTAGAAGTAGGCGCGCTTGTTCCAGAGTTCGAGGATGCGGTTGATGGTGACGTCCAGAAAATAGCGATCGTGAGAGACCAGCACGAAGGAGCCGGGATAATCGCGCAGGTATTGCTCGAGCCAGTTGCGCGCTTCGAGGTCCAAGTGGTTGGTAGGCTCGTCGAGAAGCAGCAGATTGGGCTTGAGGAGCAGCAGTTTGGCGAGGGCGATGCGCATTTGCCAGCCGCCGCTGAACTCCTCGGTGGGACGATTGGCGTCTTCGGTGGAGAAGCCCAGGCCATTTAGGACGGCGCTGGTTTGCGCTTCGAGGGAATAGCCGTCGCAGCGCTGGAATTCGGTCTCGATGCGGTGATAGCGGTCGGTGACCTGGCGGTATTCCTCGCTTTTCGGATCCAGCTCGCCCATGCGATGCGTGAGCGTTTCCATCTCCTTTTCGATTTCGAGGAGCGGGCCGAAGGCGGAAAGGCATTCCTGCAAGACCGTGCGGCCGGAGAGTGACATGCCATCCTGGGGCAGATAGCCGGTGGTGACGCTCTTGGCGGCGGAGATTGAGCCGTAGTCGAGGGGCTCGAGGCCGGCGAGCATTTTCAGGAGGGTGGATTTGCCCGTGCCGTTGGCGCCGACCAGGCCGACGCGCTCTTCGGGGCCAATAACCCAGTTGAGGTCCTCGAAGAGGACCTTCGACCCGAAGCCTTTTCCGGCACCTGAGAGATGAATCATATCTGCTCGCTGAGTCCTTCGCTCTTTTTCCCAGTTCTACTATAGCAGTCCCGGAATTTATTGGCGGAACAGGAGTTAGGTGTGAATAGCGCACAGAGAGCGGAGTGGGAGGGATCCAATTGGGTGCGGTTTTCGATTGATTCGGGAAGCTCTCGTTGCCAAACGGGACATGCCGGCGGCGCGCAGAATGCGCGCGCTGGGAAATTCCGCCGCGGCCCCGCCTTCACAGCAAGGATCGAATCTCAGGGAAATCAAGCAGAAGAAATGAGGAAAGAAATATCTATTTTCGTTCACGTGAGAGTGACGAGAATTTATCCGCGGCACATCACCGTTTAATGTGCGCGGCGCAGAGTGCCGTTGCCAACCGACCCAGCCGGCGAGGCAAATCTGCCCACGAGAGGTAATACATGACGATGAGACGCACCGCCGCGAGGTTTTCGCGATGTCTGAGCATCGCGCTGACTTCGATTGCCCTACTGCAGTTCAGTGTGCTGGGTCCGCTCGTCACGCCCGCGCGAGCTGATGGCCGCGACGGCCGTGATGACGGCAATTACAAGCAGGATCACGGCGACCACAAGACGGACACACCGATCAAGCACGTCATCGTAATCATCGGAGAGAACCGCACGTTCGATCACATTTTCGCCACGTACAAGCCGCGACATGGAGAGAGCATTCTCAACCTCCTGTCCGAGGGCATCGTCAAGGAAGACGGCACGCCAGGGCCGAACTACGCGCTGGCCAATCAGTTCTCGGCGTCCGATGAGGGGCCGGCAAATTTGTTCCTGGAAAGCCCGACGTCCAAGAGCATCTATGACCCGTTGCCTCCGGCGCTGACCGGCGGACCGACCAATCCCCCGTTTTCGACCACGAGCGCAGCGATGGCCGCCGAGAATGGGTTGGCCCCCGGCTACTACACGTTCTTGACCACGGGCGGGACGGGACAAGCGACGAGGGTTCCTGATACCCGGGTCATGTATGACGGAAAGGATGCCAGCCACCTGCTGCCAGGGCCGTATCAGTTGACGCCCGGAGTCCCCTACGACGGCTATGCCGCCAGCCCCGTGCATCGGTTCTACGAGATGTGGCAGCAAATGGACTGCAATGTTGCGTACGCAACGGACAAGAATCCCAGCGGCTGCAAGGCGGACCTCTTCCCATGGGTGGAGGTCACCATCGGCGCCGGAAGCAACGGCAATCCCCAACCCTCTCCGTTTACGCTGGAATCCACGGGCGAAGGGTCGACATCGATGGGGTTTTACAACATGCTCCAGGGAGATGCCCCATACCTGAAGGAGCTGGCTGACGACTATTCCATGAGCGACAACTATCACCAGGCCGTGGACGGCGGGACCGGCGCGAATCACGTCATGCTGGGCACTGGTGACGGAATCTGGTTCAGCGACGGGGACGGGAATGCGATCGCTCCGCCAACGAACGAAATCGAAAACCCCAATCCCGCCGCGAACACGAACAACTGGTACACGCAAGACGGCTATTCTGGCGGGACGTACAGCGAATGCTTCACAGCGAGCAATCCGGGTGTGGCGGCCGTCGAGAACTATCTCGAGTCGCTCAAGCCGGCGATCAAGCCCAACTGCCAGGCGGGCCACTACTACCTGCTGAACAACTACAACCCCGGCTATTACGGCGACGGCACAGTTGCATTCGGCGACCCGAAGGGAGCACCGTTCACGATCCCGCCTTCGACGCTGCGGACCATCGGCGACGAGCTGCTGGAGAAGAACGTCTCGTGGAAGTATTACGGCGACGGCTGGAACAACTACGTCGCAAATCCTTACGCTGCCACGAACACCTACTGCAACATCTGCAATTTCGAACAGTACGTCACTTCGATCATGACCAATCCCGCGGTGCGGACGGCGCACATTCAGGACACGGCGAATCTGTATGACGACATCGCGGATGGCAAGCTGCCGGCGGTCTCGTTCGTCAAGCCCAGCGGGCTGGTGGACGGCCACCCGGCATCTTCCAAACTGGATCTATTTGAGGGCTTCGTGAAAAAGATCGTGGATGGAGTGAAGAGCAATCCGGAGCTTTGGAAGGACACCGCGATCTTCGTCACCGTTGACGAGGGCGGGGGCTACTACGATTCGGGGTACGTGCAGCCGCTGGATTTCTTCGGCGATGGCACGAGAATCCCGCTGATCGTGGTGTCCCCTTACACCGAGGGCGGGCACGTCTCGCACGTATATTCCGACCACGTCTCGATTCTGAAGTTCATCGAAAGGAATTGGGATCTGGATCCAGTCACCAATCGCAGCCGCGACAATCTTCCGAACCCGAAAGCCAGCAAGGACAACCCGTACGTTCCGCTGAATTCGCCGGCGATCAGCGACCTGATGGACTTGTTCAACTTCGGGCGCTAGGGCAAGGGCAAACCAAACACGACGAGGCGGCGCCGGGCCGGTTTCCTTTTGCGCGGCGCGGCGCCGCGCCTCGCTCGACAGCAGGTCGTCTGTCGCGGCGGCGACCGCGGATTGGCAACCAGGGAATATCCGGCGCTTCAGGATTGGATTTGGATCAGACCGATTTTGGGATCTGGAGGCGTGCCGTTGGGCTTCCAGCGGGAGGGCTGGCGCGGACGCAGGCGGCTCATCAGGCGGCCGGCCTTGAGGGAGCCGGCGATGAAATGATCGATTTTCACGGGGCCTGCGATCTTCACGGAGCGGACCCAGTGCAGGCCGGTGCTGACGGCGCAACCGCACTGCGAGCAGTCGGGGCTTCCGCCGAAGACGCAGGGTTCGACGCGGCTCTTGAGGTCCGCCGAATAATTGGCCGACATTTTCGAGAATAGACAATCGTCAGGATTCTTCGGCGGGCGCACAAAGGCCCGGGCAAGACCATCGTTGAAGAGGAGTTTGCGATAGCGCTTGGATAATAGAGGCAGTTGCCTGGCTAATTCGATGCGGTCCTCGGGAGTGAGAGTTTCGGGACTTCGCTCGCCGATTTGCGGGGTGTAGACACTGACCCAGATGCAATGGACTTCGGGGCGCTCGCTCCAGAATTGCACATATTCCTCGAGGTAGCTGGCGCGCCCGACGAGCATGGGGCGCGTGATGACCCAGTGGATGTTGACGTCGCAACCCTCGATATTTTTGAGGATGCGCTCGTAGGTAGCCGGTTTGCGGCGGATGTCGTGATGCTCGGGCAGACCGTCGACCGAAATGGCCACGCGGGTCCGGGGCAGCAGGTTCATCCAGTGCGAGGGAACGGGAATTACGCCGCTGGTGACCAGCAGGGTGAAGACGCCCATCTGGTTCAGGGCCGGGAGAATGCGGTCCAGTTCGCGATGGCGGACCATCGGTTCCCCGCCGACCAGGGAGACGTGCAGGGGTTGGTGCTCGCGCACAAGGCGCAGTACGCCATCGACCAATTGATCTCCGCGGAAGTCATTGAGTTCGCTCAGCGTGACGCCGCCGCCGAGATGCGTATCGCCATAGGCGTAGCATCCCGGGCAGCTCAGCGGGCACTCCCGGGTGATCTCGATCGACAGCATCGGGACTCTGCCCGTCAGGATTCTTCCCCAAGCGGCGAGCACGTCGCGGGACGTAAGACTTGGTTTGGGTGCAGCGGGTACAGGAACGCTGGCAGCAGGAGTACGAACCGGCGTAGGTGTCATGGTCTAGAGATGCACGAAGTAGGCCTCTGGTTTTACGCTTTTTTGCGCGGATGTAACCAGGAATTCACGTCCACAGTGTGCTAGTGAGGAGCGGCGGGCACCGTCCTCCCGCGAACGTGTCTAAGAGCGTGACCGGGCGGCGCGCATAATCTGGAAAAACCCCAGCGAACCCAGGATGCGGCTCGCGGCAAGCACACCACCCATGAGGGCGCCCATGATCCCGAGAACGGCGGCGTCACTGCCCGTGAGATAGAGATTGCGGATAGGGGTATCCGGGCCGAGCCAGCTCTTGCGATATTTGTCGGGAGTGCCGGGGTAGCCGTAAATGGCCCCGGAGGGCGCTGCGGTGAAATATTCGAAGGATAGGGGCGTGCCCAGTTCGGAATATTCGACGAGAGCTCGAAATCCCGGGTGGTGGCTCTCGACGATATCGAGCAAGGCTTCGGTGATGCGGGTCTTAGCGGATTCATAATCGGCGCCGCGGCGGCGCCAGGGCTGCTTGCGATAGGCTTCGAGCGCGCTGTAGGAGAATGGCGCGATTACTTCCGCCGTGTGCCGCGTGGCATGCGGATTTTTTAGAGAAGGGAACGAGAGATAGGCCATCGACGCGCGGCCGTCGAGGAGATCGTTGCGCCGTGCAAACATCGCGTCGTGGTCAAAGGAGGAAAAGATCCAATAATTTTCGCCCCGGAAGCCCAACGCACGTGGGTCGCTGCGCAAGCCTAGGAACAGCTCGACGCACTCGAAACCTTCGGGCGGCGTGGCCAGCTCGCTACGGAAAGGGAGCGGGGAGGACGCGGGTAGCAGGCGCGCGAACGTGTTCCATGCACCGGCATCGGATACGATGATGGGAGCGCGAAATTCCGCGCGGGTTCCCTCTTTGCCTTTCTTTACATTGGCCTCAACGCCTACGGCGCGATCGCCTTCGAGAATGATTTTCGTCACCTCGTGATTGGGCAGCAAGTCGCCGCCTGCCGCGCGGATTACGGCGCCGGCGGCCTCGGCGATTTCTCCGGCGCCATCGGCCGGATACCAGGCGCCATCGAGATAGTGGGTGGCGATTACGGCGTGGGTGGCGAAGGCGCTCTGGC
Source organism: uncultured Acidobacteriota bacterium (assembly GCA_963702795.1). Lineage (GTDB taxonomy): Bacteria > Acidobacteriota > Terriglobia > Acidiferrales > UBA7541 > Palsa-189. Next base: position 546,487 of record CAVPDY010000004.1, on the reverse strand, counting down.
CGGGAGGCACGCCATAATCCGCCCACTGGGATGCGAGAACCGCACGAAGCTGCGGGTCGCGAAAGCGGCTCTCCAGATATCGTTGGGTGAGGCCGAGAGGGAGGCTTGCCGTGGAACGATTCACCGCGCGGACAAGCCAATTGAGCGGGGCGGGCGCGACAATCGACGCGAAGTGACGGTTCATCCAGCTCATGGCGGACTTCAGGTCGCGGAAATATTGTTCGATGCTGGAGCGTTCGTTCGGAAATGCGTCGATCAGGGCGCGGCGGAAATTCGCTTCGCCCTTGGAGGCTTTGACCTCGAGCGACGGGTAGAGAAAGACGTCGTAGACGTCGGGCATGGCGTTCCAGTTCACTGCGCGATCGGTGATGAAATCGAAGAGCTGGCGGCCCAGCATGCCGTCGCCCATTTCGCCGACGTAATGAACTCCGACGTCCCAGCACCAGCCGCCGGGACGAGTGAACGTGTGGGTGAAGCCGCCAAGCTTGAAGTGGCGTTCGAGGACCAGGACGCGCCACTTGCGCAGCTTGGCCATGATGCTGGCGAAGGCGAGTCCGCCGATGCCGGAGCCGATGACGATGGCGTCGTATTTGTTTTCGGCGGGCATCGGGAGAGCGCCTTCCGCAGAAAGTGGCGGGGTCAATATATGCTGCCGGTGAGCGAATTGTGTAGGGTAAATCACATGCCAGCGTCCGGAATTTGCGGTATGCCTCGGGGATGCATTAAGTATCGTACGTTCATTAGGATGGAGGGCCGCCAGCGCCAAATCGCACAACCATTCCCTGCGCAGCCGAATCAAATTTTGTGACGGTCACTGCTGCTTCGATTACCGCCTGTGCGAAACAGCAGGCCGTCACCCAGCCCGCAAACCAGCAGGAGGGATTGCGGTGCGCGGCCTCGGTCCTGCAAGCGTGGAAAGCCGGCCCACTGGTGTCCTGTGTGGACAGGGCGCGGTACGTTCCGGCTGGCTCCCTTCTATCCCGTTCATCCTGATTATGGTGCTGGGATTCGCGTGCGTTCCCGCGCGCGCGGATATTGGAGTGGTGTTGAACGAATCGCTGGACACCAGCGTCGCTAGGATCACTGGCTCGGGCCACACGGCCGTGTATTTTTCCCGGATCTGCGCGGACTCGCCCGTAAAGCTGCGCCTGTGCGGGCCCGGCGAACAAGGCTCGGTGATGAGCAACTACACCTCGCTCGGCGAGAATCAGCCCTTCGAGTGGAACGTGGTGCCGCTGAGCGTGTTCGTGTACGGCGTCGAGGACCCTCGTGAACGGCCCTTGCTGGGCACGCGCGAGATCAAACGGCTGCTGGAGGAGCGCTACCGCGAGAAATTCCTGACGGCATACTGCTCGGGCCCGCCGTGCACCACCAGCGGGGGCGCGGAATGGCGCGAGATGGTCGGCGCGGGACTTTCCCGCAGCATTTACATTTTTGCGGTGGAGACCAGCGTCGAGCAGGACCAAGCTCTGATTGACGAATTCAACGCGCAGCCGAATGTAAATCACTTCAATCCGATCACGCGAAACTGCGCCAACTTCACCAAAAGCGTTTTGGACCGCTACTTTCCCGGCGCGGCGCACCGGGAGTTGGTGAACGATTTCGGGATGACCAGTCCCAAAGCCATTGCGCGCTCTTTCACGCACTACGCGCTACGGCATCCCGAGTTGCATTTGCACGTCCTGCACTTCGCGCAAACGCCCGGAACGATCAAGCGCAGCAGCGAGACCCGCGACGGCACCGAGCAGCTTTACCATTCGAAGAAGCTGCTGATTCCGATGGCGGCGTTCGCCTCGCATGAACTGCCGTTTTTCGCGGCGGCCTACTTGCTGACTGGGCGCTTCAATCCCGAACACCAATGGGAGGCGCATCCAGCCGTGTACTCCGCAGGCACTCCACAAACGGCGACGCTCGCGGATCAGGCGTCTTTCGACGAGGATGAGCGCACCGAACTTGTCGGGACACCGCACCAATGGGAGCAGTATCGCCGCGCGTTCGACGAAATTGCCAAGGCTGCCAGTCGAGATGGCGAGGCCTTCGAGCACGAATCCGTGGATGGTTTCCCCAAACGCCTGGATAAAACCGGTATGCCGATGCTCGATCCCGACGGCGGCTTGTGGATGAGGGTCGCTCAGGGCGGAAGGACTGTGACGGTAGGGCTGAGCGCCAGCAGCCTGCTTGCGCCCAATTCCGACCGGCGTCGGGCCTACGAAGTAATCCTCTCGCGCGTCAGAGAGGTTCTGAAGAGTCCCAAACACAGCCGTGAGAGCATGGCGGAGTTCAAGAAGGATTGGGCTCTGCTGCAGAACTTCTCCAGCCGCAAGGCCGTGACCGTTTCCGCTGCCACCAACTGAAGTGCAATAATACTTAGCAGGCGCGAATTGACTCTGCTCCGTAGCTTAGGCAAGCGCTCGCGCCAGGCCATGTCCTTTTCGAATTGCGTGTCTTGCGATCCTGCTGGTTTCCGCCCACGGGATGCCGGCGGCCCAATCTGCCAGCGGGTCCGCCACAGCTTTCGGCACCGGCGCCGAGTCCGGCCCCGAAACGCCAGCCATTGTAATCGGGTTCACCGGCGGCTTTGTTCGTCACGACGACATGGTGCATGGGCCGGTGCAGTTTGCGGAGAGGTTGCGTCGCGATCTGGCTGCGGGAACGTACGTGCAGGTTTTTGAGAACCGCCGCGGAGCGCAAGCCCACGCGGAGATTCTCCGGCGGTTAGGCGCCGGTCATGAGGGAGGCGCTTCGCCCGAGGAGAAGCACAATGCCCGCATCATCCTCTATGGCCACAGTTGGGGCGCTACGGAGGCGATTCTGCTGGCGCGCGAACTGGAGAAGGATGGCATTCCGGTCCTACTCACCGTGCAAATCGACAGCGTGGACAAGCCAGGTCAGAATGACTCCCTGATTCCCGCGAACGTAGTCGCTGCCGTGAATTTCTACCAAACCACGGGCATGCTGCACGGACAGGCCCAAATCCGCGCGGCAGACCCGGCGCGGACGCAAATCATTGGCAATTACAAGCTTGATTATGCTGCCAATCCGGTCGGCTGCTACGGGCGATATCCCTGGTACAACCGAGTCTTCATGAAGGCGCACACCGAGATCGAATGCGATCCGAACGTCTGGGACCAAGTGGAGGCGCTGATCCAGGCAAAACTACGCTAGTGCGGGACGATTACGACGGAGGCTCCTCTACCCGCCGGGTAAAGGAGCCTCCGTGTGTAATCGGGTTGAATCCCTGTCCCTAGGCCGAAACGGGAACGGCTTTCGGCACGGTATTGATGGTCTTCAGGATGCGTGAAACGATCTGGTAGGGATCGCCCTCGGAGTTCGGGCGGCGATCTTCCAGATAGCCCTTGTAACCGTCCTTGATGAAATTAATCGGCATGCGGATCGAGGCGCCGCGATCCGAGAGGCCGTAGCTGAACTTGTCGATGGCCTGCGTTTCATGCAGACCCGTCAGGCGAAGATGGTTGTCCGGGCCATACACGGCGATGTGCTCGGGGATGTACTTCTCGAAAGCCTTCATGAGCGCCTCGAAATATTCCTTGCCGCCCACTTCGCGCATGTATTTCGTCGAGAAGTTGGTGTGCATGCCCGATCCGTTCCAATCGCCCTTGATGGGTTTGCAATGCAGGACCATGTCCACTTCGTATTTTTCGCAGAGCCGCATCATCAGGTAGCGGGCGGTCCAAGTATCGTCCGCTGCTTTGGCGGAGCCCTTGGCGAAGATCTGGAATTCCCACTGGCCCTTGGCGACCTCGGCGTTGATGCCTTCGTGATTGATCCCAGCGGCGTGACAGAGGTTCAAGTGCTCGTCGACGATTTGCCGGGCGATGTTTCCCATGTATTTGTAGCCGACACCGCAGTAGTAGGGGCCTTGGGGAGTAGTCGGGTGGCCGTTTTCTGGGAAGCCCAGTGGGCGGCCGTCCTTGTAGAGGAAGTATTCCTGTTCGAGGCCGATCCACAAGTCGGGGTCATTCTCGATTGTCGCGCGCATGTTGGTGGAATGAGGAGTGCCGTCCGCGTGGTAGACCTCGTTCAGAACGATAAAGGCGTCCTTGCGGCTGGCGTCGGGGTAGAGAGCCACGGGCTTCAGCACGCAGTCAGAGCTTTTGCCTTCGGCCTGCATGGTGGAGCTGCCGTCAAAACCCCATTTTGGCAGGTCACCGAGAGCGGGCGGATGCTCAAACGACTTGATGAGAGTCTTGCCGCGGAGCTCGGGGATTGGCTTTTTGCCGTCGAGCCAGATGTATTCCAGTTTATATTTTGTCATGCATATCTCCTTGAAGTTGAAGACCACGAAGAAATCCTTTCGAGTGTAGCAACCCGTGCTGGATTGAGGCCCATCGAAGATTCGATAGATCGCATCTATATTTTCAGCGGTTTGGCGGAATGCCCGACGGCTGGCCTTTTGGAGCGGGGCCGAGGGCTTGCATCCGCGGGCCGGGCGGGAGACAATCTAGGCCTTGCTGGCGCCCCAGAAACTCCCGCTTCGACGGTGCTGCAGAACAGACTCAGTGTGCCGTGTTAGTCGGCACCTACAAGGGGTAAAGGGCTATGCGTAAGAGACAAAAGGGTTTTTCTCTCATCGAACTGCTCATCGTCGTCGCTATCATTCTGATCATCGCTGCGATCGCTATCCCTAATTTGCTGCGGTCCAAGATGGCCGCCAACGAGGCTTCCGCGGTGGAATCGCTGCGAACGCTGAACACGGTCTGCATTCAGTACGAGACGACCTATAATGGGTATCCGCCGGCTCTGGCGAATCTGGGTCCGGCGACGCCTGCGACCCCAGCGAAGGCGGATTTGATTGATTCGGTGCTGGCCAGCGGCAACAAGAGCGGCTACAACTTCACCTATGCTGCGGCATCCACCGATGCCAATGGCAACGTGCTGTCCTATTCGATTGTCGCTGCTCCCATTTCCCCGGGCACGACCGGACAAAGGTATTTCTTCACCGACCAGTCCGGCGTGATCCGTGCGAACCCAACGGGACTGGCTTCGGTGAGCAGCACGCCGATCGGCGGCTAGGCGCCGATTCAACCGAGCTGGACCTTTATGACGTGGGCTCCAAGTAGAGCCCACACCCGTTCACCTGGGAATTCGAGGCTTGTCAGCCGAGGCCAATCGACCGCGCTGGGGCAGTCCTCCCTGGACAATTGATTTTCACCCCTCGCCTCGTCCGTTGCCGGATGAGGTGGATTTTGCCGTTGTGGGAGGCGGGTTCACCGGCCTGGCTGCGGCCGCGTGGCTGCGCCGGCTTGCGCCCGGGAAGAGCGTCGCCGTGTTCGAAGGGGATGAGGTCGGTGCGGGAGCCAGCGGGCACACAGGCGGGATGGCGCTGGCGGAAACCGCCGTCGGTGACCTTCCTGGACTAGGGGACGTGCTCCAGGGCTTCAGTGGTATTTTGCGAACCTTCGAAGTGGATTGCGATCTCACGCTGCCCGGCGTGTGGGAGCTGACGCGAAAGAAGACGCGGCCATCTTCGCCTATTTCATGGAATGACTCGGGCAGCCTGCGCGTCGCCGAGGAAGTCCCTGGGGGCACGATCGATCCCGGCAAGATGGTTAGCGGATTGGCGCGGGCTGCAGAAAGATCGGGTGCCCTGATTTTCGAGCATGCGCGCGTCGAGAATGTTGCCTTCGATGAGCCATTGCGACTGAACGTCGCCGGCAAGGAATTGCGCGCGGGACAGGCCCTATTTGCCAGCAACGCGCAGTCGCTCGAGTTAAGCGGCCTAGCCGCAAGCACGGAGCCCAAGTTCACCTTGGCGCTGGCCACCGCGCCGTTCCCGGGCCAGCAACTCGCCGAATTGGGACTGGCGTCCGGCAAGCCCTTCTACACGGTCGATTTCCCTTATCTTTGGGGCCGGCTTTTGCCGGATGGCGGAGTCCTTTTCGGGAGCGGGCTGGTTCACGCGAATGATTGGCGTGAACTGCGAACGCTGGATATCGCGACCGGAGAACCGGCCGAATTGCTCGCGCGACTGGAGCGGCGCGTGCGCGGGCTGCATCCGGCGCTGCGTTCAGTGGAGATTACGCGCCGCTGGGGCGGGCCGATCCTGATCGGCGAGGATTGGGGGCCGGTGTTCCGGCGGCATCCGCGCAGCCCGCACGCCCTGGTGCTGGGCGGCTATAGCGGACATGGCGTTGCGCTGTCGGTATATCTGGGCCGCTGGGCGGCGGAGGCGCTGCTGGGACAGCGCGAACTACCGAACTGGGACGCTGCCTGAATCTTTCGCGCCCCCACTTTGCGTCGTGAATCGCGCTTTCGGATCGTAAATCATGTGCTCGAAGTCGCCTTCGCGAATCTCGGCCAAGCCGATGGTCGCGCGCATGGCCTGCCGGGTCTGCACCTCCGCCAGGCGCTCATAGTTGAGCGCGTCGCTGATGACGCGCACCGGATGCTCGACGTGGTATTCCACGATTTTATGGCGCAGAGTGCGTATCTTCACGCCGGCCAGGCGCAAGCGATAATCGATGTCCGTATCTTCCCATCCCGGCCCCGCGAATTCGGCGTTGAAGCCATTGATTTTCTCGAGGTCTGATTTCCAGGCGGAAAAATTCGAGCCGAGAATTCCGCGATAGCCGGTCTCGTAGGCGACCGGCAGCACGATGCCGTGCTCGATGAGTCCGGCCCTGCCGCGCAGCCACAAACCGAATAGGCGCAGCGGGCCGAAGTCCAGGCCTCGTTGCCAGATCTCCTCCGCGCTCGGAACGTCTTCCCGCCGCACATTCACTCGGCGACAGGCCAGGACGCCGCCGGGTTCGAGATAGCGCACATGATTGCGGACGAAGTCCCGATGCGGCAGGCAATCCATGTCCACGAAGATGAGGCGGTCGAAGCGGCTGACGTGAACGGCGCGGTTCAAAACGCGCGTTTTGCGAAAGCCGAGGTCCTCGTGGCGGACATGCTGAATGGGATGGAGAAATCGCGGCGCCCAGCGTTCGAGCAGCGGGCGGTAGTCTTCGCGCGAGCCGTCGTCGGCGATGATCAGCTCGAAATCCCGATACGACTGCCGGGAAAAGGCTGCGAGGTTGCGTTCAACGATGTCCGCATCGTTATAGCAGGCGATCACCGCCGTAACGGGGCCGCGCCTCCTTTCGGGAGCTTGTCCGTTCGCTTGCCCGTTTGGATAACTTGCCTGCATGGACTTTGGAACTCCTGAGTGCGCCTTGGAATCTCAGTTAGCAGTATGCAATGCCGGCGGTCTTTTGGAGCTGCGATATCCCTGACCGAACAGGATAGGGAGGGTTGCGAAGTTCCGTCAAGCAGCAGGCGAGTAATCATTCGTACACGCATGAGGTGCGCGCGGGCGCGCTTTTGCGCTCGAATACTGGTTGGTCGGGTAGAATGACACGGCCATGACGCGAGAAGAAGAAAGACTACTGGAATCGCAGGAACGCAAGGTCCACTGGAAGCGCTGGGGGCCGTACCTCAGCGAGCGCGAGTGGGGAACCGTGCGCGAGGACTACAGCAAGTGGGGCACGGCGTGGGAGTATTTCCCGCACGACCATGCGCGCTCGCGTGCCTACCGCTGGGGCGAGGACGGCATCGCTGGCATCTGCGACCGGCACCAACGCCTTTGCTTCGCGCTGACCCTGTGGAATCGCCGCGACCCCATCCTGAAGGAACGGCTGTTTGGGCTTACCGGACACGAAGGCAACCACGGCGAGGACGTCAAGGAATACTACTTTTATTTGGACGCCACACCGACGCATTCCTACCTGAAGATGCTTTACAAATATCCGCAGGCGGAGTTTCCCTATACGCGCCTGGTCGAAGAGAACCGCCGGCGGACTAAGGCGGACCCGGAATTTGAGTTGATCGATACGGGCATTTTCGATGGGGACCGCTATTTCGATGTGTTCGTGGAGTACGCGAAAGCAACGTCGGAAGACATTCTCGTGCGGGTTACGGCGTGGAACCGCGGTCCGCAGGCGGCGCCGCTTGACCTATTGCCGACGATCTGGTGCCGCAATACCTGGCGCTGGGGGCGGCATCCGGTCCTTGCGAAGCTGTGGCATGGGGCCGATCGCAAAAGTGCGCGGGTCATCGGCGCAGAAGTTGCGGAATATGGGCAACGCTGGCTGGTTGCCGAAGGCGCGCCGCTTCTGCTCTTCACCGAAAATGAAACCAACATGAAGCGTTTATTCGACGTGGAGAATCTGGCGCCGTACGTGAAAGACGCGTTCCACGAATACTTGATTCGCGGCAACCAGGACGCGATCAATCCCGCTGAGACGGGCACGAAGGCCGCCGCCCTCTATCGCCTCGAAGTTCCCGCGGGTGCTTCCACGACGCTGCGGCTGCGTCTGACAAACCAAGATCCGGGCGTGGGCGCAGGGGAATGCTTCGGCAAGGCGTTTGACGACATCTTCTCAGCGCGCATTGCCGAAGCGGATGAGTTTTACGAGCAGCGCGCGCCGCGGGAACGTTCCGAAGATCGCGTGCTCGTTCAACGCCAGGCCTTCGCGGGACTGCTGTGGTCCAAGCAGTTCTACCACTACGATGTTCGCACCTGGCTCGAAGGCGACCCTGACTTTCCTCCGCCTCCTCCGGAACACACCACAGGCCGCAATCATCACTGGAAACACCTGTACAACGCCGACGTGCTGTCGATGCCCGACAAATGGGAGTATCCATGGTATGCGTCGTGGGACACCGCATTCCATTGCGTGGCCCTGGCGCTGATCGATCCCGATTTCGCCAAGGAACAGCTGCACCTGCTGCTGCGCGAATGGTACATGCATCCCAACGGGCAGTTGCCGGCGTATGAGTGGAAGTTCAGCGACGTCAATCCGCCGGTGCACGCCTGGGCGGCCTGGCGCGTATACAAGATTGAAAAGCGCGTTCGCGGCTGCGCGGACCGGGCGTTCCTCGAGCGCATTTTTCACAAGCTTTTGATCAACTTCACCTGGTGGGTCAACCGCAAGGACCCGGATGGGCTGAACGTGTTTGAAGGCGGCTTTCTGGGCTTGGACAATATCGGCTTATTCGATCGTTCGGCTCCCTTGCCGACGGGCGGCCATCTGGAACAGTCCGACGGCACCAGTTGGATGGGCATGTATTGCTTGAATATGCTGGCGATGGCGCTGGAGCTTTCCCGCGAAGAGCACGCTTACGAGGACGTTGCCAGTAAATTTTTCGAGCACTTCATCTATATTGCGCAGGCCATGAACGACATGGGCAGCGACGGGATCGCTCTCTGGGATGAGGAAGACGGTTTCTATTACGACGTCCTGCACTTTCCGGACGGCGCGCAGCAATTTCTCAAGATCCGTTCGATGGTTGGACTGGTTCCGCTCTTCGCGGTGGAGACTCTGGAGCCGGAGATGCTGGCGAAGCTGCCGGGTTTCACGACGCGGATGCAATGGTTCCTGGAGAATACGTCCACGGCGCCGCGTCACATCGATACCAGCCAGCGATCGGCGGTCGGTGTCCGTCACATGCTTTCGTTGGTCAGCCGCGAACGGCTGATTCGTGTGCTGGGCTACATGCTGGATCAAAACGAATTTCTTTCGCCGCACGGTGTCCGCGCGCTCTCCAAATTTCACCGGGATCACCCTTACGTCGTGCATTTCGACGGCTCCGAATACCGTGTGGATTACGAGCCGGCCGAATCCCGCAGCGGGACGTTCGGCGGCAATTCCAATTGGCGCGGCCCGGTGTGGTTTCCCAGCAATTTTCTGCTGATTGAATCGTTGCAGAGATTTCATCATTATTTTGGGGATTCGCTACAGGTCGAATATCCGACGGATTCGGGCAGGCACCTCACCCTCTGGCAAGTGGCGGCGGAACTCTCTGGCTCGCTGTCGCGAATCTTTCTGCGCGATAGCAACGGCAGGCGCCCGGTATATGGCGGCGTCGAACGATTCCAGAAGGACCCCTACTGGCGCGACTTGATTCTGTTCTACGAGTACTTCCACGGAGATACCGGCTACGGTTTGGGCGCCGGGCATCAGACGGGCTGGACGGCTTTGGTGGCGAAGTTGATCGAGCAGAATAGCGCCTAGGCGCGCCGATTCGGCGCGTGGGCGGCGCGTCGGACGGCGCATACGGCAGGACGTGAGACGTGAACGTTCCCCTGGCGGTGGATTTTGGCTCGGAGGTGTGCGGCTCGCTCGAGTCCGCCTGCGAGCGCGAATGGCTGGTCACGAACGGGCTGGGCGGATACGCCTCGGGCACCGTGGCCGGTGTGCTGACGCGCCGCTATCACGGGTTGCTGGTCGCCGCGCTGAAGCCGCCGGCAGGCCGGACGCTGCTCGTCTCTAAGTTCGACGAGACACTCCGTTACGACGGCCGCGACTACGCGCTCGGCGCGAATCGCTGGGCCGACGGCTCGGTCAGTCCGGACGGCTTCCGGCTGATCGAGCGATTCCATCTGGCCGGCACGACTCCGGTCTGGACGTTCGCTTGCGCCGACGCGCTGATCGAGAAGCGCGTGTGGATGCAGGAGGGCGCGAACACCACATTCGTGCGCTATGACTTGGTGCGCTGCTCGGCGGGAGCGGCTGATCTCACGGTGAAAGCGCTGGTGAATTATCGCGACTTTCACCTCACCACGAGCGCAGGCGATTGGCGGATGGACGTTGTGCCAGTCCAGAAAGGACTGGGCGTTCTGGCGCGGCCCGATGCCACGGAGTTTTATTTGCTGAGCAATTCCGCGGAGGCCGAGCCTCAGCAAGAGTGGTACCGCAATTTCGATCTGGCGGTCGAGCGGTGCAGGGGACTGAACGACCGCGAAGATCACTTTTTGGCGGGAGTCTTCCGCGCGCGACTCGCTCCGGGAAAGCCGGTCACGTTTGTGCTGAGCACCGATGCCGATGCGCCGCTAGACGGCGGCGCGGCGCTCGATGCCCACGCAGCGCTCGAAGAAAAGTCGCTCGAACTCTGGGTCGCCGCGCAGCCGCAAGCCGCGCTCGATGCTCCGCCGTGGATTCGCCAGCTGGTCCTGGCCGCCGCGCAGTTCCGCGTGGCCCGGCCGGTTGCGCAAGAGCCGGACGCGCTCACGATCCTCGCGGGCTATCACTGGTTCGGCGAATGGAGCCGCGACACCATGATCGCGCTGCCGGGACTCGCGCTGGGAACGGGGCGCACCGACGTCGCGCGCTCGATTCTGCATGGCGTCGCTCGCTTCGTGGATCAGGGCATGCTCCCGAACGATTTTCCGGAGTCGGGCCAGCCGCCCGAGTACAACTCGGTGGACGCCGCGCTGTGGTATTTCGAGGCGCTGCGCCAGTACCATGCCGAGACCTCGGACTTGAAGCTGATCGAGGAGCTTTTCCCCGTATTGACCGCGATTGTGGATTGGCACGTCCACGGCACGCGCACCGGAATCCGCATGGATGAGGCCGATGGCTTGTTGCATGCCGGCGAGCCTGGCGTGCAGCTCACCTGGATGGACGCCAAGGTCGGCGATCGCGTGATCACGCCGCGCACCGGCAAGCCTGTCGAGGTAAACGCGCTCTGGTACAACGCTCTGCGCACCATGGGTCGCTTTGCCTTCGCGCTGCACAAGTCTCCCGATGATTACGTCTCGCTCGCCGAACGCGTGCAGAAGGGCTTCGCGCGGTTTTGGAACGAGCCGGCGCGCGCCTGCTTTGACGTGATCGACGGGCCGGACGGCAACGATGCGTCTCTGCGGCCCAATCAGATTTTCGCGGTGTCCCTGCCGGAGAGCCCGCTGAGCGCCGAGCAGCGCGCGGCCGTGGTGGATTATTGCGCGCGGCGCCTGGTCACGCGGCATGGCCTGCGCACCCTCGACCCCGCCGACCCGCGCTATTGCGGCCATTACGGCGGCCCGCCCGCCGAGCGCGACGCCGCCTACCATCAGGGAACCGTTGTGGGCCTGGCTGCTGGGACCGTTCGTGCTGGCGCATCTGCGCGTGTATCGCGATGCCGCGCGCGCGTTCACGTTCCTTGAGCCCATGGCGAATCACCTGTGCGAATCAAGGTGTCGGCACGGTAGGTGAAATCTTCGATGGCGATCCGCCGCACGCGCCGCGCGGCGCGATTGCGCAGGCTTGGAGTGTAGGTGAAATTTTGCGCGCCTGGCGCGCGTGCCAGGAAAACAGGCGGGCGGCAGCAGTCGCCCGCTGGTCCCCAGGTGACGCCGCGATTCTGATTCCTTGTTTCTACTCTCTAGGGCCTCGTCCTTCCGTTCGGTTCTTTTTCTTTGCCGGAACCTCCACCAGCTCGATGAGAATCTTGCGGTTCTCTTCGGCGGGCACCAGGAAGAAATTGACGCGCGTGCCGTCGGCGCCCGCGCGCGTTTCGGGATAGATTGGCTCGACGGAGAATCGCGTCCGCAGCAGCTCGGTCGCGCGCGTGACGTCCCGCACGTCGCATTCGACCTGCTGGATTCCCGTGCCCAATTTTCCCAGGAAGCGCGCGATGGCGCCATGGCCGGCGGGATCTCGCGTGGTCAGGACGTCCAAGCGAACGCCGTGCGCGAATCCCAGCTCAAATTCCAGCGCGTCCTGATCCGGCGGCGCCGCAGCCAGGCGCGGGTTGCCTGCTTGCCGGCGGATTGCCTCGAATTGCGCGGGCTCAACGGCGACGCCGACGGTCAGCAGCGACGTTGCCGCTTGGGAGCAACTTGCGAAACTCCGCGTCGGCGAACCAGCGTTTCAGAACCGGCTCGGCGGCGGCGCATCCGCGGCGGAAGAGTTCGCGCGCCGCTTCCTCGCGCTCGTGCGCGTCAGCGGCAGCCGAGGCGCGCGATCCAGGAAGCGGTGTTGTCTGGCGCGTCAGGCAGGGGTGGTCTCCGATCCGCGCGCCGCGAGCAATGACGCGGCCACTGAGGCCGCCAGCAGCGCGGCCACCACGGCCAGGGAGACGCGAGTGGGCACGCGCAGCCACGGTTCCGCGATCATCTTGCCTCCAACAAAAATCAGCACGGCCGAAATCCCGGCGTTGATGTAGCGGAAAAATGGCAGCACGCCGGCAAGCAGAAAATAGAACGCTCGCAAGCCGAGAATCGCGCAGACATTCGACGTATACACCAGAAACGGATCGCGCGTGATGCCAAAAATGGCCGGGACCGAATCGAGCGCGAAGACCAGATCGGCGCCCTCCAGCACGACAAGCGCCAGGAACAGGGTGGTCACGGCACGACGCCCATTTTCGCGGACCCAAAATCGCTGGCCCGTATCCCCATGAGCAATAGGGAAAAGAACTCTGGCCCAGCGCAAAACCGGATTGCGCTCGGGATGAATTTCGGGCTGCCCTCGAAAAAGCATGCGCACTCCGGCCACCACCAGGAAGGCGCCCAGCGCCACCAGGATCCAGGAGAAGCGGCTCACCAGCACCACGCCGATTCCGATCAGTGTCCCGCGCATCACCAGCGCACCCAGGACGCCCCAGAACAGCACGCGATGCTGAAACCGCGACTCGACGCCAAACGCGCGAAACACCAGCAGAAACACGAAAAGATTATCCAAACTCAGCGATTTTTCCACCAGGTAGCCGGTGAAGAATTCGGCCGCAGGCGCGGGACCATGAGCGAGCCAGATCCAGAGATTAAATCCAAGTGATATCGTCACCCATAGGGCGCTCCAGGCCGCGGCTTCGCGCAGAGAGACGGCGCGGGCGCGCCGGTGGAAGATGCCGAGATCCAGCGCCAGCAGCGCCAGCACGCAGGCGTTGAAGCCAAACCAGAGAGCGGGGGTGCCCATCGAGTCTAGCGGGGGATCATTTCTTCATGATCTTCCAGTTTTTTAGGGGAGCTGCGGGAGCTTCGATATCCATATGCCCTACGATCTTGAATCTCCCCGCCATGAATCCGAAGAGAGCGCTCCTCTCCGATTCCACGGGAACCACCTTAACGACCGGCTTTCCGCGCTTCGTGACAATCACAGGCTCGCCGGTTGCCTGGATGTCGTTCATAACGCTCAGGCAATGTGCTTTGAAAGCGCTCGCTTGCATCCGCTTCATGGTGTGTTCCTCGCACACGAGTCACATTAACATGACCGATTAGCGAAAGGCAGTCTACAAGTCACGAGGATGACGATGAGCATGCAGGTCTCAAAGAATGGTGATCGCACCCTTGCCCTTAAAGCGGAAAGCGCGCTAGAGGGCTGGCGGGGCTGGGGGTTCGATGGCGTTGGCGTTGGAGAGTTCCACGAGAGTGGTTTCGCCGGCGCGGACGGTCACGGGCACGTCCCATCGCAGGCGAACGTCACCGGCAAGAGCGGGCGTGTCGAGTGTGCTGAGCCAATAGGTCCCGGGAGCGAGCCCAGAGAATAATCCGCGGCTGTCAAAGCCGGATTCGGTTTGCGCGGCAAGGTAGACGCCTTGCGCCAGTTGGATGGCACGGTGCTCGGCGCGCTCGCGCTGTTCACCCTCGATCTGCGACCAGCGGCGGCCGGGATTTTTGTCGGCAAGTAACACGTCGAGCCCGTCCAGAGAATCCGGGTTGGCCTTCACAAATCGTTGCATGGCGTTTATGTATAGCGCGTGCTCGCGCTCGTATTTTTCGGGATTCTTGGTCTTGTCGCTCTCTTTGTATTTCGGCTCGGGGAAGCCGCCACTATGCGTGCCGCCGTTGAGTGTCGTGTAGGCGTCGAGAAATTCCTTGATGCCCACGATGTCGTCGCCGGTCAGATGCGAAGTAAAGTCCGCGCCTTGCAAATTCACCGCGTGGTGCTTCTTCATCCAGGCCTTCAGTTCAGGGGAGAATTCCTGGGAATCGATGAAGCGATCCATATCCGGCGGAGGATCGCTCTTTTCGGCCTCCAGGCGAATGTCGTCAAGGCTCTTGCGCAGCAGGTAGAACGTTAGTCCGCGAACCGGTTCAAAGCGGGAGCCGGAAGGCATCACGCGCGCCAGAAATTCAACGGTGCCCGTTGCAGGCGTCTGCGCCGCGGAGCCTCGCGCGACCCACACGGAAAAACAGGAACTCAGCAATACCGCAGCGAGAAGGGCATGCTTTCTCATGGCAGCGATGCTAGCAGATTTATTGCTTCGCGCAGCCACTGTTGCGAAGGGTTGTGCGGACTAGGTTACGGCTTCTGTATGTAAACGGAAGTTGCCGCCGAGCGGCGGGAGCCGTTCAGAGGAGGCGGAAGGTCACTTCGATCGGAGTGAGGGTTGCGACGGCCTTGCCGTCCGGGCCCAGCGCGGGCTTGAAGCGCCAGTTCCGCACAGCTTCGATGGCTTTATCTTCCAGGCCCAACCCGGGACCCTTTACGATTTGGATGTTCGTGGCGCGGCCGTCCGGCGTAATAACCACATTCAGAACCACCGTGCCCTGCCACTTGGCTTTGCGGGCGTCTTCGGAATATTGTGGCTCCGGGCAGTACAGGCAGCTCGGATAGCCGACGCCGCCGGTTCCCGCGCGGAATGCCCCGCCGCCGGTTCCACCGCCGGAGCCCGGTCCAAGGCCTCCGCCGCTCCCGCTGCCGACGCCGCCGCCTTCACCGCTGCCAATTCCGCCACCGCCGCCAGGACCGCTCGAGGAAGTAAGCATCGCGGCGAGCGGGTCACCGAAATTGGCGTCGTTGGGACTCGGAACCTTCAGTTCCGGGGGACCGAGCAGGGTTGGCTCTGCGGCAAGCTTTGGTTGCAGGTTGCGCGGCACCACCATGGGCGGCGTAATCTGCGTCATGCTCCAGCGCGGGAGCTTCCCGCGCGAGGCAGGCTCGGGCAGCCGCTCTCCGCCACCGCCTCCGCCTCCGGCCTTAGTCTTACCCGCCGGCAACTTCTCGACGTACGGAGAAACGTCCAAGTAGGTGACGTCGGTTTTGGCCGCCAGAGTCGTCTGAGCAATGTGACGGGCGATCGGCACGATAAGCACGATTGCCAGCAGCACGTGTACGCCTATCGCAATTGCCTGTGCCGGTCGATAGTTCTCGTCCTTCGCCCAGAGCGGCTTGACGGGCACCGGCTTGCTGGTCACTTTCAGCGGCGGAAGCTTGGGCGGCGAAATCAAGTCGCGCAGATTGCGCCACAGCGTGACGTATCCTGGCTGAAAATCCACCATCATCGCCGCATCGCCAGCTTTCCTTCGCGGCGCCTGCTTGAAGAATTCCTTGACGCTATCAGCGAAGCTGCTGTCCAGTCCGTCGCGGCGGAAGACCTGCTGCTTGGCGTTGCGCGGTACCTTGATGGACCGCTCGGTGAGGAAATCCCTCAGGTTTCCCCAGAAGCTTGGCGCGATCAGTCGCGGATGAGGAGAAAACCCGGGCGCAACCCCGGCCCCCAGATCGACGTGCGCCGCCGGTGCGTTCGGATCCTGAGTTGGACTGATGCGGAATTCCTGCATAGCTATCGGCTACAGGTGCCGGCTTCCCCTCGGCATCTTAGAGAGCAACTCCGACCCAAAAGATGCCCGGCTTCCCAAGCTGACTTGTCCCGGGTTCCATTGTACCATATGAGCTTTGTCCCGGCAGCGCCGCTGGTAGTGTAGGATGAGCGGCGGTGCAAGGTTTCAGTCTTACGCCAGCGGAAGCCCGGACGCAAGATCCATGCCCAAACTACTTGACCTGAAAAGCACGCTCAATCTGCCTAAAACGGCCTTTCCCATGAAGGCCAATCTGCCCCAGAACGAGCCGCGCATCCTCGCGGAGTGGGAGCAAAACGGGCTCTATCAGCGCATTCAGCAGGCCCGCGCCGAAGCTCCCAGTTATGTCCTTCACGATGGGCCGCCTTATGCTACCGGTTCGATTCACTTGGGTACCGGCCTCAACAAGATACTCAAGGACATGGTCGTGAAGTCCAAGACTCTGGCCGGTTTTCGCGCGCCGTATGTTCCGGGATGGGATTGTCACGGGCTCCCGATCGAGACGCAAGTCGAGAAGGAACTAGGCGGGAAGGGTAAGGTGCCACCAGCGGAATTTCGCACGCTCTGCCGCACATTTGCCGCTCGCTTCGTGGACCAGCATCGCCGCGACTTCAAGCGCCTGGGCGTTTTCGGCCAGTGGGAGAAGCCGTACCTCACGATGAGCCCGGAGTATGAGGCTTGCATTGCCGATGCCTTCCTTACGTTCCTTGAAAAGGGCTATGCCTATCGGGGCTTGAAACCGGTCTATTGGTGCATCTATGACCGCACGGCGCTCGCCGAGGCCGAAGTCGAATACGAAGATCACACCAGTCCGTCGATCTGGATTCGCTACGAGGTCACTCAACCTCCAGCGGATCTGCTGCGGCGGGCGGGGCAAAAATTGTATGCGCTTGTCTGGACCACCACTCCCTGGACGTTGCCGGCCAGCCTGGCGCTGGCCTTCCATCCGCACTTCGAGTACGTGCTGGCGGACGACGACCACGGCAACACATACATTCTCGCGCGGGAACTCGTCGGCAAAGTCATGCAGGAAACGGGCGCGGCGCTGCGCGTGGAGCACAAGGGCCTGCCAGGCAAGGCCTTCGAGGGCGCGCGCTTCCGGCATCCCTTCCTCGACCGCGAAGTTCCCGGCGTGCTGGCCGACTACGTCACGCTCGAGCAGGGCACGGGAGTCGTTCACACGGCGCCGGGCCATGGCGCCGATGACTACCGCACGGGCCAGAAATATGGACTAGACGCCTACGCGCCACTGGACGACGACGGTCGATTCGTCGAAGGCTTGCCCGAGTACAAAGGCAAGACCGTGTTCGAGGCGAATCCGGCGGTGATCGCGCTCTTGAAGTCACGTGGCGCGCTTTTCGCCGAGAGCAAGTTGCAGCACAGCTACCCGCACTGCTGGCGTTGCCACAACCCGGTGATTTTTCGCGCCACCGAGCAATGGTTCATACAGCTTGATGCCGGGAGCGCGAATGTGCGCCCTCCGAAAGCGCCACCTTTGCGGCAAACTGCTATCGAGCAAATTCCCAAGGTGCAGTGGACGCCGGCCTGGGGCATGGAGCGCATGCGCTCGATGATCGCGGAACGGCCCGATTGGTGCGTCTCGAGACAGCGATTCTGGGGCGTGCCCATTCCGGTTTTCTACTGCGACGGATGCGGCAAGCTGTTTGACGATGTGAAGGCGCTGCATCACGTCATCGAATGGTTCCGCAAAGAGGGTGCGGACGCTTGGTTCCGTCACACGCCGGAAGAGTTGCTGCCAACGGGCACGACCTGCAAAGGCTGCGGCGCAGCGCGCTGGCGCAAGGAAAACGACATCCTCGATGTCTGGTTTGACTCCGGCTCCTCGCACCTGGCCGTGCTCGACCCGCCCGGCACATTCGGCGCCGGACTGCCCTGGCCTGCGGACATGTACCTCGAAGGCCCCGACCAATATCGCGGCTGGTTCCACAGCTCGTTGCTGATCGCCGTCGGCGTGCGAGGCTCCGCGCCCTATCGCCAGGTGCTCACGCACGGCTGGACGCTCGATGAGCAGGGCCGGCCAATGTCGAAGTCGCTCGGCAACGTCGTGCTGCCCACCGAAATCTGCGAGAAGTGGGGCGCTGACCTCTTGCGCCTCTGGGTAGCCTCGCAGGACTACACGGCCGACGTGCGCATGTCCGACAACGTCATGACGCAGCTCTCCGAGGCCTATCGCAAGATTCGCAATACGTTCCGCTTTGCCCTGGGCAATCTTGCCGATTTCGATCCGGCGCGCGACGCCGTGCCCGAGCAGGAGATGGGAGAGCTCGATCGCTGGATGCTGCAGCGCACTCGCGCACTGGTGTTGGAGTGCGAGACTTTCTACAAGGACTTCGATTTCCACCGCGTCTATCACGCTTTGCACGACTTCTGCGTCGTGGAATTGAGCGCGTTTTATTTCGACATTCTCAAGGACCGGCTCTACACCTTCGCAGCCCGCAATTCCGCGCGTCGCTCCGCGCAGACGGCCATGCACCGCATCGCCAGCGCCCTAGTGCGTATGCTGTCGCCGATCTTGGCGTTCACGGCCGAAGAGATCTGGAAGTATTTGCCGCGGCCAGCGGGTGAGCCGGACAGCGTGCACATGACGCTGTTCCCGAAGCCGGGCGAATGCCGCCGCTTCCCCGACGAGGCGCTCGACGCCCGCTGGAGCGAGCTCGTCAAGGTGCGCAACGCGGTGCTCGGCGCACTCGAGCAGGCCCGCAACGCCAAGACCATCAACGGTGGGCTAGAGGCGCGCGTCGAATTGGCCGCCGAAGGCACGCTGGCCGAACTCCTGCGCGAATACGCCGCATGGTTCCCCGCGCTGTTCATCGTTTCGCAGGTGGAGCTTGTCGATCAGCCTCCCGCCGGCGCGGTTCGTTCTGAAGCGCTGCCGGGTCTGGCCGTTGCGGTGCGTCGTGCCGCCGGTAAAAAATGCGAGCGCTGCTGGAACTATTCGACGCGCGTGGGTGAAAGCGCCGACTATCCCACAGTCTGCGAGCGCTGCGTGGCGGCTCTCGACGAGATCGAACGCGGCGGTTCGCAAAGCGGCGCTGCGGGTTCCTGATGAGCGGGCCCTTATGAGTGAACCTCGCCCTGCTCGCTGGCTGTGGCTCAGCTTCGCTGTGCTGATCGCCGATCGCGCCACTAAGGAGTGCATCGAGCGATGGACGTCCCCCTATTTTCGCTTCGAACTGGTGCCGCACTTCGCTGCGCTGGTGCACAGCGTAAATACCGGCATGGCCTTCGGCCTGCTCGGTGAATCTTCCGCAAAGTGGGTCTCCATTTTTCTGATGGGGATTGCGGCTGCGGTGGTGATTCTTCTGGTTTGGTGGCTACTCGCCGGCCGCGCAGGCGGCGCGCTCACGCAGGCGGGCCTCGCTTTGATTGCCGGTGGGGCCGCCGGCAATCTCCTCGATCGCGTGATTCATGGCGGCGTGACCGATTTTGTGGAGTTGCGTGCCGGCAGCTTTGTCTGGCCGGCGTTCAATGTGGCTGACTCCGCGGTCACCGTGGGGGCCTTCCTGATTCTCGCCGAACTTTTCCGCAGCGAACCGCATTCCGCTCAGCAGCAGACATAGCTCCGCCTCCCATGTCCGCCGAAACCGCCATCGATATGCGCCGTTTCACGGTCTCTTCCGTGGACGCGGGGCGCCGCCTGGATCTCTATCTCGCCTCGCGCCTGCCCGAACTCAGCCGCACGCGCATCCAGGAGCTGATCGGCCAAGGCCAGGTCCGCGTGGAACAGCGGCTCTCTCGCAGCGCCCATCGCATTGCCGCCGGCGAGGCCATTGAAGTGGAAGTCCAGCCTCGTCCGCCCCTGGCCGCCGTGCCTGAAGAGATCCCCATCGAAATACTCTACGAAGACGACGATCTCGTTGTCGTGAATAAACCGGCTGGGATGGTGGTGCACGCCGCCGCGGGGGCACGGAGCGGAACCCTCGTGAACGCCCTACTTCACCATTTCGGGGGACACCTTGACGGGCTCTCACAGGAGGGCGGCGCGCTCCGGCCCGGCATTGTCCACCGGCTCGACCGGGGCACGTCGGGTGCAATGGTTGTGGCGCGCAACGACGCCGCGCACCGCGCGCTCGCCGATCAGTTTCGCGCACGCACGGTGCGCAAGACGTATATCGCGTTGCTCCATGGACGACTGGCGCACGATGCCGGTAGCATCGCGCTGCCGATTGCGCGTGACCCGCGCCGGCGCACGCGCATGACCGCGCGCCTTCGCACCGGGCGGGAATCTCGCACCGACTGGCACGTGTTGCTGCGGCTCGGGAACTTCACCCTGGTCACGGCCGAGCCACGCACCGGCCGCACACATCAGATTCGCGCGCACTTCACGGCCACGGGCCACCCGTTGGTTGGCGACACGCTCTACGGCGCGCCGCAGCGTGCCCGCGCCAACCGCGTGCTGCTTCCGCCTCTCGGTCGCGTCTTCCTGCACGCGGCTCGCCTCGGTTTCGCACACCCTCGAAGCGGCCAGCGCATCGAGGTTCGCGCGCCCCTCGATCGCGCCCTGCGCGACTACTTGGCCCAGTTGGCTGGCGCTGTCGAGCTCGCCGTGCCCAAGGTTGACGCCGCTCTGCGCGGCTACCTATAATTCTCACAATGCGTTTTTGGAGGATTGCCGCTTTTCTTCTGACGCTCACTTTTGCCGCGCCCAGCGTGTGGGCGCAGGCGCCGACGGCTCCGGTCGTGCCCCCGGCATCTTCTGAGCCCCCGCAGGCCGCGCCAGCTCAGACGAACGACCAATCGATCCGCACCAACGTAAACCTTGTGGACGTGCTTTTCACCGTCTTGGATCGCAAGAACAAGATCGTCTCCGACCTGAGCCAGGGGAATTTCACGGTCTTCGACGACGGCAAGCCGCAGGAGATTCGCTTCTTCAGCCAGCAAACTGATCTGCCGTTGCGCGTCGGCTTGCTGCTGGACACCTCCAACAGCATTCGCCAGCGGCTTCAGTTCGAGCAGGAAGCGGCCATCGATTTTCTCTTCAACGTGATCCGCCGCGGCAAGGACGAGGCCGTCCTGGTGACCATTGACGACCAGCCCCAGGTCATTCAGGATTTCACCGGCGACATGGATTTGCTGCGCGATGCCATTCAGCGGCAGCGAGCCGGCGGCGCCACGGCTCTCTACGACGCCATCTATGAGACCTGCAGCAGGCTCCTCGAGCATGCGCCGCTCACCAACAGCAGTAATGACGCCCGCCGCGTCCTGGTGGTCATCAGCGACGGCGAAGACACGCTCAGCCGCCATTCGCGTGGCGAGGCCCTGGAAATCGCGCAGCGCGCGGGAATCGTCATCTACACGATCAGCAGCAACACGGACTGGATCGTGACCGACCAGGAGACCAACGCGTCGAAAAGCTTCGATCGCAAGTTCGAAAAGGGCCCGGGCGATAAGGTCCTCGAGCAATTCGCGGAAGACAGCGGCGGCCGCGCTTTTTTCCCCTATCGCGTCGATGATCTGGCGCAGTCGTTCGCGCAAATCGGAAATGAGCTGCGCAGCCAGTACTCGCTCGCCTATACCTTACCCGCCGGGCAGCTCACTGACGGCAAATTTCATTCCATCCGTATCGCTGTAGGCGAAAAGGGATTGCAGGTGCACGCGCGCAAAGGCTATCTGGCGGCCGCGGCTCCGGCTCTCGGCGCGGCGCTGCCCGCGCCCGTCAAATAACGCGCGGGTTCTTTCCCCAGTCCATACTCCAGGGTCGGGCTCCGGCTAATCCTTGGGTGCGTAGTAGCCGCGGCGGGTCAGAACGTCCAGGTCCTTGCGCGTCGTTTCCAATTTGATCTTACGGTAGGTGCCGTCGCGCAGGGTGTTGGTGGAATAGTATGCGATCGTATACTGGCTGCGAAGCTCTTCGCTAATCTCGTCGAAGGCTTCCTCCATCTTTTTCTCGCTGCGGACCACGATGGTGCGCCCGCCGGTTTCGTCCGTCAGCTTCCTGGCCACGGATTCGTTTCCGCCACCAAAGCGGGGATCGGCGACGAGCAATATGTGAACCACCGTGTCCGAGCGTTGCGCTGCCTCGATGGCGTCCTGCAGTTTGAGCTTGCTGCCCTCATCCTGCGCGTCGCTGACCACGACGATCGCCCTGCGGCCAGGCTGGTCCGCGAGTTCGTCGTGGCAAGCCAGATACACGGCGTCGTAAAAAACTGTGCCGGGGATGTCCAGTGGAAACGGCCCTTGCGCCACAGGCGCGTTGATCCGCGCGCGGTGGATCGAGCGGCTCAGGCGGTCCTGGTCGTCGGTGAAGTCCTCCAGGAGGTTGGCGTCGCTGTCGAAGCTGATCACCATGGCCAGGTCGTTCTTGCGCATGACCCGGGCCAGGAAGCGGCTCATGGCATCCTGTTCGGCGGGGAGCATGTACTGTTCGCTGCCGCTGGTGTCGATCAGCACGCCCAGCGTCACCGGCAGGGTTGAGT
This sequence comes from uncultured Acidobacteriota bacterium, assembly GCA_963702795.1. Taxonomy (GTDB): domain Bacteria; phylum Acidobacteriota; class Terriglobia; order Acidiferrales; family UBA7541; genus Palsa-189. Next base: position 523,762 of record CAVPDY010000004.1, on the reverse strand, counting down.
CGCGCGAAAACGAGACAATCGTTTGGTCCTTGCCGTCCTCGCTGATCTTGAAATCATCCTTGGTCAGGTCCGAAATGATTCGCTTGGTCTTTTTATCGCGGACCGTCGCAAATAGGTTCACCAGGTTGACTTGTATGCGGATGGGTTGCTGGGGCTGTTGCTGGGCGCTTGCCGCCGGGGCGGTTTGCGCTGCTGGCGCGCTCTGCGCCCCTTGGGCCCCCGGTACAACGACGCGCAGACTGGCCAGGGCTGCCACGCAAAAAATTAACCCGAACCCATAAGCTCGCATCATATAATCTCCGGCGGAATCCCCGTGCTCGTGATCTTCGATGCAGGGCAGCGGCACGGGGATGCGCGCCGCTCCCCGGCACCGCAACCTGATATGGTGATGGCCGACAAATGATTTGTCCACGGAAACTTCTCTCGCTGGGCCTGCTGACGGCGCTAGCGATCACTTTGAGCCAGGCCGCGCTATCGATGCCCCGGCCGTCCGCCCGATCGCAGCAGGCGCAGGGACAGCCGCCGCCATCACCGCAACAGCAACAGCCGCCGCAGCCGCAGCCGCCGGCAGACTCCCGCGGTGTCATTCGCGCCCGGGTCGAACTCGTGGTCGTGCCCGTCACGGTGAAGGACGCCTCCGGCGAATTGGTCGACGATCTGCGCGACGATGAGTTCCGCGTCCTTGAAGACGGCGTCGAGCAGAAAATTGAGTTTTTCTCCGCGGACCCGGTTCCTCTCTCCGCCGTGGTCCTGCTCGACGATGGCCTGAAGGCCAAAACTTCCGAACGGGTGAAGCAGAATCTGAATACCGTCTCCGCGGCTTTTGGCGAATCCGACGAAGTGGCCGTCGGGCGATTCGACGCCTTCTACACGCCGGTCCTCGATTTCACCACCGACAACGACAAGCTGCTTGCTGCCCTCAAGAGCCTGGATTTGGGGAATCAATCTTTCTCCTCGACCACGACCGGAACGGGACCGTTGCCGCCGAACCCCAGCGCAGGCGATCAAAGGGCTCCGGGCACGGTGCCCTCGAACAACCCGTTTAAGACCACGAACACCAAGCACATTGACGACGCCTTGTACGCCGCGGCGCAAATGCTGCGTACGCGCAGCCGCGAGCACCGCAAGGTGATCGTGATCGTGTCCGACGGCACCAACTCGCGGTACAACACGCACACCTCCGCCGACGCCATGAAGCTCCTGCTATCCAACGATATTTCCGTCTATGCGATTGGCTTGGACTCGGCGGTCCTTCTTCGCGGCACCACCGACCTGTCCCGCTACGCGCACACCACCGGCGGCGATGTGTACTACGCCGCGCACGAATCGGATTTGCCGAACCTCTACGCGCAGGTGAGTGAGGAGGCGCGCCACCAGTACACCATCGGCTATCTGCCCACCGGCACGGATCGCGGCAAGTCCTATCACTCGATCGAAGTTCGCATCAAACGTCCCGGCCTGAGCCTGCTCACGCGCGACGGCTACTATCCCAGCGGCGTGGCACGCCCCTAAGACGCATCCGCGACTGCTGCCATAACCCTTCACCCAGTCCGGCCGCAGAGCCTTCGCGTAGCGGTCGGATATTTGCGCGATACTTTGGGGGATGAGCGGCGCCGAGTGTTGTCAGGCGCGCTTAAGCGAATTCGAGTCGCCGGACCTTGATCCGGTGGGCGGGAACGCGTGCGAGATCATACTGTGCCTGTTGCACCAGCCAGCTTTCAGCGCTGCCTCCGAAGACTTTTGGACAAACGCACGGCCATTTCGGGAGATATGCCGCGCTTCCCGTTCACCAGTTCGGATAACGTGGTACGTGTGACTCCGAGGGCGGCGGCAGCGCCCGTGATGGTCAAGCCCAGTGGTCGAATGCACTGACGCAAAACGAGGCGGCCGGGGTGGGGTGGATTCTTCATGGCCTCGCCTCAGAAACCGGATGGCGTGGCAAGCCTCGCCACAGGACTTTTAGCGGAAGCTGCCGCGGAGTCCACCGCCGCATCCGCATCGGCCGGGCCGCGTCGCGGCTCTTGCGCGGGACAGATAAAGCGGTATTCGCAGCTTCGGCACTGGTATCCCGGAGTCGCGGGAAATTCACGCGCGCGAATGTCCGCGGCCACTTCCTGGATCGTGCCGCGCATCTCCGCGAGTTGCTTGGCGTCTCGCGTGGCCGCGACGCACTCGTTGGTTTCCAGGTTGTAGTAGACCAGGCGCGCGGGCTCGACTTCCAGATCCTCGCGCGCCGCCAGCGCGTAGATGCCGAGCTGCAAATCGCTCCGTGCCTGCGCGGCCGTCTTCGGCCTTCCGGTCTTATAATCCACTACTTCTACCTCGCCCGGTCCCAGGCGATTGATCTGGTCGATGCGGCCGGTGATCTGCACGTTGTTCTCAAGGTCGATGGCGAATCGCTTCTCCTGCGCGATCACCTCCGGCGGCGACTCAATATACTTGTCGTAGAACGCACGCAGTTGCTCGAGGCCGTCGCGCTGGTAGCATTCCTCTTGATAGGCATCCTCGAATCCGGCCGAAGACCACTCCCGCCGGAAGATGGTCTCGACTTCATCGAATGCCAGCCGGCGCCCTTTGCGCAGCGCTTCGATGAACTGCTTGATCGTTGTGTGCATCACGTTGCCAAAGGTTGTCGCCGCGCGTGGGCCTCCCGGAATGCCCCAGACAGCGCCAAAGAGGTATTTCTGCGGGCAGTTTCGGTAGGAGTCCACAGCCGAGGCGCTTAGGCGCAAGGGCTCGAAGACCGGCGGCCGGTACGTCTCGGCCCACTCCCCGATGCGCGAATAGACGCGCGCCCGCAGGCGCGCCTCGGGAAACATAAAGGTGCTCGCCGGCAGCCTCGGCGGGAGTTGCAGGCCAGCAGGGCTGGGTACCACACGCTGCACGTGCAGCCGCGTGAGCTGCGGAGAACTCAGGATGTCATCGAGGAATACCGACGGTTTTGAGCGCTTGTGCAGCACCGTGGTCAGCGTCAGCCGCTCCTTCGCGCGCGTCAGCGCCACATAAAACAGCCGCCGCTCCTCCTGGATATGGAAGTCGCCTTTGGGCAGCTCTTCCTTCATCAGCGCTTCGGGAAATTCCAGCACGCTCGTCCGCGGCGCCATCGGGAAGCCCCGGTGCGTCAGGCGCAGGACGAAGACGTGTTCGAACTCCAGCCCCTTGGCTGCATGCACGGTCATCAACTGCACGGCATCTCCGGCGGCGTCTTGTTCGAGGTTGATCTGCCCGCCGGCCTGCGCGAAATAGTCGAGGTATTCGACCAGCTCAGCGAGCCGCGAAGTTTCGCTCTTGGGCTGCCATTCGCGAATGAATGTAGCCAGGCGATCCACGTAGCGTCTGTCACCCTCCGATACCACTACGAAGAGATCCAGCCATTCGGCTAGCGCGTCAAACAGCTCCGACGCCGTCAGCCGACTCGCGCGCTTGCGCAGCTCCATAATTCCCGCCACCAGCTCGCCGGTCCGGCGCGGCTGGCCGCTGAAGGGCAGCTCGCCCTGCGCCGACTGCAGCGCGTCCCACAACGAAGTCCTGGGTTTCGCCGCGCGCTCGCAGAGCCGCACCAGGTCGCTGGGCTCGAATCCCCAAGCCGGCGCAGCGAGCACTCGCGCGCAGGCCACGTTGTCCGAAGGCCGCGCCAGCAGGCGAAGATAAGCCAGCAAGTCGCGCACCAGCGGGTGGTTCAGGATCGGTCAGGTTGCGGATCACAAAAGGAATGCCGCGCTCCTCGAGTGCCTCCACCAGTTCGTAGCGATGGTTGTGAATGCGGTAGAGGACCGCGAAGTTTCGCCAGCGCTGGCCCGCGCTATGCAGGCGCTCAATTTCCGCTGCGATCCAGCGGGCCTCTTCCGCGTTTGAGCCGAATTCCGCGATGCGCACCTTCTCGCCTTCTGGCTTGTGCGCCACCAGCTCTTTCTTGGGCACCAGCGGCGAGTGTTCGATGAAGCTCGCCACTTGCCCGGAGACGCGCAGCACGCGTCCGGCCGATCGGTAGTTGTCCACCAGCGGCTGGATAAAGGGCATGGCCGCATCGCGGTTGCCGCGCGGGATCCCGGCAAATCGCTCGAGGAAGATGGTGAAGCTGCCGAACGACGCGCCGCGAAAACGGTAGATCGCCTGTGCGTTGTCGCCCACGGCGACGATGTTGCGGTGCCCGGACGCCAGCCGCCACAACAGTTCGATCTGCGCCACGTTCGTGTCCTGAAACTCGTCCACCAGAATGTAGCGGTAGCGCTCGCGCACCGCGGCCGCCAGCGCCGCATCCTCGTCCAGCGCCCGCACGGCATCCAGCAATTGCATGCCGAAGGTCAGCCGGTTTCTCTCGCGCAGGAGGTGGTCGCTGGCCCGGTACGCTCTGGCGATCTCGCGCTGCCGCGCGATCTCCTCCTCGCGCAGGTGCTGTTCATCTTCTGGCAGCGTCGCGCGCTCGGCCGCGTAGCGCTCCGCCAGTCCCGTGACGTAGCGTTCGTAATCATCCGGCGACACGAGTTCGTCCTGGCACCGCGAGAAAAAGCTTACGAAGTCCCCCAGGAATTGTCCCGGTTCAGCGAGCCGCCGGTAGTAATCCAGACCCAGCATGGAGAGATTACGGCGCAGCAGAATCCAGTGGTCCTCTTTTTCGAGAGCCTGCAGCTTGGGGTTTCGCTCGATCAGGAGCGCGTGACAAAACGAATGGAACGTGCCCAGGAAAACTTCGCGCCCGCGTTCGCCCGCGGTGCGCGCCACGCGGCCCTTCATCTCCGCCGCCGCCTTGTCCGTGAACGTCAGGCCGACGATCGACTCGCCGGGCAATTCAGGGTTTGCTTCCAGCAGGTGGCGGATGCGTTCGGTGATGACGCGCGTCTTGCCCGTGCCCGCGCCGGCCACGACCAAGAGCGGCCCTTCGCCGTGCGCCACTGCAGCGCGCTGCTGGGAATTCAGTTGCTCGATGGTTGCGGAGCCTGCAGGAGGCGTGAGTTCGAACAGATCGGACACAAACGCCATCCTAGCCGATTTGCACGAACGAAGCACGCGGACGACGCGCGTACGCACAGCCAGCGAGCGGCTCAACTTTGTAAGGCTGCGGAAAAGGAAGCTAGAAAAACGCGGGAAATCTCTCCGCGCGGGTCAGTTGGAAGACGGCGGCAAGCTGGCGGTGACCTGCGGCCCGGGCGCTGCCTGCACCTGGTAGTCTTCGTACTTGATGGTCAGCTTTGCATGACCTCCGAGCCGAATGTTCGAGGCCGAATTGTTTTCCGCGGGAAGCCAAAAATCTCCCACCTTCATGAAGGAGTGGTGAATCGCCGTGCTCTTGATCCAAAACGACGGGTTCTTGGCCGGCTCCGCTTCGATGCGGCACACGGCAAAATCCTTGCCGTCCACCCAGATCTTCCCCCGAAAGAGAAACTTGTTCGGCACCTTCGGCTCGACGCCCAGAACGTAGGGGCAGCCATCGGCGCTATCTTGCGTGTCGAGCAGCGTGAAGTTGTAGTTGTCCGCCGTGATCTGAACCCGCTGGCGATTCGCGGGTTGGAGCGATTCCTGCTCGGTCTGCATGATCGGCTTGATGACGCGATTCAGGATCAGCTTGGATCCGGTTTCCGACACCGTCGTAAATTCTTCCGTCGAGGGCGCGCTGTAGCTCACCAGCACAACCATGTCGGCTTGCATCTGATGGGGGAAACCCTGGTAGTCGAGTTCGTACTCCCGCTTCCCCTGGAAATGTCCCAAATCTCTTACGTTTTCCGCGGCTGTTTTGCCCAGCCGATCCACGATCTCGGGCAGCGACAACCGAATTGGCTCGGCGCTGGGTGAGGCATCCTGTGCCGCTGCTCGGCTCGGCGAAAACAGGCCGGCCACCAGCAAACCCGCAACCAAGAAATAGCGTGCCTGGCTAGACACCATCAAGAACCTGCTTTCCGGATGAAAAATGATTGCCTTGAAAGGCTACCACGGCGGCGCCCTTCCCCGAAGCTACTTTCACTAGTTCGTTACCACGCTGAAAACAGGGCGGCTCTCGGTGGGGTGGGTCAGCAGGTGGCGTTCATACGTCTCGTACATGTCCTCGAAAGTCCCGTCCCAATTGGTTGCCAGCGCCTGCCGGCGCGCCGTCACACGCATTCGCGCCAGCAATTCAGGTTGCATCATCAGTGTGGACGTATACGAAACGAACTCGTCGAACGTGTGGGCGACGTATCCGCTGCGCCCGTGCCGCACAATGAATTTCGGGCCGCCCTTTGCCGTGACCACCGCCGGAACCCCCGATGCCAGCGCTTCGAGCACCACCAGACCGAACGTATCCGTCTCCGAGGGGAAAGCCAAAACGTCCAGGTTGGCAAAGGCCCGCGCCAGATCCTCGCCGCCCAGTGCGCCGGTGAATTCAGCCTGTTGCAAGTTGCGCCGCAACCATTTTTCCTGGACGCCCTGGCCAATCACCACCATCTGAAAATCCTGGTGCCCGCTCGCCCGCAAGGCCTGTTCGAGCCGCGCCAGAAGAGCCACGTTTTTCTCCGCCGTGAGCCGCCCAACATAGCCGATGCGGAATGGCCCGCCGCCGCGGTTTCGGAACTTCGGGCTGAACGCCGCCGTGTCCACGGCGTGACTCATCAGCAAGCAGGGCTTGCCCGTGGCTTCCTCGAGCTTCTGAATAATCTCTTGATTGGGTGCGAACAGAAGCTGCGGAATCTTGTAGAAACGCGCGCAAGCGCGAAATGACAGTCTCTCCACCGCTCGGAGCAAACCCGACGTCATCGCCCCCGGGAGAAAGGACGTCGCCGCTGCCGCGCGGCTGCGCGCGTACTGATCGAGGTTGGTCTGCCAGGAAGCCGCCAGTGGTATCCCCAGGTTGTGAGCCACCAGAGCGCCGAGAATGCCCACGTCGCTCGGGCCGGTGATCTGCACCAGGTCCGGCCGGAAGCTGCGCACCAGATGCCGCACTCTCCGCAGCCGCCTTAGAAATACCAGATCGTAATCGTGTGCCCGGTCCAGTGAAAACGCGATGCGACTGCGTCGCAGCTGCAGCTTGGTGACCGAACCCGCCCTGGCCACCGCATTCTCCGGGCCAGCGTGGACCATCAGCAGCGGCAAGTCGCGCCGCCGCGCGAATGCTTCAAACTGATGGCTGGTCCTGGCCACGCCGTCCACTTCATGGTAGGCGCAGGCGAAAAAGGCCACCCTTGGCCTCTTTCCGTTCACGAGGCGGCCTCAGTGGAACGCTCCGAAGGAACCATGGCGGTCTCGAAAGGATGAGCCGCGCGCACGGTGCCGCCCAGCAAGCGCTCCCAGGTTCGTTGTACGGTGCTGTTCTCCAGCACCCGGATCACGGCAAAAACATGCTCGATAAACGCGGGAGAAGCGCGCCACAGCGCGGAAGCGGGCCGATCGTCGCCGCCGGTTTGTGTGTTGGGATGGAACACGCGATCGTCCCAGCGGCGCGAGCCTGCGGGAAATTCCGGATACTCGCGAATCACGTCGAGCAGCGTCCTCATCGTGCGAAGGCTCAGCGGAGCGGCGTATTGAGGCATCACGACCACATGGCTCCGCTGTTCCCGCCGGATTTCGTGCGCGAACTCCGCGAAACTTTGCGCCCGCGTCACATTCAGCGCGCCGCTCGGTTCGCAGCCATGCCGGTCTCCGCCGCCCACCAGCGGCAGGTGCCAGCGCTCGGCCAGCCGCTTGACGTCCTCGTTCTCGCGCACCTTGCGTGTCGCGTTGAACTCCATGGCATGCAGGAACCGCGCGCTGCAATTCAGGAATCGGTTGAGAATCCGCGGGTCTCGCAGCTCTCCGACCCGCGTCTGGTTCCACATCGGATGGTTGAACACCACCAGAACGTCCGGAAGCCCATCGAGCATCGCCAGCAATTCCACCATGAGCGCGTCGTTCGGATTTTGCGTGAACGCTCCGAGGTCCGCCATGATGCTTTGCGCCCGGGCCGCCGGCAGATTGTGCACCCCGAGATGAAATACCGTCCCGGAGAACGGCACGCTCCACTCCAGCGCCAGCGGGAGGTTCTCCATTCCCGGCGCCGTTCGTAGCAAACTCGCCGCCTCGATGTTGTCGTGATCGGTGAGCGACACCATGCTGGCCAGCCCGAGCACGTTCTCGATTTGATTTTTCTCCAGTTCGTAGGATTGCTTGGGACTCAGCGGCGGCGTCCAGTAGGCCTGCTCGAAATCAACGGGGATTGCCGCCTTCGCGCGTTGCTTTTCCAGGGCGGCGTGCAGCAGCGGGCACTTTTGCGCCAGTTGCGGAATAAAGGAAAGCCGTTCCTTCGAGCGATTTGTGTGGCTGTGAAGCGAGACGGCGGTCTGCGCGTCCGGTCCAAGGTCCGGTGTCCGCCACAAGCAGGAGAACTTCGTTTCAGCCATTCTCAAGGGTCCGCAGGGATTGCTTGACCGCTTTGCCTCAGCTCTCTAAATAGTCCGGATACGAATGTTCGGTTGCTGGATCCCAGGCAGGGAACAGATGTGCCGGTCGAGCTCCGTCCGAAATGCCCTGCCGGCAAATTCGGGACCCGGTGAGCTCGCCCGCAATGAACGCTAACTACATATTATACCGTATTTACTTTTGTCAATCCGCATCTTGGCTCGGCGTTCTATCGGTTATGAGAGCAAGGTCCCACCGTTCACGGTGAGAGCGCCGAATCCAGTTTGCGTGGAAGGCTTCCGACAAAGCCCGGTCAATACGACCTTGGCAACCGAAAAGTTGGATGGCTGAATACATTACGGGGTTGTCCTTCCAGCCGGAAGTTTCAAGCGGGCGCCGCACGCAAGCCAATTCCCGATGAATGCGCGGATGTAAAAGCGCGCTGAAACGCCACGCGCAATTTCGACCGCGCAGCGAGAAATCTCTCTGTCCGTGCCTGCTAGGGGTTACTTCTTCGTCTTCCCCGCCGGTCCCGCGATCGCATCCAGGTACGCCTGGGCCTCCGACGGCACGCACATTTGCTCCTCGAGTTCCTTCTTGGGGTTCCACGCCAGAATCCACGGCTTGGTCGTGAACGGTTTCACATACGCCTTCGGATCGTCGATCGTCACCGTCACTTCCAGGTTGTCGTGGTCCACGCGCCGGTAGCGCTCCTCGACCTTCAGGTCCACGCTGTGCGGATGGCCCAGCGCGTCCAGCCAGGTCCGCTCGTCCATGCCCACCGTGTTCGTCACGAACGTATAGTCTCCGTCCCAATGGCCAATCGAATATCCATACCATCTCGGGTCGGGCGCGTTCAGGTCGCTGCCGCCCGCATTCTTGGGAAGCGCTCGCCCATCCATCCAGATTTCGCGCCAGATCTTCTGATACTGGAAAAGCTCCAGCATCTTGTTCGGCAGCGGATCGAACTCAATCCCTCGCGTCTCGAAAAAAATCGCGCGCGGAAATCCCATCGGATCGCACTTCGTGAACGGGTCGTTCGATTGCCCCACCGGCACGATATTCTTTGCCGCGCCGTTGAACGGTTTATTCGCGTTGTATTGCTCCTGCCCCCAGGCCGTCATCGCGCCCACGTTGCTGATCGTTGACCCGGCGTTTCCCACCCAGTCCCCGGTGATATCGTGGCGCGCCGCCGGAGCCGCCGGCGTTTTCGGCGCCTTCTGCGCGGGCGTCTGCTGCGCATGCACCGCCATCGCCATGCCAAGTCCCAGGACCAAACTCAAGACCAAACTGCCGAAGCGGTTCCGCATCTGAGCACCCCGTCTCGATTGAACTCTTTGGGAAATACCGGTCCTGCCCCTCCGGTGCGGCCACTATACTCTCGGCCTTCCCCGCAGGCAATCCGCGCGCCTCACCGAACGCTGCGCCGTTTCACCGCGGCGTCCGTCGAAGCATCCGCCGCAGAGCAGCCTTCCGTCGCAGTGGTCACTCATGGAAACGCGCCGCAACGTACTCCATGCAAAATTCCGCTTTTTATTGCGAAGATGGTTGCGAAGGAATGTGCCGCAGCCCGCAAACCTGTTCCGCGCTGAAACTGAGCGAGATGTTTTTCGGCGCCATGCGGGTGACCGAAGGCCCTGAGCAGGCATCGCATGGAGGATGGTTCTGTTTCCGATCGCTAGGCCGCGCCTCGAGTCATCGACATTGAGCCCCAGACACATCAAAGCCCTGTTTCTTGTCGCAGCACTGATCTTGGGCGCGTCGCAGTTTTCCTTTGCGCAGGACGCTCCGCGCACGCCGCTGGCGGATTCGCAGGATTCCGCTGCAGTGTCGTCCGCTGCCGCCGGCCTCAGCTCTACCGACGCGGCGCTTCCAGCCGCCCAGCCCACGGACGCGCAAGCCCCCGGCGCGCAACTCCCCGCCGCCCAATCGGATACTGCCGGCGGGGCTTCGCCCCAAAATCCTCCGCCGCAGCCGAAGCGCATTCTCGGCGTCATGCCCAATTTCCGGGCGGTCAGCGCCGGCGTCATCCCTCCGCCTCCCACGCCCAAGCAGGCTTTCATCGTCGCCACCAGAAACAGTTTCGACTACTCATCCTTTATCTTCGTCGGGATCACTTCGTCGTTTGCCGAATGGACCGGCGCTCATCCCCAGCTTGGAGAAGGCTTGGCCGGCTACGGACGATATTACTGGCGCGGCTTTGTGGACAAAGCCGATGGCAACTACTGGGTCATCTTCGCGCTACCGACGGTCTTCCACGAGGACGAGCGCTACTACTCGATGGGCAAGGGCGGCTTCTGGAAGCGCCTGGTCTACTCCAGCACGCGCATCCTCATCACGCCCGACTATCACGGCCACGAACACCTTCAACGCCTCGGAAGTCTTGGGCCGGGGCATTTCCCAAGGCATCTCCCTGGCCTACTACCCCAGCGATACCCGCACGGCCGGAGCCATCGCCGATAAATACGGATGGGCCATGGGCCGCGATGTGCTCACCAACGTATTCCGCGAGTTCTGGCCCGACATCGCCGTCCACGTCCTGCACCGCCACCCCTAAAGCTCGATTCCAGATTCCGCGAAGCGTGTGCCGGCTATTTCGCATCCTGCCAGCCGCGAATCAGCCCCGCCTTCGGGTTATACCCCAGCCGCCCGACCAGCGCCCCATTCTTGGCCACCTGGCTCGTGATCACAGTGACCTGATCGCCCGGCTTGAAGCTGTCCACGTTAAACCCAAAATTCACCATGTTCGACGGCGCCACCAACTCCATCGTCCAGTTCACCACCTTGCCGTCATCGCCCTTCACATCGATCTTCAGATACACGTGCGGATTCACCCAGCGCCACTGCGTCACCGTCCCCTTCAGCGTCAGCACCTTGTTCTCATAATCCGCGTTCCCATGATGCGCCATCACCGGAACACAAACCGCCAGCAATCCAGCAAGCACCAACACACTCAGCGCAGCCCTATTCCGCATAGCCCCTCCAGGGAGATTCCGGGTCATCGATGGCGGGTATCATACAACGGCCCGACAGCCGCCGTGATCGATTGTGAATTCCAGGAATCGGTCAGAATTGGACTATGGCTAAACCGGGAATTCGCTGAAAATCACGAACATTGAGCGTTGCGACTTCGTAGCCCAGGTGCAGTGCCGTGGCGCCGATTAGCAAGTCCTCAAAAGCCAACTGCACGCCCTCAGCTTCCTGCTGGCCCTCGATTCGTCCAGCCAGCCACGCGATGTCAAGCGTTACCGGATGCACTGGCACATCGCTCGACATCCGTTCGATGAATTCCAGCCGCCGCTGTTGTTGGGCCTGATCCTTTGTCCGGTAAGCGCCGTGCACCAGTTCCGCGATCGTAACGACCGAAATGCCAACTTCGATTTCGCCCTTGGCAGCCCTTATGTCTTCGAGAATCTCGCGAACGGTATGTCCTCTGCGCTCGGCGGCGATCAGAACGCTCGAGTCGAGCACTATTCCCACGGCAGCGGGTTCCACGGCTTGCGGCGGCTGAGAATCTCTTCCATGTCCTTCGCGAAGTCCGCATCAAGAACGGGGGCCCTGCCCGTTTCTTGTTCGTGTTTCTCCGCGAGCGCAATGCATTCGGAAACGCCGCGCCGCGCCGGATCGGCTGGATGAAGCACCGCCACCGGCCGCTCGCCATTCTCGATGATGATTTCCGCGCCCGCGCGCACCCGTTTGATTAGGTCAGCGAAGTCGCGCGCCGCCTCGACCTCGGAGATACGGATGACATCTTTCGCCATAGCGCGATTATACATCGCCACCCGGCCGTGTGTCTGGACCCGGCGCAAGCCGTGGGTGGCGGCTGGGTAGTACAATGCCTGATCTATGGACATCCTTCTCGCGGTCATTTTTTGGATTTCCCAAATCGGCATGGCTGTACTTGGAATAGTCGTGTCACTCAGACCGCCACCGCGAGAAAGACACATATGGCTTGTCCTAGCTTTCATTGTGCTGGGACTATCGGGCGGAGCTATAAACATTTGGCAGACGGCACGCGCTTCGGCAGACAACAAATCGTTACGGAGCCAACTAACAACAATTCAACGTAATACTGAAGCGCCACCAAAAATTAATATACCCCCTGCTCCTCCTGTGGTGCTGCCGCAGCAAAAAGCATATATCGGACTGGACAAGGTAGAAATTATCGTAATGAACCCAGCTACTCTGGGGCTAAACGTGTATATGAAAAATTCTAGCCCGATTGCCGCCACGAATGAATATGGGTTATTTAGGACCATTCCCGTCGCAGCCAGTAATCAGACTCCGGATGCAATAAATGCCTATCCAACAAAACGGGCCATAGAAAAAGAATGGGGAATGTTTGAAAAGTTTTTTAACTCGACTCCGATTAATGAACGCCGAACCTTGGGACCGGGGGAAGGTATGTGGGGAAGCACAAAGATCACTAACTTTGACAAAGTGCAGGGCGACCTTACTTCTGGAACACAAGTCATTTTGATAATGACCGCTTCCGTTTTTTCTGATGGAGCCGGGCGTCACAGAATTGATGGGTGTGACTGGGTACAACCGCCTATTACTTCTCAGCCCCCGGTCGTTCATAGCTGTGGGATCCACGATGCTATTCGATATTGAGTTTCACGCGGCCGGCTCGGCTTGTGGAGCGGTGAGTTCTTTAAGTTCGAGATTTGGAGAGTTAACCATTTTCGTAAGTGTATCGCGGAAAAGATAAGGATTCTTTCGGTTATTGAAAGGGAAGCACATTTCGTCGAGGTAGGCCGCGAGATGCTTGGCGTTAACCCTACGCCACGTGCTAGCAATGCCGCGCCTGGACAGGGAGAACGCCGGGTGCACCATCCTTCGCTCGCGAAGGGTGGGCTCCGTCGATTCGAATCGACCCCTGACACCCGAATACTCCTAAGTAAACTATTGACTCCCATGTTATAATGTCTCATGTTCGCGCTCAATCCCCGCGTAACGCACGGAGCGAACCACCCGCGTGTTGCCGCCGGTCGGCCTTCCCAGGTATCCGCTCCTTCGCAGCGCCGCTCGCAGATCCTGAATACTTCAAGTAAAGTCTCAACACCTGTCGCCAAAACGCGAAAAATTCGCCCTTTGTTTTCATATTCATGCAGCTTCCTTTTCCCGCAACTCCCCTGTTTTGATATTCATCTGGTTTGCCCGGGGGGTGGGGGTGTCGCGGAGCGCAGTGAGTTCGATTTCGCGCCTCTTCGCGCTGAGAACCTGCGCCCAAACGATTCTATTTCAGCAGCTTGCAAACTCTCTGTGCGATCTCTTGCCAAAGCGCGCGCTAAATTGACCGCCTCAAAGCGCGCGCCCTATACTGCCAACATAACGGCTGCGAGCGCCCGCGCACCGCAGCCGCTCATTCGGGCTGTACTTGCAGCTCACGTAAAGAATTGAAGGAGTCGTAGCCATGCCACTGTCACCTCCATCCGACGCCGTGATCCTGAGCGCCGTGCGCACGCCCGTCGGCAAGTTCCAGGGCGGGCTCTCCTCGTTTTCCGCGCCGCAGCTTGGCGCCAAAGTCGTCGCCGAAGCCGTGCGCCGCGCTGGCATCGAGCCGCAGGCCGTCGACGAAGTCATCATGGGCAACGTCATCCAAGCGGGCCTGGGGCAGAATCCGGCGCGGCAGGCGGCGCTCGGCGGCGGACTGGATCCGCGCGTCGCCGCCATGACCATCAACAAGGTCTGCGGCTCGGGACTTAAATCCGTGGCGCTGGCGGCGCAAGGCGTGATGCTCGGCGAAAGCGAATACGTCGTCGCCGGCGGCATGGAGTCGATGTCCAACTGCTCCGTACCTTCTGCCCGGCGCGCGCAATGGCTACCGCATCGGCAACGCCGAGCTTGTCGACTCCATGATTCACGACGGGCTCTGGGACGTTTACGAGAACTTCCACATGGGCGTGGCCGCGGAACTTGTCGCCGAGAAATACAAGATCTCGCGGCAGGAGCAGGATCAATTCGCGCTCGAAAGCCACCAGCGCGCCGTGCGCGCGATGAATTCCTGCTACATCGAGTCGCAGATCCTGCCGATCGAAGTGCCGCAGAAGAAGGGCGAGCCCATCGTCATCCGCCGCGACGAATCGCCGCGGCCGGATTCCTCGCTCGAAGCGCTTGCCAAGTTGAAGCCGCCATTCAAAAAAGACGGCACGGTCACCGCCGGCAACGCGCCTGGGACTAATGACGGCGCCGCCGCCGTCGTCGTGACCAGCCAGCGCACCGCCGACCTGCTTGGAAAGACGCCGATGGCGCTCATCGTGGCGCAATCGGTTTCCGGCATCGAGCCCAAATGGCTGCTGATGGCGCCCGTCGAAGCCATCGAAAAAATCCTGAAGAAAACGGGCTGGGATCGCGATCGCGACGTGGACCTTTACGAATTGAACGAAGCGTTCGCCGTGCAAGCGCTGGCGGTGATGCGCGAGTTGCGCGCTCGATCCCGCGAAAGTGAACGTCAACGGCGGCGCCGTCGCCATCGGCCATCCCATCGGCGCGTCCGGCGCGCGCATCCTGGTCACGCTGCTCTACGAAATGCAGCGCCGCAACGCCCATCGCGGCATCGCCGCGCTGTGCCTGGGCGGCGGCAACGCCGTAGCCCTGGCCGTCGAACGCTAGCTCGCTAGGAGAAATGAGCGCTAGCCCGCAAGGGCAAGTGAGCAATTGTTGTTAGGGGGTCGGAGCTTCAGCTCCGACATAACCGCCGAAGAGCCAATGGGCTTTAGCCCCTGAAGCGCTCGGGCGGTAGTCGATCGGGCATTTGCGGCGATGAAAGGATCGAAATGGCGACGCCAGAAACAAAATTTCAGCCGGGACAAATGGTGCGCGTCAATTTGGCCGGCCTGCAAGTGCAAGGCGTGCTCTTCCACGCGGCGGTCACCGACGCCGTAGGCCATGTGGTTCGCCAGACCAGCGAAGAGCCGCCAAAATTCCTGGTCAAGCTGCTCTTTTCTTTCAAGGGCGTGAACGAAGTCGAAGTCCCCGCCGACCGCGTCCGCGCCGCCTGATCGCGCGGCAGCGAGAAGGAAGCTGTAGCGAGACAGTAGAGAGGAGCCACTATCGAGCAAGCGGACAGGACGAGCCGTTAACAAGCAGGAAAGCGCCTCGTTGCCCGCGCCGGCCCTTCACGATAAACTCTCCAGTGGCGATGGAGTTCGCCGGTAAAACGCCCCCGGGCTGATAACTCCTACCAATCTAAATCTGGAGAACTCCGTCGTGGCTTACTTGTGGATTGCTCTAGGTGCAGTTGTAGGCGCCAGCGCCCGTTACTTCGTTGGCGGCTACGTGGCTCGGGTGATTCCCGCTACTTTTCCTTACGGCACGCTGCTCATTAATTTGACCGGCAGCTTTGTGCTGGGATTTTTTCTGATCTGGATTGGCGAGCGCGTCCTCGTCGATCCGCACTGGCGGCTGCTGATCGCCATCGGCTTCTGCGGCTCCTACACCACATTTTCCAGCTACGCGTTCGAGACCTTCGCGCTCGGCGAACAGGGCCAATGGTTGCTCGCGGGCTTGAACATCTTCGTCAGCAACCTCTTCTGCCTGGGCGCGGTGCTGGCAGGTGCGGCGCTGGCGCGGAGGTTATAGAATGGCACCCGCCATGGCCGTTCAAGTGACGATGTACCTGACCGAGGGCGACTCCTGGCATCATGAGCCGCTGCACCTGGCGATTCTTCACTACTTGCGCGAGGAAAATGTCGCGGGGGCCGTGGTGCTGCATTCCGTTGCGGGATTTCTCGGACGCAACAAAGTGCGCACGGCGCATCTGGTCGAGGCGGGCGGCGATCTTCCCGTGATCGTGACGTTCGTGGATACCGACGAGCACGTGAATCGCGTGCTGCCGAAACTGCGGGAGATGGCAGCGCATCGCCTGATCGTGCGCGAGAACGTGGTGATCGAGCAGGGCAGCCTGGATTGACGCGACGCCGCTGCTCTGCGGCACCGCGGCGGGGCGGGCCATACGACATGACGGCATGGCACTGACGAGATGACGAGCAGCGCGGACGCGATTCGCACGGTCGCCGTGCTGGGCGGCGGCACGATGGGCAACGGCATCGCGCATGTGTTCGCGCGCTCGGGCTATGCGGTGATTCTGCGCGACGTCGAGCAGCGCTTCCTGGATCGCGCGCTCGAGACCATCTCGAAAAATCTCGACCGCGAAATCAAGAAGGGCGCCGTCGCCGCGGCGGAAAAACCGAATATCCTCGCGCGCATCCGTCCTGTAACTGACATGCTCGCCATCGCGGCGGCCGATTTTGTGGTCGAGGCCGTGCCCGAGCGGCTGGAACTCAAGCGCGAAGTCCTGGCGCAAGCCGACCTGGTCCTGCGGCCGGACGCGATTCTGGCGACGAATACCTCTTCGATTTCCATCACTTTGCTGGCTGCGGCGACGCGGCGCCCTGAGCGATTCGTGGGGATGCACTTCATGAATCCGGTTCCGATGATGGCGCTGGTCGAGGTGATTCGCGCGCTGCAGACGGGCGATGCGGCGTTTGCAGCCGACCATGCAGCTTTGCGAAAAGATCGGCAAAAAGCCGGTGGCGGTGAACGATTCGCCGGGATTTGTGTCGAATCGCGTGCTGATGCCGCTGATCAACGAGGCGGCTTTTTGCGTGATGGAGGGCGTGGCCACGGCGGAAGCGGTGGACGCGGTGATGAAGACGGGGATGAATCACCCGATGGGGCCGCTGGAGTTGGCGGATTTTATCGGGCTGGATGTTTGCGTTGACGTGCTGGACGTGCTGTTCGAGGGGTTTCGCGATCCAAAGTTCCGGGCTTGTCCGTTGCTTCGCAAGATGGTTGCGGCGGGGTGGCTGGGACGGAAATCGGGGCGGGGGTTTTATAAGTATTCTTAGGCGTAGCTGGCGTTTGTTGCATCGACTGGCGAAAAGCGCACAGCCAAGAGTGGCTGTGCTACCAAAACCGGCGCGATTGACGCGGGGTGGCGGCGGGCGTATCGTTTGGCGCAAATTTCGCCGGGAGGAAAATCGTTATGCGCATGGGAACGATAGAGGCCACGATGGGACGGCGCATTCAGGCAATCGCGATGGGAGTTGGCTGCGCGATTTTGCTTTGCGCGGGCTTGCCGGTGCGGGCGCAGTCGGTGCCGAAGTACAAAGTGGATGGCTTGTGGCCGAAGACGCTGCCGAATAATTGGCTGCTGACCAATACCACCGGATTGGTCGTGGACAAGAACGATCACGTTTGGGTGCTCAATCGGCCGCGCATGACCAGCGCGGATGACTCCGCCGCGGCACAAACGCCGCCGATCGGCGAGTGTTGCGTTCCCGCGCCTTCGCTTGTTCTCTTTGATGGCGAAGGCAACGTACTCAAGAGTTGGGGAGGACCGAATTACGTGCCCGATTGGCCGATCCTCGAGCACGGACTGGCCATCGATAAAGCCGGGAACTTCTGGATTGGCGGCAACTATTTCACGTCACGCTTCGGCCTGCTGACCGCGCCGCCGAAGCCCAAGGAAAATCCTCTTGAGGACCGGCACATCCTGAAATTCTCGCCAGATGGGAAGCAACTGCTGGAGATCGGCAAGCCGTCGAATGCGCCGGTGAATAATCAGGATACATCGCTGCTCGGATCGCCGAGCGAATTTGAGTTGGACGAGGCGGCGCATGAAATGTTTATCGCCGACGGCTATATCAACTCGCGGATTGTCGTGTACGACTCGGAGACGGGGGCATTCAAGCGCGGCTGGGGCGCTTACGGCATGCCGCTGAGCGAGATTGATAACGGCAAGGCGCCGAAATACGATCCGAATGCGCCGCCGCCCAAGCAGTTCCTGGGGCCGCTGATCGGACTGGTGATCTCCGAGGATGGTTTGGTGTACGTGAGCGATCGCACGGCGGATCGGGTGCAGGTCTTTACGAAAGAGGGCAAGTACGTGAAGGAGTTCCTGATTCATCCGAAGACGCTGGGTCTGGGGACGGCGCAGGGGCTGATGCTGTCGAAAGATGCGAAGCAGAAGTTCCTGTGGGTGGCCGACGGGGAAAACGGCGTGCTGCGGATCCTGAACCGCGAGGACGGCATGGAGTTGGGAACGGTCGGGCACAAGGGGCGTGAGGCGGGACAATTTGAATCACCCGAGTGCATGGCGCTGGACTCGCATGGGAACCTGTACACGACGGAAGTCGGGGCGGCGGTGCGCATCCAGAAGTTTGTCCCGGTAAAATAGGAAAGGATCGCCGCGTGAGAGACCCAATCCTTAGAAGACGACGCGGCTTGATCACCTCGCCGCTTGAATGGCAGATGACTGCGGCGCCGGTGCCTCACCCGGCGATTCCGGTCGTGGCCGAACGGGGTGGAACGCAGATTCGCACACCATTGCCGACGCTTCTAGTGGATACGCGGGAACAAAATCCCTTCGACCTGCGCCGCTTCCAAGGGTGGTTCGCCGGAGTCGAGAAGAAGGCGCTGGCCCTGGGAGATTATTCGATCGCCGGATTGGAAGATAGCTGTGTGGTGGAGCGGAAGGAGCTCTCGGACCTGGTTCGTTCGTGCACCGTGGAACGGAGCGCATTCGTCGATCGCCTGCGGCGGATGGCGCGCTATCCGCACCGGCTGCTGGTGATCACGAGCCCGCTGAGCCAGGTGAAATCGCCGTATGCGCACACGAATGCCAATCCCAACCAAACGATGCAATTCCTGGTGGCCGCACTGGCAGGGCTGCAGGTGCCTTTCGTTTGCAGCGAGACGCACGAACTGGGGGAAGAACTCGTAGCGTCGTACTTGTATCAGGTTCATTTGTACCACTGGCTGGAGTCGAACGATTACGGCCGATTCCTTTCGGACGGCGATTTGTAGAGGCAGTGGCGGGTAGGGGCTTTGCGGCTGGGCTAGTATGGTAGAGACAGTTGACCCGTTGCGCGGGGATGGGAACGGGCGGATGATCTGAGGGCGAGAATAGTATTTGCCTTTTGTTCGCCTTGTGGTAGGATGCCGGCTTGTAACGGCGCCGTAGCGAGAGGCGGCAGGCTTTGCGAAACAGAAGTTGATGAGACTGGCCGAGTCCCCGGCAAAATTTCTAATCGAGGTGCAGGATGACGACAGATGAACGCGGCAAGGTACTGGAATCGGCCATCGCGGCCATCGAAAAGCAGTATGGCAAGGGCTCGATCATGCGGCTGGGCAGCCGGGACGTGCTGGTTCCGGTCAGCATCATTCCCACGGGCTCGATCAGCTTGGACGCTGCGCTGGGCGTTGGGGGCTTTCCGCGGGGGCGCGTGATCGAGATTTTCGGGCCGGAGTCCGGCGGCAAGACGACCATGGCGCTGCACGTGATCGCGCAGGCGCAGAAGGCCGGAGGACAGGCGGCGTTCATCGACGCCGAGCACGCGCTCGATCCGAACTATTCGCGCAAGCTGGGCGTAGACGTGGACAATTTATTGGTTTCGCAGCCCGACAACGGCGAGCAGGCGCTGGAGATCACCGAGGCGCTGATTCGCTCGGGCGGCGTGGATGTGGTGGTGGTGGACTCGGTGGCTGCCTTGGTGCCGCGCGCGGAACTCGAAGGGGAAATGGGCGATCCGCAGATGGGCTTGCAGGCGCGGCTGATGTCACAAGCGCTGCGCAAGCTGACCGGCATCGTTTCGAAGTCGCGCACCTGCCTGATTTTCATCAATCAGATTCGCGAGAAAATCGGGGTGATGTTCGGCAACCCGGAAACGACGACGGGCGGCCGGGCGCTGAAATTTTACGCTTCGATTCGTCTGGATGTGCGGCGCATCCAGTCGATCAAGGAAGGCGATCGCGTGGTGGGCTCGCGCACGCGCGGCAAAGTGGTGAAGAACAAGGTGGCGGCGCCGTTTCGCGAGGCCGAATTCGACATCATTTACGGCGAGGGAATTTCGCTCGAAGGCGATTTGCTGGATACGGGTGTTGAGCAGAACATCGTGGAAAAAAGCGGCACTTGGCTCAGCTTCGGCGGCGAGCGGTTGGGGCAAGGCCGCGACAACGCACGAATGTTCCTGAAGGAACACACGGACATACGCGCCAAGATCGAATCTGCGCTGCGCAAGAAGCTGGGTTTGCCAGCTGCGTCTGAACCGCAGGCGGCTGCGCCGAACGGGGCTGAAAAGCACGAAAAGCAGGAGAAACCAGCGGCACCGGCGGTACAAACACAGGCTGCGGCTGCAGGCGCGAACCGCAGCGCGAGCGCTCCGGTCAAGGGCCGCTAGCGGCTAGCACTCCCGCAACGGCCGTTCGGGCTGGCCCACGGCTGAGGGTTGCGCGGCATCTGGCCGAGCGAACAGGCCTTGCCGGGTGGGCACGTACCTTCCAGGGGTACTAAAAGGCTATTGGACCCGATTGGCTATTGCGCTGGTTCGCGGACCTGTTTTACAATCCCTTCACGCTAGCTCCTTGGGAAAAGGAGTTCCCTCAGGGGCTGGCTATGCCATTTTCGATATGAATCGCAGCGTATCCCAACTTTGCGCCGTAGCCGTCGCGGGTCTCTTCGCGCTGACCTCTGTCGCGCCAGCCAGCCTTGCTGCCGGAAGCGGCAGCAAGGCAACCACGCGAACGGTGCGCACGCGCAGAGCGGTGCATCCTGCTGTCGCGGTTCCGACGCTGGCCAATTCCGCCAAGGGCGATGACGGGGCGTACGACGATCCTGTTGTGCGGCAAGCGGCGGTGGCGGCGCTGGGCCCCTACAACGGGTCGGTGGTGGCGCTGGACCCGAACGACGGACGCATCCTCAGCATCGTGAATCAGAAGCTGGCTTTCTCCTCCGGGTTTATCCCCTGTTCGACGATCAAGCCGGTGATTGCGGTTGCCGCGTTGGAAGAGGGAGTAGTCACTCGCGACACGATGATCCCGGTGGCGCCGCGGCGCTATTTGAATCTGGTCGAGGCGCTGGCGCACTCGAACAACGCATTCTTCGAGGAACTGGGTCGGCGCATGGGATTTGACACGGTATCGCGATACGCGCGGCTGCTTGGCCTGGGAGAATTGGCCGGATACAACTTGCCGGAAGAGAACCCCGGCGCGCTGCCTTCGGAACCGCCCAAGTTTGGCGGCGTGGCGCGGATGTCCAGTTTCGGCGAGGGCATTCAGATCACGCCGTTGCAGCTTGCTTCGCTGGCCGCGACGCTGGCGAATGGCGGGACGATTTATTACCTGCAGTATCCTCGCACGGAAGAAGAAAAAGAAAACTTCACACCGCGTATCAAGCGCAAGCTGGACATCGAATCGCTGCTGCCCGACATTCGCGATGGCATGCTGGCCGCGGTCATGTATGGCACGGCGCGCCGCAGCTATGAAGGTGATGACGGCGAGCAACTCTTGGGCAAGACCGGCACCTGCTCGGATAGCGCTTCGCACGTCGGCTGGTTTGTTTCGTATGCGGATCAGCTGCACCCGAAGATCGTTGTTGCGGTGCTGATGCGCGGGCACAGCGTGATGGACAGCGGTCCGCGGGCGGCGGAGATTGCCGGGCGCATGTACCGCAGGCTGAATGAAGAGAATTACTTCGCAGGCGAAAAGGCGGCAGTAATGCCGCGTGTTGTTAGCAGCAACTCCGGCACGGGCGAATAGTTCGGCGCGCAAATTTCTTCCCTCCTGAAGTAACTCTTTCCCGAGTTTGGCCTCACGCCGAAGCTCGTCTTTTTGGGGTTCCCAGTGCGGAGGCGGGTAGAAGGAAAACGCGAGGAGACTGAGGGATCCCTCCGCTCCGTGGCGGCGCGTCCCGAGGAACGGGACGCAGGGCAACGAACGGCCGTCATTCCGGTCGGGAATGACGGCCGGTTGCTTGTCGCGACGATGCTTGGAAGCATTGCGCCGCATGCCCCGTCAGGGACATGAACGGACACAGGCATGTCCTTACTGGGCGGCGCGCCTCTTGCGGAAGTGGGCTTCGACATCGTCGCCGGAAATGGGCTTTACCCTACCGCTTTCCAGGCCATCACAACGGCTGCTGAGCATTCCGCGGACTTCCAGCACTTCGCGAAGGTATCCCGCCATTGCGTCTTCTACGAGATCATCGGTCCCGCGTCCGCTCTGCGCAGAGAGGTCCTTGAGCTGCTTTTCCGTCTCGGGGTCAAAGCGCACTTCCACGCGCGCTAGAGGACTTCCCAGGTGTCGCCGGAGCGCAGGAGCTTCGAGATGTCGCCGGCGCCGCGCTTGGCGGTGACTTCTTTCACCTGATTGGCGACGGTGTCTTCGTATTGGGCGATGTCGTTCCAGGAGCGGAAGACGCCGATCGGGGTGGGGAAGCCGGGGAGCTCCTCCATCTTGGCCAGCATGAACGCATAGACGGGATTGCGGTACTCCGCGTCGTGGATGAGGAGGTCGCGCTCGGCGATTCCATTGCCGAGCTGCACGACTTCGAGATCGAGGCCGTTCTGGCGGATGCCCTTGTCGCGGTTCTTGCCGAAGACCAGCGGCTTGCCGTGTTCGAGCTGGACGACATGCTCGCTACGGTTTTCTTTCTCTGTCACGCCGACCCACGCGCCGTCGTTGAAGATGTTGCAATTCTGCAGAATTTCAACGTAGGCCGAGCCTTTGTGCGCGGCGGCCTTTTTCAGGGTGTCCTTCAGGTGCTGCTGGAAGACGTCCACCGAGCGCGCGACGAAGGTGGCTTCCGCTCCGAGCGCCAGCGCGATGGGATTGAAGGGCCGGGTGTCCGACCCAAACGGCGTGGACTTGGTCTTTTTGCCGAACTCGGAAGTCGGAGAATACTGGCCCTTGGTGAGGCCGTAGATCTTGTTGTTGAACATCAGGACTTTCACGCCCACATTGCGGCGAAGCATGTGGATGGTGTGATTGCCGCCGATGGAGAGCGAGTCGCCGTCGCCAGTGGCGATCCACACTTCGAGTTCGGGATTGGTGATCTTGATTCCCGTGGCCACGGCGGGTGCGCGTCCATGAATGGTGTGAAAGCCAAAGGTATTCATGTAATAGGGGAAGCGGCTGGAGCAGCCGATTCCGGAGACGACCACGAACTTCTCGCGCGGGATGCCCAGCTCGGGGAAAACAGCCTGCACCGCGGAAAGAATGGCATAGTCACCGCAGCCGGGGCACCAGCGGACTTCCTGGTCGGTCTGAAAATCTTTCTTGGTGAGAACGGGTATTGTGCTTGTTGGCGTCATGATCGTTCCTGATTTCTCCTGATCTCTATCTCTTTTGAGCGGGACTCAGCCCAATACTTCAGCGATCTTGCCTTCCAGCTCGGAAACTTTGAAGGGCTGGCCTTGAATTTTGTTGTAGCCTTGCGCGTCGACGAGATACTTGGCGCGCAGAATCATCACGAGTTGGCCCATGTTCATTTCCGGGACCAGCACTTTCTTGTAGCGCTTGAGAAGCTGGCCCAGGTTGCGCGGCAGGGGATTAAGATGCCGCAGATGCACGTGGCCAATGCGGTTGCCCTTGGCGCGCGCCGTCTTCAGCGCAGCGGTGATCGAGCCGTAGGTCGAGCCCCAAGCGACGATCACAAGATCGCCATCAGGGTCGCCTGCGGGAACCACGTCGGGAACGTCCTGGGCGATGGCTTCAACTTTGGCCGCGCGCAGACGCACCATTTTCTCGTGGTTCAGGGGCTCGTAGTTCACGTTACCGGTGACGTCCTGTTTCTCGAGGCCGCCGACGCGGTGCTCGAGGCCGGGCGTGCCAGGGATGGCCCAGGGACGCGCGAGGGTCTGGGGATCGCGCTTATACGGCTGAAAGCCCTCTGGATTCGTCACAAAGCGAACGTGGAATTCGGGAATCTCATTCACGTTCGGAATTTTCCATGGCTCGGCGCCATTCGCGAGGTAGCCATCGGAAAGCACGATGACCGGAATCATGTATTTGAGCGCGATGCGGCTGGCCTCGACGGCAACCCAGAAGCAATCGCCCGGTGTGGACGCCGCCAGCACGGGGATGGGCGCCTCGGAATTGCGGCCATACATCGCCTGGAGCAGGTCAGCCTGCTCGGTCTTGGTCGGCAGGCCCGTTGAAGGGCCGCCGCGCTGAATGTCGCAGATGACCAAGGGGAGTTCGACGGCGATAGCGAGACCCATGGCTTCGGTCTTGAGCGCCATGCCGGGGCCGGAGGTCGTCGTGAGCGCCAGCGCGCCGGTGTAGGAAGCGCCGATGGCGGAGGTGACGGCGGCAATTTCGTCCTCGGCCTGGAATGTGAGGACGCCGAAATTCTTGTAGCCGGAGAGCTCGTGAAGAATATCGGAGGCCGGTGTGATCGGGTACGAACCGAGGAAGAGAGGCACTCCGGCTTTTTGGGCGGCTACGACAAAGCCCATCGCCAGGGCTTGATTGCCGCTGAGATTGCGATAAACGCCGGGGGCAAGCTTGGCCGGCGGAATCTCGTATTGGACCTGAAACGCTTCGGTAGCCTCGCAATAGCTATAGCCGGCCTTCATGGCCAGCTTATTGGCTTCGGCGAGCAGCGGCTTGGTGCGGAACTTGTCATCGAGCCAGGTGTAGGTATGGTCCATCGGCCGGTTGTAGAGCCAATAGCACATGCCCAGGGCGAAGAAATTCTTGCAGCGGTTCATGGCCTTGGCGTCGAGGCCGAGACCTTCGAGGGCCGCGTGCGTCAGCTTCTCGAGCGGGACCGGGAAGAGGCGGTAACCGTCGAGAGAATGATCCTCGAGCGGATTCGAGGTCATGTGAGCCTTGTGCAGATCGCTCTCGGCGAAGCTGTCGCTGTTGAGGATCAGGAGGCCGTTGGTGCGCAGATCCTTGATGTTCATCTTCAGCGCGGCGGGATTCATGGCGATGAGAACGTCGACCGAATCGCCCGGCGTGTAGACATCGCTCGAAGAGAACTGGATTTGAAAGCCGCTGACGCCCGGCAGCGTGCCCGCAGGGGCGCGGATCTCGGCGGGGTAGTCGGGAAAGGTGGCCAGATCGTTGCCAAACAGAGCGGTGGTGGCGGTGAACTGGCTCCCGGTGATCTGCATGCCATCGCCGGAGTCGCCGGCGAAACGGATCACGGCCCGGTCGAGGGTTTGCTTCTGGAGGCGATGCGAAGTGATTGTATCTGTAATGGTTGCCATGAGTTCGTAATTATCCCTGCACTTAGATTGGATTCCTCAATCACACTTCAAGTTTCTGGCGTTTTTTGGCCGGCTGCTGGGCTCTAGGTGGTTCCCCTACAGGAGGCGACTCCCCTACTGCGGTACGCCGATTCCAAAATATAACACAATTTCCCCCGCCACGCGCTTCGACCTCGCGGAGCGATGGGGCGACAAAGTAACCGGCGGAGAAATTCGCCGCGCTCGAGCTTGCGGCGAGATGGAGGCGCGCGCGATTGCGCATCATGAGGGAACTTCGGCGGTTCGACGACTGTCTTGAGCGGCGAGAGAAAAGTATGCTTGATTATTCGCCTTTGATTCGCCTATACTGCGCAGCGGAGAATCAACTTTTCGGAGGTGCGCGATGGTGCTTACCAAGCGGCAGAAGGAAGTGCTCGATTTTCTGGTCAGCTTCGCGAACAAGCAGGGGTACTCCCCGAGCTTCGAGGAGATTGCTAAGGCGCTGAAACTGACGTCGCTGGCCACCGTGCACAAACACATCAGCACGCTCGAGCGCAAGGGGTTCATCCGGCGCGGCTACAACCAAAGCCGTTCGATCGAGGTTACGCAACTGCCGAAATCGGTGCGCGAGCAGGTGCAGGAGCGTCATTCCACTGAGTTACCCATGGCTGGGCGCATCGCCGCCGGCCGGCCGCTCGAGGCAGTCGAGGAGCGCGAGACGTTTTCGCTGGCTGAGTTTGCTCGCGGCGGCAACAGTTTTGTCTTGCAGGTAAAGGGCAATTCGATGATGGACGATCACATCCTCAACGGCGACTTTATTGTTGTCGAGCACACCCAGGTGGCCAATCCAGGCGAGATCGTGGTGGCGTTGGTGGGCGGCGAGGAGGCCACGCTCAAGCGTTTCTATCGCGAGCCGGGCGGAAGAGTTCGCCTGCAGCCGGCCAACTCCGAAATGCAGCCGATCCTCTTGCCTGCTTCGGAAGTGAAGATTCAGGGTCGCGTCATCGGCGTCCTGCGAAAATACTGATTCTACTTTTGCATCGCTTTCGCATTTCTCTTGCAAAGTCCCCATCGCCGCGTTACTCTCACGCACACCCAGCCTCATAACGACTTGCTCCGTTCTGAAACAGCAGTCTAGAGTGACTCCACCCCGGTCTATCGCCAGTGGCGACGTTGGCTGACCGAGGAAGGACCTAACGACCTAACATGTGGGGAAACAAAAAACCTGAAGCACCGCAACCGGTCGCCTCGACCGCTCCGGCCGTTCCGGCTGCGCCAAAGGTTCCGCAGCAAGTTCCGAGCAGCAAGAGCACACCTGTTGTTCCAACTGGGGAGGATAAAGCTATGAGCAGCGACGCAATGCGACCGCTGGCTACCACGCCGCAGGGTTCCACCGCGCGGCTGGGTGCGAGTTTGCATGTCAAGGGCGAAATCTCAGGCAACGAGGACTTGCACGTAGACGGCAGCGTCGAGGGACTGATTCAGCTCGAGGACCGGAAGTTGACGGTTGGCGCGAGCGCGAAATTGACCGCCGACGTGGTTGCGCGCGAAGTCGTCGTGTACGGCAGCGTCAAGGGCAATCTGCGCGCCCGCGACCGCATCGAGATCAAGAAGGACGGGTCGGTGGTCGGCGACCTCACGACGGCGCGGATCATGATCGAGGATGGCGCGTACTTTAAAGGTTCGATCGAGATCGATCGCCACGCGGAGAGCGCGGAGAAGGAAAAGGAAAAGGATCTCGACAAACCAGCTTACACGCGAGCAGCAGCGGCAGCACCATCAGCACCGGCTGCGGCGCGCACGCCTGCGCCAACAGCGACCACGCCAGCCAAGACCAACTAGTCCGGCTGGTGAGCGCCAGGCTTTGTGCACGGCGGTGGGGATGGGGTGACCGTCCCCGCTTGGCCGTCCAAGCAGGGTTTCCTTCCTAGGGCATGATCTCACACGCTCTTAAGACCGTTACTATACTCAAATCTTCAGCTCACCGGTGAGTTCCTCGCTTTACGTCTTGCCGCACGCCCTCTCGCAAATTTCCACGATTCCACCTTAAATCTTCAGGCGAGCCTCCGGGTTTTGAGCAATTCGACGGTGCTGAAGGATTTTAACGGCCGGCGAGTGACAGCATGTGAAGCGAGGTGACGAATTGAACGGCCAGCGTGTTTTGTGAGGCGCCGCTGATGGCTGGCCCCTGCTGGATTTCGTAGTCAACTTTCATCAGTTCGTGGGCGCCAGGGCGATACCCGACGGCGAACTCATAAACTTGCGAGTTTGAGCCGAAGTTTGGCCGAATCGAAGTCAGGCGTGTCGCGACGTACCAGCGCGGACGCACGGTCAAGCGGGCTTCGCCGTAGCCTACATCGTTAATAAAAGTGGGGATGGCGTGATAATCCATTTGGAACCGTTGCCATTCGCCATTTACGTTCCAAGGACCGTGGCCCCATTGCACGTCCACGCCGACGGCGGTCGCCGGTAGATCAATGGGATCGGCCTCGCCGGGAAAGAAGTATTCGTACTGACGGTCAAGGTAAGGGCCTCTGTATACGGAAGCTCCTACGCGAAATCCCTGAAAAAACGTGTAGCCCGCGCCACCGGTCCAGTCGCCGTATTGATCGCGGCTGGTAAGAGGTTGTGGATTGGCGGGTGAGGAGTTTGTGAATTGAAGCCGCGCATCGACTTTGCCGAGAGTTGTGTCCACCTCGGCGCCCGGCAAGCCGGCGGTTGTAACTCCGCTGCCATAATATCCATAGGATGCCGGCATATCGACCAGCGGGTTGATGGCATCGTCGTATCGCAAGAGAAAGGATCCAAACGCTGAAGATAACTGACCGACACGAACGATCAGGGAGCGATGGCCCCAAAACCGGGAGTAGCTCAGATTGGCTTGGAGGACGTTACCGCCGAGGAACGGTCCCGTTTCGTCGAAACCCTCATAGAAATAAGGCCGGGAATACCCTTGCAAGCTGCTGAAGAACGTCCAGTGCTTGCTGAGCTTCCAGGTGGGATACAAGACGACGCGAAACGCGCCCATGACCGGTACGTCGCGCGAAGGGATCGAAAGTTCCGGAGAATAGAGCGCTTCTCCGCTGATCGTGCTATTCAGCTCGAAGCCAGACTCGGCTTCTTGCGCGGAGAGGGTGCTGGTCAAGGCCAGCGAGAAGAGGCAGAGCAGGATCGCGCGAGTCTTCACACCACCCTCCTCGTCGAGAGATCGCTCTCCAGCACGGCCTTCGCAGGCGAAACCAAGCGGAGTCCGGAGCCGGTCCCGCCGTCCGCGACGCTCCGTCCACGGTTTACGATTTCCTCCAGGTGAATGAAGACCTGCACGACGTCCGGGTCGAACTGTATTCCTGCGAATTTCTGGAGCTCGCGAATGGCGTCTTCATGGCTCAGCGCGGATCGGTACGGTCGAGCCGTGGTCATCGCATCATAAGTGTCGGCGACATGCACGATGCGCGCGCAAAGGGGAATTTTCAGGCCGGACTGCTGGAGGGGATAGCCGGTGCCGTCCCAATTCTCGTGGTGCAGCTCGACAATCGGGAGGTACTCCTGGAATCCGCGGACCCCTTCCAGAATCCTGCGTCCGATCGTCGGATGCTGGCGAAGCATGGCCATCTCATCGGAGGTAAGCTTGCCGGGTTTTCTGAGAATGCTGTCGGGGACGCCGATCTTGCCTACGTCGTGAAGAAGGCCTCCGATGCGAATGACTTCGATCTCGTGTTCCGGAAGGCTCATACCCTTGGCGATCGAGCAAGAGTAGTCGCTGACGCGGCGGCTGTGGCCGGCCGTATAGTCGTCGCGCGCATCGAGGCTGCTAGCGAGCGAGCCGACAAATTCGACGTAGGCCCGTTGCAGGTTCTCGCGGCTCTCGCGGAGAGAATTCGCGGCGCGATTGAAACTGTTCGTCAGGTCGCTGATCTCCCGGATGCCCGTGGGCGTCGATTTGAATACGGGCAAAAGTCCCGTTGCTTCTCCTTCACGAAGGCGGGCCACCACGGAGGCGATCGGCCGAACGATCGACCGCGAGGAAAAAAACGTCAAGGCGGCCGCGGCCAGCATCGCGCCCAGCCCGGCGATCAAGAAGACTCTGCGCAGAACACCCTGCACTGGTCCGCTTACGGAATCAACGCTTTGGAAAGAGCGCAGCATGTAGCCGTTTCCGAAATGGATGCTGTCGGAAGGCAACGTCAGGTAAGTCTCGCCGGCGAGCCGAACCTCGCATTCGGTTTGCTGGGTACAACTGCCCAAGGACGCTTCCAGTTCGCTCAAGGACGCCCGAGGAACGCTGGAGCGCAGGATTTTTCCATTCTGCGCCAGGATGGTGGGAGCGCTGAACTCGGAAAGATCGAAGTGCTCGCCGATGGACAGGAACCCTATGTTTTCCTGATTTACATCCACCGGGAACGAATTCACCTGGTAAGTATTGTCACCAAAGCTGAAGAATCCCGTAAGCGGAGGGTTCATTCGCCGAACGTCCATGGCCACGAGCTGATTATCGATTCGCACGACGCCCGCCAGGGGCGCGCGGTTCGGGTCCGCAATCAGCAGAAAATCGAAACTGAGAGACTCCGAGATCTGACGGAGCTGGTCTTCCACGGTCAGGCGAGCTTCTCCGCTTTTTGGTTCGGAGAGCAGCAGTTGAAGTCCCGCTTTCAAGGATGGGTTTTCCGCGACGATGCGCAGAAAACGGCTGTTCTGAAGCTCGCTTTGTTCGCGCATGCGAGCCATGGACTCGTGCGCGTCGCGCAGCGAGGAATGCAGGCCCTCGCGCACGGCTGCCTGAACCTGACGCTGGATCATCCAGAAACTTCCAGCGAGCAACAACGCGAAAGGGACGAACGACCACAGGAACGCGCGCGTGCTTAAACGCATTCTCACTTGCGGGCCTCTTGCAGGACGCCGTTTTCATCCAGGGGAATCACGAACTCAACCGAGGCGGCGTGGCCGTCCGTGACTTCAATCTTCTTCCGAAAAAACCCCGCCGATTTGTGCCAGGCCACGATGGTGTACGTGCCCGGCGGCACCGCCGGCAGAGTGAAGTGGCCTTCCGGGTCCGCCGTGGTGCTCCAGCGATTGGGCGTCACCACGATCACCGCGGACATATTCGCGTGTAGGTGGCAGCCAACGATCACAATGCCGGGTTTGAGGAACGTCACCGTTCGCGCGTGGTCCTTTGGATAGTTGCCGAGATCGAACGATTTCGCCTTCGATAAGGAGAAAACGTTGTGAAAGATCGGATCGAGATTCGGGAAGGAGACTGTGGACCCGGCCGGAATGACGATCAAGTCGGGGGTAAAACGCCGGTCCTGCTGATTCAAATCGGCAGTGACTCCCTGTGACGGAAGATCTCCCTCGAGATAGACGGCCACATGGGTGCGTTCATACGCGAGCGGGTCTTGTTCCTGGTCGGCGCCCAGCGGCACGGCAGCGCCGCGCTCGTACAGGTCCTCGGCGGGGGTAACGCGTGGCTTCGTAAGCTTGTGCTGAATGACGATCGTTCCGCTGATATCATTTGCCCGCAACAGGGGAGCCGAAGCCAGGATCAATGCGAACATGCCCAGGGCGTACTTAACCATGGCGATTTGACCCTCCTTGGACCGGCTGGTGGCACCAATAATGATGGTTATCGGCGGTGGCAGGTATAGAACCTTCGTTCTGCCTCTCTGGTACTTTCGGTAGGGGGGTATTGCGAGTTGAGTTAGTACCCGGTATTGAGGCCGCTACCGGGCGGGAAGAGCACTGGGGACGGGCTGGCCTCTTCCAATTGGCATAGCGGGGGCGAAATTGACATCGCGCGAACCACGGCATAGCATAAACCTTTTCCCTGCAAGCGTTTGTTCGTGCTCGGGAGAGGCACGCCTTTGTCGTCACTGCAAACCAATTCGGGTACGGTGCTGGGGCGCATTGTCGAGGCCCGACGGGCGGAGGTCGCGCACCGGCAGCGCGTGGTGCCGGAAACGGTCTTGCGCATCGCGGCGCGGAAGGCCGATCCGGTGCGCGATTTTGTGGGCGCTCTCTGCCGGAACCAGATCAACGTCATTGCGGAATTGAAGAAAGCTTCGCCTTCGGCGGGCTTGCTGCGGGAATCGTTTGACCCGAAATCGTTGGCGCTGGGCTTTGAGGCGGCGGGGGCGGCGGCTCTTTCGGTGCTGACGGAAGAAGGATTTTTTCAGGGTGCGCTGGCGCACCTGCGGGATGCGCATGCGGCAACTTCGCTGCCCGTGCTGCGAAAGGATTTCATTATTGACCCGTGGCAGGTGTGGGAGGCGCGGGCGGCCAACGCCGATTCCTTTCTCCTGATTGTCGCAGCGCTTAGCCGGTCGGCGCTGGGCGAGCTGATCGTGCTGGGGCGCGAATTGAAGATGGAGCCGCTGGTCGAGGTGCACACGGGGGAAGAGCTGGACGTGGCGATTGCGGCAGGCGCGCGCATCGTAGGCGTGAACAACCGAGACCTGCACACGCTCACGGTTCGCGAGGAAACGTCTTTCCATCTGATCGATGAAATTCCAGACGGCTGCGTGGCGGTGAGTGAGTCGGGACTGCGTTCGGCGGAGGACCTGGCACGCTTGCGTGCGGCAGGGTTCGACGCGTTTCTGATCGGCGAGCACCTGATGCGCGAGGCTGATCCCGGTGCGGGCTTGCGCCGGTTGCTGAACGGCTGAGACTCGTCGTGCGAGGTGTGCGATCGTTCGCGTGAAAATTTGCGGCGTCACAAATTGGGCGGACGCCAAGCTCGCCGTGGATTTGGGCGCCAGCGCGCTGGGATTTAATTTTTATCCGCCGAGCCCGCGTTCGGTAAGTCCGCAGCGGGCTTGGGAGATCATCCGGCGGCTGCCGCCTTTGGTGGGCGTCGTGGGCGTGTTCGTCGACTGGCCCTCGGAAGTGGTGGCGGCGCTGGCTCGGGCGCTGCACCTGGGAGCCGTGCAGCTTCACGGCGGGGAGAAGGTGGAACAGGCGCGCGCTCTGTCGAAACAGTTCAGCGTGATCAAAGCGTTCAACGTGCGGCCGGGCTTTCGCGTTGCGGCTTTGGCGCGCTACGGCGCGGCGTCGGCATTTCTTTTGGACGGATTTCGCGAGGGCTTGCACGGCGGCACAGGCGAAACAGCGGATTGGCGCCTGGCGCGACAGGCCAATCGGTATGGGCGCGTGATTTTGGCCGGCGGCATCCGGCCCGACAACGTCGCGCAGGCAATTGCCGAGGCGCGGCCGTTCGCGGTGGACGTGGCAAGCGGCGTGGAATCGCGCCCTGGGAAAAAGGATCCCGCTGCGATGCGGGCGTTGATGAGAGCGGTCGAGCGCGCCAACCGCATCGCTGACCGCGAGAGGGCACAATGAGCACAGCCACTCAGACCTGGCCTGATGTTCGCGGGCGATTCGGCCCGTACGGCGGGCGATACGTTCCGGAAACGTTGGTGGCGCCGCTCGAAGAACTCGAGCGGGCCTACGCCGAAGCGCGCGCCGACGCGCGATTTGCGCGGGAACTGGATTATCTGCTGCGGAATTTCGCCGGGCGGCCGACGCCTCTGCAATTTGCGCCGCGCCTGACCGAGTATCTGGGTGGTCCGCGAATTTATCTCAAGCGCGAGGATTTGCTGCACACGGGCGCGCACAAGATCAACAACTGCATCGGCCAGGCTTTGCTCGCGGTGCGCATGGGGAAGCGCCGCGTTATCGCGGAGACTGGAGCCGGCCAGCATGGGGTTGCGACGGCCACAGTGGCGGCGCGATTCGGCCTCGAGTGCGTCGTTTACATGGGCACGGACGACATGGAACGGCAGCGGCTCAACGTCTATCGGATGCGTTTGTTGGGCGCCGAAGTGGTGGGCGTCGATTCCGGCAGCCGCACGCTGAAGGACGCCATCAATGAGGCGATGCGCGATTGGGTCACCAACGTGCGCACCACGCACTATCTGCTCGGCTCGGCTCTGGGCGCGCATCCTTATCCGATGATCGTCCGCGATTTTCAGAAGGTGATCGGCGAAGAGGCGCGGGGGCAAATCCTGGAAGCGGAAGGGCGCCTGCCGAACCTGCTGGTGGCCTGCGTGGGCGGCGGCTCGAACGCCATCGGGCTCTTTCACGCGTTCCTGGGAGACGCTGGCGTAAAAATGCTGGGCGTGGAAGCTGGTGGCACTGGACATCATCTCGGTGAGCACGCAGCGCGTCTCGCCGCAGCCGAAGGCTTTGAGGGCGCACGCCCCGGCGTGCTACAGGGCACCTACACGTATGTGCTGCAGAATAGCGACGGACAAATCGCGACCACGCATTCCATATCGGCGGGCCTGGACTACAACGCGGTCGGTCCCGAGCATGCCTGGCTAGCGGATCAGCACCGCGCGGAGTACACGGCAGTGAGCGATGAGGCTGCTCTCGCCGCGGTGCGCACGCTGGCGCGGCGCGAGGGCATCATTCCGGCGCTCGAGAGCGCGCACGCGTTGGCGGAATTGATCGCTCGCGCTCTGCGGATGTCTCGCGACGAAATTGTGATCCTGAATGTGTCTGGGCGGGGCGACAAGGACATGGACATTCTGGTACGCGCGCTCGGAAGCCTATGAATCCGGCATCTACTCCGGCGACTCCGGCAATGCCAGCGACGACGCGCATCGCGCGGCGCTTTGAGGCGCTTCGCGAAAAGGGCGAGATGGGCCTGGTGGCCTTTCTCACGGCGGGCGATCCCTCGCTCGCGGCCAGCGAAGCGCTGGCGCTTGCGCTGGCCGGAGCCGGGGCGGACGTGATCGAACTGGGAGTGCCGTTCAGCGATCCGCTCGCGGATGGTCCCGTGATTCAGCGCTCGAGCGAACGTGCCTTACGCGCGGGAACCACGCTCGCAGGCGTGCTCGATCTGGCTGCGGCGATCCGCCGAAAGAGCGACGTGGCGCTGGTGCTCTTCAGCTACTTCAATCCGGTGCTGCAAATGGGGCTGGAGCGGTTCGCGGAACGCGCGGCGGAGGCCGGGGTCGACGGCGTGCTGATTACCGATCTCACTCCCGAGGAGTCCGCTGATTACCGGCGCATCATTCTTGCCCACGGCCTCGATACGATTTTTCTGGCAGCGCCTACTTCGCCGGACGAGCGTTTGAAGCGAATCGCCGAGGTTTCCAGCGGTTTTCTCTACGTGATTTCGCGGACCGGCGTGACCGGCGCGAAAGAGTCGTTGCCGGAAGATTTGCCGGCACTGGTGCGGCGCGTGCGAGCCGTGACCGCGCTTCCCATTGCCGTCGGTTTTGGCATTTCGCTGCCGGGACAGGTATCGATTCTCGGCGGGCTGGCTGACGCTGCCGTGGTAGGTTCGGCGCTCGTGAAAGAAGTCGAGCAGGCGGCAACGCCGGAGGCTGCTGTGGCAGCCGTGGCCGAACGCGCGCGAATTCTCAAACAGGCCGGGTTGCACGGGATGAGCCGTCGGGAGCCGGGGCAATGAGCGTCGAAGATTGGCGTCGCAAAATCGACGAAATCGACCGCAAACTGGTCGAGTTGCTGAACGAACGGTCGCACTGCGTTCTGGAGATTGGCCGCTTGAAAAAGGTCGATGGAACACCGCTCTACCAGCCCGATCGCGAGCGGCAAGTTCTCGAGGCGGTGGAAGCAGCCAACCACGGCCCGCTCAGCGGCGCCGCCATCCGACGGCTGTTCGAGCGCATTCTGGACGAGGCGCGATCGGTGGAGCGGCACGTGATGGCCGACAGCGACAAACCGGACGGCGGCAGCGACTGAAGCTGAACCTGGGTGGAAACCCGTAGCGGACGAGCGAAAACCATGGTCGTAGTCATGCAAGCGAGCGCGAGCGAAGATCAGATCCAGCACGTGATAGACCGGCTGGTGGCGCTCGGTTTCGACATTCACCGATCGACCGGTGCGTCGCAAACGGTCTTGGGCGCCGTGGGTGTGCGGCCCGATTTCGACACGCGCGATGTGGAAGTGCTGCCGGGCGTGCGCGAGGTCGTGCGCGTCACGCAGCCATACAAGCTGGCCAGCCGCGCGTTTCGTCCCGAGGGCACGGTGGTGGAGCTGCCCAATGGCGTGCGCATCGGCGGGAATGAGGTGGTGGTCGCTGCGGGGCCCTGCGCGGTGGAATCGGCTGAGCAGATCAATTTGATCGCCGAACGCGTGGCGCAACTTGGCGCGCGGCTTTTGCGCGGCGGCGCCTTCAAGCCGCGCAGCTCGCCCTACACGTTTCAGGGCCTGGGTGAGCCGGGCCTGGTCCTAATGCGTCACGCAGCCGACAAGTATGGCCTGCTCGTTGTGAGCGAGGTCATGGACCCGTCGCAGATTGAGCTGATGCTGCCGTACGTCGATCTGCTGCAAGTTGGCGCGCGCAATATGCAGAACTATCATCTGCTGCGCGCGCTGGGACAGGTCTCGAAGCCCGTGCTGCTCAAGCGCGGCTTGTCGGCCACCATGGAGGAGTTGCTGCTGAGCGCCGAATACATCATGTCCGGTGGGAACCGTAACGTCATCTTGTGCGAGCGCGGCATCCGCACGTTCGAGACGTACAATCGAAACACGCTGGACATCGCGGCAATACCAGCGATCAAGAAGCTGTCGCACCTGCCGATCCTCGCCGACCCATCGCATGGCACTGGCCGGCGCGATGGCGTCCTTCCGATGGCGCGCGCCGCCGTGGCCGCGGGCGCTGACGGCCTGCTCCTGGAAGTTCACAACGACCCCGAGCACGCGCTTTCCGACGGCGCGCAGTCCTTGTACTTCGACCAATTCGCGCAATTGATGGCTGAGTTGCGCATGATCGCGCCCGCCGTCGGCCGCCGACTGGCCTGAACGATGCCCTCGCCATTCACTCGCGTGGCCGTGGTGGGCACCGGACTCATTGGCGGTTCCTTCGCACTGGCCGCGCGGCCGCACCTGCCCGGCGCTCGGTTGGTAGGCTGGGACAAGCCCGAGGTGCTCAAACGCGCCTGCGCTCGGGGCGTGGTTGATGAAGGATGCGCCGAGCTTTCCGAAGCGCTCACTGGCGCTGACTTGGTTTACGTCGCGTTGCCAGTCGGGCTCACGATCGAACGGCTGCGCGACATTGCGCGGCACGCGGCGCCAGGGGCGCTGGTGACCGACGCCGCCAGCACCAAGCGCGCCGTCTGCGCGGCAGCAGGCAAGGCTTTCGCCAATTTCTCCGAGCGGGGAGCGCGCTTTCTCGGCGGCCATCCCATGGCGGGCAAAGAAGATTCCGGCGTCGATGCTGCGGAAGCTGCGTTGTTTCGTGGCGCTCAATATGCCCTGATTGGCGCGGCCGGCGATAGTGACGCCGACCCGCGCGTTGCGAGATTCGTGGAACTGCTCAAGGCCATCGGTGCGCGGCCGGTATGGATGGACGCCGAGACGCACGACCGCGCCGCCGCGGTGGTTTCGCACTTGCCACAGCTTGTTGCGTCGCCTTGGCGGGTGTCGTCCATGAGGCGACCGACCAGACCGGCTTACCTCTTACGCTGGCCGGCCGGGGGTTGCGCGACGCTTTGCGCTTGGCCGGCAGCCCCTACGCCGTCTGGCGCGACATCGTTCTGACCAACGCGGACCATCTGGAGGTCGGGCTCGATCGCTTGGCGCAAGCGATCGACGATCTTCGGCGCCACCTGCGCGGGCGCGAACTGGAAGACGAATTTGCGGCGGCGAACGAGGTCTATAAAATTCTGAGGGATTTGCAGTAAACTTTTTCCAGGAAGCGTGTATGGACAAACGCGTAGCCAATTCCGATGCGGCCATTGCCGGTTTGCGCGACGGCGCAACCATTCTCATGGGTGGTTTCGGGGTGTGCGGCATCCCCGAAAATCTGATCGGCGCTGTGCTCCGCGCCGGAACCAAGAATCTCACCGTGGTCTCGAACAACGCCGGGACGTCCGATTTCGGAGCGGGCCTGCTGCTTCAGACGCACCAGATTCGCAAGATGGTGGCGACCTATGTCGGCGAGAACAAACTGTTCGAAGGGCAGGTGCTCAGCGGCGAAATCGAAATCGAGTTGAACCCGCAGGGCACGCTGGCCGAGCGGATGCGCGCCGGGGGCGCGGGAATTCCCGCGTTTTATACGCCCACTGGATACGGCACGATGGTGGCAGAGGGCAAAGAAGTGCGCGAATTCGGCGGCCGCATGTTCGTGATGGAGAGGGCGCTGCGCGGGGACGTGGCGTTCGTCAAGGCCTGGAAGGGAGACCGCTGGGGCAATCTCGTGTATCGCAAGACGGCGCGAAATTTCAACGCCGTCATGGCGACGGCGGCCGATTTGGTGATCGCCGAAGTCGAGCATCTGGTCGAACTCGGCGAGATTGAGCCCGATCAGGTGCACACGCCGGGGATTTTCGTCGATCGCATTTTTCAGGGCGAGCACTACGAGAAGCGCATCGAGAAGAGGACGGTGCGCCAGCGCGCATGAGCTGGCGCGGAGCAAAAACATGCCTAAAGTGGAGACGGACAAGAGAGAACTCATCGCGCGGCGTGTGGCGCAGGAGCTGAAAGACGGCTATTACGTCAATCTCGGCATCGGCACGCCGACGCTGGTCGGGAACTACATTCCTGCGGGAATGGAAGTGGTGCTGCAATCGGAAAACGGGATGCTCGGCGTCGGGCCGTTTCCGCTCGCGGGCGACGAAGACGCGGACTTGGTCAACGCCGGCAAGGAGACGGTGACGGAGGTCCCCGGCACGTCGTATTTCTCGAGTTCAGACTCGTTCGCCATGATCCGCGGCGGCCACGTGAGCTTGACCGTGCTCGGAGCGTTGCAGGTCGATGAGAAGGGCAACATCGCCAACTGGGCGATCCCCGGCAAAATGCTCAAGGGCATGGGTGGCGCGATGGATTTGGTGGCAGGTGCGCGGCGAGTCATCGCCGCCATGGAACACGCCACCAAGGACGGCCAGCCGAAAATTCTCAGAAAGTGCAACCTGCCACTCACCGGCGTGGAGGTCGTGGATTTGATCGTCACCGAGCTGGCGGTGATCGAAATCACGCCTGAGGGGCTGGTGCTGCGCGAAGTGGCGCCGGGTACAACGCCGCAAGAGGTGCAGCGGCTCACCGAGCCCACGCTGCTCATTCCGCGCGATCTGAAAACGATTGCGATTTGACGCTGGCGTGATTTGCCGTCTCCGGGCGCTGCGGCTGTGTAACATCGCACACAACCCGGGGATGCAGGCGCTGCGCGATTGCGCTAGGATGGCGGCAGAGGGGCTATTCGGTGGAACTCAATCGGATCGTGGTGGTCAGCCTGCAGACGCCTCGCGAAAAAGTCTGGGGTGAATTGCTGGCCTTGCATCCCGCCGGCATCACCCTCCGCGGCATCGACTTGAACTCGTTCGATGACTTCGTCCGGCAGGTGCTGCATCCGGAGGGAGACCGCGTGGGTTTGCCGACGATGTTTTTCCCGATGCATCGCATCGAGAGAATCTCGCTCGACGAACCGAGCGGCTCGATTCCTTCGATGGCCGACGTCTTCGAGCAGAAGGTGGGCCGCTCGCTGAAGGATTATCTAGCGCTGTTCGCCTGACCAGGTTCAGGCGCTCCATCCATGGCGACGCGTATCCTCACCGTTCCGAATCAGCTCACGTTCCTGCGTCTGGGCTTCCTGCCACTTTTCATTATCCTGATTTTCTACCGGCGTTATTCCTGGGCCTTGGCGATTCTGGTTGTCGCGGCGCTGACGGATGGCCTGGATGGATTGCTCGCACGATCGCTTAACCAGAAAACAGCGCTGGGCGCCTATCTGGACCCTATCGCCGACAAGCTGTTGTTATCCTCGTCCTTCGCGGTCTTGGCTTACGAAGGGCAGATTCGCTGGTGGCTGACGATTCTGGTGCTTGGCCGGGACGTGCTCATCCTGACCACGGCCATGGTGATTCTGGTTTCCGGAGGCTACCGCCAGTTTCCGCCATCCATCTATGGAAAGATCACTACCACGGTCCAGATTCTCCTGGTGTTCACGGTGCTTGCCGCGGCGGTTTCGCACTCGGCGGCGCTGGAAGCCGCGCGGCAGCTACTCGTTTATC
Source organism: uncultured Acidobacteriota bacterium (assembly GCA_963702795.1). Classification (GTDB taxonomy): domain Bacteria; phylum Acidobacteriota; class Terriglobia; order Acidiferrales; family UBA7541; genus Palsa-189. Next base: position 484,467 of record CAVPDY010000004.1, on the reverse strand, counting down.
TGGTCGCAGGGTTCACGGTGTTTTCGGGATTTCACTATAGCATCGTCGTAGCGCGCCGCCTCAGTCCGGACCATTCGCAGAGCGAAAGCTAGCCGTTGCCGACCGCCGCGGAAGAAAAATAGTAAAAGAGCATAAAACCGAAGCTCGCGGCGACGACCAGGCCCGCCGTCCAGCCCAGGGCGAAGGCGCGGCGCCTTTCGATGAGGTCGGTCGGCTGGCGGTCCGACATCACCTTACCCAGAGCAAACCCGGAAACGAAGCCGCCGAGGTGAGCGTAGTTATCGATTCCCCGCATGATCACCCCGAGCACCGCGATATAAATGAGCCATGTAATCAGTTGGCTGCGAAGCTGGCGCATGCTCTCGTTGCGGCGCCCCAGGGTGATCGCCAGCAAAACGCCGATCAAGCCGAGCAGAGAGCCGGAAGCGCCGACGCTGTTATTTCCGAACGTCGCGCTCACGACATATCCAAACGCGCCCGTGGCGACGAACATGAAAAGAAAACGCGCCGAGCCATAAAGCTCTTCAATCGTCGGCGCAATATCCATTAGGACCCACATGTTGAAGCCGATGTGCAGCAGGCTTCCGTGGAGGAAGATTGCCGTGATCAGCCTCCACGGTTGGGCAAGATCGTAAGGAAGAGGCAAGGACTCTCCCATGCGCAAGAGAATCTGGCCGCTGATGCCGCCAAGATTCATGATTGCGCCCAATCCTCCGGTGGGCGCCTCGAAGCCGCTGGAGCGCATAGTCGCCATCAGACTCACGCCGTAGAGCACGCAGCAGAGGCTCAGGATGGCGTAGCTCACTGGTGAGGTTTGCGGCAGCAGGCGGCCGAGCGAACGGCTGGCCGCCGCCACCGAAAACGCCATATTCGCGCCGCACTGATGGCAGCGGCTGGAGGTAGCCCCTACCAGCGTGCCGCAGGCCGGGCAGAGGCGCGGGCGGGGCTGCTGAGGCTCGCGGTGAAGTTTCGCGGCCAGCTCCTTGCGCCAGCGGTCCAGCTTGTATCGCCATCGTACGGGAAGCTCCACGCGTTCTCCTTGCGGTTGCGGCACAATGACAGCCTGCCTATAATAGCGGAAAACGCGCGCCCAGCAGCAGTCTCGGAGGACATGGCGCGAGGAAGTGGCGCTATGAACAAGTTTGAAGAGATGGGCCGCGAACTGGATCGAGCGCTCGAGCGGCTTCGCGCTGTCGCGGAGCAGAAGGTCAGCCCAGCTACGCGCGTCAAGGCGGCCAAGGCTCTCCGGAGCGTTTCTGGAAGCTTGGCAAAACTGGCCGAGGATCTCGAATCGAAATCCGCTCCGAAAGAGCAATAGGCCTTTGCCCGGCGGATGGGATCGCTTCAACCGCCGCGCCGATGCCCTTCTAGTCTCCTTCCTGGCTCTCGCGGTGCTGCTGGCAGCTGGCTGCGCGCATACACGTCCTGCTTCGACCGGTGTGCCGCCGCCTCCTTCGCCGCCATCTCCGGCGCTTTCTCCGGCGCCCAACCCGCCGCTGGGTCCGGCAGTCCCATCCGAAGCTCCGCCGGTGGCTGCAGCGCCAGCGCCGGCACCGGCCTACGTGGAGCAGGGCATCGCGTCGTGGTACGGAATTCCGTTCGACGGGCGGCGCGCCTCGGACGGCGAAATCTTCGACACCAGGCTGCCGGTTGCAGCGCACCGCACGCTTCCGTTCGGCAGCATCGTCCGCGTCACGAACTTGAATAACGGCCTGCAAACCGAAGTGCGCATTATCGATCGCGGTCCGTTTGTGGCTGGCCGCATCATCGACCTATCGCTCGCGGCCGCGCGCATCCTCAACCTGGTTGGAACCGGCACCGCACCGGTGCGCATCGAATTGCTCTCAAGCCCAGCCCCGCTCGCCGGAGACTTCACCGTGCAAGTCGGCGCGTTTACGCAGCAAGAGAACGCCGAGCGGCTGCGCACGCGCCTGGCCGCACGGTATATGCCCATTCTCATCGAGGAACAGAATTTGCCGAGCGGCCATTTCTTCCGCGTGCGCGTTGGGCGCGTCCCGAGTCAAGACGCAGCGCAACGACTGGCAGCCCAGATCGCCGAAGAGAGTGGCCTGCAAACCTTTGTCGTTCGGTTGGATGAAACGCGCTGCTGCGCCGCCGCTAGCCCAGGAGGACCGTTGCCGTGAACGACTGCCTGTTTTGCAAGATTAGCCGCAAGGAGATCCCCGGAAAAATGGTCTATGAGGATGCCGATCTATTTGCGTTCGAGGATATCGCGCCACAGGCCCCCACGCACATCCTGATTTGTCCTCGCAAACATCTGGTCACGCTCGCCGACGCTAAGGGCGAGGACGCTGCTGTGCTGGGACGCCTGTTTCAGGTCGCCGCACAGCTCGCCGTCGAGAAGGGCCTCACCGATGGCTATCGTACCGTGGTTAACAACGGGCCTGGAGCCGGACAGTCGGTCTCTCACCTGCACGTGCACTTGCTCGGTGGCCGCAATTTTCGCTGGCCTCCAGGTTAGTGTCCTTTCACTTGCGGGTCAGGGCAGGAGCGAGTCAGTCGTGAACGGCGAAGTGCAGGCGAAGGCGCCCGACCTCGATGATATCGCCGTCGTGTAGCAGCGTCGCGGCCGAGATGGGCAGGCCATTGATCTTGGGGATACGGTCGCCCATACCCAGATAATAGCCATCGTCGCGTTTGTGGATTTGGGCGGCCACCCGTGGCGCAAACCACCCGCGCAGGCGCACCGTGGCCATTTCGGATCGTCCGATCACCGTCAATTTTCCGGAAAGCACATACTCGTCCTGGTCGGCGCGCCCGGCGAGCACACTCAGCGTGGGCACGCGCACGCGCTTCGGCGAGATCTGCGAGCGTTCGCCCGCCACCACCGCCTGCCGCAACAACTCGCGGCGCTCCTGTGTGTCCAGCACCATCGTCTCGTCCACTTTTGGCGCAGCGGCCTTGCGCCACGCATCCACCGGAAGCGCAGCATCGTGCGCGGTATCGACCTGGATCTGGTGCTTGCCGACCTGAACCGTGTCTCCGTCGCGCAGCGTGGCCCGCTCCACGCGCATGTCGTTGACGAATGTGCCATTCAGACTGTTGAGATCCTCGATGACCAGCCGCCCGGCTTCGCCATAGATGCGCGCGTGGTAGTTGGACACGGCCAGATTGTCAATCGCCATCTCGTTGTCCGGGGCGCGTCCGATCGTCACGGGACGGCTCCCGAGCGGGATTTCTTTCAACACAGCCGAATCGAACTTTAGCAAGAGTCTGGGCATTTCAAGAGTCTCCCGAAGACCGTCCGTTTCGTGCCGAATGGGAATTCTTCGACCAGCGACGCCTCAGCCGTTCCAGGATGCCTGCCGAACCTGCTAGAGCTCGCACGACGATGACGGTCACGTTGTCGAGCCCGCCGTATTCGTTGGCCAGATCCACCAGACGCTCGGCGGCGGCCTGCGGCGGCTCGACCGTCATCAGCGTGCTGGCGATTTCTGGATCGCTGACCATGCGCGTCAGCCCGTCCGAGCACAGCAAGAGCGTGTCGCCCTCCAGCAGAACATGCTCGTCCGCGTCCACCTCAACCCGCTCCTCGGATCCCAGCGCCCGGATCAGCACGCTCTGCAGTTGGCTGGTCTCGGCCTCCTGCGGCGTCAGCACGCCGCGGCGCACCTGTTCGGCGACCAGCGAGTGGTCGGCCGTGAGCTGCTCGAGCGATCCGCCTCGCAGCAAGTAGGCCCGGCTGTCCCCGACGTGCACCAGGCTCATCCGCTCGCCCTGCAGCCACACTGCGACAATCGTCGCACCCATGCGGCGCCGTTCCGGGTCGCTCGATGCCGAATCGAAAATCTTGCGATTTGCCAGGGTTGCGGCGCTGGCCAAGCGGTTGGTGCGCTCGGAGATGTCCGGCCGCGGCTCCACGAAAAGAGGAGCGGCGTGATGATTCTCCGCCTCCACACAATGCCCCACGACCGTTTCCACGGCGATGGCGCTGGCCACCTCGCCTTGTTCCTCGCCGCCAATACCGTCGGAGAGGACATACAGGTTGAGCGAGGCGTCAATCTTGTAGGCGTCTTCGTTATTTTGACGGGCGCGCCCGACGTCTGTCTGCGCGCCAACCTCGATACGCAACGGATAACCTCGGCATTCGCTTGGGGCACGACTGCTGCGGCCCGCCGGCCAGCAGTCCGCCGTTGCCGGAAACGCGGTCTTATACGGCAAATCCTGACCCTGGATCGAGGCTAGCAAACTGTCCGGAGGCAAGCAATGCCGTCGCCACAACCGGTTACCAGTGCTGCAAGGCGGCTTCGTCAGGCTCAATCGAGCCCAAGATTCAGTGTGGGCAGTATTTCTCCGACGACGACGGTAAATCCGCTGAAGCTCTTCTCAACCAATGCCCGTCCGAAGTGGCGAAATGGACGGCGTGGTGTCAGCACTACTCAGGCAATGATGACCGGACGACCTGCGCGGTGAAGGTCATCGTCCTCGCGCAGACCGCCATCAAGAAGCTCAACAGATGATTCAGATGATCCAGCAGGGCGGCCTTTCGGAGCTTCCCCGGATAGGGGTTAGTCGCTGGGAGCGCTCGTGGCGGGTTCGAGTGCTTTCGGCTCCGGGGCGCCGCGAACGAGCTCGTCGAGAACATTCCGGGCGCGATCCAGCTTGTGATCGGCGTCGGCGTAGCTTTGCTGGGCGTTGCGCAGGTGCGTCCCCAGCTTGTCGTAGATGTCGCTGAAGTTCTCGATCTGTTTCTTGAGGCCGGTGAGATCGGCAAGAATGCGCTTGGCATTTTCCTCGATTTGTATTCCGCGTAGGCCGAGCAAAATGATGCGCAGATGCGCGAACAGGGAGTTCGGAGAAACAGCAATCACGCCCTTTGAACGGCAATACTCGTCGAGCGGGGAGCCGTTGGAGATTTCCGAGCGCAGCAGCTCGTAATAAACGCCCTCGGACGGCACGAACATCAGCGCGATGTCCAGCGTGCCTTCCTCCGGCAAGATGTATTTTTTGGCGATCGATTCGGCGTGTTGGCGAACGCTTTGCGAGAATCCCTTCCGAGCTTCCTCGCCGGTGTCCACCAGCCGGCGGTAGGCATCCAGCGGGAACTTTGAATCGATCGGCAAGAATTTGCCGCTCAGCTTCATCTCGACCGCGGCATCCACCACTTCTCCGGTCGAGAAGCGGTGCTGCGTCCTGTAGGCGGCCTCGGGAAGCGTGTCGGCCAGCATGCGCTCCAGTGTGACTTCGCCGAGCGTCCCGCGCGTCTTGGCCCCTCCCAGGACGTTTTGAATCTGCTTGGCGGCTTCGGAAACTTCGCTTCCGGCCTGCTTCACCTCTCCGAGCTGCTGGCGAATTGTCCCCAGCATCTCCGTGGAAGCTCGCAACTGCTCCGAAACGTCCTTTTGCGCTCCGGAAACGAGCGTGCCCGTCGAGGCCATTCCGCTTTGCAATTGCTGATTCACCTGGCCCAGTTGCGTGGTCACCGCCTGCGCCAGTTGGCCGAGTTGAGCCGTCAGCGCTTGCGACTGCGTCGCCACCAGCGTTTGCATCTCCTGACGCAGCGCAGTCTCCTGATTTACGGACTGGCGTTGCGCGGCGCCCGTCGCGGCCCAAGCGGCCAGCGCGGCAACTAGTGCAATCAGCACGATCATCGCCCAGAGCGGCATATCTCGTACTTTAACGCGAATTGACGAGCGCGCAAGCGGTCTCTAGCCGGGACGAATGGCCAATCACGGAGCGGGCGGGAAATGCTTGGCGGGCTTAGCGCAGCAGCTTGCCAATGTGACGGCGGAGGTTCTCGCGGTCTTCCTGTTTCATGTGTACAAACTCGATCCCGTAGCCTGCCGGGCTGGCGCTGCGGACAACGGCGGTGGTGCCGATGCGGCGCAAGCCGGAACGGATCTCGATCTGGAGCGATTCCCCGATGCTGAGGTGGCCCTTGGTCTCAATCATCGCTCCGCCCAGGGCCATCACGCGCACCAGAGCCGTCGCAGCATGCGGTCCAGCGAGCCTTGCCGCGAGGGGCGAAGTCAAGCGGACGCGCACGTAGCGGCGCGGGCGTTCGAAGCGCGCACTCGATCTTTCGGCGGCCTGTTTCGTGGCGCGTAGCCGTGCCGAGCTGGGGCGATTCTCGATGAGCGCCAGTGCTTCCTCGGCGGCCGAGCGCACCCCGGCCGGTTCAGTGTACGTGAGGCCGGCGCGACCACGCATCAGGTCCAGCAGCATCGGTGCGGCGCTCTCCGCGCGAAGATGGCCGAGGGTTTCAATGGCCTTGATGCGGACGAATAAGTCGCGCATCGTTTCGACTTGGCCCGTGGCGATTTCCATCAGTCGCGGCACAGCCGACGGGTCGCTCGCCAGCCCGATCTGGTCCAGCATGCTGGGCACCACGTAGACATGCGCTTCCGCAAGCGTGGCCAGGAATACCTCGGCGATTTGCGCGCGCAACGCGCCCTGCGGCTGCCGCGCCAGTTCGCTGACCGCCAGGTCCTGCAGACTCCAGTCCCAGGCTGCCAGAACGCGCGGGAGTACCGCCACCAGCCGCTCGGGCTGGACGGCCGCGAGGAGTTTGATGGCTGTGGCCGTGCGCTGGCGCCGCGGTTCCGTCAGGTGGGCTTGCAGGGCCCCCAGCACAGGTTCGCCCGTGGCGCGAACCAGTCGTGCCATGGCCGGAAGCGAATTGGTGCCGTCGGGCGCAGTGAGTAAAAGGCCCAGCCGATCGAGAAGCCGCTCGGGGTCGCGCCGCAGTAGTTTCGGCAACGCGGGATCGAGTGGCCTGTTTGCCAGCGCTGAATCCACCAGCAGCAGCCAGCTCTCCTGACGGACGATGCGGCGCGCTAATGCGGCGATGGGTTCGGCAATGGGTTCGTGGTTCTCGTCCCGCGGCGCCTGCGCCAGCCGGTCCAAGATGCGCTCGAATTCAGCGTACATTCCGCGTTCCAGCGCCAGCCGCGCCAGTGTTTCCGTGGCGGCCGCAAGCAAGCCCGCGATGCCGGGCGAAGTCTCCCGCAACAGGGCGTCCACGACCCGGCGGCTGATTTCCGCGAACCGCGGATGCGGCCAGAGCCGGTCCAGCAGCTCTGTGAGTTCCACCAGGCCCGCCGCTGCGGCGCGCCGGCCCTTTTCTTCCTCGGATTCCACGCAGCGCGCAAAATCAGCCAGCGCCCGGCGCGCTTCTCGGCCGGATGCTTCTGCTCCCTTGCGTTCCGCCGCGGCAATGAGCGGCTCGAGATACCGCCGCAACACCGGCACGGGAATGCACCAGGCGTCGCCGCTTGCCAGCACACGCGCGATTTCGCGTGCCGGAAGGGAAGACCAAAAACGCTCGATGCGCGTCTCGATCTGGGCTTCGTCGATCGCCGGAACTCCGCAGCGGCTTAACTGGTCGATGAGCGGGCGCATTTCCAGGGAGCGGATTCGCCCCGCCAGGTATCCCGCGCGCAGGAAATCCACCGCGAGCGCGTCGCCCAGGCGCGTGAAGTAGGAAACGGTTGTGTCGCCTTGCTGCGGCGGATCGGTGACCAGACTACTCTTAAGCAATCCGAGCATATGCGGACTGGCTGCGGCCAGTTCCTCACGCACGATGCGCGCGGCCTCTTGCGGCGATTGCCGCTGTGCCTCTTCAAGACGCGGCGCCGCCGTGGCCAGGAAGCGCAGTGCTTCGCGTAATTGTTCGAGCGAGGATGTGGGAAATGCTTCGGCTTGCGTTCCTTGTCGTTCCCCACTGGGCAAAACACCGAGCAGGATGGCCAGCACCGTGTTGTCGTCGCGACGCTCGACCGGCGCGTTCACTCGAATGCCGGCGAATTGGTGCTCGGCCAGCCAGACATTCCAGTCACGGTTGGCAGCGCCGCGGTCTCCGCGGTGCTGGCTGGCGACGCGCGAGGTTGCATCCACGGCCCGGGCAAATAGCTCCAGCTCGCTGAGGTTCGTTCGCGGCAGGAACGTCAGCGTGTGAACTCCGGCGTCCGCCAATTCCGCCGCTAGATTTCGCAACTCTCCCCGAGGATCGTCCAGCGTTTCAGTTTGCTGTTGCGATTGGCTCGCAACAAGCGCCAGGCCCTCGCGCTCGACGCGAAGGTTGATGGCACGGCAATGCCGGAACGCGGCGTGCAAGCAGCGCTCCGCGGATTGCAGGCTCTCGGCCACGCGAGGATGATTGCGCTGATAAAGACGCATGGTGCTGACGAGCACCTGGAACGAGCGCAGAAAATTGCCGGCGAGGAGATCCACGTTTTCCGAAGCGCGTGCCGGCGACTTCGCAGTTTGCGTCACCGTCGAATGCGCGAGCATCGGCATTGGCGGGACCGAGGCGTTCGTCGCCGCCGCCGCTGGATGAACCGCGTGTGCCAGTGCCTTTGAATTCACTTTGCGGGACCTGCGTTTCCCTATGGGATTCAGAGCAATACCTCTGCCGACCAGAGTGTAGCGCTAGGTGCTGTATTCACATGCAATTACGTCTAGTGCGATGCGTATGGGTAACTTGCGGCTCAGGCTCTATGTTCAGAAACGTTACGTGAGGAGCAGGCTCGTAAAGGGTGCCTATCGGCCCGGCGCCTGGCTGGGTTGCGTGGTATCTGGAGTGTCCGGCGGCGTGTCCCGATCTGTGGACGGCTCGTCGGCATATTCAATGTCGTCGATGATCTGAACGCGATCCGGCACATTTCGCAACCGAGCCAGCAGACTGCGATGTTGAGGTAAGCCAAGTGTGCCCGTGAGCGTGAGCGTGTTGCCCGTCGCAACCACCCGAACGCGGTCCGCAATGTTTGATTCCTGCAAGATGGCCGAAATGCGGAGTTGCCATACCGCAGCGGCCGGCGAGACCGGCAACCGGCTGGGCTTGTACGGCGCGACCACCGCGGGTGCAGCGGCCGGCGGTGCAGTGGCCGGGGGCACGTTGCCCTGAGGTGCAGCGACGTCGGTAACGGGTGATGCTGTCTCCGTGGGCCGCTTTATTGGTTTGCCCGGCGCAGGTTGCGGAACATCCCGTGGCGGAACAGCAGCCGGTTTCTCTGGAGTTGTGCTCGCCGCTCCCGCTGCCGGCTTGGAGGTTTCTGCCGCCGTCGCGGGCGGTGTTGACGAATTGATCGACGCGGTTTCCGCCGGCGATGCTGCTGCCGAGGGCTCCTCGGTCGCTGTCGCCGCTCCAGGCGCCGGCGTTGATGGATGCGCCGACGAACGTGCCGAAGACGATGCCTTCTCGATCAAATTCTCCGGCCGCAACGCCTGTTCGGCGGCTTGGCGATCGGCTTGGCTGCGCTGCCAGATTTCGCGCGCGGCGGGCAGGACTTGGTAGCCCGCGGCGCCGATCACCGCCAGCAGAAGCAGCACAAGCCAGACAGAGCCTCGCCGCTTGGCCGGCGCGGGTTCGGAAAGCGCCAAGCGCGGCGCCTGTCCGGTACTGTTTGGTCCTCGCGAGACATTGGCGGCGCGGGGCGGCTGCGTTCTCGCGGCTTGTGCGGCCGCGCGCGGCAGCAGAGGCCCGGGCAGAATCATGGTGGCTTCCGTGCTCGCATTCCGGTACTGCGCGTAATTTTGCAACGCCTCCATGAACTCGTGGCAGGTCTGGAATCGCTCCTCGACTGGTTTGGCCAGGGCCCGGGCGACGATCGCCGCCAGGCCCGGATGAATCGACGAGTCGAGTTGCTGTGGGGGCACGGGATCCTCGTTCACGATCTTATAAATCACGGTCGTGACCGAGTCTCCCGGAAACGGTTTCTGGCCGGTCAGCAGTTCGTAGAGCACCACGCCCAGTGAAAAAATGTCCGAACGCCCATCCACTGGCCGGCCCTTGATCTGTTCGGGCGACATGTAGCTCGGCGTGCCTATGATTTGCGCCGTCTGCGTCGCTCCGTATTGCAAAATCTTTGCGGTGCCGAAGTCGGTGATCTTCAGCGTGTCGTCGGGAGTCAGCATCAGGTTCGCGGGCTTGATGTCGCGGTGGACGATGTTGTGCTGGTGCGCGAAATCGAGCGCCGAACAGGCCTGCTCGATCAGCCGCACCACGCGCGGCAGCGGAAAGGTTTGCCGCCCCTCGATGAGCGCCTGCAGGCTGGGCCCTTCGATCAGTTCCATCGTGATGTACAGCAGGCCGTCCTCTTCGCCCGCGTCGTACACGACCACGATGTTGGGATGCGTCAGCCGGCCCGCAGCCCGTGCCTCCGTCTGGAAACGCGACAGCAGGTCTTCGTGCGACATCCCGCTACCCGCGTTCGCCAGGCGCATCGTTTTTACGGCCACCGGCCGGCCGATCACCGGATCGTTGGCGCGGTAAACCACGCCCATGGCGCCGCGGCCGATCTCTTCGATCAGCTCGTAGCGTCCCGCCTTGGTGGAAGCAGCCATATCGTAGTCTGGGCGCAGCTATTCCTTGCAGGAACCGGCAGAGGCGGCGAAGGTGGCATCGGGCAGACTAGCGCAAACCCGGGTGCGGGCTGTACTTGCAGCCCGCGCAAACAACGATGCCGCTGAGGACGCCCTTGCGGGCGTCAAACCAACATATCGTGCAGGGGTGGGGCCGTCAATGACGGCGAAGTACAGTAGTTCGAGGCCTGCAACTTTGGGGATGCAACGCCAAGCCGCATCGCAGGCAGGCCGCGGCGAATCGCGTGCGAGGAGTGTCCCGCGGGCGGTGTCTCCGCAGTGGCCTTGCGCTAGTCGTCCTGTCGGGCGCTCGCGCCGGTCAGTTGCACGAGCTGATCGGGGCTCGGCTGCGCGGCCGGGCGCGGTTGCAGCCTTTGCGGCCCGCGCCAATTGTCAATCATGGCCACCTGCTGTGAACAGGACACCGTACACAGCGGCGCACAGGACTTTTCCGTGTTGTACTCGCGCACCAGATCTTCGCGCGTGTAATTGGCGAGCGGAATGCCTGGATAGCCGCGCTGCTGCGAGCACCAGTGCACCAGCCCATCCTCGCAGATGTAGAGGTAGCGCGCACCCGACCGGCAGCGCCACTGATTCGGCTTGCCGCTGGCGATGTTGTGCTGGAACTGGTTGAAGCGCGAATAGGATCGCTTGCCCAAGGCCATCACCTGCTCGAAAATTTCCTGCTCGTGCGGCCCCAGCGCTTTGAGTTGGCCGCTGTGGTCGTGCAGCACGCCCACCGTGCTGGTGAAGCCCAGCTCCAGCGCGCGCCGCGCCACGGCCAGCGCGTCGTCCGGATTCTTCACGCCGCTGCCCAGCACCGAATTGATGTTCACCTGAAATTCGGCGTGTTCGGCCAGCAGCACCAGCTTCTGGTCCAGCACTTTGAGGCTTTTCTTCGACGTTTCGTCCGGCATCGCGTTGTCGATGCTGATTTGCAGGTGCAGCAGCCCCGCGCGATTCAGCCGCCGGATGCGATCGGCCGTGAGCAGGTAGCCGTTGGTGATCATCCCGGCAATGGCGCCGGTTTTTCGCACGCGGGCGATGATCTGGTCCAGCTCCGGATGCAGCAGCGGCTCCCCGCCGCTCTGTGTGATGATCGAAGCCCCCAGCTCGCCCAGCTTGTCGACCCGCCGGAACATCTCCTCCAGCGGCACCGGCTTCGAGAAGTCGTCGTACTCGTTGCAGTAGGTGCACGATAAGTTGCAGCGCCGCGTAGGGATCACATGCGCCAAGACGGGGTGCCGCTTGTCCAGTAGCCCCCAGGCAATCATGCGCCACTCAGCCAGACGCGTCCCCACAAATCGCACCCTGCGGCGAAAGAGAGTCCCCGAATCCATGCCCCTACTATATCGGGATTACCCGCCGAAGTGTACTGTGGCGCGCCTGCTCACGGGATGACCTGATCTTTGATGCTCACGATCTCCTGCGTATTCGATTGGCGAAATGTCCACTGAAATTCCGATCGTCTGAGTGGGCGATCCAGCATACTGATGTGAATGACCACGACCTCCTCAAGAAGTGTGAAGTGGTGGAGCGCAGCCATTTTGGGCGCTGCGGCACTACTCCTCGGCGGCTGCACGCGCATGCTCCACGTGTATCAAAGCTGGTCTGTGAGCGGCTATGACGGTGAAATTCGCCGCGCCGGGCAAGCTATCGCGGCCTCCAGGAACACCACGCAACGGTCCGCAGCATACGCCGACCGGGCCGACGCCTATGCCGAAAAGGCTCGCTACTCGCGACTCATGAAACTCATCGCAGTCGAGGAATACAACAAACTGTTCGATTTGGCCGTTCAGGATTACAACCAGGCGATCGCCCTGGACCCGGACAACGCGGAGATGTATTACCGCCGCGGCGATGCGTACTATTCTCGCGCCGGTCTGGAGATGATCTACGATCCGACGCCTTCAGCTTCTCTCGTTCCGGCCAAAGCTGATTTTTCCCGAGCAGTGGAAATCAATCCCCAAAATGTCATGGCCCTCGACATGCTCGGCTTGACCGAGGGTTCGATGGGAGATTGGACCCCGGCCATTGCTGACTTCGAAAAGGAAGCCGCACTGAAGCCGGGGATGCGCTTCCGTGTTTCCGACGCCTACTGCAATCGCGGTGTTGCTTACCACAGAGAGAAGTACGATTTGGCCATTTCGGACTTGAACCGGGCCATCCAAATTCGCACCACGTCCGATCCTTGTGAGTGCGAGCCCTACAATCCGTTGCTGGCGATCTATCTCAACCAGACGCGGGAATATGACAAGGCGCGAGAAGTGGTCGCTCTTGCGCAGCGTTCGAAAAAGTGGATTGCCCCCGAATATCTGGAACAACTAAAAGCGCTGAGCGCCAACCGATAGCTTCCAGTGGCACGCACCCTTTAACGCAAGGGGACATTCAAGATCTCGCGGAGACACTCTTCGAGATGCCACGTATCAATTGACGCTGCCCGCCCCCGACGCCTAGACTCTCGGCAGAATCGCTGATTGCGTCTGAAGCGAAGGAGGTCTCCGTTGAAAGTGAATCGTCGATTTGCGGTATTCGTCCTCTCTGCAGCGCTCGGACTTGCCATAGGCCGCGCGCACGCTCAGCAGCCGGCTCCCTCGGCCGATCCTTATGCCAACAATGCCGACGCCGGAACCACGAAGTTCCCGCTCGCCGCGCCCGCCGGCAAGGATTCCGGCGCAATGACCAAACCGCTGCCCGGTGGTGTCAATCAGGGCGCTATCGACGAGAAGACCTGGAAGTACGGCCACGCTTTCGACGGGCCCGCGAACAGTAAGATTTGGAATCCGGTGAAGCTCAAGATGATGCGGGGCGAGAAGATCACCGCCGGCACGGTTTTCGCTTCGTCCGATCCCTCTACCTACTGTGCCATGGCCAACGCCGGCTATGACTTCATCTGGACCGAGATGCAACACGATTCGCGCGATTGGGAAAACGTGGCCAAGATGTGGCAAGCCTGCCCGCACGCCAAGGCCGTCCCCGGCGTGCGTGTCGCTTATGCCGATGAACGCGAGATTCAGCATGCCATGGACGCAGGCGCTCTCGTCATCGTTATTCCCACCGTCAGAACGCTCGAGGAAGGCAAGGCCGGCAGGGACTGGGTCTATTTCCCGCCGCTCGGAAAACGCAGTCTGGGCGGAGGACCGGCCTTCTCTCCTGATTTCTGGGGCAACGTTCCGGGAGGCTATCGCGACACGATCAATGACAACGTCGTCCTCATCGAGATGATCGAAACCGTTGGCGGCGCGGCCCAAGCTCGCGAGATCGCCGCGATTCCCGGAGTGGACGCTGTATTCGCGGCCAGCGGAGACCTTGGCAATTTCTCCGGTTACAAGCAGGGCGATCCCGATTACGAGCGCCTCATCAACGTGGTCCATGACGCCGCGCTCGCGGCCGGCAAGCGGCTCTGCGGTCCATTCGCCTGGCGCGATCGCCCGGACTTCACCTGCTTCCAGAATGCCAGCGAGACGGCAGCAATCGAGCGCGGAGTAGCCGCCGAACTGGGCAACCTGAAGGACACGCAGGCCAAGCCCGAAATTGGCCCGTACGCGTCGAAGAAATAATCCTGCGTTCAGTCTGCGACTGGGAATTTGCTGCGCTGGAATTCGGCAAATCGAAATACATGCCGCCAGCAATGGAGCGACCGAGGACAAGAACCATGACCAAGAAAAGTCAAGAATCCGCGATTCTGCGCCGCGAATTCCTTAAGTTGGGCGCCGGTGCCGCCGGCGCCGCGACCCTGGCGACTGCGATGACCACGCACTCTCCAGGTTCCGCGTCGGCGCAGGCTCCCTCGCCGCAGGGAGTTCCGTGGTGGGCGGCGCGGCCCGAAAACGGCAAGGTGGGTAGGCCGGCGGCCATCGACATGCACTCGCACTGGTCTCCGGAACCTTACAACAAAGCCCTGGCCACTCTCGGACAGCCCGTCGCAAATCGCTATCCGCTCGATTACGATCTCGATAAGCGGCGCCAATGGATGGACGAACATGGCGACCTCATGCATTGCCTGACCCTCTCCGGCCAGATGCCCTGGCAAAGGGTTTCCGCGCAACAGGGCGCGCATCTCGCGCAAATCATCAATGACACGGGCATTCAAGTCCACCAGAAATATCCCGACCGTTTTGTCATCGGCGTCGAACTGCCGATTAGCGATCCCGAACTCGCCTTGAAGGAACTGAACCGCGTCGCCGGACAGCCCGGCGTGCGCGCCGTCCATCTGCCCGACTCCATCGAAAGGCGCGATTACATTTTTGATGTAGCCTTTGCGCCGGTCCTTGCGCGCCTCGAGCAATTGAACCTGCCGATCATCTTTCACCAAATGGATGGCGTGCCCAATACCTTCGGAGGCAGCAGGACGGCTGGTCCGCCTCCGCTCGCCGCCGGAATCGACGCTCCCATCGAGCACACCTTCCTGGCGAGCAAGTTCATCTATACCGGCACGCTAGATAAATATCCGAACCTGCAAATGGTCTTGCCACATGCGGGCGGCGCCTTCCCCTATCTGGCGGGGCGCGTCGAGCATTTCCTTTTTCACATGACGGACCACAGCACCACCCTTCCGCATCCCTTCCGCGACTACTTGCGCCGGTTCCATTACGACTATCTGATTTATTATCCGGAAGCGTTCCGTTTTCTCATGACCATGGTCGGACCAGACCGCATCGTGGTCGGCACGGATAACTTCGCCGCGAAGGACGTTGAATACCCGACCGCGGTCCTGGACCAGTTCAAGCTCCCGGCCGCGGATCGCGACCGCATCTTGCAAGGAAACGCAATGAGGCTCCTGCACCTATAGCGGAGGAAACAACCGGTTACCGGACCGTAGCCCTGACTTCTTGTGGCAGTTTCGATTGCAGCATGAGCCGGAGATCCACGAGGCTGCACAGCCCGGCGGACGCGTAGCATGCCGCCGCGACCAGCAGTAGCGCCTTCATCCCGAAAATGAACGAGAGGTTTTGTGCCAGCCCGCCAAGAACCGCTCCCACGATGTTCGCTCCGAATGCGCTCGATTTGCCCACGCACTGGCGGAACGAATCGGCGAAAATAACGCCCGCGCAAAATACCGGAACCGAGTAGGCCGCGCTCAGCAGCGCTCCGATGACGGGCGCTTGGTAGTGCAAGCGGCCCCAGGGGAAGGCGTAATTCGCGAGCAGGCTGCCCAGCAGCAGAACATAAAAAACGCCCAGGCTTCCGGACTTTCGGCGCGCGACAATGAGGTTAGCCGCGACGAGCACAAGAAGGATCGCCGAGAGCGCAATGCAATTCACCAGCCACGTTGTTCCGAAATAGAGCGCCAGCCTGCTGATCATCTGCGTCTCGAGCAGCAAAAAACCCGCACCGAGAAAAAAGAAATGCCAGGTGGATGCGCGCCGGCGCTCAATCGCTCCGCCTACCGTAAGCACCGAGATGACCAGAAGCACCAGCGAAATGGTCAAATACGTTCGCGGGATGGAGTGGCTCACATGGTAGACGTACGGCCAGTCATCCGTCGCCGGCGGTGGCGCGCCGCCCAAAGTCATCGGAAACGGCGGCGGATTCTCCGCGATGAGCATCGCCAGGTCCGGCTGCTGCGCGCGCTGCCACAGGCCGGGATCGTTCGATTCGATGAAGACGGACGCGGAGGCCATGTTGCCCAGCAGGTCGGCGTGAAAGACGATCGGCGCGTGATCGAAGATCCCGTTGAGCATTGCGAAAAAGCGCTGGCCGAGCCACGTCCACGGCGGACGTACCTCGAACTTGAGCACCAGAATGCCGCCCGGCTTCAATAGCCGCTGCGCGTCACGAAAGGACTCCTCGGTGTAAACGTAGTTGTCGATGCGCATGTTACTGAAATCCGAAAACTGCGTGTGCGAATCGAGCAGCCCGAACATGATGACGTCGTACTTTCCCTGTGCCCGCCGGAGAAACGCCCGGGCATCGTTCAGCACCAGGTGTACTTTGGGCGAGTCGTACGGATGCTCGGGATGATTGCGTTTGCCGAGCGCATAAATCACCGGATCGATCTCGACTGCGTCCACTTGCTGGGCGCCATTGCGCAGGGCGGCTGCGGCGTCGTTGCCCGCTCCCGCCCCCACGATCAGCACCCGGTCGCGGCTCTGGGCGAACCGGTAGGGCGCGTCGTAGGAGCTGAACTCGCGGTACTTTGCGGCGATCTCGGGATGGCGGCGGAGAAAATCCGGGGTGACGTTGGCAATGTTCATGTACCCGGTGTTGTTGACCTGCACCAGGTATTCCTGATCGCCCAGGCTGCGCAGTTCGAGCTTCTGGTAAGGCGACCAGTAGGTCTGGACCGCCGGGTTCCGCGCCGCGGACAAAGCGAACAGGCTCGCCACCAGTAGCAAAAGGCCAGCGAAGCTCACCCTTCGCGAACTGGGCGGTATGAAAATCAACAAGGAAAAGGCCGCGCAGAACCAGATTTCGGGCGACAACGAAAGAAAAGCCATCCCCGCGAAAACCCATATCCCCGCAAGGCTGCCGAGCAGATTGACCGAATACGCGCCGACGGGATTGCGGGTTTGATCCAGGTAAAAACCCACCCACTGCCCCATCGGAATCATGACGGCCACCAGCAAAAGCAGAAAAATAGCGACGGTAATCAGCGACGTTCCGAAGAGGAGATAAAATGCCCATCGGCTGATCCCGCCGAACTGCAGAAAACCCCACATGGCCGCGTCCGGGGAGAAAGAAAGAATTTCCGAAAGCACGATGAGGAACTTGTGCCACGTATTGTTCGGCGCTTCCACCAGCAGGACCAGCACCGCCAGAGCGCCCAGGCTGAAGAGCAGGCTTTTTCTTCGCTGCGACCAGTAGCAGCCGAGCCCAAAACCCAAAAAGCAGGCGATCAACGCGAGATTCTGAAAGTAGGCAAACACCCGCACTTCGGTGCCGATCCAGCGGATCAGCATGATCTCCAGGTACAACGTCCCAAAGCTGACCAGGAATAGCGACCAGAGTGAATGAGCAGCCAATCGCTCGCCTTGGGGTTGAAAAAACGAGATGAACCGGTCCAGCCACCGGCCTCGCCAGTAGGCTAGGGCGCAGCCCAATACGAGCAGGGTGGAGAGAATGATGACAACGGTGCTGATGGCAGACCCCGATTCAATTCGGCGTGCCCATTAACTAATTGACCATAACTTCGCGACACAAGAGCGTCAAGCACGGAGCGCACCCCGATTTCGTGAACCAGCAACACCTCGCATTCCGCGGCTGCTTGGGCCGGTCGTTGGAGCGCCAAAACATCGTGCCGCAAAGGCACGGCCGCGAGCGCGCATAAACTCGTGGCTGAAGGGCAGCCTACCCGGAACTCAATCATCCCCCTCAAGGGGCGGCGTCAGTTCTTCGCCCCGCCGCGGCCCGGAGGCGTGTTCGGATCGGGCCTGAGATCGGTTGGGAATAGCTCGAAAACCCCATTCATCGCCGTCACGGCTTTGCCGTGTTCGGCCATCAGCTTGTCGGCGTCGGGCGCATTGCCGCTCATCTCCGATATCTTCTGATAGTCCGCAACGGCTGCCTTCAGCCTCGCTTCCACTTTGCCCTTGAAAGCGGCCGGCTCATCCTTGACGGCCGAGCGCAGGGCGTCGGCGGCTTCCGTGTACTCCATGTACTCGTGCGGTACGCGCGCGAAGTTCTTGGCGGTGATCTGCCTCTTGAAGTCGTTGGACACTTGCACCAGGAGTCTGAGTGCCGTCTTCACATCGTCGGGTGATTTCAGTTGGGCCGCCAGGGGCGATGCCACCAGCAGCGCAATTCCCATTGTCGCGAGAAGGGCCGGAATTCTTCTAGTGTTCATCTCGTTTCTCCTTTCTGTCTGCGGAGCGTTACGACGTTACATGCAGAATCCCGCGCATGTCCTCCGGATGCGTGGAACACACGAACGGATACTCGCCCGGCCGGGGCGCAATAAACTCTACCATCACTGTCCCGCCCTTGTCGCACAACGGAGTCGTGGCGATGACCAGCGGATCGCCTTCCGGAAGGATGCCGTCGTGGTCCAGAGCGTCCTTCGTCAGCGCCTCCAATCGGCCCGGATAGGTCAGCACCCAATCGTGGCGCGCGCTCAGGATCTTGCCCGCATGGTGGAACGTGAGGCGAACTCGTGCGCCGCTCGGGCAGCCCAGCATGTCCGGCACGAACGCTAGGAAGTCGCCGTCCGTCGTGAGGTACAGTTCGACGACCTGTTGTTCGGACCTCGCCTTACGGCCACATCCCAAGAGCATCCATAGAGGCGCGAGCATTGCAAAAAGCACCCGCCGGCGTCCAAGAAGCTCTCCGTGGCGTAAGGGACCTCCTGTGGATTTCATTTGCCGGAATGTTAATGTGAAAAAATCACCCACGCAACGCTTCAGTTCGGAGAAACAGGAAGCGGTTTAGAGATTGCACTCGCGCGGCTTGTCGGAATATGGCCGGTACTCGTTCCGGTCAGCTCCCGGGTCGTTGCGCACAACGCGGTCGGCGGATGGCCAATCCCAAATCGTACGAAGGCTCTTGAAAACGTTGACACTGGCGGGCGACGGACTTATCGTCAGTCGCGCGGATGGGAAGTGGGAGGCGGCACAGGCCTGGCGCCATCCTGGGCGCTGCTTGCTGGGGGTGGGGGAGGATCAACATGCGAAATCGTCTCTGGGGATCTTTGGTTGCGCTCGGAGTGGTGGCGGCTACGCTGGTGTTTTCCGCGGGAGTGTTTGCGCAGGTCGGGGCCAAGGCTGGCGGCGCGCAGGCGGGCGTTGCTGCGCACGACATCTGGGGCGTGTGGAACTTTGACGAAAATGGCGGGCCGGGCATCGCCGCTAATCTTGTCCCGAAAGACGTCGCCATGACCGCCTGGGGACAGGAAAAATTCAAGGAGAACGGCACCACCGGCGCCGGAACCACGTACAACAATTGCGAGCCGCTGGGATTCACGAGTTACCCGGCCTATCCGCACCCGATCGAGATCCAGCAAATTCCCGGGCGGATCATTATTTTCCACGAGGTGGATCACTTCTGGCGCACGATCTGGATGGACGGCCGGCCGCTCCCGAAGCTCGAGGACATGCCGTATGGTCCCTCGATTCTGGGAACTTCCATCGGCCATTGGGATGGAAACGATCTGGTGATCGAGACCATTGGCTTGAACGAAAAGACCTGGCTCGATACGGCGCATCATCCGCATAGCGATCAACTCAAAGTAACCGAGCGCTTCCACCGCGTCGATCACGACAACATGGCCGTCACCATGACGTTCGACGATCCCAAGGCGTACACCAAGACCTTCAGCTGGGGCCCCAAGAATCTGCACTTTAAGAGCGGACCGGATTGGGAACTGGGCGAGGACATGTGCTCGCCCGCGGAGCAGAGAGCGTTTCAGAAGAACGTCGAAACCCAACTCAACGAACAAAAATGACGTCCGCGGCGCCAGGACGCCCTCGCGTCCTGGCGCTGATTGCTCGACCGCCTAATTCGCGGTATTTACTCGCGGTATTACTGGGCAGGCTTGCCGTCGGCAGCGGCCGGGGCCGGACCGTAGTAGGCCATTCGGCCGTCGGCCAGAACGGCGCTGATGAAGAAGCCGACGCCGTTGCCGTTCCTGGCCGGATGAAAATTGATGGTCACCTGATCGCCGGGCTTGAACTCATTTTTGGTCCAGCCTTGCCGCGTCGCGGTGTAGGGATTCTCGCCTTCGCAGCTCCAGTGCTGCAGGACGCCATTTTCGTCCTTGGCATCGAAATAGACGGTCACGTGCGGGTTGGTCCAGTCGAATTTCGTTACCACCGCTTTTAGAGAAAGCGTCTTCTGATTGTCGTACCCGGACCTTCCGTGGTGCGCGAAGAGCGGCAGAGCAACCATGAAAAGACCTGCAACCATGGCGGAGAGGACAGCACCCTTTGTTTTCATACGACACCTCCTGGGCGGAATGTACCACAGAATCGGCCTATGGGGGTGCCTCGCTGCGTGGCGCGGCAGGCGGGAGAGCTAAGACAGTGTGACGCAGGCGCCTGAGCCGTGCGTAGCTCAGGCGCCTGCGCGTTGGGTTGTGCGCTACTCGTGGTCGCCGTGATCGCGGTCGTGATCGTGGTCGTGGTGGTCGAAGTCGAAGCCGCAGAACTCCGGAAGGAACTCGCAGAAGCTGGCCTTACCGAGAAGCTCGTTACCCTCCTCGATGATGCGCTTCGCTTGCCCCTCGTTGATGTCATGGTTGTCGAACTCCGCACCTTCCAGCATCGACTTGATCTGCGCGGTCAACTCGTTGCGTTGGGACGTCCACGAAGCGATCTGGTTTTCGATGTTGTTGTAGATCCAGTCGCCTTGTGAATCGCTCGTAAGCGCGTAGGTGGATACCTTCAATGTGATTTCGGAGAGCTCGCCGAAGGGCGCGTTGAGCTGCTTGTAGATCTGCCCAAGCTTCCGCAGGGCGTCGGAATGCTCACGCAATTCCGGCGGCACAACATGGGAGTCGAGCAACTCGGTGATCACGCGGCCGTCATGCTGGTAGTCGTCCTTGAGGCCCAGCAAGGTCATCATGGTGGGCCGCAGGTCGACGTGGTCGGTGAAGAAATCCTGCGGCGTGGTGACGCCGAGGTTCTTCACGCCGGGACCGGCGATGCCGATGAAGGTGCGCGCGATTTCGGGTTGAATGTCGCCATGATTCCAGGCGAAGCCGGTGCCCACGACTGGAGCCGCACTGCCGACAGTTTCAAAGTAAAAGTTGGGATCGCCAAAGAAGGTGAAGGTGGGTTCACGGTTGGGGTCCGCGACGGTATTCATGTGCAGCAATTTTTGCGCGACTGGATCGACCAGCGCTCCCTGGAGTTCGGGGCTCAGGCCGGCACCCATTAGATTCTCGGACAAACCGGTGTGAGGATTGACCGCGCTCAGGCCGGCCATGGTGCGCTCAAGCTGCCGGACGGAGAAATCGTCAGGAAGCGGCTGGCCCGGAACGTAGGTGGTGGCCGAGTCGTCGAAATGGATGGAGAAGGGCGTGGTGTCGCCGGCATTGGTAACCGCGGCCGCCAGATTGAGGTCGAGTTCGCCGACGCCATTGGTTCCATAGGTGCAGGGGACATCAGGGACGACGGCTCCGTCCGCGATTTTCGCGCCGTCGCAATTGGTGGGGCTGGGTGCGCCGCCGACGAAGTGGTCGCCCTCGTCCGGCGTGAAGACGAACAGGGTATTGCTCGCGTCGATTCCATCGGCCTTGAGGTTGGCAAAGAACGTGCCGAAGGCCGCGTTGAAATCGGCGAGTTGTTTCACGTAGGGAGTCTCGCCGGGGCCGAAGGTATGTTCGGCGCTGAGGGCTGAGCCTTCCTGATTATCGTGGGCGTCGGCGATGTAGGCGTATACGACGTGGATGCCCTTTTCCAGCATCTTCTGGATGACGGCGAGCGTTTGCGCCGGCGTGGGATCGAAGTTGAGCTGGTTGAAGCCGGTCAGCGGAACCTTGTTGTAATCCGAGACGCCGCCAAGTACCGGCAGGATGTACTTGAGACCGAACAGCGCCTTATACCCGGAGTAGCCGCCTGGTTCGTCGGGCAGCAGGTCGTTCACGGCATTGTTTTCTTCCGTGCAGAGCGAACTGCCGATGGCGCAGTGGATCGACGCGCCGATGAAGTCATTGTTCTGGTTGGTGCTGGACTCCATTCCCTGCTGGGAGGTCGCGCCGCCGAAGACCTTGTCCACGTCGAAAGGCGCACGCTCGAGAACGATGTTGGCGGTCGAGAAAGCGCCGACATCGCAACCCGCCCGGGTGAAGGGCACCCACGGCGCGGGCACGTTCTGGCCGGACGGCGTGGTCAGCGCGAAGTGGTTGTCCGCGGTGGCGGGCGTGATATCGGATACCAGGTCGGTCCAGTAGAAGAACGAAGAGGGAAAATAGATGCTGGAGAGGCCTTCGCCGGGCCCGAAGGCGCCGAAGCTATTGGCGATGAAGATGCCCGTGTCGTCGGAATAGAGGCCGGTCTGGGTGGTGAGGATGTCGTTGGCGGTGTGGGAGATGAGGACGGTGTGGTCACCGGCATCGAGGGTGCCGTTCTGCTCGATGAAATTGAGCAGGTTGGGCATTTGCTCGAGGTCGGATGGGACGTTGGGATTGTCGCGGGTGAAATGGACGTTATCGAATTCGACGTAAACGACGTTCTTGATCTTGCCCGACGGGGAGTTCAACGTACATTGGGCCTGGGCTGACGCTGCGAGCCCGATCGCGAGCAATCCGCAGCCAAGCGCGGACGTAAGAGCGCGACGACACAACTTTGCTAGATGCATCTCCGATTCCTCCTGAATGCCGAGTTTGACCGCTGGGGACGGTTTCTTGAATACGCGGCTTTGATGACGCGTAGGCGAACGGGCGATTAAAAGTTGTGTCGCCTCAATGAATGCATGATGAAAACGAGGGAGGCGCCCGAACTACAGGATTCATGGCAGGCGCTCGCGCGGCGGGTGTGCGGGATTGGATGTTGCATCTGGCGGAACGCGGATTTCGGGAGTAGCCTCTGATGAGCGTGAAGTGAATCTCAGGGAGGAGAATGGCATGAAGGTCATTTCTTTTGCGCTGGTGCTCCTGGCGGTTCCAATTCTGGGTGTTCCGGTGTGGGCGAAGGGCACGATCAAGGAAGCGGATTACCCCAATCAATATGAGGTGGTGAACGCGAACAAGACCAGCAAGTTGGTGGTGGAGAAGTCCTGCACGATGACGCTGCGGGATAAGGCCAAGCCGAACGTGGCGGTCAATGTGTTCAAGAAGGGGTATGGTTCGTGCCAGGTTTTAGATAGCGGCAAGATTTATCGCGGGCGCGAGAACCAGAAGAAGAACGAGATCGAGATCGTGATACCGGAAGACAAGGACAAGGCGAGAGTGGAAGAGTGGCAGATCATCGGGACCGTGGACCTGACCCCGAGCGCCAACCGGCCCAACTAGGGAGTTGGGTTGACGAGCGAAGCCGGCTTGCGTATAGTGCCCGCATCGCCCACAAACGGCGTCAAACCGCTGAACTGGGGCGTCGGGTTGCCGGTCGCTGCAGGAATAGTAAATCAAGACCAAAATTCGAGGTGTGAAATGTCCAGTGAAAATGGCGAGCAAGCTGGCTTTGGGAGCGATGGTTGCGTGCCTGGCGGCGGCGCCGCTCGTTGCGCAAAAGCTGGTGCCCATGACGGCGGAAGAGACGAACCTGCGCAACATTGGGACTCCCGGGCATCCCGGGAACAATGCCGCAAAGGACGAGGCGGCCCCGCCGCACAAGATTATCGGGAATCTCTACTACGTCGGAACGACCGTGCATTGTAACTTCCTGATCGTGACGCCGAAGGGAGACATCCTGATCAATACGGGGTACGAGCACACTTGGCCGATGACGCAGGCTTCGATCGAGAAGCTGGGGTTCAAGGTCAGCGACATCAAAATTATTCTGGGCAGCCACGCGCACGTGGACCATCAGGAGGCCGACGCCATGGTCAAGCAGTTGACCGGGGCGCCGGTGGAAGTGATGGAGCAGGACGTTCCCATGCTGCAGAAGCTGACGCCGGGCGGCAAGCCGCACCCGATCGACAAGGTTCTGCATGACGGCGACACGGTCAGCCTGGGCGGCTCGAGCTGGGTGGCGCATCTCACGGCGGGGCATACGCCCGGCTGCACGACCTGGACCTCGAAGATCAAGGACGGCGGCAAGACGTACAACGTGGTGATCATGTGCGGCGGCGGTGCCGGCAAGCTCGTGAACAACCGGGACGAGCCGAACGTCGTAGACGACTTCCACAAGTCGTTTGCCTTCTGGAAGACGGTTCCCTGCGACATCCCGCTGGGCTCGCACACCGATCACTACCTCGAGAACGAGAAGTACGAGACGATGATGAAGAATCCGAAGGGCCCGAACCCTTTCATCGACAAGGGAGGCTGCGCGGTGGAGTCGGGGAATTGGGAGGCTGTCTTCAACGAAGCGCTCGCGAAGCAGACGAAGGCGGCGGCTGGCACTCCCAGCGCCAGCAACTAGCCGCTCCATTCGATTGTTTTTTCGAGCCCGCGCTTGGCCTTGTGGCTTGGCGCGGGCTTTGCTTTTTGCCTAGCTACAAACGCTCTCTCACACGTCGCCTTCGGGCATGGAATCCAAAGACTTCCGTCACGCCGACGGACATGCTCGCCGGGCATCAGCAGGAGATTTAGACCGACCAGGATCGGAAGTTGGAGGCGGGCAGGGAGCAGCGGAAGAATCGCCGCCAGCGGGCCTCGTGACAGATGAAACTGATGACTTCCATCTGGCCGGGCCATACATCCGTTATCCAGCCAATGCGGTTCCTCCAATCAGACTGTCATCTCAGCGTGCCGCTCGCGCGAAGGGGCTGAGCTTTAGGCTGCTCCGAAAGCTCGATGCCAGCGCCCGCGGCCCCTCGAACGTGAGTTTGCCAGCTCGCATCGCCTCGTCCATCGATTGACGCCCCATCCAGACCTCAACCATGACTCTCAGTTCGGTCGCTAAGTGCAGGTTGACCTCATATCCAGGGTCTTTCAGGCAAAGGTCCACCTCACCTGCGTCGACGACAAGCCACCATCGCCGGAAAGCTGGTTCGGCCCCCTGAAGGTTAAGC
The DNA here is from genome assembly GCA_963702795.1 of uncultured Acidobacteriota bacterium. Lineage (GTDB taxonomy): Bacteria > Acidobacteriota > Terriglobia > Acidiferrales > UBA7541 > Palsa-189. The sequence continues at coordinate 459,597 of CAVPDY010000004.1, read as the reverse complement.
TCGATGACTGTACGTCGCCCTGGGGGCAATCGCTCAACGTCGATGTTCCGGCGAATGTCCCACATCAACAGGCTTGGGTCATAGTCTTCGCGAGTGAGGAAGCTACGCGCCCAGCGAGCGCCCCAAAACCCCAAGGCCTCAATGATCGGCCGCAGTTCCTGGCCCGCCTTGGTCAGGTGATACTCCGTGTTCTTGTCCACGCCGGTGCGGCGCTCGATGACATGAGCGTACTCGAGTTCCTTTAGCCGTTGGGAGAGGAGCGCCGAGGACATCAGCGGCAGCCCTCGACGCAACTCGTTGAATCGCCGACTGCCGGTGATAAGTTCGCGCAGCACCAGCGGTGTCCAACGTTCCGCCACGATCTCGGCGGCCTTCGCCACAGGGCAGAATTGCCCGTATCCTTTGCGTGCAGCCACGGTTCAATTATTCTACCGCCGCTTCAGATTTTGAACTATCCGGGAGAGATGGGAGTCGAGCAGACTGTCCCTTGGCACAACAACCGCTCGCCGGAGGACGAATATGACAACCGCTGTCTCTCTTAACTGGAAACAAACTCTTGCAGAACTCGGTCCTGTATTCGCCGAACGGGCCGCCGCGTACGATGGCTCTGACAGTTTCGTCGCCGAAAACTATGCTCAGATGCGCGAAGCGAAGCTCTTTTCCGCGCTTGTGCCCGCAGAACTCGGTGGTGGTGGTCTCTCGTATGGCGAAGTTTGCGGGCTGATCCGCGGCCTTGGCCGCTGCTGCGGTTCGACGGCGCTAACGCTTTCGATGCACCAGCATCTACTCGCCGCAGCGCTGTGGAACTACCGCCACGGCAAACCTGGCGAGAAACTCTTGCGGGCCGTTGCAACTGGCGAGAAGATTCTCATCAGCACAGGCGCCACAGATTGGCTGGCCTCCAACGGTGCCCTTGAGCGTGGCAAGGGCGGCTATCGGTTTACTGCGAAGAAGGTCTTCGCAAGCGGCTGCCTTGCCGGTGATTTACTCATCACGAGCGGTCAATATGACGACCCTGTGGCGGGGCGCCAAGTTCTGCATTTCCCTGTTTCGATGGCCGCGGAGGGAGTCCGCATCGACCGGGTTTGGCAAACGATGGGGATGCGCGGTACCGGGTCGCACACGGTCGTCCTCGAGAACGTCTTCGTCCCCGAGGAGGCGATTGCACTGCGCCGGCCTTGCGGCGAGTATCACCCCGTGTGGAACGTGATCCTCACAGTCGCACTGCCGTTGATCTGCTCGGCCTACGTGGGCGTGGCCGAGGCCGCTGCCGAAAACGCCCGGGCAAGCGCGGCACGCAAGGGCGACGATGGGGTCAGCGCACTCTTGATTGGCGAGATGGAAAACGAGCTGACCACCGCTCAGATTGCGCTCGAAAGTATGATTGCGAACGTGAACGATCTGGACGTCGAGATCGGCATCGAGCACGCCAACCGCTCTCTGATCCGCAAGACGATCGTGTCGGAGGCAATCAAGCGTACGGCCGACAAGGCGCTTGAGGGAACGGGTGGTGGCGGCTATTTCCGCGCCTCGGGACTCGAAAGAATCCTACGCGACGCTCAGGCCGCCCAGTTCCACCCGATGCCGGCAAAGAAGCAACATCGTTTCACGGGCCGCCTAGCCATGGGCTTGGACCCAGTCGCAGGCTAGGCGCGGAGATCATCTTTCGCGAGAGTGACGGATTTCGAGCGGGCCGATTGTGATTCGGCGGTTGGTGCGTTTCCGAATTCTTCGGATTGGGGCGGGCAGCAGGCCAGCGGCAGCGGTCTAGGCCATGAAGGGCTTGAGGGTGGCGGCGATTTCGGCTGGGCTGAGCTTCTCGCCTTGGTTCAGGCGTTCGAGGATTTGGGTGACGGCGTGCTTGGCTTCCTCCTTGTTGTGGCTGCGGATGAAGCCGTCGAAGACGTGGTCGCCGCGCATGGCGTCATTGATTTCTTTTTCTTTATTGTGCTCGTCGAGCTCGGTGAAATAGACGACGCGATAGCGCCCCTCGCGCGGCGTCTCACGGTAAATCTCGAACATGATCTTTTGCGATTCGATGGCCGGTGGCATGGTGCGGAATTGGGCGCCTATATTCGGCGGCGCCCCATTATAGAGCTTATACGGCTTGCAGTGTGCTTTCGGCTTCTCGATCCTCGACGGGCGAGGATGCGGCTTGAGACATGCCGTACTCGGCGCGGAGCTGGGCTTCTAGCTCAGCTAGTTTGACGTCGATGTCGGATTGCTTGCGCTTGTTGGCGATGATGTCCTCGCGATAGCGCTTCAGGAAGTAGCCTATGGTCTCGACGCGGATCTTGATGGATCCGGCCGGCTTGTTCTCGTCGATGTCCTTGAACGAGAAATAGGGTGTCCCGGACTTTGTGACGGTCTCTTCGACGACGGTGTAGATGGGCGCGTCGTGGCCGCACTTGAAGCTGGAGAGCTCGAGGGCGACGAGATTGGGATGACGGGCCGCGAACTTGGCCGCCCAGACTTTCTGGCTGGTGTTCTCGCTGTAGGAATTTTTCCAGGCGTCGGTGATGTCCATCGGATGCGTGATGACGCCAGCGCGAACTTCGTCGCCGAAGAGAGGTTCGAGAATCTCCTTATCGATCGGCAGCGAGCCCAGGGTCAGGACCGGATAGCCGAGCTTCTGGAATTCCTCGAGGATGTCATGGTTGAGGCCCGGATCGTTGTGATACGGGCGGGCCAGCAGGACGATGCCGATGCCGTCTTCGGCTTCGAGCTTGCGGATGATCTGGCGGCCTTGCTTGCGCAGGATGCCCTCGGTGAACTCATCCATTGCCTTCATGCCCTCTTCTGAGGCGCGATGATTTTCTTCCGGCGAGAGGCCGAGGATGTCCTTGAAGGTCTCGATACATCTGGCGCTCGAATAGCTTGGGCACGCCGGTGTTGATGAGCGGATTCAGGAACTCGAGGCCCATCTCCTTGAAGAGGTCGCTCTCCTTGATGAAGGCCGCCTTGGTGGCCGCCGGAGTCGCGGTGACGGTGGGGCAGGCGCGATGGCTCTGCGCGTTGACCATGTCCGACGGCAGATCGTCGATCATCGGGAAGAAGATGATGTTGAGCGGCTTCTTCTTGTGGTGCACGTAGAGCAGGTTGTGCACGTGCGGGATGCCGACTTTCGAGGGGAAGCAGGGATCGATGGAACCGCGCTTGGCCCCGGCCTTATACAGCTCTTCCGAGGTGTAGTCGGAATAGACCAGGTGCTTGTCCAGAATCCCCAGCGACTCGAAATAGGCGCTGAACGCGGGATTGCAGGTGTACTGGTTCAGAACGCGCGGGATTCCGATGCGCAGCTCGGCGCGCTTTTTCATGAGTTCGACGCGAGCCTTTTGCTTGGCGGTCAGCGCGAAGCGCGGCAGGGGATCGGACACGTTCGGCGGCTGGAAGGACTTGAACACCTGATGGGCGGCGATCTCGGCCATGTTGGGGTTGTTCTCTTTGACCGAGTCCATCCCCTTCTTGATTTCGCGCATGGCGTTGACATCTTCGACCAAGCCCTTGTCGCAACTGTTGTTGACGATTAGGCGCTTGGTGTTCGGAGCGATGGGAATCTTGGAGGTCTTGGAGACCAGGTTCTCGACATGCACGCCCGGCATCAGTTTCACGTCGATGAAGGTGCGCAGGCACTTGTTCTTGCAGAAGTAGCAGCGCGTGTCTTCATTGCGGTGCGTGACGTAGCTGATTTCCGGCACGGCATCCAGGCCGATGAAGGTGGTCTGACGGCCATTCTTCCAGAGGCGGTTGGCTTCGATAGCCGCGCCTATAGCGCCGGACTCGCCGCAATGTTCGTGGACGATGACGTCGGGCTTGATGCCCTTGTCGCGGAAGCGCGACTCGATGAAATCGACTTGCGCCTTTACGGCCGCGAGATTGTGCTGCGTGCCGCCTTGGAGAACGAAGGTGGTGCCGAGCGAAGCCAGGTTCGGAATCTGCGAGACGTAGAGCCAGATGTTCTTGGGCAGCACGTTAGCCAGGCCGGCGAGAATTTCCTCGGGCTTCCACCCTTGCCGCTGGAAATCGACGATGTCCGACTGCATGAAGACGGCGCAGCCGTAGCCGAACATGGGCATGGCCTTGGCGTTAAAGGCCAGGTCGGCGTACTCGGTGACCTCGAAGCCGAAACCCATGGCGGTGGACTGCAGGAAGTAGCCATTGCCGGCCGAGCACTGCGTATTCAGCTTGAAGTCTTTTACGCGGCCGTTTTGCAGAATGATGAGCTTGATGTCCTGCCCGCCCACGTCGCAGATGACGTCGGCGTGCGGGATAGAAGTGCAGGCCGGATTCGGTGTGCGCGACGGTTTCGACGATGGCGGCGTCGGCGTTGAGAACGTCGCGCAGGATGTCCTTGGCGTAGCCGGTGGTGCCGATGCCCAGGATCTTGAGCGTGGCGCCCTGCTCTTCGATCTGCGCGCGCAGGTTGGCGAACATGTCCTGCGTGTCTTCGATGGGGTTGCCCTTGGAAAGCTGGTAGCACTTCACCAGGACGTTCTTATCCTTATCGAGCAGGACGGCCTTGGTGGAAGTGGAGCCGCCGTCGATTCCCATGAAGCCTTCGACCACCTGGCCGGGGTGGAACTTCGCGGGCACGAATTTCTTCGTCTTGTAGCGCGCTTTGAACTCGGCCAGATCTTGGTCGCTCTTGCTGAGGCCGCTGCCGCCCTTTTTCTGCTTTTCTTCCAGGCGGCCGACGTTCAGGTACCATTCGAGGCTCTCGGTGCCGCGGTAGACGCCGACGGCTTCGTCTTCGTCCTTGCCAAATTCGACCGAGCCGAGCGCGGCGAAATACTGCGCGTTTTCCGGAACCAGAATCAGCGAAGCGGGATCCACGCCCTCGGGCAGCGGGAACTTGCGCTCTTCCCAAACCTTGGGAATGCTGACCTTCCAGCAGTCCTGCATGCCCTGGATGTAGGTATTCGGGCCGCCGAGCAGAAGCACTTGCGGGCGCAGGGTGTTGCCGCGCGTCAGCACGGCGAGGTTTTGCTGCACGATGGCCTCGAAGAGCGAGGCCATGAGTTCGTCGGGCGGCACGCCGCCCTTCTGCAGGCCGTTGATGTCGGTTTCCGCGAAGACGCCGCACTTGCCGGCCACCGGATGCAGCTTCAATCCGTGATAGCCCATTTTGCAGAGCTGCTCGGGCGGAATGCGCAGCTTGGCGTTGATCTTGTCGATGACCGCGCCTGTGCCGCCGGCGCACTTATCGTTCATCGAGGGAATTTTCTTCTTGCGGCCGGTCTTGGGATCTTCCTTGAAGATGATGATCTTGGCGTCCTGGCCGCCCAGCTCGATGACCGAGCCGCACTGGGGGTAGAGCTTCTCGACCGCCAGAGCCACGGCGTTGACTTCCTGCACGAACTTCGCGCCGAGCAGAGGGGCCATGCCGCCACCGCCGCTGCCGGTGATGAAAATGCGGCTGTGGCCGGCGACGATGCCGACTTCCTCTTGCATGCGCTTGAGGAATTCCAGAACCTTCTCGGGCTGCTTGGTGTCGTGGCGCTGGTAGTCGCGCCAGAGGATCTTGATCGTCGGCGGGATTGACGACCACGGCCTTGACGGTGGTGGACCCCACATCGAGGCCGACCATGAGCGGCGTGCCTTCCGGCACGGCCGCACTGGTGCGGGCTTAACGACCGGCGGAGGCGGAGCAATCAGCGGCTTCGAGAGATTGCCGAGGGGAACAAATGCCCCGGTGCCTTGTCCCTCGCCTGCACCGGTACCGCAGCTTCCGCTTGAGCAACCCATTCTTATCCCCCGATCGATTTTAGGCAGCGACGCTGGAGCTAGTGCCTTGCGCGGGAACCCCGTCCGCCTTCATGCGTCCGGCAACGTGCCGGACGAAGTTGGCGGCCACGCCGATCACGCCCTCGGTCGTGGGGAACTTTGTACATGGGCGACTTCATTTCCGGATGCTCGTCGACGTAGGCGCGGATCTCTTCGAGCGTGCGGCCGGTTGAGTCGAGCGCGGCCTTGAATTCGAGCTTGGTCTTGGCCTTGGCTTCGCCCAGCGCCATCTGCACGCGGCTGTGGGCGTTGACGTCGCCTTCGCCGGAGGTTTCGACGGGCAGGAAGATCATGTCCTTGTAGTGGGACATGACCGCCGACTGCGCGCCGTCGGATTGCGTCGAGGGCATGCAGCCGAAGGGCTTGAGCGCGAGAACCATGTGCGCAAGGCCTTTGTTCGAGTAGTAGATGTTCTTGGCGACTTCGAGATGGCCTTCGCCGCCCGCCGCGCGCGAGTTGTAGTAGGGGTGGCCGAGGCGCTGCAGCTCGTACTGATCGACCAGGTGATGGGCCGATGCCGCCGAGCGCGTCGATGATGCGGTTGTACTCGCGCTTGAAAATGCCCTCGGCGATCTTGATCTGCGCGATCTTCTTGTGCATGCGCAGGTTGATCTTGAGGCGCTTATCCAGCCGCCAGGTGGGAGGCAGCGCGGCGCCCTCTTCCAGGCCCTTCTCGTCGTGATACCTGCTGCACGACTTGGTGCATCAGGTAGCAGATCCAGGTGCCGATGGGCTCGACGACGACCTGCGCGCCCTCTTTTTCGAGGAAGCGGAACATGTTGAAATTGCCGTCGCCTTCGGTGGTCTGGGCCCAGAACTCGCCGGTGATCTTGACGATGGGCTTGACGCGCGTGCGGTCGATCGGAATCGCGGCGAAGCGGTCGCGCACTTCGCGCAGGCCAGCCATGATGTCGTCGCCGAAGAGCTGGTTGAGGAACTTGCCGAGGATATTCCGCGGTGCCGGCGAAGCTGCGTCTTCTTCAGGAGGTCGCGCGGTCTTGCCGTGCAGCAGCCAGGGCTGGCGGCGGCGCATGACTTCGTGCAGCATTTCCATGGATTCTTCGAGGACGCGGTCGGTTTCGCCGGCGTTGACCTCGTAGGGGCGAATCTGGTAGGCGACGTCGTTGATGATGTCGCCGATGTTCAGCGCGTTCAGGATGGCCAGGAAGAAGTCGACGTTCATTTCCAGGCCGGCTTCGGCCTCGGCCTGGTTCAGGCCGCCGCTCTGCTGGAAGAGCAGGACGCGGAACTTGTCGAAGCCAGCGTTGCGCAGGGCTAGGCGGTATTCGGATTCGTACATGCCGAAGCGGCAAGGGCCGCAGGCGCCAGCGGTGAAGAAGACGTAGCGGTCGCAGATCTCGTCCTTGGTCAGGCCCTTGGCTTCGAGGTCCTGCACGAATTGCACGAGGTTGCCCACGGTGAAGTAGGTCGGGTTGCACTGGCCGTTGTTGCCGTACTCCTTGCCGAGCTGGAAGGCCTTCTTGTTCGGCACCGGCACGGACTCGCAGCTTGTAGCCCAGGCTTTCGAGCGCGGCGTGCACCAGTCGTTCGTGCTTCCAGGTGAGGCCGCCGAACAGGATGGTGGTGTGGTCGCGCTGCAGCGAGGTGAAGGGGAGCTCGATCGGGCTTGTGGAAGTGGTGGACTTCCTTGCGCTCGATGCCGGCCTCCTTTTCGAGGCGTTTGCGCTCCGCTTCCAGGCGCTGCCGGATCAGCATCTCCGGGGACATAATGCTCACCAGTTCACCGTTGGCTTGCGTGTTCTGAACAGGGTTTACGGTAGTGCTCATCGTGTCAGCTCCAATCGAGAATTCGGTCTGGGCGCTCTGGAAAGTCTAAACCTTTTTGTATGTGCTTCGTGTCAAATTTTCGGCAGCTGAACTTGGCGGGTGTTGGCGCAGGAGAAACGATGCCCCATCTAAGCCCCCCAAGCCCTTCCAGCAGTTGGATGAACCACCCACTGGCCGTGGGTGCCTGCCCACGGGACAGAGGCCTAACTCATGAATAATGCAGGATTTGTCCACTGAACGGTACAAGAATTCAGCGGATGGCTACTTCGGGTGCCCGAATGGTCAATCCGCTGGCCGGATGGTGCATCCCCAAATGAGTAGGTTGCTGCGGGGGTCCATAACTTCTGTTGGGTCACTTCACGCGTTTCAATTCCTCGGTGAGCAGGACGGCCTCGGCAACCTCTTTGACCGACTTGCGCCTTTGCTGGCTTTCCCGCTGTAGGGCGAGATAGGCGTCCTGCCCGCTGATCTTGAGGTCGCGCTGCAAGACTTCCTTGGCGCGTTCCAGGAGAAGGTCAGCCCCAAGCTCGCCCGTGAGTTGCGCATTTTCGCTTTCCAGGCGCGCCATTTCGATTTCGGCGCCGACCAGGAAGCCAATCATCGAGATTAGCTTAATTTCGCGCTTGGTATGGAGATGAGGCTTGCGATGCTGCAGGTTGATGACACCGACGACGCGTCCGCGGCTCACCAGAGGAACCGACAGGAAAGCCTCGAAGTAGTCTTCGGGCAAATCGTTGAACGTTTTGAAGCGAGGATCGTCGAACGCCTTCAGGGGCACGACGACGGGTTCCCGATGTTCGGCGACCCAGCCGGTAATGCCCTGGCCGACCTTGAGCGTCAGGCGGTCGACGATCTCGGGATGAGGATTCTTGGACGCGCGTAGAACGAGGTCTTCGCCTTCCAGCACATACACAAAGCAGGAATCACACTTCACGACGCTGGTTGAAAATCCCACCAGGTGTTTCAAAACATCGGCCAACGGCGGTGCGTGCGAGAGGCGGGAAGCCATCTCGTGCAGAAAATCCAGGTCGGGGTCATCGTCCGACCAGTGATCGGCGTTGGGCCATCTGCTCATCGTCAAGGGGACAGGTCCATCTGTTGGGCAGGCTACAGCCCGCGCCCGTGGGCGGCGCGTAGCCATCGCTGCACGCCCCAAAGTGAACTAACACCAGACTGAACTAATACGGGCGGCTCTGTCCAATCCGTATTTTGCATCATCGCCATCATTTTTCCAGGGCTAGGTGTGGCGAGTCGTGGCGAGGTTTCCAGACGCGGGATAGAATATGCCGCGGGAGAGTCATCCGCGTTCGTACACTGAATCACAACTCTATGGCCGACAACAAGCCGGGTCTTTTGACTTTTCACCATGTCCGCGAGCGATGCGAGCAGGCCAACGCCGAGGCTTGGCGGGCCTTTCTGACGCTGTACGGTCCGCTGTGGCTGTATCTACTCGGGATGTATGCGCCGGAGGGGCCCGCGGCGGACGCAGCGTTCGAGAAAATGCTGCGTTCGCTGGCGGAGAACAATTTCGAGCGCTTTCGCGGCACGGCGCGGCAGAGCGAGCGGGAGTTCCTGGCGGACGTGCGAGCGCTGCTACTCGAAATGGCTACCGAGGAGGACGCCAGGGGCGGCGCAAGCGAGGTCAGTGCCGCTACGCCAGACGGCGATGCAACAGCACACGGCGCCGCGAGTAAGGACATGCTCAATCCGGAAAGGCTGGTGGCGCTGATCGAGGGGCTGCCGCTGCTCCATCAGGAGATGCTTTTTTTCAAGCTGGCGGGGTACAGCGACGGCAGCATCGAGAAAATGCTGCGCGTGGCGCCGCGCGTGGCGGAGAAGTCGTTTGCGCGATTATCACCTGATTTCGCCGCGGCTCTGAATGCGCAGAAGGACCGCTGCCTGTGGCCGAGGGAGTGGCTGGCCATTTTGCGGCAGGCGCGCGCGGCGAAAAAAGAAAAATGCCCGGAGTTGCACCAAATTCTTCGCGTCCATGACGGGCAGGTGAGCTGGTACGACAAGGAGCCGATTGAGAAGCACGTCTCGGGCTGTTTGTATTGCCTGGAACGTTGGACGGCGCTGCGCGAGGTGGGGTACTGGCGGCGGATGGCTTCGGCCGTTTCGCCGGAGCAAGTCGAAGAGTGGCTGCGCGTGCTTCCTGTGCGCGCCGAGGAGAAGAAGAAATCGTTCTTTCGGCGCGTGCTCGGTTGAAGCCGTCCGTACCCTTTCTTCAGTCTTCAGCGGGAATTCGCTTAGTGGGGAATCATCGCGCCGCGCTTCCAGTCGCGGCGGTGGAAAATCCAGTCGCAAATCGGCAGGAAAACGTTGTAGCGGCCCTCGAAGTCTCCATGATGGAGCAAGTGATGATGGCGCGCGCGTTGCACCCAGGGCGGAAGCCAGCCGCCCATATGGAATCGCCAGTGGACTTCTTCATACAGCAGATAATAAACGGTAAAGGCGAGGAGCGCGCCCGGGGCCAGGCTGGTGCGCAGGAAATGGTCGAGGAGGAGAAACGGTATGGCATTGCCGACGAACAACGCCACGACGACCAGCGGAGAAGTGGCGAAGTTGACGTACCGCGGCTCCTCGGCGGTGCCGGTGGAGTTGTGATGCAGCGCATGCCGCTGGACCAGGAATCCGTTGCCCCAGTGCAAGAAGAAGCGGTGAAGGATGTACTCGTAGAGGTTGGCGTAGAGCAGGCCCACCAGCAGGCCGCAGGCGAAGTCCCAACCGGACATTTCTGATCCGCGCGCGCGGACGGCCAGAAACGCCAGCAGGCCGCCGGTCGAGATGGCTGTGATGGCGTTGCGGCGTTTCACGGACATGCCGCGGGAAATCTCGGCTGCGCGCGTGTTTGGGGTGTTGCTCATTGTTACAGCCACTACTTTACAGGATGTGTTGGATTGGGCGCAGGTTGCCGCGGGCGGAGCGTGGTCAGGCGGCGATCAGCCGCGAATTATTTGCGATCAACTCTCGGAGAGAAGCGTCTCACGCAGCTTCTCCTGCTGATCGGGACTGAGCTTGGCATCGCCGGCGGTGAGATAGAAAGCATCGACGGCCCTTTGCCCTTCCGTGTCGATCAGCGCGACTTCGATATTGCAGCCATTGTGTGCCATCGCAGAGCTCAGGCGAAAAAGCAGCCCGGGCCGGTCCTGTGTGATGATTTCCATCAGCGTGGACTGCGAGGAACTGGCGTCGTCGAAGCGAATCTGCGTGGGCACGCTGACTTTGGGGGGGCGCAGGGAGTGGGTGCCGGTCCTGCCGCGCATCAGGGTGTCCAGGGGGGCGGCACTGGACAGGACATCGGCGATGTTGGCTTGCAGGCGTTCGGGCTCCGACGGATTGAGTTCCAGAGTGCTGTGAGGGTCAGAAAAATAAAACACGTCCACGACGATTCCGGCGGCGTTGGCGAAGGCTTCCGCCCTCCAAATACTCATGCCCCAGGCGGCGAGCGTGCCGCTGATTCCGGCGAACAGGAATGGGCGGTCGGTGGCCAGGAGCGTGAGTTCGTAGAGATGCCCGCGCTTTTGCAGGCGCGTCTGGACGGAGGAACTGGCCAGTTCGCGCGACATGCGAAAATGGGTGGCCACTTCGTCGGGCGTGTGGGCGAGCAGGTATCTGCGGGGCAATCCTTCGAGAAACGCGCTCAATTCCAGCGGGTCGGCGCCGGGAACCTGGGGGACGATTCTTTCGACGAATTGCTGGTCTTGCGCCTGTGCGGCCTTTACATGAATGCGCTCTTCATCGAGGCTGCGGCTCATGTAATTGGCCGTGGAGACGTAGAGCTGCCAGAGCGATTCCGCTTTCCAGGGCGTGAGCGCTTCGGGATTAACGGCGCGGATATCGGCATACGTAAACAGACAAAGCAGTTTCAGGTGTTCGGGCGTGCCCACTTTTTCGGCGAAGGCGCGGATGGTGCGCGGATCAGAGATGTCGCGACGCAGCAGATTGGCCGACATTTCGAGATGGTCGCGGATGAGGAATCGAACGGTATCGGCGTCCTTGGGAGGCAGCTCCAGGCGAGCGAAGACTTGCTCCACCGCGTCCAGGCTTCCGACGACGTGGTTTTCACAGAGCATGCCTTTGCCAACGTCATGGAACAGAAGAGCGAGGAACAACAGTTCGGGCTGCTCAAGCTCGGAGAAGATCTCGGCGAACGGCCGCTCCCAGCCGTGCTTGGCCTGACGCAACCGGTGGATATTTTCGATGGCCATGAACGAGTGGGCGTCCACGGTGTAATGGTGGTAAAAATCACGCATCACCAGCGAATCGATGGCCGCGAACTCGGGAAAGATCCGGACCAGAAGCCCCGAACTGTGCATGGCCCGCAGCGCTTCCGCGGCGTGCGGCCCGCGCAGAATTTCGCGAAAATGCTCCCAGAGTCCCGGAAAGTGGGCGACCGAATCCGCCAGCGCCGGAAGAATACCGCGCACTTGCTCCTCGGCCTCCCGGCCGAGCTTGACGCCCTCCCGGGCCATGAACTCAAAAAGACGGAGCAGTTGATCCGGGGTCTTGAACGCCCCCTGCCGTCGTAAAACGACGCGGTCATGCACGACGGCAAATTCCGGCGAGACGCGCGCTCGCCATCCCTTGAAGCGGGAGCGGAGCGAGGTCGGCGTGGGCAGGGCTTCGTCGAGAATCTGCGTGGAAAAGCCGTACACCGTGCGCGCGTGCCGGAAATAGATACGCATCCACTCGGCAGGCTCGATCGCGCGCCCGGCCTCGACGCCAATGCCGAGGGAGGCCGCCTGGGCCTGCAGTTCGTAAGAGAGCGCATTGTCGTCCCGCCCCTGAGAGTAGTGCAGGAAGCAGCGCGCGGCGGCCAGGAAATCGAAGGCGTTACTCATCTCTTCACGAATGTTGGGCGGCCAGAGGCTTTCGGGCGAGTTCCAGGTTTTGTGGGGCCGCCAACGCGAGAGCAGCGCCGTCCAGGCGGCTACGTGATAGTCGCGCAGGCCGCCGGGCGAGTTCTTAACGTTGGGCTCGAGATGGAAGATGGTATTGCCCTCTTTGGCGTGTCTCTGGCGGGTCAATTCGGATATGTCGCGGAGCAATTCGTTGCGAACACCGGCGACCAGACGCGGAAAAGAGGTTTGCCGAAGCTTGGCGAAAAGGCGCGCGTCGCCGGTCAGAAAGCGATGGTCGAGCAGAGAGACACTGAACTCGGGATTGTTGCGATGAAACCTTTCGCATTCGGCGAGCACGCGATTCGCGGGGCTGAGGCGCAGCCGAATGTCCCACAGGCTTTGTGAGATGGCCCGCATCGCCTCACGGAATTTGTTTTCGGTCGCTGAATCCTCCGCCAGGTACAATAGGTCGATATCCGAAAACGGAAACAGTTCGCGCCGTCCGTATCCTCCCAGGGCGACCAGGCACAACTTGTCGACGATCATAGGACCCGAGGGATTCTCCGAACCCGTCGACAGAAATTCGCGGCTCAATTGCAGGATAATCTCATCGACCAGAGCCGAGCGATCCTGGGTGGCCTTGCGGCCGTCCGAGGTGGCCTCGAACTCGCGCTGGATCCTGGCAGATTCCGCCGCATAAGAGTCGCGCAAAAAAGAGACGCTGGGAGAGGCGGGCATATTTTGCATATTTTAGCAGAAGGCAAGGATCGAACCGGCGGGGGAGTGTCAGTGGGTGACGGGTTAAGAACGCAACCGGCGGGCTGAGTGCGGAGTCACGTTCTAATTTAGGGAACGCGAAAGGTTTTGGAGGCGATACTGGCGGGACGTTCGTCGTCGCGCGGCGCCGCGGTGCGGGAGATGATTCGCTAGAGCGCGGATTCTCCGCGTTCCTCGTCGCGGATGCGAATGGCTTCCTCTACTTTGGACACAAAGATCTTTCCATCGCCGATCTTGCCTGTTTTCGCGGTCCTGAGAATCGTTTGGATGGCGCCGTCGACGAGATTGTAGGGCAGAACCATTTCGATTTTGATTTTGGGCAGGAGATCGACTTCATACTCGCGGCCCCGGTAGGTCTCGGTATGACCTTTTTGCCGGCCGTGGCCGCGGACTTCGCTGACGGTCATGGCTTCGACGCCCATCTCCTGCAGAGCTTCCTTCACCGATTCAAACCGAGAGGGCTGAATAATCGCTTCAATTCTGGTCATAGCGGAATTTTCCTCGATTGTGTTGGATGGCTTTGAACCGAACCCGGCAGGGCTCAAGACTCGAAATCGTATCCTACTTCCCCGTGCTGCGACAGGTCCAGCCCTTGGACTTCTTCTTCCTCCGATACGCGTAGCCCAACCAACACATCCGTCACCTTCAGGAGAACGGTGGTTCCCACAATGGCTATGGTCCAGGCGATCAAAACTCCGACCGACTGGTTCACGACTTGATGAGCATTTCCCTCCAGCAGGCCCGAGGCCAGGACGTGCCCCCGGCCGTCGTGAAAGATGGGGTTCACCGCCGACAGCGCGAAGACACCCGTCAGAAGAGCACCCATCGTGCCTCCGGCCCCGTGAACGCCGAATGCGTCCAATGAATCGTCGTAGCTGAATCGGGCCTTCACGACGGTCACCATCAGGTAGCAGACCAGCCCCGCCAGGAATCCTATGACCAGAGCGGCCATGGGAGTGACAAAGCCTGACGCGGGCGTGATCGCTACCAACCCAGCCACCGCGCCCGAAATCGCGCCCAGTGCGCTGGGCTTGCCGTTGCGCAGCCATTCAGCCGCGGCCCAACTGACCGCGGCTGCGGCCGCCGCGAAGTGCGTGGCAACGAAAGCGCTGGTGGCCAGGTGACCCGCACTCAATGCGCTTCCCGCATTGAAGCCAAACCAACCCACCCAGAGCAGGCAGGCGCCAATGAAACTCAACACCACGCTGTGGGGCAGCATGGATTGTCCCGGATACCCTAGGCGTTTGCCGAGATAGATCGCGCAAACCAGCGCGGAAACTCCCGAAGTGATGTGCACCACCGTGCCGCCGGCAAAATCGAGAGTGGGGAACCTGCCTCCCAGCGAGGCATTGAGCAACCCTCCTTGTCCCCAAACCATATGGGCCATGGGAGCGTAAACGAAAACAAACCAAAGACACGTGAAGGTGACCATGGCGCTGAATTTCATGCGCTCGGCAAACGCGCCAGCGATCAGGCCTGGCGTGATGATGGCGAACATGAGCTGAAAAATCATGAAGGTTTGGTGCGGGATTGTGGCGGCATAGACGGCGTTCGGAGCGGCGCCGACGTTGCGCAGGAAAACGTAGTCCAGGCCGCCAATAAATTGATTCCCGGGGGCGAAGCATAAGCTGTAACCAAACAGCCCCCAAAGAACCGTGACGAAGGCCATCAGAGCAAAACTCTGCATCATGGTGCCGAGGACATTCTTTTGGCGCACCAATCCGCCGTAGAAGAGGGCCAGACCGGGACCAGTCATCAGCAAGACGAGCGCGGCGCTCATCAGCATCCAGGCGTTATCACCCGAGGATTGCGCGTCGGCTACTTTCTGTTCGAGCGCTGCGATGCGCTTGTCCACCGAGGGCGAAGGCTGGGTGACTGAACCTCGCGCACCGACATTAGGCGCAACTACCGCGTCAAGGCGCTGCGGAATGGCGAACGAAAGCAAGCCAAAGAGAAAAATGAACGCAAACCTGTTTACCGCGCACGGGTCCCTCCATAAACAACCTATAAACACCTACTTTGTGAGGAGACGGAGCATTACTGCGCGATATTTTCAGGCCAGCGCGGAACTAAAGCAAGTCCGTGACGGCGCCGATGCTGCTGCTGGAGACCAGGCGGCGATATTTGGCCAGCACGCCGGATTTGTAGCGAGGCTCGGGCGCTTTCCATGCGGCGTGTCGGCGCTCGAGTTCCTCGGGGGAGACGTGGAGTTCGAGGTTGTGGGATTCGGCGTCGATCGTGATGGAATCGCCTTCCTGCACGAGGCCGATCGCGCCGCCGACGGCAGCTTCCGGCGCGACGTGGCCGACCACGAGGCCGTGCGTGGCGCCCGAAAAGCGGCCGTCGGTGATGAGGCCGACCGACTCGCCCAGGCCTGCGCCGATGATCGCGGAAGTCGGCGAGAGCATTTCGCGCATGCCGGGACCGCCCTTGGGGCCTTCGTAGCGAATCACGATGACGTCGCCGGGGCGAATCTGGTTCGAGAGGATGGCGGCCAGGCAAGTTTCCTCGGAATCGAAGACGCGCGCCGGGCCGGTGATCTTCATTCTCTTGGAAATTTTGGCAACGGCGCCTTCGGTGGCGAGATTGCCGCGCAGGATGACCAGGTGGCCCTGCGGAGCGACGGGATTGCTCCACGGATGAATCACGTTCTGATCCTTGCGCGGTTCGGCAGGAATACTGGCGAGGGTTTCCGCGACCGTCTGGCCGGTGATCGTGAGGGCGTCGCCGTGCAGCACGCCGTGCGCGAGCAGAATCTTCATGACTTGCGGAATGCCGCCGGCGGCGTGCAATTCCGTGGCGACGTATTCGCCGGAGGGCTTCATGTCGCAGAGCACCGGAACGCTTGGGCCGAATGGTCTCGAAATCGTCGAGCGAGAGCGGAACGTTGGCGGCGTGCGCGATGGCCATCAGGTGCAGCACGGCGTTGGTCGAGCCGCCGATGGCCATTGACCACGGCGATGGCGTTCTCGAAGGCCTTGCGCGTCATGATCTGGCGCGGCAGTAGTTGCTTGGCGACGGCGTTCGCCAGCACGCGAGCGGATTCGCGCGGCGCTCTGCATTTTCTCCGCGTCTTCGGCGGCCATGGTGGAGGAGTAGGGCAAGCTCATGCCCATCGCCTCGATGGCGGAGGACATGGTGTTCGCGGTGAACATCCCGCCGCAGGAGCCGACGCCGGGGCAGGAGTGCCGCTCGACTTCGAGCAGTTCCGCCTGGTCGATTCGTCCCGCGCTGTATTCGTCCGACGGCCTCGAAGGCGCTGACGATGGTCAGATTTTTGCCGTCGTAGTGGCCGGGCTTGATGGTGCCGCCGTAGACGAAGATGCGAGGGAATATTCAGCCGCGCGATGGCCATCATCGCGCCGGGCATGTTCTTGTCGCAGCCGCCGATGGCCAGCAGGCCATCCACGCGCGCCGCGCCGCACACGGTTTCGATGGAGTCGGCGATGACTTCGCGCGACACCAGCGAATACTTCATGCCCTCGGTGCCCATGGAGATGCCGTCGCTGACGGTGATGGTGCCGAACATCTGCGGCATGGCCTGGGCATCGCGCAGCGATTCAGTGACGCGCGCGGCCAGATCGTTCAGGCCGGCGTTGCAGGGCGTGATGGTGCTGTAGCCGTTGGCGACGCCGATGATGGGCTTGTCGAAATCGCCGTCGCCGAATCCGACCGCGCGCAGCATGGCGCGGTTCGGGGTGCGCTCGACGCCCTGGGTGATGAGCCTGCTTCTGGTGTTGTTGCTCACGACTTTGCGGTGGCGGCCGACTCGGGCTCGGTTTTCACCGTGACCGGGTTCAGGAACGGCATCATCGCGCGCAAACGGGCGCCGATCTGCTCGACGAGCAGGTGCTGTTCCTTGCGGCGCATTTCGTTGAACTCCGGCCGGCCATTCTTGTTTTCGGCGATCCACCGCTTGGCGAATTCGCCATTTTGGATATTGGTCAGGAGGTTCTTCATGGCGCGCTTGGATTCGGCGCCGATGACCTGCGGGCCGGCGGTGTAGTCGCCCCATTCGGCGGTGTCGCTGATCGAATAGCGCATGTAGTTGAGGCCGCCCTGGTAGATCAGGTCGACGATGAGCTTCATTTCATGGATGCACTCGAAGTAGGCGGCCTCGGGCTGATATCCCGCCTCGACCAGGGTGTCAAAGCCGGCCTTCATCAGGGCGCTGACGCCGCCGCAGAGCACGGCCTGCTCGCCGAAAAGATCGGTCTCGGTTTCTTCCGTGAAGGTCGTCTCCATGACGCCGGCGCGCCCGCCGCCAATGGCGCGGCCGTAGGAAAGAGCGAGCTGCTTGGCTTTGCCGGTGGCGTCCTGGTGGACAGCGATCAAACAGGGCGTGCCGCCGCCCTCGACGAAGACTTCGCGGACGCGGTGCCCCGGCGCTTTGGGCGCGATCATGGTGACGTCGATGTCTTTCGGCGGATGAATGGTGCCGTAGCGGATGTTGAATCCGTGCGCGAACATGAGCATCTTGCCGGCGGCGAGATCCGGGGCGATGTCCTGCTCGTAGATTGCCGCCTGCGTGGTGTCCGGCGCCAGGATCATGATGACGTCGGCCCAGTCCGCGGCTTCGTTGTTCGAGCGCACCGTGAGTCCGGCGGCGACCGCTTTCTCGCTTCGACTTGCTGCCCGGGTGCAGTCCGATGCAAACCGTGCAGCCGCTGTCGCGAAGATTCAGGGCGTGCGCGTGTCCTTGCGAGCCGTATCCGATAATCGCGATCTTTTTCGCCTGGATTAAAGAGAGGTCCGCAGCGTCGTCATGATGAATGATGGCCATAGTTGGCTCCTTGAGAATGCTCCTTGGATTTTGTTCGAGAATCGTATCACTAGACCGAGTGCGACGCCTCAACCGTTTGCGGGGCGGGCTTCGGGCGATCTGCTTCCTGCGGTGCGTCTGTCCGCAGGCTCGCGGGTCATTACGACTTGGCCTGTCCGCACCATTTCGATGATGCCGAATGGCCGGAGCACTTCGAGCAGGGCATTGACCTTATCTTCTCCCCCGGTGATTTCGATGATGAGCGACTGGGGGGCCAAATCCACCACGCGCGCGCGGAAGACGCGCACGATTTGCATCAAGCGGTGGCGCGACTCCTCGCTGGCCTCCACCTTGATGAGCGCCAGGCTGCGCGCGACGGTCGAGGCAGCCGTCACGTCCTCGACCGACAGCACGTTCACCAGCTTGTAGATATTAGCCTCGACGCGATGCGCGCCGCCTTCGCCAATCGCTGAAACAATGGTCATGCGCGATACGCCCGGCCGCTCGGTGTGGCCGACGGTGAGCGACTCAATGTTATAGGCGCGGCGGCGAAACAGCGAGGCCACGCGGTTCAGCACGCCCGGCTTGTTCTCGACATAGACGACGAAGGTATGCAGCCGCGTGCGTTCACTCATCGGAGGCTCTTTCGACGAGCGGAGTCGGGCGCCGAATCATGGCGTGCAAGTCCGCACCGGCCGGCACCATGGGGAAGACGGAATCCTCCTGCTCGACGCGGAAGTCGATCAGCGCAGGCCCCTGGTGGAATCGCGAAGTTTGCAGAGCGGGATTCACCTGGGCCCGCTGCGTGACGGTCAGGGCCGGGATGCCGTAAGCCTCGGCGAGCTTGGCGAAGTCCGGGCTCAGCAGAGGCGTGGAGGCGTAACGCCCTTCGTAGAAGAACTCCTGCCACTGCCGCACCATGCCCAGGTAACCATTATTAATGATGGCGATTTTGACGTTCAGCTTTTCCTGGACGATCGTGGCCAGCTCCGCCATGGTCATCTGGAAGCCGCCATCGCCGGCGATCACCCAGACTTCGGCGTCGGGCCGGGCGAATTTCGCGCCGATGGCGGCGGGCAGCGCGAAGCCCATCGTTCCGAGGCCGCCGGAGGTGATCAGCGAGCGCGAGCGTTCATGGTGGTAATACTGCGCCTCCCACATTTGGTGCTGGCCGACGTCGGTCACCACGATGGCCTCGCCCTTGGTCTCGCGCCACAGCGCGTTGATGACGTGCGCGGCGTACAGATGACCATTGTCCGGGAGATTCTGGATGTCGCGGACGGCCGAGTCTTTCTTCGAGGCTGTGATTTGCGCGAGCCAGTCGGAATTCGACGGAGGCCGAACGCCGGGGAGCAACTGCTCGAGCACCTCGCGAAGATCGCCGATCAAGGCGATGTCCACGCGCACGTTCTTATTGATCTCGGCGCGGTCGATCTCGATGTGGATCTTCTTGGCCTTGGGCGCGTAGGTGCTGAGCTTGCCCGTGACCCGGTCGTCGAATCGCATACCCAGGGCGATGAGCAAATCGGCTTCCTGGATGGCTTGATTGACCCAGGCTTCGCCGTGCATGCCCATCATGCCCAGGTTCAGCGGATGAGAGGCCGGGAACGATCCCAGGCCAAGAAGCGTGAGCGCCACGGGAATCCCGGCCTTTTCGGCCAGCGCGTAAACTTCGCGCTCCGCGCCGGAAAGAATGATGCCGTGGCCGGCCAGAATGACAGGCCGCTGAGCTTGATTGATCAGAGCCAGCGCGGCGTCGATTTCCTTCTGACCCGGGAAGAAAACCGGTTCGTGGCGATGAGGCTTGGGAGCCGCGGCCTCCCAATCGAAAACACAAGAAGCCTGCTGGGCGTCCTTGGTGATGTCCAGGAGCACCGGGCCCGGCCGGTCGGAGGCCGCGATCTGAAAGGCCTCGCGCAGGCGCGGGAGCAATTTCCTCGGGGCGCGTGATCAGGTAATTGTGCTTGGTGATCGGGAGCGTGATGCCGGTGATGTCGCTTTCCTGGAAAGCGTCGGTCCCAATCATGGTGCTGCCGACTTGGCCGGTGATGCAAACGATCGGGGAAGAATCCATCATCGCCGTGGCGATCCCCGTGACCATGTTGGTGGCGCCCGGGCCGGATGTGGCCATGGCCACTCCCACTCTTCCGCTGGCGCGAGCGTAGCCATCGGCCATGTGCGTGGCGCCCTGTTCGTGGCGGACCAGAACGTGGTGGACGCGCGAACGGGTCAGCGCGTCATAGGTTGGCAGGATGGCGCCGCCGGGATAGCCGAATACGCAGGAGACGTCCAGGGCTTCTAGGGTCTTCCAAATAATGTCAGCGCCCGTGAGAATCTTGCGCTCCGCCTGCATATCCGGTTTCATGCCCGGTTTTGTATCGGGCCGTTGGTCTGCCATACGCGTCATCCCCCAATGACCGGTCCCAGTTGCTTAGTTCGTCGGATCAGCAAACAAGGACACTCGGGCCATACTAAGGCAAAGGGGGCGGATAGTCCAATTTATAGTTACTCTGATTGATATAATATAATTTTATGTGACAAGAATCACGGCAAAGTGACGGGGCGGCGTCCCGCGGCTGGCTCTGGCTTTTGATTTGTAGTTGCTTCGGGACCGAGAGTGCGCCATGCTTACGCCCAGGTACGGAGGAGAGTGGGCGCCGACATCGTACGTAACGCATTTCCGATTCGCTTCGTCTAAGGTAGTGCCACCTTCCATGCGGTTGACCAAGTGGCCTGGGCAGACCGAGGCATTGGGGAATTGGCTGGCGGAGTGCGTCGGAGTTGTGGTGGAGACGAGGCCCAGCGGTGCCAGGCGCATATATGCCGTGGACAACTCGCCCGGAACGTAGGAGCAGGTCGCGTCCCTGGGGCATTCGATTTTCTTAGTAACGCAAATCATTCTCTTACTTCGAGAGGACCATGCAGGAAAAACTAACGCAGGTTCACGAACAAGTTGCCGCAGCGGAGCATCAGAATGCCGCCGCGAAGAAAAGTTCCTCGGGCTGGATATGGCTGCTCGTGCTGATCGTTGTGGGCGCCGGCGGTTACTACGCCTGGCACAGCACGCAGGGACAAACCGTCGCTGGAGCGGGCGCTCCGAGGGGAGGCCGGGCAGGAAGGAACCAGGGCGGCGGGACCGTTCCAGTGGTGGCGGCCGCAGTGACACGCCAGAACTTGCCTCTCTATCTCGACGGGCTTGGCTCCGTGCAGGCCTTCTACACGGTTACGCTAAAGAGCCGCGTGGACGGCGAGATCATGGAAGTGGACTTCAAGGAAGGCCAAGACGTCAAGAAGGGCGATCTCCTCGCGATCATCGATCCCCGGCCATATCAAGTGGCGTTGGCGCAGGCGGAGGCCAACCTCGCGAAAGACCAGGCGCAGCTGGCGGACGCAAAACTGAATGCCGACCGCTATAGCCAACTCGTCAAGCAGGGAGTCATCCCGCAGCAGCAGTACGACACGCAAAGGGCGCTCGCTGGCCAACTCGAAGGTTCCGTCCAGGCGGATCAGGCTCAGATCGATAGCGCCAAACTGAATCTGGTGTACTCGCGGATCACCTCA
The DNA here is from genome assembly GCA_963702795.1 of uncultured Acidobacteriota bacterium. Lineage (GTDB taxonomy): Bacteria > Acidobacteriota > Terriglobia > Acidiferrales > UBA7541 > Palsa-189. Next base: position 438,081 of record CAVPDY010000004.1, on the reverse strand, counting down.
CCGATCGACGGGCGGGTCGGGCTGCGTCTGGTGGATCCGGGAAACATCGTGCACGCGGCTGATACGAACGGGTTGCTGGTCATCACGCAGATGGAGCCTATCGCCGTGGTGTTCACTATCCCCGAGGACAACCTTCCTACCGTCGTCAGCCACATGCGGCAAGGGGAACTGCCCGTGAAGGCCATGACGCGCGATTTGAGCTCCCAACTTGCCACTGGAATGCTGCAGACTATCGACAATGAGATCGACCAGACTACTGGGACCGTTCGCCTGAAGGCGGTCTTCGACAATCGGGACCGCGCTCTGTGGCCCAACCAATTCGTCAACGCTCGATTGCTGCTGGACACCCAGAAAGACGCGATTGTCATTCCCTCCGCGGCCATTCAGAACGGTTCCCAAGGGACGTTTGTGTACGTGGTGAAGCAGGACAAGACCGTTGAGGTTCGTCCGGTAACTGTGGCAGTGACCGAAGGAAATATCGCCTCGATCTCCGCCGGACTCAGCGCTGGAGAGCAAGTGGTGACGGACGGGCAAGATCGGCTGCAAGCCGGCGTAACCGTGGACGCGCATACCGACGCGCGCCCGGCTCCCGCGGGAGGAGCAAACGGCGGCGCTCAAGCTGGTGCCGGAAGGCCGTCAGGTGCAAATGGCGGCCAAGCGGAACCTGGCGGACGGCCGCAAGGCCAGCAGGGCGCGGCGGGGTTCGGAGCCGGTGGCAACGGACGCACGGGCGGCCCGAACAGCGGCAAACAACGTGACCGGCAGGACTCGCGCGAGGACTCCGGTGAACAGCCGGGGGTACCGAAAACGTGAGTGTAAGCCCGTCACGAATATTCATTCTCCGACCGGTCGCCACCACCCTCTTGATGGCGGGAATCATGCTCGCCGGTTTGGTCGCTTATCGGCAGCTGCCTGTATCGGCTCTTCCTCAGGTTGACTACCCCACCATTCAGGTGCTCACGTTCTATCCGGGCGCGGGCCCCAACGTCATCGTCTCCTCGGTGACCGCGCCGCTCGAACGCCAGTTCGGTCAGGTGCCGGGGCTCAATCAAATGACCTCGACGAGCACGTTTGGTGCGTCGTTGATCATTCTGCAGTTTGACCTCAATCAAAATATCGACGTTGCCGAGCAGCAAGTACAGGCAGCAATCAACGCCGGTGGCACCTTCCTGCCGCCTGATTTGCCGAACCCGCCGATCTACAGCAAGGTGAATCCCGCGGACGCGCCGATCTTGACACTGGCGCTCAGTTCCAACGCCATACCGCTGCGCAAGGTCGAGGACCTTGCGGATACCACGTTTGCCCCCAAGATTTCGCAACTTCCGGGCGTCGGCCTGGTGACGATCAGCGGCGGCGAAAAGCCCGCAGTGCGCGTGCAGGCCAATCCGACGGCCCTGGCTTCTTTCGGTTTAAGTCTGGAAGACGTGCGCGCGGCGCTGGCAGCGGCGAATGTGGATCAGGCCAAGGGAAGCATCGACGGCCCGCGGCAGGCCTTCACCATCGGGGCGAACGACCAGATCTTCGACAGTTCCCAGTACAACCCGGTCATCGTTGGCTATAAGAATGGCGCGCCGGTTCGCGTGCAAGACATCGCCACAGTCATCGATAGCGTCGAGAACTCCAACCAAGCCGCCTGGTTTAACGACACCCCCGCCGTGATCGTGAACATCCAGCGGCAGCCGGGCGCGAACATCATCAACGTCGTTGACCGCATCAAGTTGCTTTTGCCGCAACTGAGCGCCTCGTTGCCGCCCGCCGTGAACGTTTCCGTATTGACCGATCGCACCGTCACCATTCGCGCGTCGGTGGCGGACGTCCAGTTTGAGCTGATGCTGACCGTCGGTCTGGTCGTCATGGTCATGTTCCTGTTTCTGCGCAATCTGTCGGCCACGATCATCCCCAGCGTGGCCGTGCCACTGTCCCTGGTGGGCACCTTTGGCATGATGTATCTGTTGGGGTACTCGCTCGACAATCTTTCCTTGATGGCGCTGACGATTTCAACTGGTTTCGTCGTGGACGACGCCATCGTGATGATTGAGAACATCGACCGCTACCTGGAGGCGGGCGACACTCCGCTGGACGCGGCGCTCAAAGGGTCGGGACAGATCGGTTTCACCATCGTTTCGCTGACGGTCTCCCTGATCGCCGTCTTGATTCCGTTGCTTTTCATGGGCGATGTGGTAGGCCGTTTGTTTCGCGAATTTGCAGTCACGCTCAGCGTAACCATCCTGGTTTCGGCGCTGGTTTCCCTCACGCTGACGCCGATGATGTGTTCGAAGCTGCTGCGCTTCAAGAGCCACGACCAGCAAGGCGCTCTCTATCGCGCCTCGGAACGCTGGTACCAGTGGGTCGTGGACCGCTACGATGGTTCGCTGCAGTTTGTTCTGCGGCATCAGACGATCACCCTGTTTGTCACTCTGGCGACCCTTGTTCTCACCCTGTACATGTATATGGTCGTGCCCAAGGGCTTCTTCCCCGTCCAGGATACCGGCGTCATTCTGGGAATCTCCCAGGCGCCGGAATCGACGTCGTTTCAGGGCATGGCTGACAGGCAGCGCGCCTTGGCGCGGGTGATCCTGCAGGATCCTGACGTGGTGAGTCTGTCCTCGTTTATCGGCGTGGATGGGACCAACATGACGCCGAACAGCCGGCCGCATTCAGATCAATTTGAAGCCGCGCGAGGAGCGATCCGCGACCGCCACCGACATCATCCGGCGGCTCTCCGACAGTCTGCAAAGCGTTGAGGGAATCACGCTGTACATGCAGGCCGTGCAGGACCTGAGCGTGGAAGATCGCATCAGCCGCACGCAATTTCAGTACAGCCTGGAAGCAGCCAACGCGAACGACCTGGCCACCTGGGTGCCGCGTTTCGTCGCTCAAGTTGCAAGCCGTGCCGCAGTTGCGCGACGTCGCCACCGACCAACAGGACCACGCGCTCGAGGAAAACCTTGTCGTCGACCGCGATACGGCTTCGCGTCTGGGCTTGACAGCTTCGGCCATCGACAACACTCTCTACGATGCCTTTGGGCAGCGGCTGGTGTCGATCATGTTCACCCAGCTCAACCAGTACCATGTGGTTCTCGAAGTCGCGCCGGAGTTCCGGCAAAACCCTGACTCGCTGAAGAGTCTCTATGTGAAATCGACAACCGGGCAGTTGGTGCCGCTCAGCGCCTTCACGCACCTCGATCCCGGGACGGCTTCCCTGACGCTCAATCACCAAGGCCAGTTCCCCGAAACCACGCTATCGTTCAATTTGGCGCCGGGCGCTTCGCTCGGCGACGCCGTCAAAGCGATCAACGATGCCAAGCAGGCGATTGGCATGCCGGCGAGTATTCAGGCCAGCTTTCAGGGCACGGCCGCGGCATTCCAAAATTCGCTGGCGAACGAATCTTGGCTTCTGCTGGCGGCGGTCGTAACCGTGTACATCGTCTTGGGTGTGTTGTACGAGAGCTACATCCACCCTCTCACGATTCTTTCGACGCTTCCCTCGGCCGGCGTGGGCGCCATCCTGGCGCTGCAGTTGTTCCATTTGGATCTTGGGGTCATCGCGCTGATTGGAATTATTTTGCTGATCGGCATCGTGAAAAAGAACGCCATCATGATGATTGATTTCGCGCTCGAAGCCGAGCGGAGCGGGCATCTGCCGCCGGAAAAGGCCATTTATCAAGCCTGCTTGCTGCGCTTCCGGCCGATCATGATGACCACCATGGCTGCGTTGTTCGGCGGCTTGCCCCTGGCCATGGGTCGAGGCACCGGCTCCGAGTTGCGTCATCCTCTCGGCATCACCATTGTCGGCGGTCTGCTGCTCAGCCAGTTGCTGACGCTGTACACCACACCAGTGGTCTACATTTGGTTCGATAAACTGGCCAGCCGGCTGAGGCGATCGCCGGTAGGCTCTCCAGTTCCGGCCCATCAAACCGGGGATTAACCCGTGAATATATCCGCCCCGTTCATTGAGCGCCCCATCGCGACGTCGTTGCTGACGGTCGCGTTGTTGCTGGCCGGCGCCGTCGCGTTCCCGCACATCCCGGTCGCTCCTCTGCCCGAAGTCGAGTATCCGGTCATCATGGTGTTTACCAATCTTCCGGGCGCCAGTCCGGAAACGATGGCTTCCTCCGTGGCCACTCCGCTCGAGCGCATGTTTGGCCGCATCGCCGGCATCAATCAGATGACCTCGATCAGCCAGCTCGGCAACACGAATATCGTCATGCAATTCGATCTGGATCGTAATGTTGACGCCGCTGGGCGAGACGTTCAGGCGGCGATCAATGCAGCGCGCGGCCAATTGCCCGCGAACCTTCCCACGAATCCCGAATTGGCGCAAGGTGAATCCGGCCGAGTCGGAGATTCTGGTACTTGGCTCTCATCTCCGATACCGCTACCCAGCCGCAGCTCTACGACGTGGCCGAGTCCATCCTGGCGCAGAAGATCCAGCAGATTGCCGGGATCGGGCAGGTGAACCTAGGGGGCAGTTCGCGCCCGGCAGTCCGCGCCGAAATCAACCCTATGAAGTTGAGTAAGCTCGGCGTGGGACTTGACCAGGTGCGCCAACGCTCTGAATACGGCGAACGCTCATTCGCCGAAAGGGCAGCTCACGAACGCGTCTGACAACTACGTCCTCAATGACAACGATCAACTTTTCCTCGCCAAGGACTACGCTCCGCTGATCGTGGCTTACAACAAAGGGGCGCCGGTGCGGTTGTCGGACGTGGCCACGGTTGTGGACAGCCAGGAGAACATTCGCAACGCTGGGTCGGTCAATGGCGAGCACTCCGTGATTCTTGAGCTATTCCGCCAGCCGCAGGCCAATATCATCGAGACCGTGGACCGCGTGCGCGCCCTGCTGCCGGTGCTGCAGGCCTCGATTCCGCCCTCGATTCGTATCCAAGTGACCCAGGATCGCACCACGACGATCCGCGCCTCGGTCAACGATGTGGAGATCACCATGGTGATCTCGGTGCTCCTGGTGATCCTGGTGGTGTTCGCATTCCTTCGCAGCGCTTGGGCCACCGTGATCCCCAGCGTGGCAGTGCCCCTGTCGTTGATCGGCACCTTTGGCGTGATGTACCTGGCGGGCTACACGATCGACAATCTCTCGCTGATGGCGCTGACCATCTCGACCGGCTTCGTGGTGGACGACGCGATCGTGGTCATCGAGAACATCACCCGTTATCTGGAACAGGGGATGACTCCGTTGGAGGCCGCCCTGCGCGGTTCGCGCGAGATCGGGTTCACGGTCGCTCTCCATGAGCACTTTCGCTGATCGCGGTGTTCATTCCCATCCTCCTGATGGGAGGCATCGTCGGCCGCATGTTCCGGGAATTCGCCATCACGCTGAGCGTGGCGGTCGGCATCTCCATGATCGTCTCGCTGACCACCACGCCTACGATGTGCGCCAGGTTCCTGAAGTCCGAGGAGCACGGCGCTAAGCATAACTGGCTCTATCGCGCCAGCGACGCGGCCTTCCAGTGGCTCCAGGATGGGTACGCCAGAAGCCTCCGGTGGGTGTTGCGGCATCAGCCGCTGGTCTTTGGCATCCTGCTAGGGCACTGTCGGCTTGGCCGTCTATCTCTACATCGTGGTTCCCAAGGGCTTTTTTCCGCAGCAAGACACCGGGCGAATCAATGGTAATGCCCGGGCGCCGGAAGACATGTCGTTTGCAGACCATGCGCGATAAGTTGAACCAATATATCGCGATCGTGCGCACCGATCCGGCCGTCGACATCGTGACTGGCTTCATCGGCGGCGAGACAATGTCGCCAACTTCAACATCACGCTGAAGCCCCTGAACGTGCGCAAGATTGGCGCGTACCAGGTCGCCAACCGGCTGCGGCCGAAGCTGGCTCGCGTTCCTGGCGCGACGCTCTTCCTGCAGCCCGTGCAGGACGTGCAGATCGGCGGGCGCATGGGCAATGCGCAGTTCCAATACACGCTGCAGGGAGACAACCTGCAGGACCTTCTTCGCTGGGCGCCCATCGTGCAGCAGAAGCTGCAGTCCATCCCGCAGCTTCGCGACGTGAACAGTGATCTGCAAAACCGGGGCCTGCAAGCGGGCTTGGTGATCGACCGCGACACCGCCAGCCGCTTGGGCATTTCGGCGCAGACGCATCGACAATGCGCTCTACGGCGCGTTTGGCCAGCGGCAGGTCTCCGTCATGTATGAGGGCATCAACCAGTACCACGTGGTGATGGAGATCGCCCCCGAGTTCCAGCAAAGCCCCGACTCGCTGCAAGAATCTCTACGTCCGTTCCAACACCGGCCAGGCTGTTCCGCTCAGCGCCTTCACGCACTACGAGCCTTCGCACACGTCGCTGGCCGTCGCCCACCAGGGCCAATTCCCGGCCGTGACGTTCTCTTTCAACCTGGCGCCGAACGTGCCGCTGGGAGACGCCGTCAACGCTGGTTCAGGCCGCGCATGAGCACGATCGTTCTGCCGCCCACGATTCATCCGCAGCTTCCAGGGAACGGCGCAAGCCTTTCAGGCCTCGCTCTGCCACGCGAGCCCTATCCTGATCCTCGCGGCGCTGGTGACCGTGTACATCGTGCTCGGCATTCTCTACGAGAACTACATTCATCCCATCACCATCCTGTCCACGCTTCCCTCGGCCGGCGTCGGCGCGTTGCTGGCGCTGCTGCTGTTCCACACCGAGCTGAGCATCATCGCGCTGATCGGCATCATCCTGCTGATCGGCATCGTGAAGAAGAACGCCATTCTGATGATCGACTTCGCGATTGAAGCCGAGCGCAGGGAAGGAAATAGCCCCGAGGACTCGATCTACCAGGCCTGCCTGCTGCGCTTCCGGCCCATCATGATGACCACCATGGCCGCCATGTTCGGCGGCATGCCCATCGCCGTCGGCAACGGGAACGGGGCGGAGCTTCGCCGTCCGCTGGGCATCGCGATCGTGGGCGGCTTGATGGTCAGCCAGATGCTCACGCTCTACACCACGCCGGTGGTGTACCTCTATCTCGACCGGCTCCGCGCCTGGGTCAGTGGCGGCAAGGCATGCATCGGCTCGCGGATACGCGCTGTCTACCGTCCCCCTGCTCACTCCGCGTCCGATTAGTGCCGTTCGGCCCTTGCCTTGGGCCGCCCGCTGAAACGCGCTTGACGGCTCCTAACCCGGTTATTACAATATCTGAGCAGTCGCACCCTAAGAGGCGTGACCCGTTCTTCATGCAGAGTGGCTGAGGGGCACGGGCCCGACGACGCCACGACAACCGGACCAGAGCAGTTGCTGGTCGCTAGGTGCCAATTCCCGCCCGGTTCGCGGGGGACATGAAGATGCGGATAGTGCCTTTTCGCCTCGTTCCCCCAAACCCGGACGAGGCATTTTTTTTGGCGCGCAGGGCCCAGCGCAGCCCGGAGATTACAAGCATGAGCGAACACTTCCTTCTCCGCTGTCGGGAATGCCACCGCGAATGGGGCAATCGCCCTACCTCGATTTGCGAAGATTGCCTGGCGCCCCTTGAAGTGAAATACGACATGGACGCGGCCCGCAAGACCTTCACCCGCGAGAATATCGCCGCGCGCCCGAACAACCTCTGGCGCTACGCGGAATTGCTGCCGCTGCCCGAGGGCTACCAGCCGGACCTGCCTGTGGGCATGACGCCGCTGGTCGCGGCGCCCCGCCTCGGCGCGCGCCTGGGCGTCGCGGCGCCTGCTATCTGAAAAATGACGCAGTCTCTTTCCCGACGCTCTCCTTCAAGGATCGCGTGGTGGCGGTGGCTCTGGCCCAAGCCAAGGCCTTCGGCTTCCAGATTGTGAGCTGCTCCTCGACCGGGAATCTCGCCAATGCCGTTGCCGCGCAAGCCGCGCATCACGGCCTGGACGCCTGGATCTTCATTCCCGCCGACCTCGAGCCTGCCAAGGTGATTGGCACGCAGGTCTTCGGCGCCGAGCTGATTCGCATCGCGGGAAATTACGACCAGGTCAATCGTCTCTGCTCGCAGATCGGCGAGCAATATCGCTGGGGCTTCGTGAACATCAACCTGCGCCCCTACTATGCCGAAGGGTCGAAGACCATCGGCTACGAGATTGCCGAGCAGCTTGGCTGGCGGCTGCCCGGATAACGTCGTCGTGCCCATGGCCGGCGGCTCGCTGATCACCAAGATTCACAAGGCGTTTCAGGAATTGATCGCGCTGGGACTGGTCGAACCGCAAGCCGGTCAAGTTCTTCGGCGCGCAGGCCACCGGCTGCTCGCCCATCTCCGACGCGGTGAAGCACGGGAAGGAAGAGTTTGATCCGCAGAAGCCCAAGACCATCGCGCGCTCGCTGGCCATCGGCAATCCTGCGGACGGCAACTACGCCTCCCGCATGATCCGCTCGACGCGGCGGCTGGGCCGAAGACGCTTCCGAGGAAGGAATCGTTGACGGCATGGAACTGCTCGCTTCGAGCGAAGGAATTTTCGGCGAAACAGCCGCCGGCGTCACTGTTTCCTGCGCGCAATCCCTGATCGAGCAGGGCCGCATCCGTCCGGACGAAGAGACCGTGCTTTGCATCACGGGCAACGGACTGAAAACCACCGACGCCATTGGTCAGCCGATTGACGCTCGACGAGCCGATCGAGCCGCGCATGGCTGCCTTCGAGAAATTCATGGGCCAGGCCATGGCCGTTTCGGCCGCTGCGTCCTGAGTGCCCCTGGAATGCCGATCATGCGCCGGTGGTCCCAATGACCGCCGGCGAAGCTTCCTCGATCTCGGTCACCGTCCCTGCTACCTCCGCTAACTTGGGCTGCGCCTTTGACTGCGCCGCAATCGCGCTCGGTCTGTTTCTGCGCGTGTCGGCGGTGCCTCGCGAATCGGGCTTTGAAGCGGTTTATCGTGGCACGAACCCTGATCAGGTTTCGGGCGGCGAGGACAACCTTGTCGTCAAATCGATGCTGCGCTGTGCCGCCCATTTGAGAAAAAAACTGCCGGGCGCGCGCCTCGAGATCGACAATCAAATTCCGCTGGGAGTTGGCCTCGGCTCCAGCGCCGCGGCAATCGTTGCCGGCATCGCGCTCGGGGCCGCGCTATGCGGTACGAAGCTGGACGCAAATGCGGCGCTGCGACTGGCCGTGGAAATCGAAGGGCACCCGGACAATGTGGCCGCGGCGGTGCATGGCGGGATGGTGGTAGCCATGACCACCGGAGAAAGGGAAGTGTTCGTCGCGAAGACGGCGGTATCCCAGGATCTCGATTTCGTCGCCGTCATCCCCGAGGTGCCGCTTGCCCACGGAAAAGGCGCGAGCCGTTCTGCCCGCGCAGTATTCGCGCAAGGATGTGGTGGCGAACCTGCAGCGGACCGCTCTTCTGACCGCGTGCTTTTTCTCGGGGAAGAATCTCTCGCCCGAGCTATTTGAGGACCGCCTGCATCAGCCCTATCGCAGCCCGCTGATCCCGGGAATCGCGCAGTGCCTGGCGTACCGCCGCGAAGGTCTCGACGGCATTTATCTGAGCGGCGCGGGCTCAGCCGTCATGGCCATAGCGCGGCAGAGCGCGCTTGAAATCGGCAAAGCGCTGGTGGAAAAATTCCGCGAGCAGGGCGTGCGCGCCCGGGAATTGATCCTCAAAGCGGACAATCGCGGCGCCGAGGTGTCGGACTCTTCCGGCATCCGCACGCTCGCAGCGGATATGCCCGGATAACGCTCGAAGAGCCCGATGGGTCTCGTCGACTTAGGAGACGAAAAGAACCATGGATCTTGCGAAGGACTACAACGACCTGAAGCTCGAGCTGACCGTCACAAAGCCTGGCCAAGCGCTGTTTCGCAACATTCTCTTTGACCAGCTTTTCTCTTCGCTGCCCCGCGATCCCGAGGTTAAGGTCCAGATTTATAACGCTGAAATTGTGCCCGGCGGCTATACGAATTGGCACTGCCATAACGGCGCAACCTTTTTTGTGGCGCTGCAAGGCGTTTTCGAAGCGCATTTTCAGGAAGGAGTTCTAATCAAAGCGAAAGCCGGCGATGTCTATTCGGAGCCGATCGCGAAATTTCATCGCGGTCATAATCCCCACCCGGACCTGCCCTATTTGTGCATCGGATTCTGTCTGACGCCGCCTGACCGCGAGCACATCACAAACGTGGTCCAACCCTGGTAGTAGTACAGTTGTTCTTGATTAGCGCAGCAGGTCTTCGAGCTGGGTGCGCAGATCCGTTTTTTCGTCGCGGTACTTCACGATGACGGGCGCGTATAGCGAGAGCCCCCATTCCTTGCCGTGCCCGCGGGAAATGGGGCGCGCGCCGGCGACCACCACGGCTTCTTCGGGAATCACCAGCGGCCGATCGTCGCGTCGCGCTATAAATCTCGCCGCGCACCACATCGTACACCGGCGTCGAGCGGTTCAGGATCGTGCCGCTGCCCGAGCACCGCGCCGCGCTTCACGATGGTTCCCTCGTACACGCCGCAGTTCCCGCCGACGATCACGTCATCCTCGATGATCACCGGCATGGCCCCGACCGGCTCGAGCACGCCGCCCAATCTGCGCGGCCGCGGAAATATGGCAGCGCTTGCCGACCTGCGCGCAGCTGCCCACCAGCGCGTGCGAATCCACCATGGTTTGATCGCCGACGTACGCGCCGACGTTGATGAACATCGGCGGCATGCAGGTGACGCCCTTGCCCAGGTAGCAGCCGTCGCGAATGCTCGATCCGCCCGGAACTATGCGCACGCCGCTCGGCCAGGTGAAATTGCTTCACCGGGTAAGTGGCCTTGTCGAAAAACGGCTGCCGCGCCGGGTCGACGGACATGTCCACGATCGCGCCCATGCGAAATCCGAGCAGAATGCCTTTCTTCACCCAGCCATTCACGCGCCAGCCGCCCGGCGAACTGCGCGTCCGGCTCGGCCGCGCGCACCGTTCCCGCGTTCAGCGCATCCTTGAAAGTTTGAAAGAGCCTGCGCGTGCTCGTCGCGTGTAGCGTTGCGGCGGCCTGATCGAACAGCGCCTCAATTTGCTCCTGCAACATGCCTGCCCTCCAGCAGATCCCAGCGGATTCCAGCACGCCGCGGATTTTCTCCTCGTTTCGCGCCTTCGGAGCGCAAAGCGGCAGCCGCCACACCGGCTCGAGCAACCCCATGGCGGCCATCGCCGCTTTCACCGGGATGGGGTTGGACTCCACGAAATTCACTTCCATCAGCGGCAGATATTTCCGCTGCAATCGGCGCGCGGCGGCAAAATCGTCCGTGCAGGCACAGCTGCACCAGTTCGCGTCATCTCCGCGGGAATCTCGTTCGACGCCACGGAAATCAGGCCGCGCCCGCCGAGCGCGATCGTCGGCAAGGCCAGCGCATCATCGCCGGAGAGCACCGTGAAATTCGTCCGGACGCTTGCGCCGAGAACGGCGGCGATCTGGCCGATGTTGCCGGAGGCTTCCTTGACGCCCACGATGTTTTCAATTTCGCGCCAGCCGCTTCACCGTCGCGGGTTCGATGTTGACGCCGGTACGGCGCGGCACGTTATAGAGCACGATCGGAAGCGAGACCGCCGCGGCGATGGCCTTGTAGTGCTGGTACAGTCCTTCCTGCGTCGGCTTGTTGTAGTAGGGCGTCACGGACAGGATGCCATCCACGCGCAACGGTGCCAGTTCCTTCGCCAGCGAGACGATCTCCGCCGTGTTGTAGCCGCCGCATCCGGCCAGCACGGGCACGCGTCCCCGGGCCTCCTCGACGGTGATCTCCACCACGCGCAGCGTCTCTTCGCGGTCGAGCGTGGGGTTTTCCCCCGTCGTCCCGCAGGGCACCAGAAAATTGATGCCGGCGTCCACCTGCCGCCGCACCAGCCGGCGCATCGCCGCCTCATCCAGCGAAAGGTCCGCCCGGAAAGGAGTCACCAACGCCGTTCCGCATCCGCTCCACACAGCTCCTCCTTCGCGATCCCATCGCGGGACCGCTCACTTCTCGAACAAAATTTCGCGAAACTCGAACCATCCCTTTTTCCCGATCACCCAGCGCGCCGCCTGCAAGGCCCCGCGCGCGAAGCCCTCGCGGCTGCGCGCGGTGTGCCGCAGCGTGATGGTGTCGGCAGGAGAATCGAACCCGACCTCGTGCGTTCCCGGATGCGCTCCGGCGCGGTTTGAGCTGACGTCCACCGCGCGCCGCGGATCGGCCTTCTTCATCTCCTCCACCATTTTCAGCAGCGTGCCGCTAGGCGCATCTTTCTTGGTGATGTGGTGAATCTCCCACGCCCACGCGCCGTATTCCGGATAGGGAGCCAGCCGCCGCGAAGCCTCCGCCACCAGATGCATGAAACACATTCACGCCGATCGAAAAGTTGGGACTCCACACCACGCCGATGCCGCCCTTTTCGACCGCGGCCCGCGCGCGCGCCGGCTGTCCGCAGCCAGCCCGGTTGTGCCCGACCACGGCCGTGCACGCCAATCGCGGCCAGCCGCTCGATGTTCCCAACCACCGCTGACGGCACCGAGAATTCCACGGCCACGTCGATGCCGCGAAAGCGCTCAGCCGTGATGCCCGCGCCCCTCGGCATTGTCTTCGATGTCCAGCCGCAGCGGCGACCGCGAAGCCGTACTCGGGCGCGAGCTGCTCCACCAGGCGGCCCATTTTTCCGTACCCGACAATCGCCAGGTTCATCGCTGCCGAGTTCATGATTCCGCCGCCGCGCCCGCGCCTTTTTCGAGTCGCGGCCAGAAGCTGCCGCACCATCCGCTGGTAGATCTGCGCGGCCTCGGCAAGGTCACGCTTCGCGACGCGCTCTTCGTTGGTGTGCGCGACGTGAATATTCCCCGGCCCGATCAAGAAGGGCTTGCCCCAGCTATTCGCAAACGCTGGCACATCCGTCGTGTAAGCCACGACGGACGTCGCGAATCCGTCCAGCGCCTCGAAACGTATCGCCGGGATGCACAGAATTTCCCGCGCTTCGGCCTTGCCCGCGACGGCTGCGTTCATCGCCCGCCGCACCGGCTCGGGATCGCCGACTAGGCGAATGGCAATCTCCGCCATGGCCGCGTCCGGCAATCACGTTGGGCGCGCGTCCTCCGGAGATCACCCCGATGTTGAGCGTGCAGGGCCCGAGCAATGCATCTTGCGGAAGCGTGATCGCGCCGGATCTGCTGCAACGCATCCAGGAGCTTCTCGATCGCCGATTCGCCCAGCTCGGGATAGGCCGAATGCGCCAGCTTCCCGCGCGCTTCGATCTCGTAGCGCAGCATGCCCTTGCTCGCCAGCACCAGCTTGTTTTCCGTGGGCTCGCCGTTGATCAGGTAACGCGAGCCGCGCGGATTCCGCGCCGCCGCGTAAGCTCCGGCGCTGTTGCGCTCCTCCCCACAACAAAGAGCAAAGCGAAGTTGCGCACCCCGCCTTCGAGCAGGCCCTCCGCCGCTCCGATCATCGACGCGATGATCCCCTTGGCATCCGCCGATCCGCGTCCCCAGACGAACTCCGCGTCCTCGCGCGACGGGAAGAAAGGAGGCACGGTATCCATGTGCGTCGAGAGCGTGACGACCGGATCGCCCCAGTGCGCGAACACGTTGAAGCGATGCGCTTCCACCTCGCAGCGCTCCGCGCGGCCGCCGGTGCGCGCCGCCAGCCGCGAAAGATGGTCGAGCAGGAATGTCCCCACCGCCTCTTCGTTGTTGGTGATGGACTCGATGTCCACCAGCGCGCGCGTCAGCTCGGCGATGTTCGTCATCGTGATAGTCGTAACCGATTCTCAGAGCGTCGGAACTGCGTGCTGAAAACGGACGCCCGCAATCGGCGGCAATAGAAGCGGACACCAGGAAGGAAAATTCGCGAGGAGAGGGACTCGGGTATCTTCGCTTCCCGATAGCGCTCCATCCGTTTCGAGCGGATGACAGTGAGCAGGATCTTGTTCCAGCCCCCCAACCGCCGCGGAGCGAGCTTCCGGCGGCGATTTCGGCGGATGTTGCTTTCAGCCCCTTTCGCACGGGCCTCCGAAGCGCCTCGGAAAAGCCGGCCCGGCTACTGATGGCCTCCGCACCTCTATCAAGAACCCTCAAGCTAACAGCTTCGCTCAAGAAGTGTCAAGGCGCCGCGCGGGGCACTATTTTTGCTGATTTAAGATCGTCGTTACGTTCGACTCGAACCGCTTCTGCTCGGACGGCGAGCAGAAATCCTCTCCCAGCGCCCACTCCGGGCCGGTCTTCAGGTGCAAATTCTCGGGGCCCCAGTTGAAGGTCTTGGTGTACGCCTTTGGATCGTCGAAGGTGAGCGTGACGGCCAGATTATTGTGATCCACGCGGTGATAGCGCTCGGTCAGGTGCAGTTGCTCGCTGTGCGGGTGGTGCGTCGTGTCCAGCCAGGTCTTGTCATTGAAGCCGACCGTCTCGACGACCAGATCGTCCCCGTCCCAGCGGCCCACGGAAACCCCCAAATACGTGGGACCAAAGGGCAGCTCGTTGAGCTTGGGCAGCGGCCGTCCGTCCATCCAAATCGTCCGATACAAATGATTCACTTCGTGAAAAAAGAAAATCCGGTCAGGCGTTTGCACGATCTCGATGGGATGAGGATAACTGGGGTAGCTCACGAAGCCGAGCGGCTCGCAATTGTCGTACGAAGTCCCGGAATCCCTGCTGCCATTGGCCTTGAATTTTTGCACTCCCCAGGGAGTCAGCCCGACGTCCTTGGGTACAAGATTGCTGGCGGCAGCGGGCCCGCCGTTTTCGTCAAAATTCCAGACGCCGGATATATCGTGCAGCATGCCCGTCTGCGTTTTGTCCGCCCTCGCCCCTTGTGGCGCGAGCAGGGCGATCACCAGCGCGAGCACGAAGGCCGCCGCAAAAAAAGAGACCAATGCGCGATTGCGCGCGTTGTTCAGAATGTCCACGTTTACCTCCCGCTGCTTAGAGGTAAGTTACTCCCAACCGCCCCCGGCGTGCAATCGTAGCGGACTGTTTGTGGAGGTATCCCGACCCCGCGCACGGCGCGGCCGCTTCTAGTGCGCTCTGCCCTTGCACTCGGGGTGGCCGCAGCGACAGTCAATCTCCGAGCGCTTTTCCATCGCTTCGCACGCCGCGCTGCAGTATTTGCCGGACTTGGGTATGCAAGTACACGGCGGATGAGCACAAGTCTTTGCTGTTTCGGCTGCCATGGATCTCTCCTTGATCGGACGTAGGGCTGGGCCTTAGTTGCAACCCTCTTCCTCGCTTACTCTCATGGCGGCCGACTGGGTCTTGCCAAGTATCTTCAGCATCGTGGACATCGGCGCCGGATTCCCGTGCAGAGGCGCAATCATATCCACCTGCAGCTTCAACCGCTGCAAGTTGTCGTACAGGTTGTTGGCAAAGCCCATCGCAACCGGTACCGGCGCAGGACCGCCCGGAGCTGGCGGCGTGAAGTCATCCGCCTCGATCAGGATCTTTTCCTTGGGCAGGTATCCGATGCTCATCAGTTCGTTGTGATTGTCGCCCTGTAGCTTGTAGATCTCCAGCGAGCGAGTGCCGTCGGTCAGCACATATTTATCCTTGAAGGTGATGAACGTCGCCGGCTTGGGATTCTGCGACAGCATGTCCGGCTGCAGCGTGCGCGGGGCCTTCCAGGCTGTCTCGTAGAAGGCCTTATTGCCCTCGTTGGTGATGATCGTGGCGCCCGCAGCCACATAGGCCCGCAGACCGCCGGAATGATCGAAATGGTGATGCGTGTTGAACACGTACTTGATGGGCTTGTTGGGCACCAGCATCTTCACCTGGTCCATCACGCCCTGGGAACGCGCATCGTTCAACGGCGCTTCGACCACGGCGACGTAGTCCTTGAATTCGATCAGCACGCTATTGTGCGTTCCGCCGCCCAGGAACCACACCCCGTCAGCCATCTTCTGCGCCACCACGTTGACCGGCGGCAGGGGAGCCCCAATCGCGTTGCCCGCGACTTGCAAGAAGGCGTTCGGTATGTTGGCTTTCACGTCCGTCACGGTTAGGTCCAGCACCGGCCAGCCGCCCTGCTTCTGCACGATGTGGGTGGGAAACTTGATGCTCCCAAAATCCTTGTAGTCGGTGTAGGTAGTCTCGACCAGCATGTCGCCGAGCACCGGATTGGGCAGCCAGGAATCAACCTTGATCACCATGTTCTGATCGTCGATATCTCCGACGATCTTGTGGCCGTTGTCATCCATGAACGTCACCACGGCGACCTTCTTCCCGCCCTCGTTGCCCTGGCTGACGGTGGCCTTGCCCTCGGCCGCCGCTCGCAGGAAGCCATGCGGCGTCAGCAAAATCTGTAACTCCCGCTCCTCGGCGGCCGCAGGCGCAGGAGCGCCCACCATACCGGCCGACCCAAGGTCCGCCGGTATTTCCACTTTGTTCCAAGCTGTGTCGCCGCTGACCATGGTGACCAAATGCTGTTCGCCGGCAAACGGAGCCTCCCCGCCCTTGTCTGGCGGCTCCTTCTGCGTGCGCGTCATGTCCTCCGTCGAGGAGCCGTTCACGTAATCGATCGTTCGCGTATATTTCGTCACGATCGTGGCGTGCCACGGGACATTGGGATTCCAGTTCTGTCCCACTCCGCCTGCAGTGCCCGTGCCTGAATACTGGATTGAGTTTGCTTTGCCCATGGCTTGCTGGGCATTTTGAATGACGGTCTTCGCGTCTTGCGCGGACGCAACTCCCGCGACAAGCGCCAATGCCATTGCAAACGCGAATGTGACGAACAGCCGGGTTCTTCTTGCCATGATGGCCTCCTCGAAAAAACGCCTCGAATACCTTAATCAGAATCCCACAGGAGCACGACAGCCCTTAGTTGGATCTTAGCTCGGCGGACTGCGTCTTGCCGAGTATCTTCAGCATCGTGGACATCGGCGCCGGATTCCCGTGCAGCGGCGCAATCATATCCACCTGCAGCTTCAACCGCTGCAAATTGTCGTACAGATTGTTCGCAAAGCCCATCGCCACGGGCACCGGCGCGGGACCGCCCGGCGCTGGCGGCGTGAAGTCGTCCGCCTCGATCAGGATCTTCTCCTTGGGCAGGTACCCGATGCTCATCAGTTCGTTATGATTGTCGCCCTGCAGCTTGTAGATCTCCAGCGAGCGAGTGCCGTCGGTCAGCACGTATTTGTCCTTGAAGGTGATGAACGTCGCCGGCTTGGGATTCTGCGACAGCATGTCCGGCTGAAGCGTGCGCGGCGCCTTCCAGGCCGCCTCGTAGAAGGCCTTATTGCCCTCGTTGGTGATGATCGTGGCGCCCGCAGCCACGTAGGCCCGCAGACCGCCCGAGTGATCGAAGTGGTGGTGCGTGTTGAACACGTACTTGATCGGCTTGTTGGGCACGAGCATCTTCACTTGGTCCATCACGCCCTCGGAACGCGCATCGTTCAGTGGTGCTTCGACCACGGCGACGTAGTCCTTGAATTCGATCAGCACGCTGTTGTGCGTCCCGCCGCCCAGGAACCACACCCCGTCAGCCATTTTCTGCGCCACGACGTTGACCGGCGGCAGTTCTTCCCCGATCGCATTGCCCGCAACCTGAATAAACGCATTCGGTATATTGGCTTTCGCACTCGTCACGGTTAGGTCCAGCACCGGCCAGCCGCCTTCCTTTTGCACAATGTGTCCGGGAAACTTGACGCCGCCAAAGTCCTTGTAGTCGGTGTAGGTCGTCTCGACCAGCATGTCGCCGAGCACGGGATTGGGCAGCCAGGAATCGACCTTGATCACCATGTTCTGATCATCGATATCTCCGACGATCTTGTGGCCGTTGTCATCCATGAACGTCACCACGGTGACCTTCTTCCCGCCCTCGTTGCCCTGGCTGACGGTGGCCTTGCCCTGCGCTGCCGCTCGCAGGAAACCATGCGGTGTCAGCCAAATCTGCAGCGCCCTCTCTTCCGAGGCGGCCGGGGCCGGCACACCGATACCTCCCGGCGCGGCCCCGATGGGCAATTCCGGCTGATTCGGAGGAGGCGCGTTCCAGGCCCATCCGCCTCCGCCGACGAAGTTGGTTTGCTTCTGCTCTCCTGCAAAGGGAGCTTCGCCGCCCTTCGCGGGCGGATTCTCCTGCGTGCGCGTGATTTCCTCGCGCGAGGCGACGTTCACATAGTCAATCGTTCGCGTATAGCTGGTGATCATCGTGGGATGCCACGCGACGTTGGGATTCCAGTTCTGTCCGAACCCGCCCATGGTGCCGGTGCCGGAATACTGGATGGACTTGGCATCGCCCATGGCCTTTTGGGCATTTTGAATCACGGTTTTGGCGTCCTGTGCGGATGCGACTCCCGAAACGAGCGCCAAAGCCAGCACCAACATAAACGCCCGGGATATCCAGGGTTTTCTTGCCATGATCCCTCCTCCATGCGTGCGCCTCAATGCTGGAATATCGGGAATCCTACACTTCTCCCGCGCTGGATACAACGACTTTGCCCCGTGCGATCGGGCGCAGCCACGCTCATCCGTACTTGCTCCCCGCGTAGAGCAGATGCAGCGCCAAGCCGAACACCGAGTTAAAGACATATCCGTAGGCGTACCAGGCCACGATCAGCCCGAGCAGCGCGTATTGGCCTCCGCGCACGATGTCGAGATAACGCAGGGCGGTCCGTTCCGGCATCAGCAGCATGATGGCGGAATGCCCGTCCAGCGGAGGCACCGGTAGCAGGTTGAACGTCCCCAGCAGCAAATTCAGCACGAAGAGAATACTGAGCACCGAAGTCGCAAAGGTCGGATCGCCCCCCGAGGCCGGCTGCACCAGCGTCGAATAGCCGGTGATCGACAGGGGTACGGCGAAATATCCCAGCATCAGTCCGATACGGATCGCCAAGGCCGCCAGCAGCATGATCGTGAAATTGGCTGCCGGTCCGCCCAGCGCCATGCGGGCCGCGCGGCGCGGATGGCTGCGCTCCCAGTTGGGATCGAAGGGCGCGCTGGCCCATCCGATCATCCATCCCCCTAGAGCAAACGAGAGGATCGGCATCACCACCATCCCAAACGGCGAGCGCCGTATATGAGGAATCGGATTGAGTGTGACCTGGCCGCCCTCGGCAGCCGTCATGTCGCCGCCCCATTTCGCGATGAGGGCGTGCGCCGCTTCGTGGCAGGTGGTGGAAAAGAGAAACGCGACGTACCAGACGGCGCCGAGCGCAAGCTGTTGTGTGTTCACGATTCGGGCCGCGTGAAATTAGCCGCCGGTCAGAGCTTTATATTGGGCTGCCGTCAAGGGCACGACCGACAGCCTTCCTTGCCGCACCAGGGGAGAATCCGCAAAGATCGGGTTGGCTTTGATCTCCGCCAGCGATACCGGCTTCGCCAGCGCCTTTCCGGCCTTGATCTTCACCACCGGATTCTTGGGATTCGACGCGTCCACCGAGACGACCGACGCTGTTCCGACCGCGCTCTTGTGCTCCCCGGTCTCGTAGATGACCAACTTGACTCCCGGCTGCATCTCCCGAAGATTCTTGAGCGCCACGGGATTCGACACTCCATCCCATTCCGTCGTTCCGTCGCTCCGCAGATCCTCGAACGAGTATTCAGAAGGTTCCGTCTTGAGCAGATACTCCGATGAGGCCATAAAGTCTCCGTCGCGATGCGGTTTGCGGGTGCGGGCGGTACTCGCAGCCCGCGCAAATCGGGTCTGGGCCGTATTTGCAGCCCGCGTAGATTAAGTCGCGCTCTTGACGTGCTCGAAGTCGATCGTATCAGGCTGCCGGATCAATTCCACGAACGCGCTGGCCGCCCGCGGCAGATGGCGATCGCGGCGGTAGATCAGGCCCAACTCCCGCGACAGATCGACGTCCTTGAGCGGAATCAGCTTCACGCGCCCGGCGCGCACGTCGTCGCCCGCAAAGCCCTCGCTGATGAGCGAAACGCCCAGGTTCGCGCCCACGAAGCGTTTGATCATCGTGATGCTGGGCAATTCCATGGCGATGCGCAGATTGGCGACGTACGGGCGGAAATACTTGTCCAGCACCTGGCGCGTGAATCCGGTCTTGGGAAAAATCAGCGGCTGGCTGGCGATATCCTTGGCGGTCGCGGTTTTCAGCTTGGCCAGCGGATTTTTCGGACTGACCATCAGCACCACGCGGTCGCGATAGATCGAATGCACCTTCAAGCTGGGCGATTTCACCGGCAGCGTGACGATGCCCAGGTCGATCGTGCCGTCTTCCACGCGCTGCAAAATCTTGTGGCTGAAATTGCGGTAAATGCTGATCTGCACGTCGGGATAAAGGTGCTGGTATTTCCCGAAGACGTCGGGAAGCACATACAGGCAGGTGGCTTCATTGGCCCCGATGGTGATCACGCCCCGCGGGGTAGTGGACTGATCGGCCACGGCCCGCAGCGACTCCAGCCGTAGCTCCAGGAAGCGGTTGGCGTACTCGAACAGCACCTCGCCCGCAGGCGTCAGCCGCACCGATTTCCCCAGCCGCCCGAAGAGCTTCTCGCCATACTCCTGCTCCAGCTGCCGAATCTGGGCGCTCACCGCCGACTGCGACCGGAAAACCTTGCGCCCAGCCAGCGAAAAGCTGCCGTGCTTGGCCACCTCGACAAACGTATTCAGCTGATCGAAATCCATAATATTAGAATGGGCATTCTAGCGGAATCCGCCCCCGATTGCATCTCCGCGAGCAGTCTAGTTAGCGAGTCGCATTCTGATCAGCTTGGCCTATACTCGACTGGATTTGACGTGAGATTAAGCCGGTCGGAGGACCTTGACGTTGGCCAGTCTCTCTGAACGGTGGTCTGCCGGAGAAGTCGGCGCCAAGGAGGTGTATCGGCAGTCCTTGACCGGATTTTTTGTCGTCTTGGCCCTCAGCATCACCCTGCTCTCAATTCCCGCATTCAGGGCTTGGTACATCATCCTCGCAATGATTTGGCTTTCCGGAAGAGCCTTCATCGAGAGAAGAAGAGCCCTAATCTTTACGGATGGGGCCCTGCTATACCGGCCTGCCTTGTCGACGCCCGTTCGGGTCAACCTGGCCGATGTCATTTCTGTCGAGCAGTGCACCGTTGGAGCGGCCTTCGCTCTTCGTATTCGTGCATTCAAAGGACTGTGCTTTCATCTGAAGAGCGGTGAAGTCGTGCGTATACCCCTGGATTTCCCTCACTCAAGGCTCATTTCGGAGCGGCTGCTCCTACTGCAGAAATAGCGGAGTCGGCACCGCGCCAAGCTCAGTGCCCCGGCTTCATCCCGCCTTGCTTATAAAACGGCGCCGCTTCAGGCGACGAAAGAAAGTCCAAAAGCGCCTTGGCAGCCTTGGGATTTGTCGCATGGGAAGACACGAACCCAACCAAATCATCCGTAGCAGCAACCTCACGCGGCAGCGGCCCTACGACGTCGATGCCGGGGTTGCGCATGTCGCTCACATAGGCCAGGCACAGCTCTTTTTCGCCGCTGGCCACCGCCGCCTGCGACGGACCGCTATTCGGCACGATCGTGCTCTTTGCCTTCATCTGCTCGGTAATGCCCAGCTTCTCGAACATGTCCTGCGTCAGGACTCCAACAGTCCCCGCGGCTGGGTCCGAATAGATTACGGACTTCGCGTCGAGCAGCATTTTCTTGACGGCTTCCGGCGTCGAAATGTCCGGCTTCGGCGCGCCCTTGCGCACGCCTACGCCCGCGACAAAGCTCGCAATCGTGGTCCCGCTGCTCGGAATGATGTTGCCCGAGGCCAGCGCAGCATCGTAAGGCGCCCGCATCACAGGCACGTCAAAAGGTTCGCCTTTCGCCACCTGGTCCCGCGTGGTCATGCTCATGCCGTAGGTCACCTTCACCTTGTATCCCGTCTTGGCTTCAAAAGCCGGCAGCAATTTATCCATGACGACCTTGGTTGGGGCCGGAATCAGGAAAGTGACTTCGTCCTGCGCACGGGTGCCAGGCGCATTGCCGAGCACAAGAAACAAGGCGACAACCAACCCAAATAGATATTTCACGGTGCGCTCCTCCGGTGAGCGGATATTCCTCTTTGCCATGCCATGCGTATCCTACATTTTCCCCGCGCTCGACACAACGAACCGCTCGTTTCGGCAGCGCGAAGCGTCTTGGCCGCAAAATGCGTGCGCCAGCCGCGCCTCAGAAAGCGTAGCCAAACCCGATCGAAAGCACCGGCCACAGGCGGTAATAGAATTGCTCCGACGCATCATGATTGTACTTCGCTTGTTGCGCCGCGACATTGCTTTGTATCGTTGGGTCGGTGCCGGCGTCCACGCAGGTAGGCCCGCTGGTGTTGGGAGGCATGCACGCCATGCCGGTCAGTCCGAACGTTATTTTGGGCGACCCCTCGTAAGCAACGCCAAACTCCGCGTTGATACTCCAGTGCCTGCTGCCCCGCGGAACCAAATTCCCGACCCCGATGAGAATTTCCGGCGCCACCTTGTTGACGTTCGCCGCGACCGCGGCGGCAATCGGATTGGACGTAGAGCTTTCATATTCCGTGCCATTCACTGTGAACGTTTGCCCGCTGGAAGCGATGGCGCTGCCGCTCAGCGTATCGCCGTTGTAAAGCAATACCCCTGGACTGATATGCAGTGGACCCAGCAGAAAATAGTCGAAATGCGCGTCCGCCGATCGCAGGTGCAGACTCGCGGAGTAGTCAATTCCATCGCTGGAAAAGCCGTGGCTCAAGCCCAGCACGTTGAATCCAGCTCGCACATTCGCTCTGTTCAGGACTCGGACCGCCACTTCACCCCCGATTCCCAGCGTCGAAGCCCTCACCCCGATTCCCACTCTGGCCTCGCGCGAACTTCGTGTCTTCGGCGGAGTCGCCCCTGGTTCTGGAATAGCAGCGACGGGCGCTGCCGGCTCAGCGGACCCAGCCAGTCCCGCGGCTCCGGCAGTTAAAACTCCAGTGTCAGCCGCGACCAGAACATCTTGCGATTGCGCAGTACACAAGCTCGGGAGGCCAACGAGACCTAGCAGCGCCAACACGAACGATGTTATTTTTCGCACTTTTTCTCCTCTGGAAGGGACGACTTACTATCCTCCAATGTAACCACCAAAGCCCGTCCAGCCCTATTCCTATTCGTGGCGCCGCTACCAACAATGCACGTTCGGCGCAGCACGTCCCAACCATGTTTCCGCAACCGCGCTCCGGCGCTTAAGCAGCAAGCACTTTCCGCCGATGTGGAGTAGGATTGCTAGCAAAGCCGTGGCGGTTACCTACCATAGCGACGTTTGCGGCACTCGTGCGCGGATCACGCCGGCGCAATTCCTCCGCCGCGCGATGGCTCTCGCATGCTTCGTGCTTCTCTGCGTCACGGCAAGCGTCTGCCATGCTCAGGCTCACGAAGTGGTTTGCAGCGCCGGCACCGGCAGCTTCGAGTCCGAATTCCACACCGGCGTAAAAGTGAGCGTGACGGCGGCCAGAAATGGGGAACTAGCGATAAGAGCCTGCGAGGCAGAGCTCAGTTGGAACAAGCAAAAGCTGGTCGTCGCCACCGCTGCCGCCCGGATCGATGTCGACGCGTTCGGCGCCGATCTTGGCGTGGGTGTGCCAGTCGCTGCGATCCAAGTGAAGAAATCCGACGCCGGATGCTGCATGTCCTACCAGATTTACTCCCTCGAGAAGCCGCCGAGGCTCTTGCGCACCATCGCGGGCGCGGATTCCTTCAGCGCTGCGGACACCGACCTCGACGGCCGCGTCGAAATCTGGACCGACGATTCGGCTGCGGTGGATGGTTTCGAGCACTTCGACGTCAGGCAGCTCGACTTTCCGCCGCCCATCGTTCTGCGCTTTACCAACGGTCAGTTGCTCGATGTAAGCGCCGAGTTCCAGCCCTATTTTGACCAGCAAATAGCCAAGGTACGCGCCGGTCTTGACGTGCAGCAGCTCAGCGATTTCAAAAGCAGCGATGGCACGTTAGCCCCGGCCGATTTTTCCTCGCGGGAGGAGTTGCGCCAGAACGACTACCTGCTAGGCATAAAATTCAAGGTATTGGAAATCGTATGGTCGTACCTGTACAGCGGCCGCGAACAGGAGGCCTGGCATGCGCTTTCCGACATGTGGCCCGCCGCCGATGTGGACCGAATTCGTGCCGCAATCTTGCAAGCCCGCGATCGCGGCATCCGCGCTCAAGTGGACGGCGCATCGGCGGCAGTTGCCACGGGCCGCAAGGAACACGTAGAAATCTTCGACGGGATTCGCCCCCAAGGCGGCGGCCCTCCAACGGTAATTTCCATTGGCCGGAGGCGAATGTTCGACGGAATGGGCAATGCGGAAGCTAGGAAGCCGGACCTCGTCCTACCTATGCCGATCCAGCTCTGGTCTCCGGTTTCCATGGTTTCGTCGGAGGAAGTGCTTCTCGATGTGGTGATTGATTCCGCCGGAAAAGTGCGCTCCGCCGGACTGGTCGACAATCCGAAAGAGGCTGACGCCCACTTGATGGATGCGACCGGGGAATGGAAGTTTATTCCCGCATTCAAGGATGGTCGTCCCGTTGCAAGTCGTGTCCGCATATCCGTTTCCCCGAAAATGTAAGCCCTCCAGAGCGCTTTCTCTCACGCGCCCGTGGAAACACCGATTGGCCGAATCCAAAAAATCAGTGACTCGCGCGAGGGATTACGAGTACCCTTCGAACGATTCATTGCGCTCCGAGCGGGTGGCGAGCATGCCTCCGGATGGTGTCCGTCGAAGTGGCCGAATCCCCAAAGAGATTGCTATTTTCCTGATCGGAAGCGACCTGGACGGCACGGTTTTCTCGGAGCAGACCAATACCGTCGTCGTCAGCCGGGACGGGGCCGGAGTTGTCTCACACTACAAACTAGCCCCGGAACAAGAGATGGTCATTCGCCGCCCGGACACGAACAAAGAGGTCGAGGTCCGTGTCGTTGGTGTGATCGGATCTCAAGCTGATCGCTACACCTACGGCCTCGCCTTTCTGAATCCCACCACCGACTTCTGGGGGATCGAATTTCCGCCTCTGACGGAATCTGAGAAAGCAGCCGGCCGCTTGTTGCTCGAGTGCAGCGGGTGTAAGGGTCGCGAGATCGTTGACCTGAGCGACCTCGAATCGGACATCTACGCGGCCAACGACTCTGTGCGGCGGCCCTGCAAACGCTGCGGCTCCGCAACCGTTTGGAGGCAGGCTCTGGGCGATATCGAGGTGTCAGTTGCCCCTCAACCAAAGCCAGACCCGAAGCCATCCCCGTCTCCACCCCTCCGGCCACGCCCCCAAAATAGGCGCAAACACCTGCGCACCAAAGTGAGCTTTCAGGCCTGTATCCGCCATCCTGATTCCGGGGACGAGATCGTTTTCTGCGAAGACGTGTCGCGAGGAGGGCTGCGTTTTAAAAGCCGCACCGGCTACGCGGAAAAGTCGATGATCGAAGTATCGGCGCCCTACTCACCGGGTCCGTCAAATATCTTTGTTCCCGCACAAATCGTTTTCGTCCAGGAACTAAAGGAGCAAAAGCTCTTTCGCTGCGGCGCCGCGTACGTCAGTTCCCCCAAAACTCCATCTTGGACCACATAATCCGCAAGCTGGCTGCCTGTTCCGCTTGAATTCGGATAGGCCCCGCAGTATCGCAATGGTTTGTCGACGACTCTGAGGTGAACGAGGGGAGCTTGCTTTGACGCCGCAGCCTGCCTACTTCAGCAGCGTGCTGCCCATGAGGTAGGTATCGATGGCGGCCGCGGCCTTGCGGCCCTCCGAAATGGCCCACACGACAAGCGATTGCCCGCGGCGCATGTCGCCAGCGGCAAAGACGCCCGGCACAGAACTCATGTAATTCTCCGTCGCAACGTTGCCCCGCGCATCCAGGTTCACGCCGAACTGCTCGATCATGCCCTGCCGCACCGGCCCGGTGAACCCCAGCGCCAGCAGGACTAAATCCGCGTCCATCACGAACTCAGTGCCCGGAATCGGCTCGAACTTCGGCGGCGGGCCCACCTTGATCGCATGAAGCTGCTTCACGTTGCCCTTCGCGTCGCCGGTAAATTTCGTCGTGGCGATCGACCATGCCCGGTCGCCACCCTCTTCGTGCGAGCTCTCGGTGCGCAATTGCAGCGGCCACAACGGCCAAGGCGTGCTCGGCGAACGTTCCGGCGGCGGCAGCGGCATAATCTCGAATTGGCTCACCGATTTCGGTCCATGCCGGTGCGTTGTGCCCAGGCAGTCCGCGCCCGTGTCGCCGCCTCCGATAATCACCACGTGTTTGCCCGTGGCCAAAATCTGGTCCGGCACTTTATCCCCGACATTGCGCTTGTTCTGCTGCGGCAGAAATTCCATCGCGAAATGAATGCCCTTTAGCTCGCGCCCCGGAACAGTCAAATCGCGCGGCGCCTCCGCGCCTCCCGTCAGCAGCACCGCGTCAAACTCACGCCGCAGATTCTCCGCTGGAAGATCCTTGCCGATGTGCGTGCGCGTCTGAAAGCGGACGCCCTCGGCCGTCATCTGGTCCAGCCGCCGGTCCACAACGTGCTTCTCCAGCTTGAAGTCCGGTATGCCGTAGCGCAGCAACCCGCCAATGCGATCGTTCTTCTCGAAGAGCGTCACCCAATGCCCAGCCCGATTGAGCTGTTGCGACGCCGCCAGGCCCGCCGGTCCGGAGCCGACGACCGCGATATGCTTGCCGCTGCGCCGCGTCGGCGGCTCGGGTTTGATCCAGCCCTCTTCCCAAGCCCGCTCCACGATCGTCTTCTCGATCACCTTGATCGTCACCGGCGGTTCGTTGATCCCCAGCACGCACGCGGCTTCGCAAGGAGCTGGGCAGATGCGCCCGGTAAACTCCGGAAAGTTGTTCGTCGAATGCAGCACCCGGATCGCTTCCTTCCAGTGGTCGCGATAAACCAGGTCATTCCAGTCCGGAATGATGTTGGTGACCGGGCATCCGGTATGGCAGAAGGGAATGCCGCAATCCATGCAGCGCGCCGCTTGCAGGCGCACCTTTTCATCCGGGAACGGCTGATAGACCTCGAGGTAGTCGTGCAGCCGCTCCGCGACCGCTCGCCGCGTCGGCGCTTCGCGCGTATATTCCTTGAATCCGGTGACTTTACCCACGAATCACCGGCCCACTCGACTGCGCCGCTGCTTGCGCCACCAGCACGCCAGCCGAAACACGCGGGATCCCCAGCACGCGCTTGTACTCGTGCGGGAATACCTTGATGAACTTCGGCAGCGTGGCCTCCCAATTCTGCAAAATCCATTTGGCCTGCGGACTGCCCGTCAGTTCGCCGTGGCGGCTGATCAATCGATGCAACGTCTCGATATCTTGCGGTGCAACCACGGGCTCAAGGTCCACTTCGGCACGATTGCAGCTCACCGTCTCAAATTTTCCGCTCTGGTCCAGCACGTACGCGATGCCGCCGGTCATGCCCGCGGCGAAATTCCGGCCCGTGTTGCCCAGCACCACCACGAGCCCATTAGTCATGTACTCGCATCCGTGGTCGCCCACGCCTTCCACTACAGCGGTGGCCCCGGAGTTGCGTACGGCGAAGCGCTCGCCCCCCATGCCATTGAAGAAAACCTCGCCGCTGGTCGCGCCGTACAGGCAGACGTTACCCACCAAAATGTTTTCCTCGGGCACGAATTCCGACGCCCGCGGTGGATAAATCACCAGCCTGCCGCCGGAAAGCCCCTTGCCCACGTAATCGTTGGCTTCGCCTTCGAGCGTCAGCGTCACACCCTTGGCCAAAAACGCGCCGAAGCTTTGTCCCGCGCATCCGCTGAACTGAACGCGGATCGTGTCATCCGGCAGCCCCTCCCCGCCGTGAACTCGCGCGATTTCGCCGCTCAGCATGGCGCCTACGGTGCGGTGCACGTTGCTGATCGGCAGGCTGAGCGATATGGGCAGGCCCTTCTCGATCGACTCCCGCGCCTGCGGAATAATCTTGTGATCGAGCGCCGCTTCCAGGCCATGGTCTTGCGCTTGCGTCCGCCTGCGGCCCACGTGCCTCGGCATCGGCGGATTGTAGATCACCGCCGAGAGATCAATCCCTTTGGCCTTCCAGTGCTCGACGTCTTTCCGTTGCACCAGGCAATCCACCCGCCCGACCATCTCGTCCACCGTGCGGAATCCCAACTGCGCCATCACCCGCCGCAAATCCTCCGCCACGAAGAAAAAGAAATTGATTACGTGTTCCGGCTGCCCCTGGAACTTCTTGCGCAGTTCCGGGTCCTGCGTGGCCACGCCCACCGGGCAGGTGTTCAGGTGGCATTTGCGCATCATGATGCAGCCCATCGAGATCAGTGGCGCGGTCGAGAAGCCGAACTCCTCGGCGCCCAGCAGTGCGGCGATGGCCACGTCTCGGCCGGTCTGCAGCTTGCCGTCCACTTGCAGCCGCACGCGGCTGCGCAAATCGTTCATCACCAGCACCTGCTGCGTTTCGGAAAGCCCCAGCTCCCACGGCACGCCCGCATGTCGGATCGAGCTGATCGGCGAGGCGCCCGTCCCGCCGTCGTACCCGCTGATCAAAATCACGTCGGCGTGAGCCTTGGCCACGCCCGCAGCCACCGTTCCTACGCCCACTTCCGCGACCAGCTTCACCGAAATTCGCGCGCGCGAATTGGCGTTCTTCAGGTCGTAAATCAGTTGCGCCAGGTCCTCGATCGAATAAATATCATGGTGCGGCGGCGGCGAAATCAGTCCGACGCCGGGGATCGAGTGGCGCACCTTGGCAATGAAATCGTCCACCTTGTGCCCTGGCAGTTGCCCGCCTTCGCCGGGCTTGGCGCCCTGCGCGATCTTGATCTGCAAATCATCTGCATTGACGAGGTAATTGGTGGTCACGCCAAACCGCGCCGAAGCCACTTGCTTAATCGCGCTGCGTCGCAGGTCGCCGTTCGCATCCGGCTTGAAGCGCGCCTCATCTTCGCCGCCCTCGCCCGTATTGGATTTTCCGCCGATGCGGTTCATGGCGATCGCCAGCGTTTCGTGCGCTTCCTTGCTGATCGAGCCAAACGACATCGCCCCAGTCGCAAAGCGCTTGACGATCTCCGCCGCGGGCTCAACTTCCTCCAGCGGCACTGGCGGCGCATCCGACTTGAAGTCGAACATCCCGCGCAGCATCTGCAGGTCGCGATTTTGCTGGTTCACCACGGCCGCGAATTCCTGGAACGTCTCGAACTTCGACGTCCTCACCGCGTGCTGCAGCTTGCTCACCGTCGTCGGGTTGAGCAGGTGACGCTCGCCGCGCACCCGATATTGGTATTCTCCCCCGACGCGCAGCTCCGTTTCCGATTCGCCGGGCGGCTGCATGGCGAATTGGTGCTTGATCAGCGCCTCGCGCGCCAGCACCGCCAGGCTCACGCCCTCGATGCGCGAAGCCGTGCCGGTGAAGTAGCGTTCCACCAGCGAGCGCTCCAGCCCTATGGCCTCGAAAATCTGCGCACCCTGATAACTCTGCAGCGTCGAAATCCCCATCTTCGAAAAAGTTTTGAGAAGGCCTTTGTCTATCGCCTTCATATAGTTTTTGAAGACCTTGTCCCAGGTATATCCGGCGGGGAAGAGGCCGCTGCGATGCATGTCTTCCAAAGTTTCGATCGCCAGGTATGGATTCACGGCGCTCGCCCCGTAGCCCAGCAGCAGCGCGTAGTGCATCACCTCGCGCGGCTCTCCCGATTCCACGATCAGCGCCACTTGATTGCGCGTCTTCTCGCGAATCAGATGGTTGTGCACGGCCGAGAGCGCCAGCAGGCTGGGGATCGCGGCGTACTCTTCGTCCACGCCGCGGTCGGAGAGAATCAGCAGCGTGTAGCCGGCCTGCACCGCCAGCGACGCGCGCCGGCACAAAGTTTCCACCGCCTGCTCCAGGCGCTGTTCTCCGCCTTCGACTCGGAAATGCATCGGCAGCGTGGTCGCCAGGAAGTTGCCCCAGCTCACGCGCCGCAGTTTTTCCAGTCTCCAGTTGGAGATGATCGGGTGGCGCAACTTCAGCATGTGCGTATTCTGCGGCGTCTCTTCGAGGATGTTTCCCTCCGAGCCGATGTAGCTGTTGAGGGACATCACCAGGCCCTCGCGGATCGGATCGATCGCCGGGTTGGTCACTTGCGCGAAGGTCTGCTTGAAATAGTTGAACAGCAGTTGCGGCTGGTCGGATAGGCACGCCAGCGGCGTATCGATGCCCATCGAGCCAACCGGCTCTTGCGCGTCCGTGGCGCAGGGCAGCAGAATCGTCTTCAGGTCCTCGTCCGTGTAGCCGAACGCGCGCTGCCGCATCAGCATCGTGGCATGATCGGTCGGATGCACGCGCGTCGGAGTCGGAAGGTGGTCGAGCGTGATCTGGTTTTCCTTCACCCATTGCGCGTAAGGCTGCTGCGCCGCCAGAGCCTTCTTGACCTCCTCATCCGAGATCAAGCGCTTCTGCTCGGTATCAACCAGCAGCATGCGCCCCGGCGCCAGCCGCCCCTTCATGCGCACGTCCTCCGGCTTCACCGGCAGCACGCCCGCTTCCGAGGCCATCACCACCAGGCCGTCCTTGGTCACCAGATAGCGCCCCGGACGCAGCCCGTTGCGATCCAGCTTCGCGCCGATCACGCGCCCGTCGGTGAACGCCACCGCCGCGGGCCCGTCCCACGGCTCCATCAACGAAGCGTGGTATTCGTAGAATCCCTTGACGTCCTCCGGCATGGTCGCGTCGTGATCCCACGCCTCCGGAATCAGCATGGACATCACGTGCGGCAGGCTGCGTCCCGCCAGCGTCAGCAGCTCCACGGCGTTGTCCAGCATCGCCGAATCGCTGCCGCCCAACGTGATGATCGGCAGCAGCTTTTTCATGTCTTCGCCGAAAAGCGGCGTCGCCAGCACCGACTGCCGCGCGTACATCCAGTTCATGTTCCCGCGCAGCGTGTTGATCTCGCCGTTGTGGCAGACGTAACGGTAGGGGTGCGCCAGCTTCCAGCTCGGAAACGTATTGGTCGAGAAGCGCTGGTGCACCAGGCACAGCGCGCTGGTCACGTCGTTGTCCAGCAATTCCTTGTAGAAGTCCGTGATCTGTGGCGCCAGCAAAAGCCCTTTATAGACAATCGTCCGCGACGAAAGCGACGGCAGGTAGAAGAATTCCTTCTCCTTGAAGTCCGACTCCCCGACCTCCGCTTCCGCGCGCTTCCGCACCACGTACAGCTTGCGCTCCAGCGCGTCCTCGTCCATCCCCGGCGCGCCCTTGATGAAAATCTGCTCGATATAAGGTTGCGAACTGCGCGCCAGCCGCCCAATCGTGTTCCCGTTGACCGGCGTGTCGCGCCAGCCCAGCACGCTCAACCCTTCTTCCTTGGCAATCTTCTCCAGGATTCCCTCGCAGAGAATCCTCTCGTGCGGATCGACGGGAAGGAACACCATCCCCACGCCGTATTCGCCCGCCGCCGGCAGCGCAAATCCCAGCCGCTTGCATTCGCGCTCGAAAAACGCGTGCGGTATCTGGATCAGAATCCCGGCGCCATCCCCGGTCTGCGGATCGCATCCGCACGCGCCGCGATGCGTGAGGTTGATCAGGATCTGCACGCCCTTCATGACGATGTCGTGCGACTTCCGGCCCTGAATATCGGCCACAAAGCCGATGCCGCAGCCATCGTGCTCATGCTCCGGGCGATACAGCCCTTGTGCCTTCGGAAGGCCCAAAATTGGGTAGTTTTCGCTCATTTCTTGATCAGTCCTGAATACCATGCCCGCATCATGTTGTAAAGCGACCACCCTATGAAGGGTGGTCGTCCTGAGTGAGTCCCCGAACGAAGGACCTCTCTTGGGTCTGGAGTCAAAATGATGACTGGAGCGACCTGAGGTTTATTCGCTCCCCGTAATGCCCCGCCCGCGGTCAGCAGCCCCTGCGCCCGGCCCCGCGCCCCATGCCCGGCGCGCACAGCCGAAAAAGCGCAGCTTGAGGCACGAACTGCCACGCTATTAGTAACCTGACCTGAACAAAATGTAAAATTCGCTTTTTCGATTGGCCCTATCGAAATCCTGCGGGGTTCCGGCTCGCCAAGCCGCTGTTACAACGAGGGGAGCAATCCGTCAATTAAGGCAGCGTGTAGCTAATCCCGGTCGTGAACTGCACCGAATTCTTCTTGAACGCCGGTGGCGGATCATTCAGGAACGAATCGATGGCGTTCACGGTGAACCCGAACCTCTTGTACACCGGGAAGACCAGCCCGACGCTCGCATACGCCGAGTAGGCCTGCGTCTGCGTCCAGGCCGGGGTCACGGAAAGCTGCTCGTTGAGCGCGATGCCATGCACGAGCGTTCGCGCATAGTCCTCGGCGAAAACGGACACCGCCAGGCTATGATCCAGCGCCGGCACGTCAAATGATTGCCGTTCGTAGTCGATGCTGCCCTTCAAGTCCAGCGTCTGCTTGGCCTCCTTGATCAAGGTCCAGCCGAAGCCTCCGCCATACGTCTGCTGCAAATCGAGGCCCTGCGAAAAGTTGTGATCGAAGGCCACCGAGCCAAACGCATACACGTTCGAGCCGAAGTACTCGTCTCGCTCCGCCCCCGCATGGAAGATCGACGTTTCCACTGTTGGCGTGCCCGGCTGCGTCACCTTGCCATACGAGTCGCTGAACGCCACCAATGTCCGATTGCTCGCGGGGAGCCAGTTTTCATCTGGAGGAGGTATCGCGCGGACCAGGTTCACCGTCGTGTTGAAGCTCACGCTGTTCTGCGTCGCCTCGACCAGCGACGCGCCCACGGCCACCGCGCCCTTCCAATCGTGCAAAATTCCCGTACTCTGCAGCGCCTTTAAGAAGCTGGCCTCATCAACGATATTGCCCACGTCGCCGACCTTGATGGTCTGCGTGGGCAGCCCGTTGCCAGGATCAACCGTAACGGTTTGATTGGCAATCGAGATGGTTCCGCGAAGAACCTTGCCGTCCGTTTCCCCCTTGGCAAGTTTTACGCCGTTCCTGATCACCGCAAATCGTTGCGAGCTGTGCAGCTCCTGGATCTTGCTCAGGTCGATGGTGATTTCTCCGACCGTGTCGCTCTTGAATTTAGCCGCTCCACCGATCAAGCCCTCGAAATGCCCGGCCAGCTTCTCCCCATCCGCGTACACCACGGTATCCGGCTCCGCCTTCGCAGCGCCGCCCTGCGCCCGCAAGCCAGTGGCGCCGGCCAAAACCACAGCGCACAAAGCCAGGAAGCCCAACGCGATATCTGTGAACAATCTACGCGCGAAAAATCGTGCTGATCCTTTGCTCAAGCGCCATCCCTCGTGTAGGTTGGAGTTGCTTCCCGGTGGGCACCAAAACATATGCCAGCAGCTGTCTCGTGTCAAGGCGTTACGAAGAAGAGATGGAGGATCAAGGCATGGCAAAACTCATCGTTTTTAATATGGTCTCGATTGATGGCTATATCGCTGACAGCCACGGCGACATGTCTTGGGCCAAGTCCCGCGACGACGCTGAATGGAACGCCTTCGTCGCCGGAAACGCCAGCGGCGGAGGCACGCTCCTGTTCGGCCGCGTCACCTACGACCTCATGCGCAGCTTCTGGCCGACGCCACAAGCCGCTCAGCAAATGCCCGCCGTCGCCGAACGCATGAACAATCGCCCCAAGGTCGTCTTCTCGCGAACCCTGGACCACGCCTCCTGGAACAATACGACGCTGGTCCAGGGCGACATCGTTGCAGCCGTGCGCCAGATGAAAAAAGATTCCGCCGCGGGTCTGGCGATTTTGGGAAGCGCGAGCATCGTCTCGCAATTAGCCCAAGAACGCTTGATCGATGAATACCAGATGGTGGTGATCCCCATCGCTCTGGGCGCCGGCAAAACCCCTGGCAAAACGATGTTCGACGGCATGAGCGACAGGCTGCCTTTGAGGTTGGTCAAGTCGCGAACCTTCGGCAACGGCAATGTCTTCCTCTGCTACGAGCCGTCAACTTAGGGGATTTTCTGCGGACGCGGGCTGCGGGTGCCCAGGTTTCGCACTTTGAAACCTGTGGCCTTGCAGTTCCAAGACTCAAACGTCAAGCGCACTCAAGCGCAGCAAAAGCGCGGGCGGCCGGCCGCAACGCGCGCTACCCCTTGCGAGCAAGGGGCGGTCGTGTTCTTACGCGGCCTTGGTCGGTTGCACCTGGCGGATGGCCGACAGAATCTCGAAAATCGAAACGCCCTTTGGCAGATAAGCGTCCGCGCCGCATTCCGCGGCGCGCTGTCGATACGTTTCGCTGTCCTGGGCCGACAGGATGACCACGGCGGCGCCGTCCAGGCCTTCCTTGATGCGCCGCGTCGCCTCCAGTCCGTCCGTGTCGGCTCCGGGCATATCGATGTCCATCAGCACGATGTCGGGCTTGAATTCCTTCGCCAGTCGAAAGCCTTCTTCGCCGTCGGCCGCCTCGAACACCAGCGCCACATCCCGCTGCGCCTCCAGCACCCGCCGCAGCAGCCTGCGATATCCGAAATTATCGTCGACGATGAGTACCCTCATCATTGCTCCCTCCATACGCAGTCAGTCCAAGAAATCGTGAGGGACACCAAAAGGAAGCGCCGGCTCCTGCTGTCGTCCAAGTGACTTCTCGCTTAACTATATCGTACAACGATAGAGATGCCTGTCAAGCCATCATTGGTTGCGGCGACTTGATCGTTTGTGAGCGCCCTGTCCAAGGCTTCCGTCCCGGAGCAGGCGCCGCCGGCTTAGACGGCCCGCACCGACAGACGTTCCTTTCAAGTGGAAATGGCTTTGAAATTCGCGATGGCTTCACTTTCGTCGAGTGCGGCATCCTCTTTAGGTTTAGGGGCCGGGCCATAGGTGGTGCGCACGGTGTACATCGCGCCCGGCCAGTGCTCGGTTAGCTGTGACTCATCGGTGATCGGGCCGGCGGCCTCGACTTCGGGTTTGGGAACGCGATCGAAAATAAACTTATACTCGGTCCTCGGTGCTTCTGCGTCTGCGCCGTCATCGGGAAGCGTGCGGAGCAGGAGGCTGGATAGGTAAGCCATCACGGCGGCACGGCGGGGAGAGACGCGGTCCTGGGCCAGGAGAACGTAGAGTTCGGCGAGCAAGTTGTGGACGCCCTCGGCGGATTGCATGGAGGCGCGAATATCCTTGAGCCGGGCGGTGAGGTCGGCAGCGATATCGTCGAGGGGCGCCTTCTTGGCCATGGCGCGGTGGTGCGCGCAAAAAGGGGAACTGGGGCTGGAGCGCTTGGCGCGGCAGCGGCGTCCGGTAGGAGTGCGATAGCGGCAGCGATTTCCGGTCGGTCTATCTGTATTGTCTTCCTGTTTTTCCTGTTTGCGGGCCTGGGTCTTCATGTTTTTGTGCCTCCTTGTGAGATTTTTGACTTTCGTGCGTCCCCTACCCCCTCCCTGGTGGTTTTTTCAAAGAGTGCGCACGGGATTGAAAACAGTGAGGTTAAGAGTTGAGCCGATGCACAAGAGCGAAAAGAGCGAGCAAAGAGCGCAGGGCGAGAGAAGGAGTTTGCGAGATTGTAGTGGCCTGCGGGGAGGGGAAGTGCGAGCGTCATACGAGATGCTAGCATAAAATGGTATCTTTGTAAACAATTATTACTTTATGGTACTAGTTTCGAATCGGCGGGGAGCAGTACCAGGACCTGCGATCAGTATCCACCTGTCGATGGGTGGGATCGGCCTGCACATGGGTTTCGAAGAGATGTTGGCCGTTTGGGAAGCGGGTGAGCGTTTTCGAACGCGGCCAGCGATCAGGCAGCCATCGTTCGTTTACCGGCCGCTCATCTCCCTGGCGCGGCGGAGCAGGGCCTCGAGCGATTGCGGCGGGTTTCGGGCCTTCAGCATGGCTTTGAAGACGGCGCAGGCATCCGTCTTGGACCCGGCCTTGCGCAACGTCGATTCACCCTCGATCCAGACGTAGACAATTATTTTGTCCTTGCTCGAAAAGCGGAAAAAGAGGCGATAGCGCTGGTGAGACTTCGCTCGAAAATGCGCACAAGGACCCACCTGTCGCTGCCGCGACAGATGGGGCTCCCGGCGTTCTTGCTATTCGGGTGGGGCGCGTGCGCGAGTAGCCGCAGTGCCCGGAATGTCGCTGCGCTGACGGCTCCGCGACGGCCTGCGGCAGCAAGGTGAGCCGGACCCAACGGCTGGGTCCGGTTTGGATTGATTTGTTCGAAAGCGTTGAGTCATTCGAACGAAGAAAGGACCCACCTTTCGCGAGCGAAAGATGGGGCACCCGGCAGGGGCGGAATACTGCGCATCGCGGCAAAATCCTCAAAGGCGGCGAGGGGCGTCCGGCATAGCTCGGCGGCGCGTTCCATCGAGACCTTATCCTCGCGGTACAGTTCGAGCGCCAGCAATCGAGCGGCTTCTGGGAAACGTTGCTCCCTCCTAAATCTGCCGTGCGCAGAAGACCTTCGCTGTCTCCATGCATAAAAACCTATCGTGTGCGTCCTCGTTTGTCATACGATTTCTCCACCCGCCCTCGGAAGCGCCTTGTGAGTTACAATCCGCGACGGCTCTACCACGTGAGGGCGCAGAGCCAGGAAGCCTCATCGATTTAAAGATGACAGATCATTTATTCGCATCCGAAAGGCCCATCAAGACCCTAGCCGAGGACCAGTTGGGCAGGGCTGGATTCGCGAGGGCGCTCGCGAAAGTCATAGACCAATGGGGCGGGCACGATAGCCTTGTATTGGCGATCTACGGCCCATGGGGCGCCGGGAAATCCTCGCTCAAAAACATGGTTCTAGATGCCCTCTCGCGGTAGGGTTCTCATACCACGCCGCTCGAGTTCACGCCGTGGGAATGGGCGGCGCAAGACAGGGTATTTGAAGGGTTTTTTGCGGAGCTATCCACAAAGATCGGTGCTGACCCGAGGAGTAAAGATGCAACCGAGACTGCGAGAACAGTTCGGATGTATGGCGCGATGCTATCTGCTGCCGCCTCAATTACAGGTCACCTACGAAAGCTGCTGATTGGGTCTCTAGTTCTCGCTGGTCTCTTGGGTGTATCCCCTGTTGGACTGGACAGTTCGTATTTTCACACCACGCGTGTAATTTTTGGAATTGCGGCCCTCGCCATCGCGAGTGTACTGGGGATGTTCGGCGATGCGGCAGACAAGGTCGCGGCGTACCTCACTGCGAAAGCGGAAGCTTCTCGCAAGGGCATTAACGATCTCAAGACCGACCTTGGGTTATTGATGGCGAAGCTGGGAAAAACTGTTTTAGTCGTCGTCGACGATCTTGATCGGCTCACGCCGGAAGAGGTCAGGATGGTGTTCCAACTGGTTAAGGCAAACGCCGATTTCCCCAGCTTGGTCTATTTATTGCTCTTTCAGAGGGACACAGTCGAACTTGCGTTGTCCCGAAACGACGAAGTCGATGGAGCCCAGTTCCTGTCCAAAATTGTTCAGGTTGGTTTTGATATTCCCAAGATTAGCGCCAAAGAGCTGGAGGCGGCTGTTGAGTCGGTCGTGAGCAAGGTTGTCCAGGGGAGCCCGGCAGACAAACGGTTCAACAGCCCGCGCTGGGCCAAGCTTTTCTTTCGCGGCGTCTTGCCGTACTTCCAGACACTTCGAGACGTAAAGAGATTTGGGAACGCGCTCTCATTTTATTTTGAACTATACAAGAGCGGTGACTCTTTCGACGCCGACCCGGTCGACCTTATTGCTCTTGAGGTTTTGCGGCAGTACGAACCGGCCCTTTATCAAAAGCTCCACGCCGAAAGGGCGCTTCTGACGGGCGAACATGGATCGATCGTGGGACTCCCAGAAGGGAAGAAGCAACGCGCAGAGGCCCTCCTTGAAAGCGCCAGCCACAGAGCCAGCGCAAGGAGCATTATCGAGACCGTTTTCCCTCCTGTAGCTGTCGCACTAAGTGGGTCACAAATTTCGGCCAGCGCCTTCCGAAGCGAATGGCTAAAAGATTTGAGGCCGTGTCACCCCGAAATATTTGAACGCTATTTTAGGTTCTCGCTGTCCCCCGAGGACCTCTCGGACAGCGAATTCTCCTCCCTTGTGGCACTGGTGGTCTTAGGGGACCGACAGGGGGTCGCTCAAAAGCTCAGAGACTTCCACGAAAAGGGGCTTCTCAGCGCGGCCATCGTGCGGTTGCAGGCGCAAAGCTCGTCCATCGTGAATGAGCACACCACGCTACCCTTTATCACAGCCCTATTCGACGCCGAGGGAGAACTATTCGTCCCGTCATCCGGTGGTGTCGCGCGAGTTTCGCCAGAAATACAAGCCGTCTTGATCGTCGAGGCCGTTCTACGACGACGCCCCGCTGAACTTAGAGGCAATGCGCTGCGCGAGGCGATCGCAAATACCACAGCCTTATATTTGCCGATGATTTCGTTCGAATCATCTGACGAAGAACGCCAGAAGGCTATCGATCCCTTGTTTTCCAGCGAGGACGCAGGACTTCTTAAGGACGCATGCGTCGACAAGATCAGGAGAGCCACGCGCTCGGAACTGCTGTCACATCCGCGACTTCGATACATCCTGAAGTTCTGGTGCAATTGGACCACCGAAGAGGAAGTAAGGACTTGGGTTGCCGAGACCGTGGAACCCGACTCCGCTTTCTTGTCCCTCCTGAGGGCGTTTACTGAAGGGATGAACAGAATCGAGGGGGATCGAGTTGTAGATAGCACGTACAGATTTGCCTTGGAGGATTTTTCCCGATACGTCAACATTGACGCCCTGGCCGAAAGGGCTCGTGGACTTATCTCAACCGATCAAGAAAGCCAGGTCAGTTGCCGTCTATTTGTCCACGCGTTCGACCAATGGAAATCGACAGGACGAATGCCGCACCCTCGGGATCTCGACGACTGGATGAGAGTGGACCAACTGTGACCTCTAACACCCGGATCGCCGATAAGTGGTGACTGTTTCAGCTCATCGGGATGCTGGTTGCATTCGTGAAGCGAGCAACGGTTTTGCCTTGCGTTGTTCCTGGCTTGAGCACAATGCTTTTCGACCGTTGCCTTCTACACTGCCTCCAGCGTGTCAACGCAAAGTAGAAATGTCCGGTTTTCCGCCAGGTAGAAATGTCCGCTTCCATGGTTTTCTCCAAGGGTGCTCAGCAGGCACATGGTGTTTGGGTTTGCTTTTGGTTTGGGGTTGCGGTGTTCGTTCCGCAAGTCCTGGAGGCCGTAGGCCGGAAGGACTTGCGGACGGCCGCAGCGGTTGGGGGCAGGGACGCAGGTGGAGATAGCGGCCCCGGTAGCGCAACCAGTGGCTTCCGTCTAAGCGTCGTTCGATCTCTACGGCAGCTCCACGAAGCCCCGCACAAACGTCCTCCCGCAGGACTCCCCAGCGATGGCCATCCCAGCTGACGGTGTGATCTGCAGCCACCCGGCGCGCGGCGCGCACACTGAAAATTTCCTCCAAGCGATGCTCCGGCCCCAGCCGCCGATGAGCATTGCGCGGGCTACGAGGCGTCACGGTGAAGCGCTGTTCCCACTCGGGAAGAAAGCGCATTTCCAGGAAATGGTTGGCTGCGGCGATGCTGTCGATCCCGGCCAGCCGCATCTCCTTCACCAGACGGTCCTGCAAGGTTTCAAAGAGTCTCTCGATACGCCCCTTCGCTTGCGGACTGTGCGCCGCGATCCATTCGATCCCCAGTTCGTGCAACGCTCGCCCAAACTGCGTGCGCTGGGGATCTCCCCGGAGTTGTTCGGCAAGCGGCTGCGGACCGGCCGTTTGAAAGATGCTGTTTTTATCGGTGTAATGAGCCAGCGGACGGCCATAGCGCCGTACCCATCCTTGCAGGGTGCGCAGGTTCTCTTCCGTCGTGTCCTGCTCGGTGAACCGTCCCCAGAGGCGACTGCTGGCATCATCGATCAGAGCGATCAGATGGCAAGCCGGACCGCGATTCTCCAGCCAGCGGAACGGCGAGCTGTCCTGCATCACCAGCTCCCCGAAACTGGCTCTGCGCTCGCGCCACACATGCACGGCCTTGACACGTTGGCGGCGCGGTCGCCACAAGGCCGCCCGGGTCATCCATTTCCGCAGCGTCTCCCGGCTCACCGCGAAACCTTCCTGGGCCAGGTGTTCGGCGGCCAGCGTGGGGCCGAAATCCGCGTACCGCTGGCGTAGCCGCGCCAGAATCTTCTCCTGGAGCTTGGCCGCCAGCCGGCGGTTCGAGGGGCGCCCGCGCAGTCCATGAACGAGCGCACCATCGCCACGCTGGCGCAGGCCTAGCAGCATCCGCCGCACGTGGCGGTCGGTTACCTGCAGCCGCTTGGCCGCGGCGACCTGCGTCAGATGCTTCTGATCCACTTCGTGCAGCACTTTCAACCGGTCTCGTTCTCGTTGACTCAACGTGATTCGCTCCGTTTCCATGGGCCCCTCGGCCACCCATGGAACCGGACATTTCTACTTTGCACAAACCGGACATTCTCATTTTGCGGCGACAACACTGCCTCCAGCGTTGACCTTGGCGGGTAACGGTGTTATACCCTTGCGAGGCTCGAAACTTACCACTGAGGAGATACTA
Source organism: uncultured Acidobacteriota bacterium (assembly GCA_963702795.1). GTDB lineage: Bacteria > Acidobacteriota > Terriglobia > Acidiferrales > UBA7541 > Palsa-189. The sequence continues at coordinate 397,872 of CAVPDY010000004.1, read as the reverse complement.
TGCGTCGATCTAGCTATCTAAAATTTACGTTGGCCCTGGCGGCCGTGATGTGCTTGTCCGCTGGGCTGGTTCACATGTACGCCGGCAGCACTCCGGCCGCGCCGGCTCCTGCTGTTGAAATGACTTCTGGCAAGGTGCAACTGCAGTCCGCAGGACCGCTCGCCTTTGGACCGAACGGCGTCCTCTTTGTTGGCGATTCCGTCGGCGCCGCCGTCGTGGCCATCGAGACTGGCGACACCACTCCCGCCAGCGGTTCTCCCGAAGTTTGACATCAAGGGCGTGAACGCCAAGGTCGCTTCGCTGCTGGGAACCTCCGCCGATCAGGTGATGATCAACGACGTGAAGGTCAATCCCATCTCGAAGAACGCCTACCTCTCGGTTTCCCGCGGACGCGGCCCGGATGCGGCTGGCGTGATCGTCAAGATAGATGGCTCCGGCAATATGACCGCGCTCCCGCTGGATAACGTCAAGCACGCCTCCGTCAGCCTCGTGGATGCGCCCAAGAACGGCGCCAGCGTCGGCTTCTTCGGCGGCAACGCGCGCACCCAGACGATTACCGACATGGCCTTTGTGAACGGCAACCTGATCGTCGCCGGCCTCTCGAACGAGGAATGGTCCTCGGCGCTGCGCTCGATCCCGTACCCCTTCACGCAAGCGCAGAAGGGCGCGACGGTTCAGATCTGGCACGCCTCGCACGGCGATTTTGAAACCGAAGCGCCCGTGCGGACCTTTGTTCCCTACACGATTCAGGGCCAGCAGTACATTCTCGCGGCCTACACCTGCACTCCGCTGGTGAAGATCCCCGTGGGCGACCTGAAGCCCGGCGCGCAGGTGAAGGGCACCACGATCGCCGACCTCGGCGCCGGCAATCGCCCGATCGACATGGTTCCCTATCAAAAGGGCGGCCACAACTTCATCCTGATCGCCAATTCGAGCAACGGCATCCAGAAGCTCCAGGCCGATAACCTCGAGACCTACAAGCCGATCACCTCGCCGACCGTGATGGATGTTGGCGGCGTGCCGTTCCAGAGAATCGACCAGCTTCAGGGCGTCGTGCACCTCGCGCGCCTCGATGATGCGAATGCTCTGGTCGTCATGGGCAGCGGATCGAACATGGATCTGCGCGCCATCGCGCTTCCATAACGCAGGGCAGGAAAGTTCGTAAGGGCACCTTGCTGAGAATCAGGCTTGCGCTGGCTGCGGTCATCCTGCTGTACGGGGTGGCCGCGGCCGCGCAAGAGATTTCGATTCGACTCGAAGGAGACGCCTTCCGAGTCGTTGGCTGGAAGCCAAGCCCAGCCGAACCGCAGCAAGGCTGGTCGTCAGTTTTCCGGGTTTACAGTGGCGCAGCAGTCGAAAATGTCCCGCCGCTGGCAGGCACCTACGCCGTCGAAGGCGACTCGCTCGTTTTTCATCCGCGGTTTCCTCTGGTTCCCGGCGTGCGCTACCGCGCCGTCTTCGAGCCGCCCGGCAGCAAGCCCGTCGCAGCGACATTCGAGAAAAAGCGCGAGCAGCTAGCGGCGACGACGCACGTCACGCACGTCTACCCCTCCACCGGCGTGCTGCCCAGCAACACGTCTGAAGCTTTACATTTATTTTTCCGCGCCGATGAGCCGCGGGGAAGCCTGGCAGCACATTCACATGCTCGATGAAAAGGGCCAGCCGCTGAAATACGAGTTCGTGGAAATTCAGCAGGAGCTTTGGGACAAAGACAATACGCGGCTCACGGTGCTATTCGATCCCGGCAGAATCAAGCGCGGCGTGCTGCCGAATGAGCAGCTCGGGCCGCCGATCGCGGAAGGCAAGCAGTACACGCTGCTGATCGACCGCGGATGGCAAGATGCGCGCGGCGTGCCGCTTGCGGAGGATTATCGCAAGGCGTTTCGCGGCGGCCCGGCGGATCGCATTCCGCCCGACCCGAAGACCTGGCGGGTGACCGCGCCTAAGGCGGGAAGTTCAGCCGATTTGGTGGTGGATTTTCCGAAGCCGATGGATTTTGCTCTGCTGCAGCGCATGATCGAAGTTGCGGGCAGCGTCGGCAAAATCGACGGTACGGTGGCCGTCGGCAAACAGGAGACGGAATGGCGCTTCACGCCGCGCGATCCCTGGAGGGCGGGCGCCTATCATCTGTTGATTGACAACGGAATCGAGGACCTTTCCGGCAATCACATCGGCCAGCCGTTCGATCTGGATAAATTTCAGAAAGTCACCAAGAACATCGAAGCCGAAACGATTCCTTTGCCGTTCGAGATTCATTAGCGCATTAGCGCATTTTTGTTCCCGGCGTGCTGTTAATTCCTCTGCTCAGAAATTCCAGACGACACCGGCGGCGATCTGCAGATTTCTTTGGAACGCGCCTGCAAAATGCGCGCCGACGTAGTCTGCCTGGAACCTCAGCGCAAAGCCCGAGTCGAAGCGGTAGTCGAGTCCTCCGCCCAATGTCCAGGCAACGGATGTAGTGCTCGCCGGGAAGCTGACGCCGCCGAACTCAAAGTGCTGCACGCCCAGAAGTCCGTGTACCCAAGGCTCGAAGTGGCCGCGGCCCCGAAAGGAAAGATGCGGACCAGCGCCCACAAAAATCGACGCAGCGGTGGCGCTGGGAGTGGCCGGAGCAAAGCCGGCGCCGACGTCGCCTTCGACGCCCAGCTCGCGGCCGAAGAAGCGAGTGACGGAGGCATTGAAGCCGTTGGTGTCAAAGGGCGCGAAAATCCCGCGAAAGGAAACACGATTGAATTGGTAGCCGTCGGCAATCTGCCACTGGCTGGCTGCAATGCCAGCATGGGCCGGCGGATTGTAGGGAACCGCAATCGGCGGCCCCACGGTCGTCACCGGGGGCGGATTTTGTGGCGGGGGCTGATCCTGTGCTGCCGCGCTTGACGCTACACAAAGAGAAAATGTCGCAAGCAGGAAAAGATTTCGCAGCAGGAGAGACCGCAGGAACTTAGACGCAGCCGTGGCGAAGCGGGGAAAATCCTTTCGCGGCTCGCGTGGCGCGCAAGCAGGAGCAGAAGCGGAACGAATCATGACCGAATATCCTCGTTGTTTTTTGGAGGGCGTGGGCTGCCGGGGAAATCCATAGTACGTTGACGGATCGAAGATGTCGAGCGCGGGCCAGGGCAGCCAGGATTTGGGGAAGGTACAGCGTACGTGCCGGGATGGTGCGGAGTCGCGCTGGTCGCGTACCTCAGCGGCGGGTTTTACCCGGGTCGAGTGCGGAACGCTTTTCTGCGGAATCGATGTAGCGTAAGCTATGACATCGCGTGGGCCTGTAGCTCAGCTGGATAGAGCGGCGGTTTCCTAAACCGTAGGTCGGGAGTTCGACTCTCCCCAGGCCCACCATTCCTTCGTTTTGGCCCGTTCGAAGATCATGTCGAAGGGCTTTCTGTAGGTGGGATAAACACTTACCGCGTCCACAGCGCAGTTCGATAGCACCATTCTCAGCAATTTCGCTTTTTCCGTTGGAGTTTGCGTAACGTACAGAGAATGCGCCTTATTCGCGAGTTCTAAAATGCGAACGCGGTCGAGGACTCGGTCGGGACTTCCCGTCTGCTCAAGCTCGCGCAACGATGCCAGAAGCGTTTGCTCCTCTTGCTGCCACTCTGCGGACTTGGCTTCCCAAAATTCCTCGGTGATTTTTCCATCCAGGCGGTCCACGTAAGCCTGATCGAGCCGCTTACGGAGTTGGGCTAAGCGTTGACGGAATCGTTCGGCTTGCTGCTCCCTAAGCGTTTCCTCGTGGCCTTTATGGTTCAGCAAGGACTCTTCGAGCTGCGCCAGAATGTCATCCGGGATGTGGATCGCTTGTAGCACCTCGCCGAGACGGTCGGCCATAACTTCCTCGCGGAAATAGGGCAGGTCGCATTTTCCTCGATAGCCTGTGCAGCGGTAGTACGTATACTTTTGCTTCTTGAATTCGGCGGTCACGGCGCAGTTGTCATAGGCACAACGGAGCAGCCCGGAGAATGCGAAATCATGCTTCTGCTTTCGGGGCCGGGCTTTGCCGCTCAGTACTTCATTGGCACGCGAGAACAGTTCAGGACTTACAAGCGGAGCATGGGTGCCCTGATAGTTTTTGCCTTCCCATTGGTAGGTTCCTATGTAGAAAGGATTCTTAATTAGCTTTTCCAAATGCCACTTCGAGAAGACCTTGCCGTATTCCGTCCTGAACAAATCGCGCAAGCCCGCGAGCGAATATGAGCCTGTCGCGTATAGCTCGAACATCCGCTGTGCGATGGGTGCGTTGTCGGGATCTACTTCTATCGTGCGCAGCAGTTTGTTGTTTCGGTAGCCGAGCGGCGGGCGGCTTGGATATATTCCCTGCGCGGCCTTCTCGCGCATTCCTTTGCGCACCTCATCGCGGAGGTTCTCGATGTAGTTACGGGCGATGACAAGCTGAATGCCGTGAACAAGTTTGGCCTGCGATTTGGAATCCTTGTTGATGACCTGGCCTTCTTTTGGCAAGTGGATTTCAATGTCGAGGTCTTCGAGCGTGACGCAATCGCGGAAGTTACGGTAGAGGCGGTCGGTCTTTTCCACCAAGACAATGCGGCAGGTCTTGTGATCGCGCAGGAACCGAACCATGTCACCGAAATGCTTCCGTCCCGATATCTTGGCCGTTTCCACGTCCACAAATTCACGTAAGACATTCAGCTCGTGATTTTGTGCGTACTCGCGGAGGAACTTTCAGTTGAGCGGGGATTGAATATCCTTCTCGCTCCTGATCTTTACTGGAAACCCTCGCGTACAAGATCGCTTGTCTCATTTGGTCCTCTGCCGGCACACATTGCGGCCGAGCGCGTGCCGCTCACCTTGCGCTGATTTTGTATTGAGTGTCAACAGGTGTCGCACACTGTGCTTCTCTGCCCCACCGGTCGAGCAGAAGAAACATCAATCGCAAGGTGAGCAAACTGTCAGGATCGAGGGTCTTACTTCCTCTGATCTCCTGACCCGGTGGGAGGTGGGATAGATCGAGTATTTCGTTAGGGGAGGACATGGCGGACTCTCTGGACGGAGGGCTTCCCGTGAGGAATTGCGCGGAACAGCGAAGGGACGGTTCTGCGGAGTACCCCTCTACTTATACTAATGGTCAGGAAGTCGATGAAATCCCACAAAGAAAAAATGCCCGCCTGCCCTGAAGAATAATTTTTGGGGATTGATGAACTGCGCCGTTGATTTTGCTTTTTTTTTTTTTTTTTTTTTTCATCGAGCGCAGGCGGCTACAAAATAAAAAAGGGCGGGAGCGACCTCCTGTCGCTTTTCGGGCCGCAGGCCGGACCAGCCTTCGCCTGTAGGGCGGGCTACGGCTCGGCAGGCCAGCCGACAAAGTGGCCCGGCGGTGCCACGAAGGCAACTACGGACTGCTTGGCACGCTAGCGAGCACGCGCGCCGCGGAGAAGGCGTTTGCCGAAGGCCGCGGTCCCGATCCGGCGCTGGAGGATAATGCGACCGGTGGCGCTGGCGACCAATAGCTGATTCTTCTTGCACCCACCATCAATCCCGCCGGGCACTCGCAAATGCTCATGCCGAACCAGCTCAATGGGAGAGTCTTCTTGGCTCTAAAGGGCTATTCGTGAATAACAAACTTCAACTGCACGCCACAAACGTCGATGAGATCTCCGTCACGGAGTTGCGTCGACCCGGTAATCGGCAGGCCGTTGACGCGAGGGACGCGATCGCCCACGCCGAGATAGTAACCATCGTCGAGGCGGTTGATCTGGGCGGCGACGCTCGGTTTGAACCAGCCGCGCAAACGGATGGTGGCCATGTCTGATTTGCCGATGACAGTGAGCTTGCTCGTCAGCGGGTATTCCTCCCGATCGAGTTTCCCCTTCACGCGTGTTGCGGTCGCTACCTGAACTCGCGTCGGCGCAAGCTGGGAACGCTCGCCAGCGGCAGCCAGTTCCTGGATCATCTCGCGCCGCGTTTTCGTGTCCAGGATGAAGGTTTCGCCCACGGCGGGAGTTTGTGCCGCATTCGCGGAAGGCCGTGCGACGGCTCCGTGTGGGAGTTCCGTTCGGCCGGCTTCATCGACGTAGATCGAATGCTTGCCAAGCGAGATGACGTCTCCATCCTTCAGGGCGGCGCGCTTCACGCGCTGGCCGTTCACGAAAGTCCCGTTCAAGCTGCCTTGGTCGTCGAGGATCATGCGGCCCTGCTGCACTTCGATGCGCGCGTGACGGTTGGAGACAGCGAGATTGTCGATGGCAATCGAGTTATCCGGCGTTCGCCCGATGGTGATCGGACCGTCGCTGACCGGAACGTTTTGCAACACGGAACCCTCGAACTTTACGACGAGAACAGGCATTGATACCTACCTCCCGCGCCCTGTTTGGGACTGGAGCGCATCTCCGTGAGCGTCTGCTGCCTTCAGGGCCGCCGGAATAAAAGTGATCACAAAGCGCTGCGCCTCCGGCGCCCTTGGACTGGCTGATCCAGCGATCTGTTGAAACTCGGGAAGCACGCGAGAACGCAGCGCATTTGTGTTCTGCGCGGCGACCGCCTGAGCGTATTGTTTTACGGCCGCTTCGTAGGCGGCATTGGCGATTGCCGCGGATTCCGCATTCGCGAGGCGATACTCGATTTCCTTTTGCGCCTTGGGAATCACATTGTTTTGATAATCGCGGGCGTCTATCGTCAGAGGGCCGCCAGCCTCTGCAATCGTCTTGAACTGCGGCCGCAGCGTCTGTAGCTGTTCGAGCGCCTGCGCGTCCGCCCGCTTCATGAGTTCGAGAAATTGATTTTCGAGCTGGGAAAACTTGGACTGGTCGGCGATGGGCGCAGCCTGGAGGGTCTCGCGGTTTTTCCGGGCATTGTTTCGCGCGAATTGCTTCATCACGGAGTCGCGCATTTGCCTGGCGTCCTGGTCGTGAATGCCTCCCGCAGCCAGGATCTGATCGAGAGCCTTTACCTCGTTGATCAGATGTCCGGCCTCGTTTGAACTGGCCTGCGCCTGGGCCTGCGCGAAGAGTTCGCCCTCGCGACGCTGTCGCGGAATCACTTGATCCACGTATCGCTCGGCATCGGCGACGTGGCGCCCGCCCTCCGGGAGTACGAGAATTTCCCGAAGCGCCTTATCGGCATCGTCCAGGTGACCGGCCGCTATGTCCTGCATGGCCTGATCCCACAGCGGTTGCTCCTTGCGGGCGGCTTGTTGCAATTCGGCCCCTTGCGCCTCGGCGCTGAACTGCCGCCGCAGGCCGTCAATGAGCGGATTCAAAGGACCGTTCAGCTTGGCGGCTGCGTCGAGTCTGGATTGAGCGCCCTTGTAGTTGTGGGAGTCCGCAGCTTCATGCGCAAGGTCGATCAAGTGACGCTGCTGGTCCTCGACCGACGCCGAAGCGGGCGGGGCCGTATCCTGAGCAGTATTGGGGTTTGCAGTCTGCACTGCTGGCGTTATCGGAGCCTGCGCCGGCGCTGCGGCTGCTGGAGTTGCCGGAGCTGCCGCCACCCCTGAGCTTGGCGCCGCGTTCGGGGCTGGCGCCGTATCAGGGACTGGCGCCGGTTCCGGCGCAACTTCACTCACGCTCGGCGTCGCGACAGGTCTGTGTTGGTCAGATATTCGCCAGTATCCAAATGCTCCGAGAGCAAGGGCCAGGACCACCCCACCAACCACGTACACGCCTGATTGCCTTCTCGGGGGTTGACTAATCGCTGGTTGGATGCCGCGGGATCCGGCGGGTACGCGGGGTTGGGTAATGGCAGGTCGTGCTGTCTCCGGGCGTTGCCCAGCGGAGACCGAGCCAGTCGATCGCTTCGAGGCTCCGATATTGGTGAGGGGCGTTTGCGACCCCGTCTGCCGGCCGTTGCCCTGAGCATCCGGCGACTGAGCCGCAAAAGCACCGGAGCTAGGGCGCTTCTCACTTGCCGGTCCCGCGTATTGCGTTAACTGCGGATCCCGACGCACGGTTGGATGCAAGGGTTCGTCTAGGCCGTGATCCGTCTCAGCCCGTCCGGGCCCTGATACTGGCTGAGTTTCGCGATCCTGACTTCGGCCAGCCAGTTCGGTCTCCTGCGAAGCGGCGCGGTTTCTTCCGAGAGCCGCATTGACCTGCTCGAATAACGCCTTGGCGGTGCCATTCGCCGTATCAATCCTCAACGATTGGCGCAGCACCTCGCCAGCCTCCGCCAATTCGCCGCTCTCCATCAATTGGCGTCCGCGGCTTACCAGTTCCTGAACCGTTTCTCGCTGCAGGGAAACCCAGATCGGTTCGAGATCCAGCAGCAGCGCTTCCATCGTCTGATAACGCAGGCTGTCGTTTTTTTGCAGCGCCCGCCGCACCACACTTTCGAGTTCCGGAGGACACTCCGTGATCAGGTCTGCAAGCCCACGCGGCTCGTTTTGGAGGATGCTCATCATGATGGCCGCGTGATTGTCGCCGTCAAAGGCTCGCCGGCCGGTGAGCAGCTCGTACAGAACGGCTCCCAGCGACCAGATGTCGGAGCGCTGGTCGGCGCGCTGGCCGCGGAGTTGCTCCGGCGGCATGTACGAAACGGTCCCCAACAGGGTTCCGGTTTGCGTCTTCGAGGAGTCGGTAATCCGCGCGATGCCGAAGTCCACGACCTTCACCACACCCTCGGGCGTCACCATGATATTCCCGGGCTTGATGTCGCGATGAATTACTCCGCGCCGATGGGCATAATCCAGGGCGCGGCAGGCCTGCACGATGTAACCGAGCTTCTGCGCGAGAGGCGTCGGGAATTGGCGGCTGATCAGTTTCTCGATGCTCTCCCCTTCCAGGTACTCCATCGCGATGAAGGGAAGGCCATCGGAATCCGACATTTCGTAGATCGTGACGATATTGGGGTGCTGCAGGCCACCGGCTGCGATGGCTTCGCGACGAAAGCGCTCCAGGAGTTCGGGGTTCTCCGCGATTCCCATGGTGATGGTCTTCACGGCGACCATGCGCCCGATGAAAGGATCCCGCGCCTTGAAGACGACACCCATCGCGCCTCGGCCGAGCTCTTCGAGGACCTCATACCTGCCGATGTGTCGGGACACGACGGGACCGCTAACCATGCGATTATCTTAACCGGAAGGCCTGTACCGCCTTGGAACAGGGAGAAGTAAACGTGCCCGAAATGTCATCCCAGAAAGAGCTCCCAGCGCAAACAGGAGGCCTTTCCGCCGCAAAACACGATGCCTGGGACGGGTTTTGCGATGCCCTGCCCACCGGAGCCTGCTAGGGAAGTCCTACCCCGATTTCTGGTACGAGCGTACTAAACCCGCATTACCGACAAGCCATTGGCACGTCCCTTCGGGGAGCCTACCCTTGGGTTGGAGAATGCAGGGTATGTCTGTTTCGATCACTGACGATCTCTCGACGACCTGCCTCGAAAGCGGCGGGATCGATCGTCATACAAAGAGCGTCGCTATCCTCTTTGCCGAGAGTGTAAGTTCGACGATGTCCCTGGATCGAAGCGGCGATTCCAGCATGCGGGAAATGGTCAGCGCGCGCGACGAACGTGTGGCCAGAGTGATTCAGCAGCACGACGGACAGGTCGTCAGGAAGACTGGCGGTTCCGTTCTGGCGGAGTTTTCGGAGCCTGTGGCCGCGGTCCACGCCGCTGCGGAGATCGAACGGCTGCTGGCGGCTTCAAACTCGCAGGCCAGCCAACCAGGATTGCGAATTGGCATTTTCAGTGTGGCAAACCCTCCGCGCGGGATCGACGTTTTCGGCGAGGCAGTCAGCGTAGCGGCGAGCATCACGATGGAGGCGGGAGCCGGGCAGGTGCTCATCTCCCGCGAATGCTACGAGGCCGCGTCCAAAGAACCAGATCTAAAGTGTCAATGGTTCAAGCGAGTCAGTATCGGTATCCGGAAAAATGAGGACTTATTCGAAGTCAACTGGGCACAGGGCCCTTCGGGCATACCCGCGCGGTACAAGGTGCTGTCGCGAGTGGGCTCGGGCGGCATGGGCATCGTTTATAAGGTTCACGACAAGGAAACCGACGAGATCATCGCCCTGAAGACGCTGAAACCCGGGATCGGCGAAGAGCCGGCCATGCAGGAGAACTTGAAGCGAGAAGTTTGCCTGGCCAGGAAGGTCACCCATAAGAATGTATGCCGAATTCATGAGCTGAGCCGCTTGAGCGGCGTGCCCTATATTTCGATGGAGTTCGTCGAAGGAGAAAGCCTGCTTTCCAGGCTGCGTCGAGATGGGCCGCTCCCCTGGCAGCATGCGCTGAAACTTGCGCAGCAAATCTGCGCTGGCCTGCGCGAAGCGCACATGCAAGGCGTGGTGCACACGGACCTGAAGCCCGCAAACGTCATGCTGGACCGGAGCGGCAACGTGAAGATCATGGATTTCGGCATCGCGCAGCCGCTCCAAGGCGGAGGTCAAAGCGCCAACACGCTGCTCGGCACTCCTACCTACATGGCTCCTGAACAAGTGGAGTGCAAACGACTGGACGCGCGCACCGATATCTACGCTCTCGGCCTTTTGCTCTATGAGATGGTTACGGGCATACCGCCATTCAAGGGCGAAACTCCCGTCACCGTGGCCGCGAAGCAGCTTCGACAGATCCCCGAGCACCCCCGCGAAATGGCGCCAGAGCTTTCCGTCGATGCCGAGGCGGCAATCCTAAAATGTCTGGAAAAAGAGCCCGAGAAACGCTTTCAGTCCATAGATGCGCTCTGGGCCGCTTTGAAAAAGACAGAGCCGAGACAGACGATTTCTGTTTGGGGATCCTTCGTTGCTGACTTCCGCATTGCCGGGAATGACTTGCGCCGCGACTTGGGTTGCGGTGTTGAAGCAACGCGCGACTTTGTAGGGCGCCAGATTGACAGAGTCTGGCGGCGCGACGTCCCGAAAGCCCGCTGGCAATAGGGCCGAAAATACCCCGTTTGCTCCCGCCGACGCTGTAGGTACTGGCGTCATGGCCGACACCGATCCCTACCGCTCCTTTCTTCGGGGATGAGCGGCGATTCACGTAATGGTTGGATGGGTTTCCGCTCCCCTGTTGTTTTTCCGCTCGCGCTCTTCTCCTTTCTTGTCTTATCAGTCATAAACGCGGCCGATTCATTTGTGAAGTAGTCCAGCGTGATTTTCACCGCATCTGCAGGTTTCCCGTGGTCCATCGTACTGATTATTTACAGCCCGCATAAATATATCGCTTGACGATGGGCGGGAGCGTGTGATATTCCGCAACCATCTTTGGGGGTCCTAACCACGGAGGTGGGTCAATGGAGCGTTCGGTCCTTTCTTCCAGGGGAGTGGCTTCGCTGTTGGGAGTGTTGCTCGGAATCCTCTTGATTTCAGGTCCTCTGTTTTCTCAGGGCAGCGCAGGCGCCCTGCAAGGCGGCGTGTTTGACCAGACTGGCGGCGCCGTCGCCGGCGCCACGGTCACGGTGGTCGACATTGCGCGCGGCATTAACCGCGATTTGACCACGGATAGTGCCGGACAGTACCTCGCTGCGAACGTCACTCCTGGAACCTATACAGTTCGCGCTGCGGCCAAGGGCTTTCAAACGACCGAACGTTCCAACGTGCTGGTCGAGGTCGGTCAAACCATTCGCGTGGACCTGACCCTGCAGCCCGGCGCGCAGACGCAGACGATCACGGTGACGTCAGAAGCCCCGGCGGTTGATACCACGGATGCGACATTGGGCGGGACCGTCAGCAACCAGGCCATCCTGGCGCTGCCTTTGAATGGCCGGAACTTCGAGCGCCTGCTGCAGTTGCGCCCCGGCGTGGTCGCGAACCCCGGGGCTGGCGCTGGCGAATCGAGCACCAATGGCCGGCGCTCGGGGAATGACCTCCTGCTCGTGGAAGGCATCCCTCTGATCGGCCCGAGCAACGGCGGGACGACCCTCAATAGCGTGTACCGCACGGGAGATGCAAACTCGTTGTTGCCCATCGATGCGATCCAGGAATTCAATACCGAGCAAGATCCCAAGGCGGAGTACGGATGGCGCGACGGCTCGGTCGTTGACGTCGGCGTGAAGTCAGGCACGAACTCGTTGCATGGCGCTGCGTACGCCTTTGGGCGCGATGCCCAGGCCTTCGACGCGCGCAACGCCTTCAATTCTCCTGGACCAAACAGCGTCACGGCAGCAACCGTCGAGCAGTTCGGCGCGGTTGGCGGTGGTCGGATTATCAAGGACAAGATCTTCTGGTTCATGGGCTACGAAGGATTGCGTACGACGCTGACCAATCCCTATGTGGACACGATTCCCACGGACCTCACCGGGCTTGGGTTCCCGCACTCAGCATGGTGGAGCTTGTAATGCGGTCGGGGCGGCAAATGTAAATCCCCTTAGCGCAAGATTGGCCGGCTTAACCGCTGTGGGTTCTGGTAACCGCCTGCGCGGTGGCGAAGCCTTCCTCCACGGTTGAGAACCTGTTCCCGTACAATCCGACGCAGTCGATCAATTACACCCCTAACCTGGTTACAACGGGACCACTCAACAACGGGTTCATCAAGGGCGACTACGCCATCAGCCAGCACCACCATCTGAGCGGCTTCTATTTCATCTCCAAGTCCGATCAGCTCGTTCAGTACGATAACCACGAATTAACGCCGAATTGGGAAGCCAATGTTCCGTCGAACGTCCAGCAGTGGACGGGAAACTGGACCTGGACTCCGAATTCCACCTGGGTGAATGAGTTCCGGGGCGGTTACGGATTCCTTGACGCCAAGACTCTTTCCGCGGACGCGAACAATTTTCCGGTCAACCCGTGGCCGAGCGGCTATGGCTTCAACAGCGGGATCAATCCGGCGACTGAGCCGCTCTACGGAGCACTGCCAGAAATCGTTTTCAGCGGCGCGTTCAATAGCTGGTTGGGAGCGGGCAAGCGCACCGGTTTCCGGGGGCCGGAAGGCAACTTCAGCCTGCTCGACAACGTGTCGTATTTGCGCGGCAAACACGCCTTCAAGTTTGGCGTTCAATTCATCGACATTATTTACGATAACAACGCCTTCAACTACGCCAACGGCCAAGCGCAGTTTAAGACCTTGGAGACTTTCCTGACGGGCAATGTGCGGAAAGGGCAGATCCTTGTTGGTGATCCGAACGTAGTCGCACGGGCGCACTGGTGGGCGGTCTTTGCCCAGGACGATTACCGGGTGACGACGAAACTCACCTTGAACCTGGGCTTGCGCTGGGAGTATCAGGCGCCACCCGTCGAGCAGAACAACTACGAAGGCACCTTCAATCCGAACGTGAATCCAATGACGACCTTTGCCGTGCAACAAGCGGGCCCGGGCACCTCGACTCCCGAATATCTATAACCCCGACTATAGGGACTTTTCGCCTCGCGCTGGCTTGGCCTGGGATGTGCAGGGCAACGGCAAAACCGTAGTGCGCGCCGGAGCTAGTCTGATGCGAAACCCCGAAATCGTCGGGGAATACATCGGCTTTGCTCCCTTCGGGGCCAATGTCCCGAGTATCGGCCTCAATCAGAGCGGCACCGCCGCAAATGCCCATACAGCCGAGGCGCTGCCCCTGACGAGCGGCAATTACAATTGGAATGCTTGCGCCCTGGTGCCGAACCCCACCTGCTCAGTATTCCCCGTCTGGTGCGACGCTCAATGTTACGATATGCCCGGCTGGGGACTGACCGCTAATTACTCAGGGAGTTACTTGCCTGGCGCCGAGCGACATGGTCAATACCGCCAGTGCTGTTGTTTCGCCGCCGTGCAGCACTCAAGCAGTTAATCCAAACTTCCGGCAGCCGTACTCCATTCAATGGAATTTGGACATCCAACGCGCCATCACCAACAACTTGACGCTCGATGTGGCCTACATTGGCGTGCACGGCGGGGACGAGGCAACCTGGACCGACATCAACCAGCCTGGGATTGGGGCTGGGTATAACATGCCGAATTCCGGCCTTGGCAACCTGACGCCAGCGGCCTCTTGCGCGGCCAGCGCATCCCACACGATCGCTTTTGACCAGTGCGGCGTGCTCGGCAGCAATCCACAAAACGCCGCCTTCAACAACGCGGTCGCGGCCAACGAAGCCGCAGCTGCGCCGTACGCCAGCCGGTTCCCTTACTTGAGCAACATCGTCCAATTGGGCAACCAGGATTTTTCCAATTACAACGGGCTTTCAACTCACCCTGAATGAACGCGCCACCCACGGGCTTTCCTTCATCTTGGGCTACACGTTCTCTCACGCCCTGGACATCGTCTCGGCCGATTCCACGAGCCAGCAACTGCTTCCCGCCGACAGCTTGAATGTGCGCTCCAGCTATGGGAATAGCGATTTCGACATTCGCAATCGGCTTAACTTCTCGCCGACCTATACCATCCCGGGATTAAGTCGCCAGGACAGATGCTCGAAGGATGGTCGGTGAGCGGAATCATCAGCCTCCAGAGCGGCCTGCCATGGTTCCCAGTGGATCAGACGAACGATATTCTGGGTACTGGCGAGATCAATAATTCCATTGATTCCGCCATACAAACCTGGAATTACATCGGGGCCGCGCTCGGCCTTTACAGCCGGTCCGGGCACCATTCCTTTCCTCGGCGGAGCCGCCGCCATGACGTCTGCGGCACTGCCGCTACGGCTCCCTACGCGCCCGGCAGCCAACTGGCGACACTTGCTCTCGCGGCGCTCGCCAACTTTGGCTGCTATTTGCAGAACGGTGGGATTCTGACCCCTCCCGCATTCGGAACGATCGGCACGGGCACCCGCAACATTTTCCACGTTTTGCCGTACTACAACGTGGACATGTCGGTCGCCAAGGACTGGAGGTTCAAGGAGCGATACGGCGTACAGTTCCGCGCGGAGTTCTTTAATGTCTTCAATCGCGCCGACTATGCGATTCCAGCGGCAGGCGGGGCGGAGTCGACCCCGGAGCGGGCAATAGCCAGTTCGGCTGCGCCTGTGCCACCCCCGACGTATCGATGGCAACAATCCCGTGCTCGGCTCGGGCGGCCCGCGTCACATCCAGTTCGGCCTGAAGCTGACCTGGTAAAGGGCTTCCTAAATAGCGAGACGATCTCGGCAGGAGGGACCTGGAGGGTCAGGTCCCTCTTGCTATTTTTTGTCTTAGTCTCTGCGCGTGCGCTCCGCAAACCTAGACGCACTGAACGGTGCCACAAGCCAGCCAAATAGGCTCCGATCTTTCCCGGCGTCTCTTAACGAGCGCGTCTACTTGCGGGATGGTTGGCGGGAGTTAAGTCCGGCTGGCAAGCCTGTGCTTTCGCAAGAAATACTCGTAGACAGAGACAGACTCGTTCTGACCGAGGCGTAGCCCGCTTCGCGCGGGGCTGCGCAAGTGAAGATAACTGTTCGAGAAGTCCAAGAAAGCCGATCACCGGTCGCGGAGCGAGCTTAGCGTCGGGTGCGGCTCTGCTCCAGGCTCCAGGTCAACGACCTTTATTTATTTGGCTGAGGTTTGATTGGGAACGACGTGTTCAAGATCCTGCTCGTTCGAGCAGGTCACGTCTTCGTACATCTGTTCGTGTGGGACCAGGTTCATATTCCAGGTGAAAACCCACGGCTTGGTGAGAACCTTGGGATCTTCATTGGTGATCTGAATCGTGAGATGGTCCATGTCGGGACGCCGGATTCGCTCGATGACGTGAAGCGCATCGCTATGGAACGAGCCGCTTCCTTCTCCCGCGTTCTTTCCCGTCCCTAGCCAGGATTTCTCAATGATATCCGTGGTGTCGATGACTAGAGTGTCTCCCTGCCAAGTCCCCACCGAATTGCCCATCCAGGAGGGGTCGGCATCCTTCGGATGCGGCCTGCCATCGGTCGGGATGATGCGGTAGGCGGTATCCCTCTCATACAAGGATCACCAGTTCTCCGGGAAGCTGGATGAGTCTTGCCGGATGCGGCCCGCCCCAGATGCGTGGCACGCCGTAGGGTTCGCAGTGCAGCAGCGGGTCATCCTTCCCGGAATTGAACAATTGCTTGGCTTTCGCGGCGGCCCAGGGCTGGTAGGGGATTACGTCCGTCGGGTAACGCGTCGTGGCGCCACCTTCTTCCGCGCCGTCACCGCCGGCCGCTGTATCCGCTCCGAGTGCGGCGTACTTCTCAAGCCACATTCCCGAAAGGTCC
The DNA here is from genome assembly GCA_963702795.1 of uncultured Acidobacteriota bacterium. GTDB lineage: Bacteria > Acidobacteriota > Terriglobia > Acidiferrales > UBA7541 > Palsa-189. Next base: position 381,859 of record CAVPDY010000004.1, on the reverse strand, counting down.
ACATGGCCGTCCGCAGCGTGCGGCGCCGGTGCGGATTGACCGGTATGCATGGCGGGAGGATTATACTTTTTGTCGCTAGAACCCTGCGCCGAAGACTTGGTCTGAGCGACAGCAGGGACGCTATACATTGTCCACAATGCCGCTGCGGCGATCGTCAATGAGCCGACGAAGTGATTTCGCTTCATGCTCCCCTCCCCTCAGGCAAGCGCCGACTACCGAGCGTTCGGGTCTCCGGCACGTGGCCCGACCGGAATCACCTTGCCGTCCGGCAGCGTAAAGTCCAGCGCGAACATCAGCTTCGATCCGTCCTTGGCCAACCGCCCATGGACTGTAACTTCCTTGCCCATCAGAGTCATCATGTCCGCGCGATCCACTCCGCTGCGGTGCAGATAACTCGGCGGCAAGCCTTCCACGTTCCAGTGCGACACTGTGCCGTCCGCTTCCTTCACGTCAATCTCCCAATAAATATGCGGGTTTTCCCAATCGATGCGGGAGAGGACGCCCGTGATCGCCGATGGCTTGCCCATCTGAAATTCCGTCCCCAGGGAGTGATGCGCCATCACAGGAAGCGCCGACAACAACAGAGTTCCCAGTACCGCCGCAACGCTAAGTTTGTATTTCATCTGAGCCTCTCGATCAGGTTTGCCACCGCCAAGGGTTAGCGCGCTCGTGCGCGAAAGGAATCGATACGACACCAATGAAAGCTGACGCAAGGCTAACTCGGCATTCGGCTGAATGTCAAGGACGAGCAAGACCATTCTGCCGGCCGCGGGCCCGCGTTTCGAACTCAAGGCGCAAGAATACAGGACGCCGCTGCTCGTTTCGCCGGTGGCGAATGCCAGACGAAGATCGCTAACACCTTGTGAGTTGCTGCCGCAACTCACAACGTATTCAGATTGACAACCCCGGGCCGAGGAGGTAACTCTAGCGCCCAGAACGCCGGGTCCCCGGTACTCCTAGTTAGAAAATCGCGCAGGCAGGCACTGCCTGTTGCAGGAGTCTCGAGATGCGAAGCCAATTGCGGATCCCCTTCCTTTTCGTCTTGTTGCTCTTGTCTTGTGCGCCTCGCGTAGCCGCGTTTGATTGGGACCCCGTGACGGACGCAGAAAAGAACATGACGTCCAATGCTCTAGATCCCGGCTCGGGCGCTCTGGTCTTGTTCAAGCGCGGAGAGATGGTGGTCCTTCGCGCTGATTCGAGCCTGTGGGAAACCAAGATCGTGACCTACACGCGCGTCAAGATTCTCACCGACGCGGGACGCGATGCGGCCACCGTCGAACTGGAGGCTCCGAAGTATCTGCGCTACACAAAGATCGAGGGGCGAACGATTTTGCCTTCCGGGCAGATCATTCCTCTCGACACCTCGAAGGTTTTTCACGGGGTGGCTTATCGCTCCGGCAACTTCGCGATGCTGACTACCAGCTTTGCGTTTTCCTCGGCGCAGCCCGGCGCCATCATCGAATATCAGACCGAGCAATACGAGGATTGGTTCTACCCGCCCGCCTGGATTTTTGATACGCGCGGCTTGGCCACGCTGCAGTCTTCTCTGAAGACTTCCGTGACTCCCGACTTGGCCATGTCACAGCTCCCGCTGGATACGACGGCGAACAAAATTAGCTTCGCCCAAAAGCGGACAAGCCTCGGCTTGGAGTCAGACTACGCCGTGCAAAATTTGCGGCCGGTGCGTGATGAGCCTTTTTCCGTTCCATTTCGCGATCGCGCCGTCATGGTGATGTTCAGCCCGGCGGAGGTGCTGTTTTCGGGCCAAATCATCCCCATCATCAAGAGATGGGACGATGTTGCCGATCAAATCTCGCGGATGGTCGCCGACATGAATAAGAGCAACAAAGAGACGGCCAGCAAGGCGAAAGAGCTGGCCGAGAAACTTCCCGACCCGCGAAGCCGCGCACAAGCCATTTACAAATATCTGCAACAGAATATAACTTCGAGCAACCTCAGCGGAATCGGGATCAGCCGGACTGCGGATCAGGTGATTTCCGGCAAACGCGGCGATCCGGACGAGATCAATGCTGTCTTCGTGACCATGCTCAAGGAAGTGAAGGTGGACGCCGACCTGGTGGTTGCGGCCACGCAAAATTGGCAGACGCTGGTGAAGCAATTTCCCGACCTCGACCAGCTTTCCCGCATGCTTGTGCGCGTGAATCTTAAGGAAGGTCCGGTATTCGCGGATGCCGCAGACGCAGCGGCGCCTTTTGGAGACCTGCCGTGGTTCGAAAGGGGCGTGCCGGGCATGGTGGTGAAGGGAACGAAAGTTCAGGATGTCGAGATTCCGGCCGGCTCCCCGGACGATAACGTTTCCGCTTCCAAGTTTTCTTTGCAGCTCAGCCCCGATTGGAAGGTGGAAGGCGACGCGGAGGTGGACCTTAAAGGCGCCGAAGCGATTGATTTTCGCAGCGACTTGATGGATGAGACCCCCGACAAAGCCGAACAGCGGCTGACCGATTACTTCGGGCTAGGACGTGGCGACGCCGTCGTTTCGGGCGTGACGCATCCCGATTTTCGGGACACCGCGCAGCCGCTGGTGGTGAAGGCTCACGTGGCGCACACCATTACCGAGGGGGGCGGACCCGGCGAAGTGCTCTTGAATCCGTGGATGGGCGACCAGTATCGCTCTCCCGCGTTCAAGTCCACCCAAAGGCAATCTTTCATCCTTTTTGAAAGTCCCACGAAAGAAGTCACCACGATTACGCTCAAGTTGCCGGTGGACATTCAGGTCGAAAAGCTGCCCCCCGACGCCAATATGCAAGGCGACATGGCCGAGTTTTCGCACTCCTGTATGCAGAGCGGCGACACGGTGACTTGTACGCGCACGCTGGTTCTCAAGAAGACGTCCATGAACGATCCGAAGGGTTACCCGCCCGTGAAGAAATTTTTCGATGAGGTCGCCCAGCATGACCAGGAAGTCGTTCTGCTCCGCAAACAGTAGGATCGCGATCCGCGCGGGCATCCTGGCAGGGGCCATTCTGCTCGTCTGCGCCGGCCCCGGCCCTGTGGAGCGCGCCGCGTCGGCACCCGATTGGCTCATGTCGGCCAGGCAAGTGGACACCGGTACGTTGGGCGCCGGAAGCCCAGCCGTGGTCCTGGGCGAGTGGACCGATTTCAACGTGGATGCGACGGGCAAATTTGTCGAGACGGAGCGGCGCGCGCTCCGCATTTTGAACTTGAAACTGGCGGACCGCTACCTGCAAGCGGTTGGCTATGAAAATAGCGACGAATCGGTGGTCTCGATCCAGGCTTGGTCCATCTCGTCTTCCGGACGCGTGCTGCAGACGGACAAGAAAAGCCTGGCCACAGAAGCCAGCTACGCCAGTTTCGAGCTCTTCTCCGACGATCGCGTGAAGGTCCTGAACATCGCGGGCGCCGAAGACGGGGCTGTGGTGGGTTATGAGATCGTTCGATCGGGACGGCTTCCCTTGAGCGGCCAGCGGTTCCTGGTCGAAGGCCGCCTTCCGGTGCGGTTGAGTGAAGTGCATGTGTCGATCCCGTCCGGTTCGCTGCGCTGGTTTGTAAATCACCCTGACCGCGTGGAAGTGGTCAGTCAGACGCCGAACACAGCTTTCTTCCGCAGCGTGAACCGCCCGGCGATCGCGGACGAAGATGGTGCGCCGCCATTCCAGACCGTGGCGGCCGCCGTTTTCGTCAACTACGACCCGAAGGGGAGCGCCGCGGTGCAGTCCTGGGAGGACGCCGGCCGAGCCATCCATCCGCTGCTGAGCGGGGCAGAGAAGCCCGCTCCGGAAATTGCCACGGAAGTTGAGAACCTATCCGCCGGCCAAGCGGATTTGCTGGGCAAGCTCAACGCTGCTTATACATTTGTCTCCCGCCAGATTCGCTACGTGGCCGTCGAAATCGGAATCGGCGGGTTCCAGCCGCACCCGGCGGCGGACGTTTTCCGCAACAAATACGGCGATTGCAAGGACAAAGCGACCCTGCTGCTCACCATGCTGGATCACCTTGGGCTGCGGGGCTACCCGGCACTGGTGGGCACGCGGGGCGACGTGGAGGCTGACCCCAGTGTGCCGACGCTGGCGACGTTCGATCACATGATTGTAGCCTTGCCGGTTTCCGCTGAATTGCAACCAGCCGTCGAGCGATTCCCCTCCTACGATTCGCAGACCCACATTCTTTGGATCGATCCGACCTCGGAGCTGGATCCGCTGGGCCAGCTTCCGGACATGGACCAGGGCGTCTTCGCGCTGATTTCCTATCCGGACCGCGGAGATTTGCGCCGGATTCCAGAGAGCCCGGCGGAGCAGAATGGTGTTGAATACCGGGCCACGATTCAGCTCGGACCGGAAGGCGCTGGATCCGCGACCGTGGAGGAGAAATATTTCGGCGATTCCAACGCCAATCGCCATTCTTTCTACCGGAACCTTTCTCAAGACGAGATGCGAAGATCTTTTGAGGAAAGGGTGGCCCGCTATGCCAACCAGGCTGCGTTCCGCACGGCGTCCGTTTCCGGAACGCAAGACAATAGCGGCCAGGTTGTGGAGGATTTTTCCTTTGCCGGAGCTTTCGCGAACGCTTCCACCGGCGATAGCTGGTTCTTCCAGCCCCTGTTTCTCTCGGGAATTTCCGTTCCGGAGATTAGCCCGCGGCCGCGCGTTCTGCCGCTCGAAATCGGATCTCCTTATCATGTGAAGGGGGAGTACCGCATCCTGCTGCCGGCCGGGATGCGCGTAAGTGGCGTGCCCGAGAGGACATCCGTTAAATCCGATTTTGGGTCGTTGGACGTTGATTATTCGGCGAACGGGAACGTTGTGCTCGCCAACTTTGCGCTGTCCTTCACCATGAGCCGCATCCCGCCAGACAAATACGAGGCCTTTCGCCAGTTCGTCAACGCGGCGCTCCGCGCGGGACAAGTACGATTGCGCGCGATGACGGCTCAGTAATCGAATCCATCCACTGCGTGGTTGCTTCGGCTCCTCGGTCGGACCAAACATTCTTGCATGCTTGCGGCGGCGCGGAAGAGCGACGGCAATCTGCCGCGCCGCCGCTCCAGGTTAAGCGTTTGCTGTGGCGTGAGTCTGCTCGGTTTGGCAGGGAGCGGTCTGGCCGGCTTCGTGGAGCTGGCGGACCTCGCACTCGCCGTCGCCGGCAACGCCGAGGAATTGCTTGGTCAATTCGATGGCGTGCTGTTTGGAATCAGCTTTGAGAATGGCCAGGCCGCAGATCAGTTCCTTGGTTTCGGCGAAAGGGCCGTCGGTGACGGTCACTTTGCCGTTTGCCTGGCGGACGCGCGCGCCGAGCGCGCTTGGCAAGCAGCCTTCGGCGGCGAGCAGATAGCCAGCTTTCATCCCTTCCTCGATGAGCTTACCCATTCTGGCCATTTCCTCCTGCGAGGGGGGAACACCGCGTTCTGTGGTTTTGTAAATGCTCAGGAATTTCATGATCAAGTCTCCTTTTTTTGCTTTGTCGATGTTGCTGTCCAACCGATCCTTGAAAGATTGAACTTCCCTCGATAGTCGAACGGCGGGCCGCGAAATCGACAGCGGCTCGCTCGCGACGCTTACCGCTTTGCGTTTACTTGCGCGCGCAGGCGTTGCTCGCGTTCGCGAATCTCCGGAGTGGCGTTTTCTCCGAAGTCCTCGACCTCAAAGATGGGGCGAATTTCGACTTCCATTCCTCCGCCGAAGGGGGCCCGTTTCAGCCATTCGACCGCATCTTCCATTGACTTCACCTTCCAGAGCCAGAAACCGGCGATGAGCTCCTTGGTCTCCGCGAAGGGGCCGTCGATTATGGTGCGATCTTTTCCGGAGAAGCGCACCCGCTTGCCCTTTGAGGTTGGGTGCAGTCCTTCAGCGGCCTGCATGACGCCGGCGCTCACGAGTTGTTCGTTATATTTCCCCATCTCGTTGAGGATTTCCTTGTTGGGTAGAACGCCTGCTTCCGACTCTTTACTTGCTTTGACGACGACGATGACTCGCATTGTTTTGTCTCCTTTTTTAGCGCATGGATGTTAAAGGGCATGCAATTCCGGAAGATCGAGAACGGGCCGGATCTCGACGGTGCCTTTGCGGGCTCCGGGAATCCGGCCGGCGATGGCAATGGCTTCGTCCAGATCTTTGGCTTCGACCAGGAAATAGCCGCCGAGCTGCTCGCGGGTTTCGGCAAACGGGCCGTCCGTGATCGTCCGTTTGCCTTCGCGGACGCGCACGCTGGTGGCGGTGGCCACGGGCTGGAGCGGGCCGGTGGCTACGAGTTGGCCAGCCGATTTGAGCTGGCGCGCCAGGTCCGTCGATTCCCCGTAGCACCGTTGCCGCTCGGGCTCGGTCCAGGCCTGCTCGTCAGCGTAGATCAGCAACATGTATCTCACCGTCGGCCTCCACCGGTTAATCGAACGAGTTGGCCCCGAATCGACATCGGAGCGAAAAAAATCTTAGAATCGCCTCATGGTAACGGATGCCGTCGCCGCCGTGGAAGGGGTCTACCGCTCGGACTGGGGCCGGATCGTGGCCACGCTCATCGGGCTTCTGGGCGATTTCGATCTGGCCGAAGAGTACGCGCAAGAGGCGTTTGCGGCAGCTCTGGACCAGTGGCCGGTCTCTGGCGTCCCGGAATCGCCGCGCGCCTGGATCGTGCAGACGGCGCGGCATAAGGCCATCGACCGTTTCCGGCGACAGACACTATTTACCGAGAAAATCCAGTCGCAACTCGCGCATGATTTGGTCGAAGCGGCTCCGGCGCAGGAGTATGGCGGCGGTGAGATTCCCGACGAGCGCCTCCGGCTCATCTTTACCTGCTGCCATCCGGCGCTAGGCCTCGAGGCGCAGGTGCCGCTCACGCTCCGGACGCTTTGCGGACTCGAAACGGATGAGATTGCCAGGGCGTTTCTTGTGCCGACGGCCACGATGGCGCAAAGGTTGGTGCGCGCCAAGCGCAAGATCCGGGATGCCGGAATCCCCTACGCCATTCCCGAGCTAGCGGAGATTCCAGAGCGCCTCGATTCGGTGCTGACCGCGATCTATCTCGTATTCAACGAAGGATACATGGCCACGAGGGGAGACCGGCTCATGAGGACTGACCTCTCGGCCGAAGCCATACGCCTTGGCCGGCTGGTCAGGCAGTTGATGTCGCCGCGCCCTCCCGCTGAGGCGACGGCTCTGCTGGCGCTGATGCTCCTGCACGACGCACGCCGGGAAGCTCGGACGGATGAGGCTGGGGACATCATTGTGCTCGAGGAGCAAGATCGCACGCGCTGGAATCGAGAGCACATCGCCGAAGCGCTGCCTCTCGTAGCGGAGGCGTTTCGCACCGTGCCCAGCCGGTACGCGCTACAGGCCGCGATCGCGGCCGAGCATTGCAAGGCACGGCGCGTTGAGGATACCGACTGGCGCCAGATCGTGGGCTTCTACAATGAACTGGAGCGCCTGGATCCGTCGCCGGTGGTCTCGCTGAACCGCGCCGTAGCCGTGGCCATGGCTGACGGTCCCCAGGCGGGACTCGACATTATCGATGCGCTCGCCGCCAGCGGCGACCTCGACGATTACCATCTGTTGCACGCCGCCCGGGCCGATCTGTTGCGCCGCAATGGATCGTACGAACAAGCAGCCGGGAGCTACCTGCGCGCGCTTTCGCTGGTCACCAATGAACGCGAGCGAGTGTATCTCGAGCGGCGCCTGCGTGAAGTGCGGGTCTCGATATCGTGATCCTGCCCGGAGGCAGTACCTGGGACATTAAATATAGGAAACTCCGCCCTGCGCGAAAGCCATTTGCCTGATATAATCGGTGTGCGTTTGTTGCTCTTGTGAAAACCTTTCGATTCGTACAAAGGGGCTGCAAGATTACACTTGTAGCCCTTATTTTCTGTGTTCAACCGAGGGCCCTACTACAGTGCACCAAATAGCCCAAAAAAGATAAGAAACAGAGTGAAATAGAGTGAAAGAACAAGGGATAGTGAAGTGGTTTGACAGCAGTGAAGGGTTGGGTTTTATCGAGCGGCAGAGCGGGGAAGAATTGTTCGTGCATCGATCGGACGTGGAAGCCAGTGGCCAGGGGAGTCTGCGGGAAGGGGCGCGGGTGGAGTTCGAGGTCTGGGACGGCCTGAGGGGTCTGCAAGCAGCCAGGGTCACGGCCCTCCATCCGGACGGCGAAGCGCTGGAGGTTGTCATTTCCCTGCGGTTCGATGCCAGCAACTTTGCGAGGCGCTGAAGAACGGCTCAATCGCCGCGTACCGTGTACTATGTAGTCTGCGGGATGGAGTTGAAGAGACACTCAAGTTAACCAGCTCGTTTTGGGCGAAACGGAGAACTCTTGTCGCAGGCAATCGAAGAGAGGTACGAGCAGGTCCGCCAGTTGTTGGCGTTGGGCAAGGAGCGGGGTTACCTGCTCTTCGACGAGGTCAACGACATTCTGCCGGCCGAAGTCCACTCCCCTGAAGAAATCGATGATTTGCTGGCGACGTTCGAGCGCTACGGCATCGACATCTACGAAGATGTCGCGGTGGCCAAGGCCGCGCGCGCGTCGCACGAAGCCGCCGATGTGCACGACGATGAGGCCATCGAGGTGCCCGAGGCCGGCGCCACCAGCGACGACCTGGAGCTGGATCTGGCGCCGGGCGTGGTCGAGAAGAATAACGACCCGGTGCGCATCTACCTGCGCGAGATGGGTTCGGTCCCGCTGCTCACGCGCGAGGGCGAAGTCACTCTGGCCAAGCGCATCGAGCGCGGCCAATCGCTGGTTCTGAAGACGATTACCCGCTCGCCCATAGTCATTCAAGAGCTGGTGACGACGGCCAAGGATCTCCGCGACGGCAACCGCACGATCAAGGAGATCGTGCACTTCGATGAGGAAGAACTGACGGACACCAAGATCGAGAGCCGCACGCGGCAAACGCTGAAGGTTCTCGACAAGATCGCCACCCTCTACACAGCCGCGGTCAAGAAGGCCGAGACTCTAGAGCGCACTCCGAAATCGCAGAAGCGTCCTTATTTGCAGGCCCGCTACGGAATCGCCCGCGCGCGCATCGAGATGTCGCAGATGGCGCGTTCGATCGATTTTCATCCGCTGGAGTGGAAACGCCTGCTGGGCAAGTTCCGGCAGACGGTCGAGCAGTTGCAGGCGCTGGAACGCGAGGTGATCAAGCTGGAGCGCCGCGCCGAAGCGTCCAAGGGCGAACGAGCCGAGGAGGCCAAACGCGAATTGCGCACCCGTCGCGCCGAGTTGCGGGCGTTGTCGGAAGCCAGCGCGGCCAGCCCCGCCGAACTCAAGCGTGCCATGGTAGTCGTCGTGCGCGGCGAGGCCGCCGCGGAACAGGCCAAGAAGGAGCTCACGCAGGCAAACCTTCGCTTAGTAGTCTCCATCGCCAAGAAATACACCTACCACGGACTGCAATTCCTCGATCTCATCCAAGAAGGCAATATCGGCCTGATGAAGGGCGCGGAGAAGTTCGAGTGGCGCCGCGGCTACAAGTTTTCCACCTACGCGACCTGGTGGATCCGCCAGGCCATCACTCGCGCCATTGCCGACCAGGCCCGCACCATTCGCGTTCCCGTGCACATGATCGAGATGATCAACAAGTTGATCCGCACGCAGCGGCAGCTCGTGCAGGAGTTGGGCCGCGAGCCGAGTTCGGAAGAAATCGCCAGCCGCATGGAAATTCCCGTAGACAAAGTCCGCAAGACCAAGAAGATCGCGCAGCAGCCCATCTCGCTCGAAACGCCCATTGGCGAAGAGGAAGATTCGCATCTCGGTGATTTCATCGAGGATCGCGGCGCGATATTGCCTTCCGACGCCGCCATCAACCTCAGCCTCAAGGAGCAGACCGCTTCCCTATTGAAGACGCTGACTCCGCGCGAGGAAAAGATCATCCGCATGCGCTTCGGCATGGAAGACGGCTCCGAACATACCCTCGAAGAAGTTGGACATTCCTTCGCGGTCACCCGCGAGCGCATCCGCCAGATCGAGGCCAAGGCGCTGCGCAAGCTGCGGCATCCGTCGCGCTCCGGAAGGCTCCGCGCGTTTCTGGAAGATTGAAACCGGCGCTCCGCGAATACCGTCAATAAAGGGAAGGTTTACTCGTCAAAGATTACGGTGTATGTTCCCGTAGAGCCGCCAGGGACATTGCGGCAATCGGTTCTAGTATTCAGGAGGATTTCCCGTCATGAAACGTCGAGATTTCTTGCGGTCGGCTGGTGTTGTGTCGGCAGCGTTGGCGTTCCCAAAGGTGGAGCGCCTGTTTTCGGAGGATGCGGCGCCCGTGGTCAGCAACGGCTGGCGAACCTTCGAGATCACGACGCGGGTGGAAGTCTTGAATCCCTCCGGCGAGACGCGCGTTTGGCTGCCGACAGCCCTGATGACCAGCACGCCCTATCAAAGGACTGTGAGCAACAAGTTTGAGGTCGAGGGTGGCAAAGCCCACCTCGTCGACGCCAGCAAGGCCGACGCGCTTGGCATCGTCGCCGCGACGTTTCCCACAGGCGTCAAGCCGGTCCTCACGCTGACCAGTCAGGTCCAGACGAAGAACATCGCCGTCGCGCTCTCCGAGCCCGTGCGGCCGTCGGAAGACCGAGCGCAGCTGGTCCACTGCTTGCAAGCCACCAAGCTCATACCTGTAGACGGCATCGTGAAGGAGACCGCGCTCGAAATCACCAAAGGCGCCACGACCGATGTCGACAAGGCGCGGGCGATCTACGAGTGGATCGTCGAGAACACCTTCCGCGACCCCAAGACGCGCGGCTGCGGCGTCGGCGACATTCGCTTCATGCTCGAGTCCAAGGACCTGGGCGGCAAGTGTGCTGACCTCAACGCGCTCTACGTCGGCCTGGCGCGATCCGTTGGCCTGCCCGCGCGCGACGTGTACGGTATTCGCGTCGCCAAGTCCGAACTGGGCTACAAGAGCCTAGGCACCGCGTCCGAGATCGTTAGCGGAGCGCAGCACTGCCGCGCCGAGGTTTTCCTGAAGGACTACGGTTGGGTTCCCGTGGACCCGGCGGACGTTCGGAAAGTGGTACTCGAGGAGCCGCCCGGAAATCGCCCTCTGGATGACGACATGGTGAAGCGGGCTCGCGCCCGGTTATTCGGCTCCTGGGAAATGAATTGGATGGCCTTTAACTTTGCGCACGATGTCGCGCTGCCCGGTTCCAGCGGCAAGCCCGTCGGCTACCTCATGTATCCGCAGGCGGAGACGTCCGAAGGCCGGCTCGACAGCCTGGACCCGAACGGCTTTAAGTACCAAATCACGTCGCAGGAGATCACCGCCTAGAGGCGGCTTGACCCGGGGGAGTAGCCGGTTTAAGGTTTTAACATCTGAGTGTGGAGTTTAGCGTGCGAGCTTCCCCGATAGCATGTTCCCCGAAGGAGTAGCAAGATGCGCGTAAAGCGAAAGAAATTTGAATGGGTCATCCTCGCGGTAGCCGTGATCGCCATCGGCGTATTTGCGGGTGCTTCCCCCGAGGGTACATCTCGATTGGTTTCCGTGCAGCAGCTTCCTGCAAATATGGACGCCTGCGCGAATTTTGATCAGCCGAGCGCCGCCGATGATAGTGCCGCTACCTCTCCGCAGGAAGAGACGTTACTTGCGGAGTTGCAGCAGGCGCCTGCTCCTGATGCCCAAGGCCAAAGGCCTGCTGGCCGCCAGGGCGGCCAAGCTGAGGGTGGCGGCTACTTTCAAATGCCGAATACGGCGGAGCAGTTGCGCGTGACTGCGGATCTCCGAGCCAAGGGAGCGCGCTTGCCAGTGCGCACAATCCGCGATACGGCTCCAACCTACAGTTCGATCGCCGTCGATGTGAATTCCAACGAAGTGATCATGACGGACAACAATCTGTGGTCCTACCGCGTCTTTGACCGCTTGTCTCCGACGCCCAAGAACGATACGGACATCACGCCGCCGAAGCGCATCGTCACGGGAGATCACACAGCGCTGCAATTCAATAACGGTCTCTACGTGGACCCGGTGAGTGGGGACATCTACTCGGTGGAATCGGACACGGGCGACAAGATGGAGCGTTTCGCGCGGGAAGCGCAAGGGGACGAGAGTCCGATCTCGATCCTGCACACGCCGCACCGGGTGTACAACATCGCGGCCGATGAGCAGACGCAGGAGTTGTTCCTGACCGTCGAATTTCCGCCGCAGGTGGTGGTCTACCCCAAGCACGCCAAGGGTGAAGATAAGCCCGTGCGCCGGATTCTGGGCAACGACACAGGCCTGGACGCCCCGCACGGCATCGCCGTGGACGAGAAAGATCACCTGCTGTTCGTCAATACCTGGGGCCACCACAGCGATTTCACCGTCGCGGGCACCGGCAAATTCCTGCCGCCGGCGATTCAAGTCTATGCGCTGGACGCCAATGGCGACGCCAAGCCCCTGCGCGTGATCGCTGGCGACAAAACGCAGCTCGATTGGCCCGGCGGCATGAAGTTCAATCCTGAAAACGGCGACCTATACATCGCCAATGACATCGGCCAGTCTGTCCTGGTCTTCGCCAACGCTCCGAAGCTGAACGGCAACGTAGCGCCAGCCCGCGTGATCCACGGGCCGTCCACGCGCCTGCGCAATCCAACGGGCGTGGCGCTGGACCTCAAGAATCGGGAAGTCTGGGTTTCGAATCTCGGCAACTCCTCGGCCACGGTGTATCCGATCATGGCCGATGGCGACGCCTCGCCGCTCCGAGTCATTCGCAGCGCGGAAGAGAGCAAGGTAGGAGTGAACTTCGGGAGGACCGCGGCGGTGACCTACGATCCCATCCGCCAGGAAATCCTGGTACCGAATTGAGTGAACCAACCGCAGATCGCGGTTTTCGCCAGGTCGGCGAAAGAAGACAGCCCGCCACTGAGAGCTATCGAAGGTCAGGGATCACTGTTGGGCCGCACGATGCACGACATCGCGTTTGACGGAATCCACGACGAGATCGTGGTGACCAGCCCGCTGACGCAAGCGATTTTGTCGTTCCGCGGCGCAGCCAGCGGAGAGGAAGCGCCTCTTCGAGTGATCCAGGGAGACAAGACGCAAATCAAGGGCGTGGGAGCAACGGGCAAAGTGAGCATCGACCCGGTGCACAACGAGATTTATCTGGCCACGCCGGACCAGACTATCCTGGTCTTTAATCGCACAGACAACGGCAACGTAGCGCCCAAGCGAGTTCTGGGCGGGCCGGACACCCAACTATCGCTGGGTAAACAGAACACCGATAACACCGTGGTCGCCGGAGGCGGAAACGTCTACGGCGGCGGCAACGTTCCCTGCATCCGCATCGACCCGGTGCACAACCTCCTTTTGGTGCCTTCCGTGGGCCGCCAATTTGGAAACGGAGGGAGTGTCCTGATCTTTGATCGCACGGCGAGCGGCAATACTCCGCCGAAGGCCGTGATCAAAGGCCCGGTACGCATGGGTAATCAGTTCGATATCTACCCGCCCACGTCTGAAACTGATTTCGCACACCGGAAACAACTTCGAGATTTGGAAGATTCCCGAGAGCGGCACCAGCACCGATCCGCCCATGAAGATTTCAGCTCCCTTGGGCCGGCAATCCGGTGACATCGGCTTGGTTCTCGATCCCCTGCACAAAGAGGTGATCGTAGCCACGGCCGCCGGAAACACCGTCGAAACCTTCTACGTCCCGGAGGCATTCGACAACTCGACCACCGTAAGCACTCTGGTGCAGTAACAGAGCTTTCATCGACTCAAGACACGCAGGGCCGGGCGCGCAGCCCGGCCCTGTTTTTTTCTGCCCCTCAAGCGAAATCTTGTGATCCCTCGCGCTGCCCGTCAAGGTCCGCTGATTTCCAAGGGACGGCTGGTCACCGCCACATGTGATTTGGGGCACCGACGAAGTGTTTCGAGCGCCCTACCGTAACGTTGTTCTAGGGGGATGGCGGCTCGGTGTTCACAGTCCAAGAAGCAGCTTTCGCCCGGGGAGACATACCATCATGAAGACGAGACTTGTGCTTGTAGCAACATTGCTCTCGGTTGCTCTGCCGGCGTTCGGTGTCGGCGACAAGACTTACAAGACTACCTATCCCGTTCCTTGCAGCGAGGTTTGGGGCGCGGTCAAAGCCGCCCTTGCCAATCCGGACAACTACAAGGACGTGCAGAGTGACGAGGACAAAATGACCGCCAACTACAATGTGAAACATTCCATTCATTGGTCCATTAGCGGCGCGATCAACCAGGGCAAAAACTCCGTCGCCTTGGCGCCGATGGGCACCGGGTGCGAGATGAGTGTGGTGTCGATGTACAGCGGGCTTTCGCACAACGACCAGGGTGACTTCAAGAAGCGCGTGGACGAATCGCTGGCTAAGCTGAAAGCCAATAAACCTTCCGAGACCACTACACCGGAGGATCCGGCCAAATAACTTCGCCAGCGCTAACGCATGGTGGCGCCTCAGGTGGCCCGTTAAAGCACCGGCCCGTCGCCGAGGCTGAGCCCAAGGTTTACGGCTGGCCGACGCGGTCGGTTTCGAAAAGCGGCTCGGGGAGGGAAAGATCCGCTTGCGTTGGCACCGCGCGGCGGAGTCGCATTCGAACGAACGGCTGCACCACGCGGTGCCACCACATGATGAAGCCCGTGACGAAGAGCGCGGGGGGCACCAGGCCAAGAGCCACCCACACGGCCTTTACAGGCCAGCCGCCGAAGTCCCCCACGTGAATCGAGTGCGGCATTTGGCCCAGGCTGATCGCCCGGCCGGCCAGCGAATCGATGAGCACGTTGAACGGTTTGGGAAACACCAGATAAGCGCCCGTGGCGGCCCACATGAGGACGATCGCCGAGGTCCAGAAGCCGATGGCGCTGTGCAGGCCCCAGTTGAGGCGTTTCAGGTTGGTGTCCCAACGAACCGTCAGGCTGTCGCGCCATCTTCTGATTCCCGGCCACCAGATAATCATTCCGGTCAGGGTGAGCGCGGTGACCAGGAACCCGCCCACGCCGTTCACGACTCTTCCGGTGTAGTCCATCAGCAGATTCATGTGCAGCTGGGAGAAGAAACTCACCATGCGAAGGCCGAAAGGCCGCGCGTTGCCGATGTCCAGGCCTGTGTAGGGATCGAAGAGCCGCTGATCGGCGTTGACGCCTAGGCCCAGCGTGATCGTTGCCGCGTAGTGCGGGTCCACCGGAAGCACGACGCGTGCGATGCTCGCTCCCGGATGCGCTTTTTGCGCCGCCGATTTGAGTTCGGCGCGCGTCATGCGCGTGCCGGCCATGTTCACGATTTTGGGCTGGGGCAGGAACGCGGTGTACAGTTCGCGATTGAAGACCGCCGCGCTGCCGCTGAGACTGATCACCACCACGTAGACGCCGAGGGCAATTCCGCTCCACAGGTGAATCTGGAAGATAGCTCTGCGGAGCCATATGTGCTGCGGTGAGTCGACCCATTCCGTCCAAATCTTCATTCCGGTTCCTGTGTAAAGCGTATTAAATCACAGCTGGGAATGTTTGCTTTGGAAGTTCTATTCTTACCTTGGCGACGCTCGTCACTGTTAAGGTGAGCGAAAGCCCACTGACGCTGATCCAACGCGGATCACGGCTGAAGTATACGCCGGCTGCGGGCACCGAGCGGCCCAGCCCCAACTCCTGAGCTATAAATTACTGTCCTGACTGTCCTTTTGTCTCCTGCGCAGGCGCCGGTCCTAGCCGGGCCAATTCTGCCTCGGTGCATTCCTTGATGATGGTCATAAAGCGATCGAAATTGTCTTTGCTCACCATGATATTGGGTTCCCCTGGTTTCCGGTATTGCAGCAGGTGGATCTTTTCCAGTGCATTGTCATAGAAAGGGTGGATGGCAAGATAGGTGTCGACCCCTGCCTTATCCGCAATCTCCTTGAATCGAGTGGCGGATGTAATCCACATCTGGTCGACTGCTTGCAGATTCGGGCCATTGCGGACCCCGTGGCCGTAGAGACCGGCATTGATGCCTCCCCATACCGCGCCAAGATGACGCTGATTTCCATCCTTCAGCGGAACGAGAGTGGAGATCGTGCCTGGCGTATGTCCCGGAGTGAGGTAGATGGTTAGCGTAGTGTCGCCCAAGGTCACCTTCATCCCATCGGTCGCGATCATATCCTTCTTCGGCTTCACGTCCTCAGGGTCGGGACTGATCTTGATTCCATTCCAATCCGTTTCGGACATGATGAGGTGCGCATGGTAGGTGTCTTGGAGATATTTCGATCCCCAATAACGATCGCTGTGCGCGTGGCTGAGGATGACATACTTGATCTGGGTCGGATCGAGCCCCATCTTCTTCAGTCCGCCCGTGATCAAGACGGGGGCGCTATAGTCATAGCCGCTGTCGATCAGGATGATTCCATCGGACGTCGTGACGGCCCAAGTAGACTGTCCTCCCGGGCCTGGAGGAACACGGGAAGCGCTGCCCCAGCTGCCCAGCCAATACAGGTTATCGAACACTTTGGCCGGTTCCTGGTACCACTCGTTCCGCGGTGGAGTCTTATGCAGTTCCGGTGGCCCAGGCTCCGCGTCGGCCCGGGGACCCTTCTCACTCATTGCCGGTCCGCAAACAACTTCGTACAAATGCGTAAGGTCGTTGAGAGGTTCTTTCGGATTCCACGCGGCTGCCTTGGCTTTGTCAAGGTGCGGTTGCGCCGCGGCCATGGACCCTTGCGCGCGGGCCACCTTTGGAGTTGCAATAGTGAGCAGCAAGGTGAGAGAAAGCACATCCACAAAATAGTTCTTCATTCGTGCCGCTCCTTACCGGGGATTTCCGACTCGCGCCTCAGATTCGCGCATCATACCCTTCTCCGGCCATGGGCACAACGAACTTGCCGCCGGAGCAGGTCTAAACGAGGAAGTTCTCATAGCCAAGTCCCGAGAGACGGTGATTATAGGAATGTGGCCTCACGACCGATTTTCGGCCTGGCATGCCGTCCCCGGCAGCCGGAACTGGCAGTGGACGCTGACAATCGGGAGGGAAACCATGGATGGGCTGCTTGCTATCGCCATACTTGCTCCCATATTTTGCGCCGGCAATTCTGCGATTTAGTGCTCGACCTTGTCCTGTTTCCTGATCTAAACTTCCGTGCATTGGGACCCAGCGAAAGCCCGGCGTCCCGGAGAGAAACCCCGGAGGGCCAAGATGAGAACCAACCTTAAGATAACTTTGCTGATGTTGGCAGGCCTCTTAGCGGTTTCGGTTTCACTGTCCGCGCATCACGGAAACGCGTCGTACGTGAACAAGGAGGTCACCGTCAAGGGAACGGTGACAAAATGGATCTGGGCCAATCCGCATACTTTTCTGCTGGTCGACGTTACCGATGACAAGGGCGACGTTGTGCATTGGGTCTGCGAAAACCAGGCTCCGTCTACTCTCGTCAATTTTGGCTACAACGCCAAGACCTTCAAAGCTGGGGATGTGGTTACGGTAATCCTGGCAGCCGTGGCCGGAAATGGCGCGCCCATCGGACGTATCGACAGAATTATCCTCGCCAATGGCTACGTAATGCATTCGAACGTGAAATAGGCAGCTGGGTTTTCGCATGGCGGTAGAGCCCGCACCCTTCGAGGACTAAGACAATGCTAAGGCATTTTGTCGGCTTGGCAACAGCACTTGCGGCGCTGACGCTCTTCTCTGTAGCACGAGCTCAAACCGCTCCGCCCGCGCAGAGGGCAGGGGGCGGAGATGGTCAGGGGACGTCCCAACAGCCGGCGCCTGCTGCGGGTGGAGAAAACCAGAACATACACCTCGACGGTTGGGACCGTCCGCAAGGGCCTATCGAAGCGACGGGCAAGAAGCCCGGCCCTGCTCCGCTCCATGACCTATCCGGGATTTGGGAGCCAGTCCCCGCATATCGGGACGGAGTCATGTTCACCGGCCCAAGGGACATGCCCAGCGATCCGCAGCATGAGGCCATCATGCCGTACACCCCTTTGGGCAAACAGACCATGCTGTCCCACAAAACGGGATTTGGCACCAACATAGCTCCCATTACGGAGATTAACGATCCCTTCGACACCTGCGATCCGATTGGATTTCCGCGCATCGAACTTTTCAACCTGAGGGCGGTGCAAATCGTTCAAACCAAGGATCAGGTCTTGATGCTCTATCAAAACACCAGGACATTCCGCACCATCTGGACGGACGGACGGGATCTGCCCAAGGTGATTACTGAGCCGCGGTGGTTCGGATACTCGGTGGGTAAGTGGGTGGACGATACCACGCTGGTCGTGACAACCACCGGGCTGGACGACAGCACCTGGATTGATAATGTCGGCCGGCCGCATAGCAGCGACTTGGTCGTGGAGGAAACCTTTCACCGTGTGGACGAATTCAACATTGATCTGACCCTGAAGATCACTGACCCGACGATGTATACGCAACCTTGGTATCCGCTGAAAAATTTCCGCTTGGGGATGAATTCGCCGAGCTTCGATATTCGCGAGATGATTTGCTCCGTCTCGCAGCAAGCGCTCTATAACGAGCTGTATAAAAATGCCGCGGATGCTGGCGGAGGCAACCTCGATAAGCCCGGCAAGTAAATCTCTGCGACATTGCGCGGGACAAATACATTCGTTCCAACTGCCTTTACGCGAGCCAGATGTCTTCGCCGATCTGTAAACCCGCACTCTGTTTCCCCACAAAACACGGACTGGTGCCCCTGACCTGCAGCTCGATTCCAGCGCCGGGCGGGTGCTCGAACCTTGCGCACCCGAACTGGAATAAGTCTGGCGCGGCTTGACCTCCTCCGAGGCGCGAGCGTAAAGTTAATCAATCGAATTCCCGTGCGTGCGAGGCAGCCTCAAGGAGTCCAATGCGCGTGAAACCCAGAAAATTTGAATGGATGGTTCTCGCGGTGTCCTTGATCGCGATCGGCGTCTTTGCGGGCGCCGCTCCCGAGGGCACATCTCGTTTGGTGTCGGTCCGGCAGCTTCCCCAGAATACCGACGCTTGCTCGTGGGACGAATCCGCGAGCGCCAATCCGAATACGGCGGACTCCCCGCAGGAGCAGGCTCTGCTCGCCAAGCTGGAAACCGAACCACGGCAAGCCGCCGGCCAGCGCGGAGCGGGCGGGGTGCCAGGCGATCAAGCCAACGAATATTTTTCTTTTCCCCACACAGAGCAGCAGCTCAAAGAGACGGCGGAGCTGAGGGCCAAGGGCGCGCGCTTGCCAGTGCGCACGATTCGCGATACGGCTCCAACCTACAGTTCGATCGCCGTCGATGTGAATTCCAACGAAGTGATCATGACGGACAACAACCTGTGGTCCTACCGGGTCTTTGACCGCTTGTCTCCGACGCCCAAGAACGATACGGACATCACGCCGCCGAAGCGCATCGTCACGGGAGATCACACAGCGCTGCAATTCAATAACGGTCTCTACGTGGACCCGGTGAGTGGGGACATCTACTCGGTGGAATCGGACACGGGCGACAAGATGGAGCGTTTCGCGCGGGAAGCGCAAGGGGACGAGAGTCCGATCTCGATCCTGCACACGCCGCACCGGGTGTACAACATCGCGGCCGATGAGCAGACGCAGGAGTTGTTCCTGACCGTCGAATTTCCGCCGCAGGTGGTGGTCTACCCCAAGCACGCCAAAGGCGAAGACCGTCCGGTGCGCCGAATCCTCGGGAACGACACCATGCTGGACGCGCCCCATGGCATCACCGTGGATGAAAAGGACCACCTGTTGTTCGTCAATACCTGGGGCCACCACAGTGATTTCACCACCGCCGGCACCGGCAAATTCCTGCCGCCCGGGATTCAAGTCTATGCGCTGGATGCCAACGGCGACGCCAAGCCGCTGCGCACCATCAGCGGCGATAAGACCCAGCTCGATTGGCCCGGCGGCATGAAGTACAACCCGGACAATGGCGACCTGTACGTTGCCAACGACATTGGCCAGTCCGTGCTGGTCTTCGCCAACGCTCCGAAGGCGAACGGCAACGTCGCGCCAGCCCGAGTGATTCACGGGCCTTCGACGCGCCTGCGCAATCCGACGGGCGTGGCGCTCGACCTCAAGAACAAAGAGGTTTGGGTTTCCAACCTCGGCAACTCCTCGGCCACGGTGTATCCGATCATGGCCGATGGCGACGCGTCGCCGTTGCGTGTGATTCGCAGCGCGGAAGAGAGCAAGGTAGGAGTGAACTTCGGGAGGACCGCGGCGGTGACGTACGATCCCATCCGCCAGGAAATCCTGGTACCGAATTGAGTGAACCAACCGCAGATCGCGGTTTTCGCCAGGTCGGCGAAAGAAGACAGCCCGCCACTGAGGGCCATTGAAGGTCAGGGATCACTGTTGGGCCGCACGATGCACGACATCGCGTTTGACGGAATCCACGACGAGATCGTAGTGACCAGCCCGCTGACGCAAGCGATTTTGTCGTTCCGCGGCGCAGCCAGCGGAGAGGAAGCGCCTCTACGAGTGATCCAGGGAGACAAGACGCAGATCAAGGGTGTGGGCGCAACGGGCAAGGTGAGCATCGACCCGGTGCACAACGAAATCTATATCGCGACGCCGGATCAAACGATTCTAGTGTTCAATCGAACGGACAATGGCAACGTGGCTCCGAAGCGGATTCTCGGCGGCCCGCATACCCAGCTGTCACTGGGCAAGCAGAACACCGATAACAGCGTGGGGGCAGCGCCCGGCAACGTCTACGGCGGCGGCAATACTCCGTGCATCCGCGTCGACCCTATCCACAATCTGCTTCTGGCGCCCGTCTTGGGCGTCGGTGCGGAAACCAGTTCGATTCTCGTCTTTGATCGTACGGCGAGCGGCGACACGCCCCCGAAGGCCATCATCAAAGGCCCGGTTCGCATGGGCAATCAATACGACATTTACCCGCCCACGTTGCAGTTGATTACGCACTATGGAAACAACTTCGAGATCTGGAAGATCCCCGAAAGCGGAACCAGCACCGAGCCGCCGGTCAAAATTGTGGCTCCCCTGGGCCGGCAGTCGAATGACATCGGCATGGTTCTCGATCCTCTCCATAAAGAGGTGATCGTGGCCACCGCTGCCGGAAATACGATCGAGACCTTCTACGTCCCGGAGGAATTCGAGCCGCAGAAGTTCGGCGCCACCACTTCGACACCGCGGTAGCAGTATTGAGCGAGAGAGTGGAACGCTCCTCAGCGTTCCGCTTGGTCGAGCTTTCCGAGAAGATCGTGCGCCCGCGCATCCTGCGGCGCGAGCAGCAACGCGCGCTCGGCTAGAACGCGCGTCCATTTCAACTGGCCTTCGTCGAGCCGGATCTCGCCCAGCGAGAGCAACGCTTCCACGTTGTTGATGTCGAGCTCGAGCGCGTGTTCGTACGCCGCGCGGGCATCGGCGGTGCGACCCGCCGCGCGGTACTGATTCCCAAGCCCTACCAGGAAAAGCGGATTGTTGGGTGCCATCTTCGTGCTCTGTTCCATGTAGGTGAGGGCGGGGTTCGACTGGCCTACTGTCGCAAACGCAAATCCCAGCAGATAGGCGCCTTGGGCATCGAGATCGTGCTCGGGATTGAAGCCGACGATTGCCGGCGCCTCCGGGCTGCGAGAATCGCTGAGTTCCTGCGCGATCATTGGCGTCGTGTCGAGATATAGCGCGCGGGGAGTGCGAAATTCCAGAACCGGATTATCGTCGGTGTGCAACCCGGCGACGTCGCGCACGAAACGGTCGCTTTCGTTTTCTCCGAGGACCTGCGCGCCGAACAGCGCGTAAGGATCGAGCACACCAACAACTTTCAGGTCATCAGCCACGCCTGTGATCGACGAGAATCGCTGCTTGAGGCGGGAATAGTCCCAAGGAACGGAGTCGCGAGTGCCCAAGAAAATCAAATTACCGGGCGCAGAGGTCCAAATCTCCATGTGCGGAAACACCGCGTGAAAGGTGGCCGCCAACAGGTCGAGATCGTCCGGCTGCAGGGCGTGCGTGTGAACCCATTGCGCGAAGATGCCGCCGGGCCTGAGTCGCGCGGCGACGATGCGGTAGTACTCGAGCGTGGTGAGTGAGCCGGTGCCGGCCACCCAGATGTCGGAGGGATCCGAGACGATCACATCGTATTTCTTGGGCATTCCGAGGAGCCGATTGCGGCCGTCGCCGATGATCAGGTGCACGCGCGGATCGTCGAGCACCTTGCGGGTGTAGGGGGCAAAGAGGCGCGCGGCTTTGGCGGCCGCCGGTTCCAGTTCGACGATGTCGATGTGCTGCACGGGATAGCGCGCGATGGCGGCGGCAGTGACTCCGGTGCCGAGGCCGAGCACGAAGACATCGCGCGGCGCCGGATGCAGAAGCATCGGGAGGTGGCCGAGGAGCAACTGGTTGGCCATGTCGACCGGGTCGGTCGAGGCGTCGGTCTTGCCATTCGAGCGGTAGAAGAGGCTTTGGCCGGTTTGGTCGACGGAGATGGTGGTGTTGATGCCGTCGCGATAGTAGAGCAGCCGCATGCTGCTCACCACGTCGGCGAGTGTCTCGTTGCTCTCGAGGCGAGGCGCGAAGAAACCGATGCCGGCCGCGAACACCTCTCGCGGCCAGGCAGGCAGCAGCGCGATGATGAAGAGAGCGGCGAGTGCCGGCGTAAGTTCGGCGATCCGCAGCAGTCTCGCCGGTGTGATCCGCCACCAAATGGCGAAGCCGGCGGCGGCCGTTGCCAGCACGCCCAGAGTCATGGTGGCGCGCAAGCCAATCGTTGGGATCAGGACGAAGCCAGCCAAGCCGGCTCCCGCGACGGTGCCAATCGTATTCGCCACGTACGCGGCGCCAATCGTCCGGCCAAAACGAGCCGTAGAGCCACCGAGGCTGCCGACGACCGCCGGAAACGTCGCGCCGAATAGCAGCGAGGGAGCCAGGGCCACCATCGCCGCCGCAACGAAGTGCGCGGCAATCTGCCAGCGAAAAGCGTCTCGAAACAAAGGGAAGTAGCGAATAAACAGGAATGGAATCCGCGGCAGAATGATCAAGGAGACAGCAGAGGTGCACGCAATCAGGAATTCGAGGATGGCAAACCATCGCCTGTGTTCCTCGGCGGTTGCCGTTCGCAGCGTACGGCTGTAGACGCCGCTGCCGAGCCCCAGGCCAGCCAGTACGACCACGACCAGGGTGCCGAAGGCATATACCGATGAACCCATGACCATCGCGAGCAGTCGTGTCCAGCTCACCTCGAATGTAGTGGCGGCGAATCCCGACGCTGCGAATCCGATGAGGATGAGAATTTCGATCAGGCGGTCGGGGGCGACGGCTACGCCGAAGGGCGCCAAATCGGCAGAAGCGGCCGTAGGCGCAATCCACTTGCGATAGCGCATGTAGATTGCGGCCGCACCCGCGAGAACGTTTACGCTCGCGGCCAACGCGATGGTAGAGGACAAGCCAAGCGCGGGCAGTAATGCATACGTCGTGGCGGCTGCGCCGGAAGCTGCGCCGACGGTGTTCCAGCCGTAAATTGCGCCCGCGCTGCCAACCATTCCGTTCGCGTTCGAGACCCTGAGGCGAGCGAGTAAGGGCAACGATGCGCCCATCAAGATGGTCGGCAGCAGAATTGCAAGCGCGCTCAAAATGAATTGCAGGCCCGTAAAAAGGCCGGCGTGATTGGCCAGAGGTGGATAAAGGGCCAGGTAGACTGCTTGCACGCCCCGGAATATCACCAAGCTCGAGAAACCATAAACGCCCGTGGCGATTTCAACGATCGCAAATGCGCCCAGAATCGACTGCGGACGGGAATCCGCCAGACGCCCCCAGAGCCAAGTCCCGATCGCCAATCCCCCGAGAAATGCCGCGAGGACCGTGCTGGTAGCCAGCGTAGTGCTGCCGAAGACCAGGGCCAGTCGGCGCATCCAGACGATCTGATACGCGAGCGACGCGGCCCCGGATGCTGCCGCCAAAATGGGAATAAGAATGGATGATTTGGCTGAGCTCCTCACGTTAGTTCAATGATATCCCACGGGCGCGTGCGGTTACCAACGGCGGCTGGAGTTGATCCGGAGGGGCTTGGCGGAAGTTCGCCCGTTCCCGTCACATGAAATTCTTGGTGTGATAGGCAGACAATTCGGATGCTTGGTCGCTGCTGAACCCCAAGAATTGCAACCTCTCGCGGCGGCTGCTGTCCATCTCGCGATGCAGGTCGAAGACGCGCCGCGCGCCCTCGCGTATTTGCGCGACGGAGACCCCGCCGCCGGCCAATACGATGAGCGCATCCGAGACGTAGGGACTCAAGCCGGAAACGGAGGCGAGTACCTGGCTGCGGCGCTCGACCGCAGCGGCCAGGGAATACCGTTTGTCTGGCTCCGTCTGCAGCACGTATCGCACGTGTTCCGTCCCAAACGCAACGTGCCGCGCTTCATCGCGGTGGGCCAGCCGCGCCAGTTCAGCGGTAACGGGATCAGGCGCGTGATCCTGCAGAAATTTCAGCAGGGTCAAAAATGTTCCTTCTCCCATGACGCACAACAAGAACGTGGCCGTCGTAAAATCCGGCTCTTCGAGCAGCGTCTGAAGGGAGAGTTGGCCGCTGGCTGCCGTCGTGCCGAGTTCAAGTCCCGTGGCCTGTGCCCGCTTCGTGAATGCCTCGGCATGCCGGGCCTCGTCCACCACCTGCATGGCCATGACTTCCACGACCTCACGGTAATGCGGATGAATTCTGGGGATAAAGCGGGCTGGGATATAGAGTGCCGCAAATTCGTTCTCTGTTAGAAATGTCATAATCTGCCGAACGGCGTGCTCGATCTCGACCGGCAGTTCCGGCAGATCTTTCCAGGGAATGTCCCGAGCCGCGGACCACTGATTGGCCACCGCCTGCTTGTAAATACTCGCCAGGTTCTGCGCCCACACATCCCGTTTTTGCTTCAGCGGAAAAGCAAACTGCGGCCCGCCGGCCTCGATGGTCGCGCCCCGCGGTGCCAAACCCCAGGCAGGGTCGGCGGACTCCACGACTTCAGAGGGGGAATGCACGATGGGAGGATCGATGCCTTTTTGAATGCGGTGCAGGACAGGCGGACCACACCGGCGCTCATATCCTAACCCTTGTGTGCGGCACCACGCGGCGAGATTCTCGCCCAGATTTGCGGAATCCCCGCGCACTTCCAGCCAATCGCCTTGGCAGAGCGATGCGAGGGCGCGACGCAAGAGGACCGGCGCGCCATCTGAAAGACTCAAATCCTCCAGGTTGAGGGATCGTTTTGTAGTCGAGTCTGGCACAGTCCAGTTTGTGCGCTGGGGTTTATTGCCCCGTTGCGTTGGCTGCGAATTTGTAAAATCCGAATCGCTCCACGGCCTCTTCCAATTGGCTGTACCCGCTGGTGCGCGCAGGCAGCCATTCTTTTACACCCTCGAGGTCCATAGCACTGCGCACATCGGGGTCCTTTATCGACATGCCGAGCAGCGCATCGACGAAACGTCGTGCAACTCCGTCAGGAACATCGGGCGCCGCCGTGAAATTGCAGTGATCAAACGGCGGCGTCGAGGCAAGCATGCGCGTCGTCCCCGGATCCAGCGTCCCTTCGTTGATGAACACCAAATAGTTGACGTCAAGCATACAGGCGGCGTCTGCACGTCCTGTCGCCAAGGCTCTGGCGGCATCGCGTTCTCCGCCCACGTGATCGCCATGCTTGCCTACCATGACATTGTGGTAGACCACCCGGCAATCCTTCCCGGGAGTGACCCCAGCCGCTGCGATCATGTTGAGGGGTATCAGTGTAGCTTGGGGCGAATCAGAGGCTCCCACGGCGACGGTGTTTCCGTTTAAGTCCGCAAGAGTCGCGAGTGGCGACTGCTTGCGCACGATGATCTTTGTGGTGAGGTCGCGGTCAGAATCGCGCATCGCAAGGGCGCGGCATCGGCCCCCCGTGAGAAGTTGGCTCTTGACCCAGGCCAGCGGAGAGTTCCAGGCAATGTCGATTTCACCGTTCAGATTTGCTTGCACTTGGGCGTCATAGTTCGAGTACAGGACGAAATCGGTGTCCAGGCCGTGCTTGTCAAAATAGGCTTTGAAGCCCTCCCAAATCGTGACCACTTTAGGGTCGTAAGCCACGGCGCCGATTCTCGTCGGGCGCGCTCCGGTTTCCTTGCTCATCAGGTCTCCTTTCGAGACAAGAATCGATCCGTTTCACCACCTAGAAGAGTGGCAGGCCCAAGCAAGCCTTACCAATAAACTCCTTCAACACGTCGCTCGCTGGCGCCATGATCGCGGCCGCCTGCGCGTCGCGGAAAAGGCGCTCCAGGCCGCCGCGCCTGCCAAACGCCCAGCCGCCGCCAAGGGTCATGGCGCGCGACAAAACCGCGGCACATGCGTCCGCACACTTTGCCTTGACGCCCAAAATATCCACCATCGCCCCAGGGTCTCCGGAAACGGCCTTGCGGATTGTTTCCTGGACGTACGCTCGGGCCGCATTCGAGCTCGATCGCCATTTCCGCCGTGAGAAACTGCACGCGAGGAATCGTCGCTAAGGCCGCGCCTCCCGCGTGTTCGTACTTCCTGGCGGCAACGTGAGCGCTGGCGGCTTGGAAGGCCGCTGCCGCGATGCCCACCGATACGGAAGCCGTCCCGATCTGAAAGTGCGGCAGGACCACCGCCATCATCGTCTGGAAGCCACTGCCTTCAGGTCCCAACAGCGATTCGTTGGACAGCTTCACGTTCTCAAGCTTCATCGGCGCGCTATCATTGCCTGCAAGTCCGAGCCCTTCGAAGCGTCCGAGCGTGGTTAGCCCAGCGGCTCCCTTGAACACCAAATACAAGTCCGATTCCATCGGGCCTGCGGCGC
Source organism: uncultured Acidobacteriota bacterium (assembly GCA_963702795.1). Taxonomy (GTDB): domain Bacteria; phylum Acidobacteriota; class Terriglobia; order Acidiferrales; family UBA7541; genus Palsa-189. The sequence continues at coordinate 355,219 of CAVPDY010000004.1, read as the reverse complement.
TGGCCTTTCTCGCGCTGACGACGTAGCTATCCGCCTCGCTGGCGCTGGTGACAAAGCTTTTCGAGGCGCTGAGATGCTTTCCGGCTCCGTTCTGATGGACCTGACTAACGGGAATGTAGAAGTGCCCTCCGGAACCAGCCTCGCTGAAGGCCAGGGTGCTCAGGTGCTCTCCCCGTGCCATGGCCGGCAGAATTTGCCGCTTGAGCGCGTCGCTGCCGTTCGCGGCAATCACAGCCGTGGCGCAGTAATGCATGAGCATAATCATGGCGGTGGAGGAGCAATATTGGGCTTGCGTGTCCACTGCTTGCGAGAGTTCACTCAGCCCGCCCCCAGCCCCGCCGAACTCAATCGGAACGAGCAATCCCAGCAGGCCCGCATGGCCGAGCGCGTTGATGTTTTCGCGCGGAAACAATCGGCCCTGATCGACCGCATCAGCGTTTGGCCCCAGCACTTTCTTTGAGACGTCCTGATTCGCTGCCAGTAAAGTCTTTGTTTCGGGCATGGATCCCTCCACATCTTCCATAAGATCGGAAAGCTAAGGCGAGTGGCGCAGGCCCGCCAAGGGCTTGCCTAATTCGTCTAAAACTTCTTGTCTAGGAGAGAGCGGCCACCGGACGCGGATCTAATTGCAAATTCAAGTGAAGCCGTGCGGGAAGTTGCGAAGAGAACGGATGTGCTGTATCGAGAGGTCGATCATTTACGGTTCCGCTGCACAGGTTGCGTATTCGCCGTCAAGTCCGCGTTTGCCTGCTGATCGAAACGACGAAGGCGGCTTTATACATCTGAGGTCTCGCCAAGTAAATCAAATTGTTCGGCGTCGTAGGGTTCCGCTATCCGATCCATCATAATCCTTTGTGAATTGTGCTTGACAGTCCGCGCGCCCCATAATAAAACTATGCCAATCATATCCGCGTGAGTCTCCGATGTTGGTTGCTCTGCGAGTCGGAATTAAGTCGGGGAAGGTTTTGCGTTAGTTCAACTTTAACTGGGTCTATGGGGGGTGTGGGGTGCGCTTAAATTTTTGGAAAGCTTCTTTGCTGTTTGCCGCGATGGTCGCGGTGTTTTCGATTTGCCTTCCGATTTCCGCCCAGCTTAATACCGGGCGCATTTCAGGCCAGGTTACGGATCAGACCGGCGGCGTGATCGCCGGCGCGACGGTGTCGGTTACCGATGTGGCCCGAGGCCAGACGCGCCCGCTGACCACTGATTCTGCCGGTGCGTATGCTGCGCCGAACCTGTTGCCCGGCACTTATACGGTTCACATTGAGTCCCAGGGCTTTCAGGCTCTCGATCGCCAGAACGTGGTGGTGACGGCGGGCAGCGACATTCGCGTTGATGCCACGCTGCAACCCGGCGCAACAACTCAGACGGTCACCGTGACCGAAGCGCTCCCGATTGTCAACACGCACCAATGCGGAGACAGGCGGGACGCTGGACAACAACCTCATCTCCAACCTGCCGATGAATGGACGCAACTATCGCTGGCAATACCAGTTCGCAATTCCGGGCGTGGTGGTCGGTGTAGGCGAGGGAAGCTCAGACCAGTTCGTGAACGGGAGCCCAGTGTCCAACGGTTTTTGGAATTTCCTGTTTGACGGGCTGTACTCGGAGACCTTCTTCACCTTGGAGGTTGGGGCAGGCGGCACGGGCGAGGGCGGAGATACAACGCTGATGCCCCTGGATGCTATTCAGGAAGTGGCGGTAATTATCAATCCAAAGGCTGAATTCGGCTGGGCCCCGGGCATCACGCAAGATATCGCGTTGAAGTCGGGCACCAACAACATGCACGGCAGCGCCTACGCCTTCGGCCGCGACACCTCTTTTGACGCGAGAAACCCGTTCGCACCTCCCAGCTTTGGGGCGACGCCGGTGAACTTTGAGCAGTTCGGGGCCACTCTTGGCGGGCCCATCAAGAAAGACAAGCTCTTTTATTTCGTGGGCTATGAAGGCGAGCGCCTCAGCACCGCCTCGAATTTCACGACGGCGATTCCGACCACGGCAACCCTCGGTGGCAACCCAACCGTAAGTATTCCGGACGCCATTGCCGCGATGAACGGGGCAGGGCATGCCGTCAATCCACTCAGCGCGAGCTTGTCGGGCTGCAACCCTGGCAACCCGAATTTTAGTAATACGTCCGGCGCAACGGTGGCGCTGGCCTGCACGGCGAACGCACTCGGCGCTCCGGGGCTGTGGAACAATAATACGGCCAACGCATCGGGAACTGAATCTTTCGCGTTTCCCGAGGCCGGCGGTTCAGACAACGGCCTTTTCAAGTTGGACTATCACATCAACGACCACCACTCGATCAATGGCTCGCTCTTCATCGGCCGCTATGCCGAAAACGTGGTTCCGAATGGGTCGCAGGACTTCACCCAGTCGTATTACGAGGAACTGACAAAGGTAGAAAGCGACATGGGCCGGTTGGTCTGGATTTGGACGCCGAATGCCAGTTGGCTCAACCAGGCCAGGGTAGGGATCGATCACGGTAACCGGCCTGTCTTCCGCCAGGAGTGCTTGGGCGGCACCGGCGCTTCGAATGCCAGCGGGGTCGGCGCGACGGGAGGCACCAATGGCGGGCCGAATTACCTGACGCAATATGGCCTGCTCTCGGGCGCGCCTGGTTGCGGCTTACCGACCATCACCATCCAGGGCTTTACCGGACAGTTAGGCTTTGCGAACAACCGGGTGGACTGGGAAAACCCGATTCAGGGGGCGGACAGCGTTTCGTACACGCGTGGCACGCACCAGTTCAAGTTCGGCGCGGACATCCGCGCGGAGAATTTCTACGGAGCCAAGGTGCTGGACTCGCAGAGCGGCACTGCGGCTTTTGGAGGGAGCGGCTTCGCGGCCTTCCCTGGCGCGACGCCGCTGGAGAGCTTCCTCGCCGGGGCTGTGGACAATGAGACCATCCGGCCGACCACCGACATACGCCACATCACCACGAACAAGATCGCCTTTTTCGTTCAGGACGACTGGCGGGTCAAGCCGAAGCTGACGTTGAACCTTGGGTTGCGATGGGAATCCGATTCGCCGCTCAAGGACGCTAACGGACTGATCGGCAATTTCGCTCCCGGCACCCCGAGCGGAATGGTGCAGACGGGCGAGATATTCAAGTTCCAGCAATTCTGGGAGCCGCGCTTGGGCCTTGCCTACGATCTCACCGGTAAGGGCACGACAGTGATCCGGGCTGGTGGCGGCGTGATGTACATGATTCCGATGGGGATGAATTACGTTTCTGGCGGCAACACCATCGACGTCGGAGGCGAGCCCACCGGCGCCCTGCTTTTTGCTGCAAACGGCAGCTCCATACAGGGTCCGGGAACGATCACGAGCGCTCAGATTACCCCAACGGCTCTAACAACTACCGGGGTGATCACTACCCCTCTTCCCTGGGCTCTCAGTACGAGTGCGACGGGCCCCGGAGCTAACCCGATCTTCCCAAGCCTCGTAGCGCAGTGCGGCAATGGAGCGGTTCCAGTCGGTGGGGGCCCAGGTGCTCCCGCAATAAACCCGGCGCAGTGCCTCGGTCAGGGATTCAATCCTAATCTGAAGCTCTTCCCATTTTGGTCCTGGAACCTGGACGTTCAGCACGCCTTCACCAACAACGTTTCCTTGGACGTGGGCTATGTCGGTTCCCGATCCTATAACCTGATCAACACCTATAACTTGAACCAGCCCAACCCTGGGTCGAATAGCCGCGGCGCCGAGCTGAACCGCGAGCCGTGGAACCTTGCAGCAAACAACTCCTACAACGTCGCCTACCCGTGGTTTAGCACCATCTATTACCTCGCGAATGGCGGCGGATCCAACTACGCGGGCCTGCAGGTTCAACTGACCGTGCGGAATATCCACGGATTGACGCTGACCGGGAATTACACGTTCTCACACGCGCTTCTCCAAACCCTCGATTATGGATTCAACACAATGACCGACGGCAATAACCCCCTGGATGCCACCCAGCATTACACGATGACTGCGTCCTATGCCATCCCCGGAATCAAGGCGCCGGGGCAGATGCTGCGGGGTTGGGCCATCAACGCGTCCCTGAACGTACTGTCGGGGTTGCCCGTCGCCGCCACAGACACCTCAGACGACGTAGCTGGGTTTGGATCGAGAGTGGCGGACCGCTGGAACCTGTACGGCCCGGCCACACCCTTCAACGGAGTCCTTGGAGCCCAGACACCGATCCCCTGTTACGGGGTTGTAGGAAGCAAATTCACGCCAGCGTCCAACCCGACCAGCAACGGCTGCCAACCCGTCGCGGCTGTTGCAAGTATGCCGGCTCCTTGCCTTGCTGCGGCGACCGCTGCGGGCACATCCCCGACCGTTCCAAGCAGCACGGGTATGACGCAGCTTGCCGCTATCGGCTGCTACGTCGAGGGCAACTCCGCCTTGGTTGCTCCGCCGCAGGGAACCGAAGGCAACATGTATCCGAGCGAGCTTCGCGGCCAGGGAGCAACCCTGCTCAACGCCTCGGTCACCAAGGACTGGAAAATCAAGGAGCGCTACACGACCCAGTTCCGGTTCGAGTTGTTCAACGCGTTGAATGACACTATCTACTCACAGTACAGCCTGACTGCTAATTTGGGAGCGCCGGCCACCTTCGGCATAGCCCGCGCGACGCCAGACGTCGCGCATGGCAACGCCGTGGTGGGAAGCGGCGGGCCTCGCGAAATACAGCTGGCTTTGAAGTTCCTCTGGTAATCGCTTCAAGAACACGGCTTCAACCGAGAGGCCCGGGACCGCGGTCCCGGGCCTCTTTGTTTTTGGTTTGCTTGGGAATTGCTATGGCGCGGGGAAAATACGAGCGACGGCGCTAGGGCGCCGACCAGATAACCCTTCCGTCGCTGCTGTAAAGAACGAGCGAGGCGGCCGAAGTCCAGTAGGGCTGGCCGTTCGCTACGAGGGGCTGGCTGCCGATCATGGCTCTAAAGCCGTCAGCGCCAGTGACACTGATGGACGGCCGGCCGTCGGAGAGACCAAAGCCGACACGAGGCGTGGCCTTGTCGTCGTTGATGACCAGAGCCGGTTCGCCCCGCTCCAAGCCCATGTCCATGCGGATCATTCCCTTCTCGTCGTTGAGAAGAACAAAGGGCAGGTTGTGTTCCAGGCCTAAGTCCACGCGCGGGGTCCCCTTGGCGTCGTCCAAAATAATATCGGGGCCCAAGTCTGACTTGCCGGCCAGTTCCAGCCGAGTCGAAGACAATGACAAGGCCTCGCTGCCTTTTCCGTCCAGAAAGCGGAGGACGGGACTGGGTTCCTCGCCCGGCGCGCCGGATTCCAGCACCAACTCGGCCCTCTTGGTCCCGCTCGCATCTTGCAGCACATAACTCTGGGCCTCGAGAGTGCGGACAGCGGGCCGCGTTTGCCCCATCACCGCGATAGACGCACCGACGAGCAGACAGGCCAGGGCTGCTCGCTTCATTCTGCGGTTCTCTCTCTCAACCTTCTCCAGCCTGGCAACGACCTTATTCAGGTTCAGATCATCCATACATTTGGCTCCTGGGGTCAATCGTGAATGGGGCGATTTCAAGGCCAACAAGGTGAAGCCTCGAAGCGAAATCGAGTGCACCACCCTCGCAGCTTGGGCACTTCGGCTGCAGCCTTCCGCCGATTCTATACTAAGAAAGCACAATAATATATCGCTCGGTACTCGTCCGCGTGACTGGTAGCGTTCGTCGCTTGCTTCCTTGCACATCTGCATGAAGTGCGGACAGGGCTAACGGTTAGGTATTTCGCCCTTCATTTGACTCTCAACCTTTCCCCAGTCACTGCCGATTAAGGACAGTATGGCGAGCTGTTTCTTGACGTCTGCTCCGAGCAATAGGACTTGCCAATGCGGAGTTCTCAGGAAGCTTTGGTACAGCGGGGGCAGGCTGCCGATTTTGGTCTGGATGTCCGGCCGTTTCGCTTTGGCACTGGTCCACTCCCTAGCCTCGCGCTCGCGCCGTAGAGAGTGGCGCTATTTAGGGCTAGCTATATTTTTCATGGCGGCAGCTATCTCCGCAGCGCAAGCGCAGCAGGCAGACCCGTCTAGCCTCAAACATCTGACCCTGGAAGAGTTGATGAACATCGAGGTAGCGACCGTCAACGCCGCTTCGAAGTTCAGCCAGAAAGTTACAGCGGCCCCTTCGTACGTCACGGTGATCACGGCGGAAGAAATCCAACAATATGGATACCGCACGCTGGCGGACATCCTGGAAAGTGTGCCCGGTTTTTATATTACCAACGACCGGAACTACAGCTACGTGGGAGTGCGAGGCTTCAATCGCAATGATTACAACGACCGCGTCTTGTTGTTAATTGACGGCCACCGCCTCAATGACCCCGTCTATGGCGAGGCTCTCATCGGCACGGAATTTCCCCTGGATATCGACTTGATCCAGCGCGTGGAAGTCATTCGTGGCCCCGGTTCCGCATTGTATGGCACGAACGCCTTCTTCGCTGTGATTAACGTGATTACCAAGCGCGGGCGCGATGTGAAAAGTGCCGAGGTGTCAGCCGAAGCAGGAAGCCTGGGTACCTATAACGGCCGTGGCACGTTCGGCAATCAATGGCGCCATGGACCGGAACTGCTGCTTTCCGGGACCTTCTATAACAGCCACGGGAACGACGCGCTGTTCTTTCCTGCATTCGACGCCCCGGCAACGAATAATGGTGTTGCGGTCAACGCGGACGGCGATCAGGCCTACAATTTTCTCGCCAGCCTGGAATACGGGGGATTTTCGCTGCAAGGCCTCTATGGATCGCGCACCAAGGTCATACCCACGGCCTCTTTTGGCACAGTGTTCAACGATCCTCGCAACCGCACCACCGATGCCATGGGCTATTTTGACCTCGAATATGAACATCAGTTCAGCGACCAGTGGCAGGTGGTGGGCCGCGTGGCCTATGACCACTCGGACTATCACGGAACTTACGTCTACGATGATGCTGGAACGGGCGTTCCACCGTTCACTCTGAACCAAGACCTGTCTACCGGCGAGCGCGTGACCGTGGAATTTGATGCTTCCAGGACATTTCTGGAAAGGCATCGCGTGACCATTGGGACCGAGACGCGAATCAAACTGAAGGCAGACCAATCGAATTACAATGAAACACCATATCTCCTAAACCTCGATGACCGGCGCAGCTCCACACTGCCGGCTGTCTATCTTCAGGACGAATTCTCGATACGGAAAAACCTGATTTTCTCCGCGGGCATCCGCTGGGATTATTACTATAACTTTGGAAGTACCGAGAACCCTCGTCTTGGCCTCATCTATAGTCCTCGCGAGAGGACCACATTCAAGCTTTTGTATGGAACTGCATTCCGGGCACCGAACGATTACGAGTTGTACTACGCCTCGCCGCCCAATCAAATCGGAAACCCGTCCTTGAAGCCGGAAACGATCAAAACGACGGAAGTAGTTTTCGAGCAATACTTCGCGACACATGCCCACTTCGAGATTGCCGGCTTCTATAACGATATCCGCGGCTTGATATCGCAACAGATCGATCCGTCCAGTGGCACGTTGTCATACGCCAACGTGGGCAGCGTACAGTCGAAAGGCGTCGACTTCGAGTTAGCCGGCAAATGGCCAGGCGGTTTACAAGGCCGCTTATCCTACACGGTGCAGAAATCGGCGGATCAGCAGTCCACTCTGACGAACTCACCCACGTCCCTTGCCAAGATCAACGTGAGTGCCCCGGTGTTTCCAAAGCGGCTGTTTGCTTCCATCGAGGGGCTGTACACGAGCCCGGTGAGGGGCTCGCAGGCACGCAAATCGGCGGATTCTTCATTGCCAATGCAACGCTGTCGAGTCCCGAGGTGAGAGGAGGGTTGAGTGTCTCGGCAAGCGCCTACAATCTGTTTAACAAACGCTATGCGGATGCCGCCGGTCCGGGACTTACCGAAGATTCGATCGAGCAGGATGGCAGGACTCTGCGCCTGAAGTTCACGTACCGGTTGGGAAGGAGATGACCTAATACCCGGGACTTGCAAAACAGCGATGCCGGCCCCGAAAGGTCAGGTTGTTTGTTCTGCGCACCGTTGGTCGAGGTCAAAGAGTCCGCTTGATTCGAAAAGCGGCGCTAAATGTGATCCAAAGCGAGAGCATGTTTCACATTCATTCGCATCGACGCAACAACGCCTCGCGGACTTGTCACAATAGCATGGGGATTCTTCGCGGCCATCGCTGTTTTGTCAGCACCCGGTTCTCGAGGCATCAGGGCAGCGGAAGATGACGCGCCAACCGAATCCGAAGTAAAGGCCGCGATGATCTACAATTTTGCACAATTTGTCGAATGGCCTGAAACGAAGCTCAAGCCGAGCCAATCGCCTTTTGTGATCGGCATATTTGGTGAGGACCCCATCGGGACGATTCTCGACGAGACGTTAAAAGGAGAGACGTTTCAGAATAGAACGGTCCAGGTACGGCACCTATCGGTGCTGAATGACGTGAAGGCTTGCGAAATCCTGTTTGTTTCCCAGTCCCAAAAGAAGCGTATACCGGAGGTCCTCGACGCGATTCGCGGCAATAGCACTCTGACCATTGGCGACACGGATGATTTTATCCTGCTGGGAGGCATGGTCGCGTTCAAGAAGGAAGGTAATAAGGTTCGTTTCCAAATCAACCCGGAAGCCGCCACGAAGTCGGGTCTGAAGATCAGTTCGAAGCTGCTTCGCCTGGCGATTGCGCCAGATGACGGCGGCGCGAAAGGGAGAGGTTGAGGTGCGCTGGCTGGGAAGAATTTCAATTAGTCACAAGGTGAACGCCATCACCATGCTAACGACTTGTATTGCCCTGTTGATTGCTTCGGGATCGTTTGTGGTTTACGAAATGAGGTCATTCCAAAAAACCACCGAACGGGAATTATCGACTATCGCGCAATTGATTTCCGAAACGTCGATTCCGGCTCTCACGTTTGACGATGCGAAGACGGCCGGAGAATCCCTGGCCGTTCTCAAAGGAGAGTCGCGGATCGTGGCTGGGGCCATATACAACCGGCAAGGCCAGGTCTTCGCCACGTATACCCGGCAAGGCGCCGGAGCGGTCATCCCTCCCCGGCCGCTTCCGGCTGGTTTCATAAACGCGCCGAGATTTATTGCTTACACGAGTCCTCTGCGGTTGGCGGGAAATCCAATTGGAACGCTATATGTGAAGAGCGACATGCAGGAGATGCAGGTTCGCCTCGAGGGGTATGTGGGCATCGTCTCCGCGGTTCTTGTTCTGTCGTTGGTGGTGGCGTTTCTGATGTCTTCGGCATTGCAGCGCGTTGTGTCCGACCCGGTCAAGAATCTGGCGGAGACTGCCAGCCGGGTTTCCGCCGAAAACAACTACACGATACGAGCCACGAAGCAAAACGACGACGAACTCGGCCTTCTCGTGGACCGCTTTAACGAGATGATGGAGCAAATCTCGATTCGCGACGAAATGCTGAGGAATGATCAAACTCTGCTTGAGGAACGCGTCAAGACTCGAACGGCTGAATTGGAAACGGCCAAGGAAGCCGCCGAGCACGCCAACCGGATTAAGAGCGCTTTCCTGGCCAATATGAGTCACGAACTGCGCACGCCTCTGAACGCCATCATCGGCTACAGCGAACTGCTCGAGGAAGAGGCAAAGGAACGCACGCTCGAAGAGGCCATCCCGGACCTGCGAAAGATCCACGGAGCAGGAAAACAGCTCCTGGCGCTGATCAGCGACGTGCTGGACTTGTCCAAGGTAGAGTCCGGGAAGATGGTCTTTTCTTTGGAACCTCTTTCGGCTTCGTCCATTTTGGAGTTCGTATGTCCGACCGCTGAGCTGCTGGCAAAAGCCAAGCGCAATACCTTTGTCGTGCGGGCGGAGGAGGACTATGTTTTTCTCGCCGACCGGACGCGCTTCTCTCAGGTTCTGCTGAACTTGCTGTCCAACGCTTTTAAGTTCACAGAAGATGGAACGGTAACTCTGCAGGTGTATTCCAAGCTGGCAGGCGACAGGGCGTGGGTGTGTTGGAGCGTGACGGATACCGGCATTGGCATCGCCAGAGAGAATTACGACAAATTGTTCAAATCCTTCTCCCAGGTGGACTCATCGGCGACTCGTAGGCACGACGGGACCGGCCTGGGATTGGCCATCAGTAAGAATTTCTGTGAAAAGATGGGCGGCACAATCGGGTTTTCGAGCGAGCCGGGTCAAGGGTCGCGGTTTACCGTCCACATCCCCGTCGTCACCGAAACATCAGTAACGAAAGCCGGCGATATGCCGATCATTGTGGGAGAGCGAACTGGATAGCCGGGTGCATGCGAATGCCCAGAATACTGCTTGTCGAGGACAACGAATTAAATCGCGACATGCTGGTTCGTAGATTGGAACATCGCGGGTTCCAGGTGTCGACGGCTGGCGACGGTCCGCAAGGGCTCGCGCTGGCGCGAACGCAAATTCCTGATCTGATCCTGCTGGACATGAGCCTGCCGGAAATGGACGGCTGGGAGGTGGCCCGAAGACTCAAGGGCGACGCCAGCACCCAAGCGATCCCGGTGATCGCGCTCACGGCCCATGCGATGCAAGGCGACCGGGAAGCGGCCCTCGGCGCCGGATGCGAGGACTACGACACGAAGCCGATCGATATGGACCGACTCCTCGGAAAAATGACTTCCTTGTTGGAAAAAGGTGATAGATCGATTGTGGGAACGTTACGAGGGCTAAAACAATGAATACTGTTCGCAATCAGAGCCTGAATGCTATCGCGGTGCAAATTGATGGGGCCAAGACGAATTACCCCCCTGCCGAAACGCTGCTGGTAGTCGACGATAATGCGGAAAACAGGGACATGCTGGGCCGTCGTCTCGAACGAGCCGGCTACGGTGTGATGCTGGCTGAGAATGGTCCTGAAGCCCTGCGAATCATCGAGGAAAAGACCATCAGCCTTGTGCTGCTCGATATCATGATGCCAGGCATGAGCGGCATTGAGGTTCTGAAGATCCTGCGGGCCACCCACTCGCCGGTGCAGCTCCCGGTGGTGATGGTTTCATCGCTCACCGAAAGCAATGAGGTCGTAGAGGCGCTGAACCTCGGAGCCAACGACTACATCACAAAGCCGGTCGATTTCCCCGTTGCTATCGCCAGGATAAAAATGCAGGTGACTCGCAAGCATTCCGAAGAGGCAATCCGAAAAAGCGAGGAGCGCTACGCCTTAGCAGCCAAAGGGAGCAACGAGGGACTCTGGGATTGGGATATTACGGCAAACCGGGTTGAGTATTCCGCCGAGTGGAAAGCGCTCTTTGGCTGTGAAGCGGAGCAGGTCGGCACTTCCACGGAGGAATGGTTTTCGCGCATTCACGAGGAAGATCGCACCCGGGTGAAGGCTGAGCTGGGAGCGTGTCTCGCGGACAAGCACCAAACTCAATTCGTCAGCGAGTACCGGATCCAACATGCGAGTCATGACTATCGTTGGGTACTCACCCGTGGCGCGATCATACGTTCCGCTGAGGGTGCACCAATACGCATCGTCGGCTCCTTGACGGATATCACTGCCAGCAAGGCGTTCGACACGCTTACGGGATTGCCGAATCGCCTTCTGTTTGTCGAGAGCCTTTCCGAGACCATCCGGAATTGTGCGCAAGACCCGCAGAGCCGTTTTGCCCTGTTGTTTCTGGATCTTGACCGCTTCAAGGTCGTCAACGACTCGCTTGGCCATCTGGCGGGAGATCATCTGCTGGAGCGCGTGGCGCGACGCCTGGAAGCCTCCGTGCGTCTCAGCAAGGATCGCAAGAATCCCGACAAGTTGGCCCGGTTCGGCCTCGCCCGCTTTGGAGGGGATGAATTCGCAGTCCTGCTGTCCGACATAAAGAATGCAAATGATCCCGTCCTGGTTGCCGTGCGCCTGCTGGAACGCATCCAGGCTCCGTTCCAACTCGAAGACCGCGAAGTGTTCGTCGGCCTCAGCATCGGGATTGCCATCGGCGATTCCAGCTACGGTTCGCCATCCGATATTTTGCGGGACGCCGATACGGCCATGTATCGAGCCAAGTCAGCAGGCGGCGGCCGTTATCAGCTTTTTAGCGAGGCGATGCGAACCGACGCCCAGGAACGGCTGGAACTGGAGAGCGATTTGCGCCGGGCCTTGGAGAACAAAGAGTTGGTTCTGTGCTTTCAGCCTAAAGTCCAGTTGAATACCGGCGGCGTGGCTGGATTTGAGGCATTGCTTCGATGGCGTCATCCACGGCTCGGGATGATTTCTCCGGCCAAATTCATCCCGATCGCCGAGGACACGGGGCTCATCGTACCTATTGGCGTCTCGATTCTGGAAGAAGCCACTCGGAAAATACGCCAATGGCAGAACAGATTTCCGCTGGAACCTCCCTTGAGCATCGCTGTGAACGTATCCGGCAAGCAGTTGATGCAGCCAGACTTCACCGAGGTCGTTCGACGCGTGCTGGAGGAGACCGGCATCCCGCCAGCGAGTTTGAGCCTGGAAATCACGGAAAACGTTGTGTTTCAGGAGAACGTAAACATTTTGCAGATCCTTACCTCCCTGAAAGCACTCGGTGTCCAGTTGGAGGTGGATGATTTCGGAACGGGCTATTCCTCGCTAAGCCGTCTCGACCGTTATCCTTTCGATGCCATCAAGATCGATCAGTCTTTTGTCTTTCGCATGGGAATGGATAAGCGGTCTGCGGACGTCATTCGAGGAGTTGTTTCACTGGCGAAAAGGCTTAACCTTGGCCTGATCGCCGAAGGGATTGAGAATGGCGACAACGCGGAAGCGCTGGACATGATCGGCTGTGCCCACGGACAGGGATTCTATTTCTCGAAGCCCATGGAGGCGGACGAAGTCGAGCGTCACTTGGAAGCAAACAGAGCCTCCGGCTCATGGCACCCCCGCAAACTTTACAAAGCAGGGGGCTCGGGAGCGCCGGAAACGCACAAATCTTCCCCGCCTGAGGAAATTGCGTAAGGATCGATGCGTCGTCTGCTTATTTCGAAGCGGCCAAAAGCTCGAATCCTGCGCGGCGTCCTACGTGCGGCCTCTGAGTGATCTTGCAATCGTCAGGTGGCAGGGGAAAGTATCCACGTGAACGGCAGAATTCGCAGAAGCTTCGTCTTGGATGCTTTCCCATGCCAGCCGCAATTGGGATTCGTACAGGCGAGGTCCTCGTTCCCGAACATCTTCATGGCCTCGACTTCCGACAACGATGTATTTGCGCATCTCTTCTGCACGTTGATATTGTGCCGGCCCTTGGGGCATTCAAAAACGATTCGATAAGCTAAGCTCATTCAAACATTATAACACCTTGGGCCGCTGGCAGGTTTGTTTCTTTGCACGTAGTTATTTCCTGGTAAAGGCTGCGCGTTTCCGGTCCGAATTGAGTGGACATCGGATCGGGACCATGAGATAATGTTTCTGCGTTTGTTGCTCTTGTAAAACCTTTAGAATTCGTCAAAGGGGCTGCGAGTCCACACTTGCAGCCCTTCTTTTTTGGCTGGAGGCCGTGGGAAATAGCACCAAATAGCTCAAACAGAAAAGAGATACACCAGTTGAGAGAACAAGGAACAGTGAAGTGGTTCAATGCCAGCAAGGGATTTGGGTTCATCCAGCGTCAATCCGGCGAGGATGTTTTCGTCCATTTCTCCGCGATTCAGTCGGAGGGGTACAAATCCCTGAACGACGGGCAAGCCGTCGAATTTGAAGTGACCAAAGGCCCGAAGGGGCTGCAGGCATCGAACGTAGCCGCGCTCTAGTCGCGATTAGCGAGCCCGTGTCGGAACGGGCTCGCTTCCTTCCGGCCCGCAAGCCCGTGGCTAGGTGGCCAAATGACCGATCTGATTGTCGTGCAATACGTAGGCTTTCAAGTGAAACCCCTGGTTCGCGAATACACGTTCGCGGTGCGTGAAGCCCCGGCCGATGCTCTTCACTACACATTGAGCATTGAAAATGAGGCCTTCGTATCCCATCGTGCCCGCTACCAGGATGCGCCAGAAATCTGTTCTCTGAAACTTCGTCGCGAGCTGGATACGCACGCCAACCATCCTCCCACCACAAGTTTCTGCGTCACCGACGCGGAATTGGCCACCTACCAGGACGATCGCAAGCCCAAAGCCAAGCGCAGCTTTCAGAAGCCGCTCGCATAACCAGCCTCTCTAAATTGTGAACACTGCCTGATTCTCTAAGGCACGCAGAACTCTGCTCGTGCTCCCCTTCAGAACATAGTTTCCGTGGGTCGCCGAAGTTGTGGGAATTTGGTCGGGGCGCCCGGATTTGAACCGGAGGCCTCCTGCGCCCAAGGCAGTTGCAAAAAATCTATCTTGTTGGTCCGTCTAGCTTTGTTCTACGTCATGGTACACGGTTTTGGACCTAATTTTGCAGTTGTTGGACCCAAGTTGGACCCAAGTTTTTCTTCTCGACTAGGCAGACGGCAGGCAGGCGCAGGTTCATGCTGATTTGGTTTTCGCGCCCAGCTTGCGGTGCTCCTGCTTTCTTTGCCAGACCAAGACACGCCCAATGGCAACCGCTTCGACTTCTTCCTCAATGCCTTCCTGTTTCAGGAAGCTATCAAAGGTTGACCCACTGTGGTCCGTTCTTTTTTGATTTCTTGCTGTTTTCATCGGCAATCCTAGTCTTAAGAATTATGCTTGTTCTGCGGCTTCAGGATGCGAATCTTGCGCTCCGTGGCGACAACAAAACAACCGGCCCATTCGCTGACGTATTCCTTCTGAAACAATTCCTCAATCCGCTCAATCAGGTCTCTTCGATTTGGCGATCGAAGACGCACGAGCAGGATGCCGTGGTGCGAACCAGGAGCGAACTGTCGCAAGTCGGAGAAATCCAAGTCTTGGGTAATCACGAATCTCGATTCCTTCTGAGCCGCCTCCCAAATCTCGCTGTCCGCATGGCCCATCAGTTCCTCATCACGCACCGTATGAACGTCATTACCAAGGTCTCTCAGCAAGGACGCAAGGCGAAGAGGAAGATTCTCGTCCAGCTTGATCTTCATCGAATGTGCGGAACTTCGGAGACGGGCAAGTCCTCTTCCGCAGAGGCAGCTGCAAAGGCAATGGCGGCTTGAACGTCCTCGGCTTTAAGGCTAGGGAAATCGGCGAGAATCTCTTCGGCGGAATCTCCGCCAGCTAGGCTGGCGAGTACGGTGCGCAGGGTGACCCGCGTGCCCTTGAAGACAGCCTCCCCTCCGCAGATTCCTCTATCGCGGATTATGCGGTCTTCGTGGTTTTTCAGATTGCCGGTCGCGCCACCCATGATGTATGCCTCGACCTCAACTAGTTCATCGTATCATCTAGAGTCGCGTTTGTGCCGAACTCTGTGGCCCTGCCGCCCAATGACCGACAAGCCGGCATCCTCCTAATTGGCCAGCCGACAAGAGGGCTGATGCGGAAACCAACTAGTTTAGAGATATTCCAATTCATACGCTGATTCTAGTGTTGGTGCACTATTTGCATTAGACTGACAAGGCCAAGCACTTTCTCAAACGGAGCACGCTTGAATGGGTTCTGCGTTCGCTGCACGCGTCTTAGTATTTGAAGTTGCCGCGATATTGTGCTTCGCCGACGCGGCCATTGCTCAATCGACTTCTTCTCACATCGGGATACCTCACTATCCCTGTTCGATTTCAAGAGTGGCGCTTAGCCCCGACGGGGAGTTAGTTGTGTCAGCCGGGGCGAATTACGACCCGAAACTCAGAGCTTGGGCGCTGCAAACGGGGCAGAAGGTGTGGGAATCACAGGCCGACGCGAGGGCTGTTTTCAACGCTTTGGAATTTGATCCGGTGGGCAAGACTGTCGTCTCAGGTAGCTGGAACGGAGGCCTAGACGTATGGGATGCCGCAACAGGTCTACATCTCCAGTCCGTAACGATCAGCTCACGCACGGATACAGGCGTCGATACGATTGCTTTCAGCAAAGATGGTCGATTTCTCGGGGTCTCCACCCAAACGGCCAAGACGTTCATCTACTCAGTCGAAGACTGGAAGCAAGTCGCCGAATTGCAAGGTTCCGGAATTGTGGCATCTTTGGCGTTTAGTCCAGACGGACGGTCAGTCGCGACAGCAGGCTTCGGAGCGGTCAAAGTTTGGGATCTTGTGTCAGGCAGGCTGTTGCGGTCCTATCCAATACGTCCCGGGCAGGCGCCGCGAGTATTTATGGACCGGGACGAAAAGCTGGCGCAGCTCTGGCGAATGGTATGGCAGGTCGCATTCAGTCACAACGGCAAGAGTTTCGCGTCCGGGACCGACGGTTATATTCAAGTGTGGGATCTTGCGACGGGACGCGAGAGGGCATTTACGAAGACAGGTGGTAGGCCGGGGAGCCTGACGTTCAGTGCCGACGACCTATCGGTGGGATGGGGTAGTTGGAATGGGGAAGTCAAAGTATGGCGAGTCGGCTCAACAGCACAAGTAACTGCGAAGATCAATTCGGATTTCGGCCATGTCAGTTTTTCCGCCGACTTCACTCATGTCCTTGTTCCTGATGGTAAGATGACCATCAACATGGTTGACCTTCCAACTGGCCGGGTCACCAACTCCATCGTGTGCAACGATAAGCAATAATAGCGGACCCGACTTAGTAGTTGACTGCCGGTAAATCAAACAATTCCTCCCCCATCCTGTGTGAATTTTCCCGGTGAGGTTTTTCCGATTTTCCCCCTCTATATAGTAGGGGAACCTTGTCGATGGGTCGTTTGGCAGATACGGCCGGGATGCATGATGTCAGGAGTAGCCGGGCTTTCTTTCGCATTGAAATTGTGTGCCCAGATCAACCGCTGGAAATGAAGCTTGAATCTACGCCCGATGGTTCCCATGTAGAAATGCGTGGAGTTCGCGGCCCATTATCAAGCATGAGGTTCCGGCGGATATTTTCTCGGGCGTTTCTCACCTCTTCTCCTGTGGCCGCGTTTCATGCCCTCAATTCTGACAGCAGAAAGGGAATGTTTTTTGCGACCTCGTGGCATGCACGCGAAATCATCGCACCAGGAGCATCCCCATTCTTATCCAGCTTTTCTAAGTATCCGCCGGGATTGTCCTTCCGAGGTGAACGGTGCGTGAAAGACACAGATCACCATATCCGTCACCCTTTGCGTCACCCTCGGATTTTCGGAAGAGCCCAAAATAAAAGAAGTTGCGCAGGTCGCGACGATCACTTTGGGCGCGGACAAAACACCGGATTGGGCTGGAGCGACCCCACTTTTGTGCACGTTTCCGTGCCCAAACTAATTCGTGGGGTCGCTCCAGCCCAACTGCGCGTTGACCGCGCAGAGTGTTTTGTCCGCACAGCACTTCGCAGCAGGGGGCCACAGTCATGAGCAACGGAGACGAAAACCACACCGAACTTCTAACGGTTCAGGAGACTGCCAAACTCTTGAAGGTGCCAGTTTCTTGGGTCTACGGGCACACCAGAAAACGCTCGATAGATCGACTGCCGGGATATCGCATTGGGAAGTATTGGCGTTTCCGTGCAGACGAAGTAATGGCCTGGGTGCAGCACCACCGGAGAGATCGCGAAGCGGCTTGACATGCGGACTACACTGAAAAGCGACGAAGAACAAGCTGGGCGGGCCATCGAGATCCCAAGGAAGGGAGAAACGATGGCTCGAAGAGGTTTCCAGCAAGGATCGCTTTTCCAGCGCGGCACTCGGAGAAAGCTTTGGGTGGCGCGCTGGTGGGAGGATGTAATTCAAGCAGACGGCACGCTCGGCAGACTGAGGCGATCCGAAGTGATCGGGACCGTCGCCGAATTTCCGACGCGCCGCCTGGCTATGCAGGTTCTGTCTCAGAGGCTAGGGTCAATCAACAGCGGCAAGGCACGACCGCAGTCCGTCCGTACCTTTGGCGATTTCGTCAAGGACGATTGGACGCCTGTGGTTTTGCCAACACTCAAGTACGCAACCCAGAAGCACTATCGCTACATGCTCGACGTGCATCTCAATCCAGCTTTCGGCCAGAGGCAGCTTCGCGAACTCACGCGAGAAGAGCTGCAAAGCTTCCTCAGCCGAAAACTCAGCAATGGGTTGTCGTGGGAAACCGTTCACCACTTCAAGTGTGGTCTGAGCAAGATTCTCGGAGCAGCCGAGGAATGGGGCTATATTGCCGAGAACGTAGCTCAGAAAACGA
This sequence comes from uncultured Acidobacteriota bacterium, assembly GCA_963702795.1. Taxonomy (GTDB): domain Bacteria; phylum Acidobacteriota; class Terriglobia; order Acidiferrales; family UBA7541; genus Palsa-189. The sequence continues at coordinate 337,131 of CAVPDY010000004.1, read as the reverse complement.
AACTCCCGCGACGGCAGCATGGAACGGAGCGAGTAGTTCTCACTCCGGTCCAGGTGCGAGACATTGCTGCGGCGCTGAATGAACCCGCACGTTCGGTCACGTTGCTACTGGTGCTGACGGGATTGCGTGTAGGGGAGTTGCTTGCACTTCGTTGGGGGAGTATTGATTTGAAGGCTCGTTTGCTCCGTGTCTGTGAAACGGTGTATGACGGGCATTTCGATCAACCCAAGACGAAGCGCAGTGCACGAACCATCCCGATTGGGACGGAGACGGCAGAAATTCTCGCCGGCATCTGTCCCGCCGCTGCTGATTCAAAGGCCCTGGTATTTGCCACACGCGAGGGATTGCCGCTAGATCGCTGGAATCTCTTGCGCAAGCACCTGAAGCCTGCCGCAAAGAAGCTAGGGCTTCCTGGTGTCACGTGGCATCTTCTGAGGCATAGCCACGCAACGATGCTCGATTCTGTGGGCACGCCGATAGGAACGATGCAATCGCTTCTAGGCCATTCCACACCGGAAATCACGCGCGAGATTTATTTGCACGCGATCCCGGAAGAGCAGCGTCGCGCAGTGGAAAGCGTCGAGAGGCTCGTATTTGGACCCAAATGGACCCAAGTTCAGGCTCCGACGCAGACCACATCAGGCAGAGTAAATTGAAAACAAAGAAGTAATTGGTCGGGGCGCGCGGATTTGAACCGCGGGCCTCCTGCGCCCAAGGCAGGCGCGCTACCAGGCTGCGCTACGCCCCGACATGAAGTGCGAGATTCATTCTAAAGCACTTTCCAACTTTACTCCTAATCCGTCCCATGCTTTTTACCCCCGACTGTGCACGAACTGTGCAAAATAGACGTCGCATTGAGCCGCTGTGCACAATCATCACGCCTCCAAGTTGCTGAAAACAAGGAGCGCTCTTAGCCGCTGGAAATTGTTGGAGATAGTCCCTCTTGCCTGAAAAGCACGCGCGCTTTTCTCACCACAAATTTCAAGAATTCCATAGTGTCCATCAATATCTAATGGGAACTGCATCGTTGATAAGAACGAGCGCGGTGAATTGCGGATTCGTAGGCTCGCCTGGAAGTCGGTGGAAAATGCCCCATGACACTCGTACGATGAAACCCCGCCGCGACGCGCCTAGGATTCCAATTAACCCATGGTGCTGAGCTTAGGGGGCGTCACGATCGCGACTTCGCTTGGAAGGGTGAACCTGACGCCCTTTCCGTGGTAAGCGAGGAACCAATCCAGGAAATATCGCTCCCTGCCTAGGACTTCGAATGTTTCGATCTTAATGGAAAGCCACACTCATTTTGCGCCTGCCGTACGAAAATGGAGAGGATCTCTCAAATTCTGCAATTCCCGGTAGTAGTAGAGCGGAGTCGGACGTTTTCCTTTGATCCTCAATTGCTTCAGGAATTCGATTTCATTGGGGCCGGCATCGCCGCTCAGCGAAGGGTCCTGGAGAAATTCTCGGAACCCGGGTTCAACGTCGGGCCGGTCGGGCTCTCTCTCGACATACTCGAATTTCTTGGCATCCAGCTGGAGCGAGTCTTCGGCTGAGCACGATTTCCATTCGCGAACGTTGCGAGGTTGATATCCCAGCACTCGATGAGTGGTTCCAGGAAAGACACGCAGTTCTCATCCGAAATATTGAAAAGATCCGCGTCCAGGAACTCGAGGATATTGACGCGCGTCTGCTCATAACTTCGGCCGCTGAGCCGAGCCACCAGACGGAGCCAATTTTCATTTTCCAATTCTTCTCTTGCGACTCCCTTCACCACGTCCAAGAGCTTTTGCGTGACGAGGCGTTCCAGTTCGCCGAAAGGCTGCCTCTCGAAGATGGCCCGAACTTCGTCCCGTTTTTCCGGGCGGCATTTCGCCAAGATCAGCTCGCGAGTTTCCCCGAATAGAGGAGCCGGTGGGCCTCCCAAATTCCTCTTTAGCTCTTCCTTCCGTTGGGAGTCGGCCAGCTTGGACAGTTTACCGGCGGGCAGCTTCAGGAACTTGCCCATCCGTTCGTAGATGTCGGTTCGTTCCGGGGCCGGGGGCGCCTTTTTGCGGGTCAATAGCTGGGAGATGTAGGACTCCGTGACCTTCGCCGCGGCCGCCAAGTCTCTCTGTTCGAGCCCTAACTCCTTTAACCTCCGCCGAATCAATGAGCAGGCATCCACCGCGACCCTCCCGTCAGGTAACTTAAGTTGTTAAGCATAGAAATAATTGCATTTTTAACTTGACTCGTCAAGTGAATTAACCCATAGTGGTTAAGTCCATGAGCGCAGTGTCTGGCAGAGTCAACCGATGTTAGTTACCTGACTCGCCGCTTGGCCAGACCAAGGAGAGTGCCATGTTTGCACGCAGAGTCTACATGCACCTGAAACCTAATAGTGTCGCTGAGTTTACCCAAAAACTGGAGACGGAGATCATTCCCCTGCTTCGGAAGCAGAATGGATTTCAGGACGAAATTACGTTCGTGAGCCCTGGGGGTAAGGAAGCGTTTGCGCTCAGTCTGTGGACCAGAGCAGAAGACGCCGAGGCTTACAACCGCGGGCACTATGCAGGCGTGGCGAAGATCATGTCCACCGTGATTGAGGGGAGTCCCCGGGTCGAGACTTTCGACGTTGCGAACTCCACCTTCCACAAGATTGCCTCTATCGCACTCGCCTGAATTTGGTGGATTGCATCCATTAGGCGGCGAGATCGACGACGCCTCTTCGCACGTCGAGGAAACGCATCAAAGGAGAAACTGAATGTACGTTTTTTTATGGGTCCTTATTGGAGCCTTCACGGGCTGGATAACCGGGAGAGTGCTGAACGGCAATCAATATGGTCCTTGGATGGATATCACTATGGGTATCGCCGGAGCGACTGGAGGCGGATTCCTCATTCAATACGGCGGTTTTCCGGGGCGTTTTGAAATAGTGTCGACAGTCCTGAGTGTGATTCTGGGGGCGATTGTCTTGACCACGCTCACCGCTTTCGCGAACGGGAGAAAGCGCTACGCCTGAAGACCAGCGATATTGCAATGAATTCGGGGCATCACGAAGGAGAGTTCAAATGCGAGAAATAATCCAAGCGGGTTCACGTCCTGTTCAAAGAGGGCACACCGTTGCCGGACGGACTTACATTTGACACTGAGCCATATTCGCCGGGCTGGCGATCGCTCAAGGGCCTCGACGGATATGCGATAGATCGAAAGACCCACGATGCAGGATGGACCTTTTTTTACTTGGCCGGTGAGAACCAAGCTACGGTATTCGGCGGTGAGGGACAGGAAACCGTTCGCAGAGCCATCAAGAAAATCCTGGCTCGCCTAAAGTCTGAGAAGTTCAATTCCCTCGAGATTACGGGTGTGGTCTTCAAGACATTTTTAGGGATGTCATACGCGGAGGTTTCTTTTCACTCGCGGAACTTGCAAAAAGGCATGTTCCTTCTCGGAGGCCAAGCTTCACAGGCGTGAAAGGATGCCGCATTCATCGCGGCTTGAACCCGAGCGTCTCGCTCGTCGAAGTCGTAAGGGAGATTCGAAAATGAAAATCTTAAGTCGTGGAATACTCGCAGCAAGCATGATTCTGGTATCGGCCTCGGTGATTTACGCTCAAGATCTTTCCAAATATCGGAATTTTTCGTTTGGGTCGAGTGTTGCCGCCGTTTCCAAGCAAGTGGATCAGACAGCCGGTTGAGACGAAAGTAATCCACCAACTTCCGGCATTGATTCAAGAATTGTCCTGGTATCCGCCGACGTCTTTTGATTCTTCACGCCCCGCGGAACCCGTCGAGAAGATCAACTTCTCTTTCTACAATGGCGCACTCTACAGAATGTTGGTGATCTACGGCGATGATTCGACCAAGGGGCTGACCGACGAAGACATGATCCGAATCGTGACCGCAAAGTACGGGGTCGCCACAAGGCCTCTTGCCACGGTCGATTTCCCGACTGAATCTATCGTATGACGCGACTGCAAAGGTCATTGCACGGTGGGAAGACTCCGCATATTCGCTCAATCTCATTCGGTCCTCCGGGTCGGATGCCTTCGCGATTGTGATCTTTGAAAAGGCCTTGGACGCTCAAGCCGGGGTCTCCATCGCCGAATCCGTGCAATTGGAACAGCAAGAGGCTCCTCAAAAGGAAGCCGAACACGCGAAGAAAGAGGCCGATGACCTGGAAGCGGAGCGGCAGAAAAACATCAAGGCTCTTCGACCCTGAAAAGCACAGGGCGCAACGACAAGATTGCTTGCAACCATATCTGACGGACTTTTCAGGGAGGATCCAAAGATGACAGTTCAAATTGCACCGCTGCACGACCGGGTTCTGGTTCGGCGGCTCGAAGAGAAGGAGACGGCCAAAGGCGGCATCATCATTCCCGACACCGCCAAGGAAAAGCCCCAGGAAGGCGAAGTGATCGCCATTGGCGAAGGAAAGATCGAAAAAGGCCAACGAGTACCTCTGGACGTGAAGACGGGTGACCGGATCTTGTTCGGCAAATACACCGGGAACGACATCACGATGAATGGTCAGGAATATTTAATCCTCCGCGAGGAAGACATCCTGGCGAAGCTCAGCGGAATTGCAAAAGCAGCATCCGGCAAGAAGTAATTCTTCCCGGATCCAAAGGCACTGGACGAAGCAATGGTTCTCATTCACCCAGGAGGGTGAACTCTCATGGCAAAGCAAATTGTAACCGGTGAAAATTCGCGTCAGGCAATTCTGCGCGGTGTGAATATTTTGGCGGACGCCGTGAAAATCACGCTGGGCCCCAAGGGCCGCAACGCCGTGATCGAAAAGAAGTTTGGAGCGCCGATCATTACCAAGGATGGCGTGACCGTGGCCAAGGAAGTCGAGCTGCAAGATCCGCTCGAAAACATGGGCGCTCAAATGGTGCGCGAAGTGGCGTCACAGACGTCCGATGTGGCCGGCGATGGCACCACCACTGCGACAGTGCTGGCCCAGGCAATTTTCCGCGAGGGTGTGCGGACCGTTGCAGCGGGCGCAAGCCCAATGTCGCTGAAGCGCGGCATTGAGAAGGCCGTCGAAATTTGCGTTGCAGAGATCAAAAAGATTTCCAGCGACGTGAAGGGCGACATGATCGCGCAAGTGGGTACGATCAGCGCCAACACCGACAGGCAAGTCGGAAGCCTTATCGCGGATGCGATGAAGAAAGTGGGCAAGGACGGCGTCATCACGGTCGAGGAATCACGGACCATGGAGACTTCGCTTGAAATTGTCGAAGGCATGCAATTCGACAGAGGCTATCTTTCGCCTTACTTCGTGACCGACCCCGAACGTCAGGAATGCGTGCTCACCGATGCCCACATCCTGCTCTTCGAGAAAAAAATAAATTCCATGAAGAACCTGATTTCTCTCCTCGAGCAGGTCGTAAAGCTGGGACAGCCATTGCTGCTCATCGCCGAGGACGTCGAAGGCGAGGCGCTGGCAACCTTGGTGGTGAACAAGCTGCGAGGCACCCTGCAGTGCGCGGCCGTGAAGGCCCCCGGGTTTGGCGACCGCCGCAGAGCCATGCTCGAAGACATTGCTGTTCTGACCGGAGGCAAATGCATTTCCGAAGATCTGGGCATGAACCTCGAGAACGTGAAAATCGAGGATCTGGGCCACGCGAAAAAGATAGTCATCGACAAGGACAACACCACGATTATCGAAGGCGCGGGGAAAAATACGGAAATCGAGAGCCGAATCACGCAGCTCCGCGCTCAGATTGAAGAATCGACGTCAGACTACGATGGCGAGAAACTTCAAGAACGTTTGGCAAAGCTGGTGGGCGGCGTCGCGGTGATCAAGGTGGGCGCGGCGACCGAAACCGAGCTGAAGGAAAAGAAAGCTCGCGTCGAGGACGCCATGCACGCAACTCGCGCCGCGGTCGAAGAAGGCATTGTCCCGGGCGGCGGCGTGGCACTGCTTCGGTGCATTCCGGCGCTGGATCGTCTAAAGCTCGAGGAGGACGAAGCGATCGGAGTGAACATCGTGAAACGCGCCCTTGAGGAACCGACCCGCCAGATTGCTGTTAACGCGGGCCATGAAGGAGCTGTCGTCGTCGCCCGCGTCCGGGAGTCGAAGGACGCGAATTTTGGCTTCAACGCGGCAACCGAAGAGTTCGGGGACTTGCTCAAGGCCGGTGTCATTGATCCCGCTAAGGTCACCCGCTTGGCGCTGCAAAACGCCGCTTCGATCGCCGCGCTGATGTTGACTACCGAAGCGTTGATTGCAGAATTCAAGGGGGAGGAACGAGTGGCCGCGGTGGGCGCGGGTCAGGGTGGCGGCGTGGGCGGAATGTACTAAAGCTGTCATGCCTTGGCTCAATCCATGCGGGCCAAGGCATATTTCAAATGCACCGCAGACGAGACAGGGGACTCCTTGGGAAAAATCAGAATAAGGAATTACACGTGTGGATTTGCTCTATCGATCGTGGCACTCGGTCTTTACTCCTACTACGTCCGCGAACTCTTGGTGTCCCTGGTCCTATTTAGCGCCCTCTTCCTGGCAATGGGATTGATCGTCCTGGGCGCAGTTCTTACGTGGTACGCGAGCAAGGATGTAGCACTGTGGAGCAGGCTTGTATGGCAAAACGAGATCGCCGTGCCTTTGTCGGGACCAGTTGTCTTACTCGCCGCTGGGGTGAACAAGAAGGCGAACCAGGGTCGCTCTGGTACAGGTTGGATTAGATAGATCGGATTGTGGCGCTCGTTACCCGGCGTAAGAGTTGAATCGGACAGCTCCCAACTACATGCGACATGTCGCGGGCGTGTAAGCGAATAGTGAATGGAGATAAAATGTTAAAATCAGTTGGAGTCGTTGGTATAACCGCTGCATTTCTACTTCTCGGGATGACAGTCCCGGCTTACTCACGCCAGGAGCAACAGGAGAAATCGAAAAACGAGGAGAGGCAGCAACAGCAGGACAGGCCTGCTGAGAAGCAACAGCAGTCTGCCAAGCCTGCAAGACAAGAGCCGCCGCAAGCCAATAAGCAGCAAAGTCAGCAGCCTCAAAAACAGTCGCAGGCGAACGCGCAGAAGAACTCACAACGCCAACCAGCGCATCAGACACCAGACAATTCCGCAAAGCAGCGGCAAGCCAAATCGCAAAAGCAAGAGGCGCAGGGCAACTCTGTAAAGAAACCACAGCAGCAGGCCCAGGGACAACAAAGTCAGCCGCAGCATCAACAGAGCCAGCCGCAACAAGCGAGAGTGCAGCAGGATCAACAACACCAACGGCCGCAGCAACAGGACAACAGGTCTGCAGGACCACGAAGCGCAGATCAAGTACACCAACAGCAGGTCGCCTGGCAGGGTGATCGTGCGCACGACTGGAAGACTGAACACCGCACATGGCAGCAACGCGGTGGGTACAGCGGCTATCGCGTTCCGGATGCCCGCTTTCGTGCCGATTACGGCCAGGACCACGCGTTTCGCATCTACAATCTACCCGTGATGTTCGCCGGCGGGATTCAACGTTTTCAGTATGGCGGTTATTGGTTCGGTCTGGTTGACCCCTGGCCTGAATATTGGCCAAGCGATTGGTACGACAGCGATGACGTGTACATCGATTTCTACGCTGGCGGATATTATTTGTACAACCGCGAATATCCCGGCGATCGCATTGCGATCAGCTTCTACCTGAACTAGGCGTTTACCGAGAGCGGTCGATGCAGCCGCTCGGGCAGGTCGCCTTTATTTGCATGGCTGAATTCACGAAGGAGATAGAAAACAATGCTTGGAACAATCTTGGTGGTTGTCCTGGTCCTGGCACTCTTGGGTGCTTTACCGCGGTGGTCTCACAGCCGGGAGTGGGGCTATGCACCCACTGGCGGGATAAGTCTCGCTCTCGTCATTGTCGTCATTCTGGTGCTTCTGGGGCGTCTTTAGATTCTTCGCCACTGGGTTTACCCAAGGCGCGAAGCAAAAGGCAAAGAGGGGTAGTGGTTTGTTAGGGATCAGGAAAAAGTCGAAGTCTATCAACTAGCTGTCGGATTATGGAGGTTCGTGATGATTCGTAAATTGGCTTTTGGTGTTTGCATCATGTTTGCCGCGAGTTCGCTCTACGCTGCGAATAAGGAACAACAACGTTTGGAAAATTCCGGAACCGTCATGCAGGAAGTGATGGGCGTACCCGACAACATCCCGCAGGAGCTCTTGGAAAAGGCCGAGTGCGTCATTGTTTTCCCATCCGTTCTGAAAGGGGCATTCGTTGTCGGCGGCAGCTACGGCCGCGGAGCGATGGTTTGCAGGACGGGTGAGCATTTTAACGGACCGTGGGGCTCTCCAGCCATGTACGCGCTCGAGGGGGGCAGCGTTGGATTTCAACTCGGCGGCCAAGCGACGGATCTCGTCCTCCTTGTCATGAACGAAACAGGGGCTTCTTCCATTCTCAGCAGCCAGGTGAAAATCGGCGCCGATGCATCAGCCGCGGCAGGCCCCAAGGGCCGCGACGCCTCGGCGGATACCGATGCCTACCTGCGGGCGGAAATCTTGAGCTACTCGCGTTCCCGCGGCCTGTTTGCCGGGATTTCTCTCGAAGGTTCCACGCTTCGCCCAGACGATGATGCCAGCGCAGACGTCTATGGCCGCAAGATCACAGCCAAAGAAATTGTCATGGGGAAAAAGACTGTCGTTCCCGCATCCGGACGTCTCCTCGTCCGCGTTTTGCAGAAGAACGCGCCACACAACGAATCAGAAAAGGCTTCAAACCAATAGTCATAACTGCTGAGCTGCGCTTTCTCTCAATCCTGCCGAACTTGGATCGGGAAAGACGCAGCTCAGCAAGTTCTTACACTCGCCCGGGGACATCTGTTAGGCTGGTTGAGAACCGTTCTGAATTTGGCTGGGTGACCCGCGATCCTCGTTGGGGAAAGGTCACGGCACTCGCATACATCTTCCGCACCACAATCCCTGATTTCCATGACGAATAAGAATCAAGCTTCGACCATTCTTCTTCCTAATCCGGAAGAGCCGATCCGTTCCGAACTCTTCAGTCTGGAACGGCTCGAGCAACACGCCGAGAGCCTTGCGGCGGCGCAGGTCGTCACGGGCGAAGCGAGCCGCGGCCGTCCGCTGATCCCGCGGGTCGTGGATAACGGAAAGGTGCTGCTGGATTCCTATCGGTCGATCGCCCATGCGATTCAGGAGGAGCATGCGATTACTCCCGCGGCCGAATGGCTGGTGGATAACTTCCACGTCGTTGACGAGCAGCTTCGGGAGATCAAGGATGATTTGCCGGCAGGCTACTATCGCATGCTACCCAAGCTTGCTTCGGGTCACTTGCAAGGCTATCCGCGCGTATTCGGAGTCGCGTGGGCATTTGTTGCGCACACGGATAGCCGATTCGATCCGGAAGCCCTCCGCCGCTTTGTAGCGGCCTACCAACGAGTACAACCGCTTACAATTGGCGAACTCTGGGCCGTCGCCATCACGCTGCGTGTTGTCCTGGTCGAGAATCTGCGCAGAATCGCGGATCGGATGGTAAGCAGCCGCGTAGCTCGGCGCGAAGCCGACGCATTGGCGGATAGTTTGCTGGGTCCGGGAGGGCAATCCGCGATCCGTCCGGCGCTCGACCGGCTTGAAAAAGCCCCCTTGGATGCAGCATTTGCCGTTCAGCTTGTTCAGCGATTGCGTGATCTGGACCCAAAGGTCGGCCCCGTATTGCTATGGCTCGATCAGCGCCTGGCTGTTGCTGGAACAAATGCCGATGAGATTGTCCGCGCCGAGCACCAAGAGCAAGGCGCCATGAGCGTTTCGGTGCGCAACATTATCACCAGCATGCGCTTGATTTCTGAGTTTGACTGGCAAGAGTTTTTTGAAAGCGTCAGCCTCGTCGATGAAGTTCTTCGCAACGATACGCACTTTGCCGAAATGGATTTTTCCACGCGGGACGACTACCGCCACGCGATCGAAAACCTTGCCCGTGGCTCGAAACACTCGGAAATTGAAGTGGCCAGGCGGGTCGTCCGCCGCGTCCAGCGTAGCCTTCAAGATGCGAGCCAAATTCCAGGGAATTTCGATCCGGTCACTGCGGAACGTCAAGCGGAACCCGGCTATCACCTGATCTCGCGAGGACGTCCGGCGTTTGAGCGGGAGCTCGGTTATCACGTTTCCTGGAACCGCTGGCTGCTCCGTTTCTATATGAGAACGGCGGTGCCCAGCTATCTGGCCACAATTGCCGTTGTCACCGCTTTGATCCTGGCCTGGCCCCTGTTGTACGCCCGCGAGGGCGGGACATCCGCACTAGGTCTTCTACTACTTGGTTTGCTCGCCGCGGTGCCAGCCTCGGACCTGGCAATCGCGTTGATCAACCGCTTGGTAATGGGTTTGCTAGGGCCGAGAAGGTTGCCGCGAATGGAATTGCGCGACGGCATCCCCGAGGAATTGCGAACCATTGTCGTTATGCCCACGCTGCTCACCACACCGGATGAAACTGCGGAGCATGTCGAACGACTGGAAGTGCACTATCTGGCAAATTCAGAAGGGGACCTGCGCTTTGCGCTACTCTCGGACTGGTCGGACGCGCCCTCCGAAACTTTGCCAGGCGATGATGGCCTGCTCGCCGTCGCAATAGAGGGAATTGCCCGGCTGAACAAGAAATATGGTCCGGCTCCAAACGGCGGTGAACGTTTTTTTCTGTTTCATCGCAAGCGTTTCTGGAACGAGTGCGATGGCAAATGGATGGGCTGGGAGCGCAAGCGCGGAAAGCTTCATGAGCTGAACCAGCTCTTACGCGGTTCGACGGCCACAACATTTGTGTCCGTCGGAGGAAGTCTCCCCACAAGTCCTTCGGGCGTTCGCTACGTGATTACGCTCGATGCGGACACGCGGCTGCCGCGGGGCGCTGCCGCTCGTTTAGTTGGCACGATGGCGCATCCCCTCAACCGGCCGCGATTCAGCGATCGCGAGGGGCGCGTTGTCGAAGGATATGCAATCGTCCAACCGCGCATTACCCCTTCGCTGCCGCTTGACCATCCGAGCTCACTCTCGCAAAGAGTCTTTTCCGGTCCGGGCGGCATCGATCCATATTCATCGGCCGTTTCGGATGTTTATCAGGATCTGTTCCAGGAAGGTTCTTACACCGGCAAAGGCATTTACGATATTGATGCCTTTGAATCCGCGTTGGCGGGCAAAGTACCTGAAAACGCTCTTCTGAGCCATGACCTCTTTGAAGGCATTTTCGCCCGGGTCGCACTGGCCACGGACATCGAGTTGTTTGAAGAATTTCCTTCGCGCTATGAAGCCGTTGCCGCGCGCCAACACCGTTGGGCTCGCGGAGACTGGCAACTCTTCCCCTGGATTTTCGGTCGCCGATACACGGGGCCAGGAAAACGGCACCCGGTCAGGATTCCAACCATCGGACGCTGGAAGATGCTCGACAACCTGCGCCGCACGTCTGTCAGCGCCCGCCGCTTTTCTCACCTTGGTGGCCGGGTGGCTTCTGCCCAGTTCTTCTCCATGGACATGGACGCTGTTCATTCTGGCGACCGTGGCGATTCCGGCGCTCCTGCCATTTTTTATCGGGCTTATCCCGCGTCGAAAAGGCATTTCTCTGCGAAGCCATTTTCGCGGCGTCCTCGGCGATCTGGCTCTTGGCGCATGCCAGATCGGATTGACACTCACATTTTTGGCGTATCAGACATGGCTCATGACGGACGCGATTCTACGGACCCTTGGACGCATGTTTTTCACGCACGGAATCTGCTGGAATGGGTCACCGCTGCGCAATCCAAGTTTTCGGCCGAGTCCAAATTACCTGCGATCTATGAGCGGATGGCCGGCGGCGTTGTGGTCGCCCTCGTTTCGATCGTGGCTATCGCGTTTGCGGCACCACCGCGCTTGGGCCGCTGCGGCTCCGTTCCTCGTTCTCTGGGTTGCGTCTCCTGCGGTAGCGCTCTGGATCAGCCGTGAGCCGCTGCCGTCCGGCACAAGTCCGTTGTCGCCGGCCGACGCTCAGGCTTTCCGCCTCATTTCGCGTCGGACTTGGCGCTATTTCGAAACATTCGTTTCCCAGGAAGACCACGCGCTCCCCCCTGACAATTTTCAGGAGACGCCCAATCCCGTGGTCGCGCATCGAACTTCGCCGACAAATATTGGCCTCTATCTTCTTTCCACCGTTTGCGCGCGAGATTTTGGATGGCTGGGCACGCTGGAAACGGTCGAGCGCCTTGAAGCCACCCTGGCGACCATGGGACAGATGGAATTGTTCCGCGGACATTTCTACAACTGGTATGACACACGCGATCTCCATCCGCTCGATCCCAAGTATGTTTCCTCGGTGGACAGCGGGAATCTCGCCGGGCATTTGCTGGTCCTCGGAAACAGTTGCAGGGAACTGATCGAGAAATCGCTCACCGGACCACATCTTCTCGCCGGATTGCAAGATACCTGTCAGCTTCTTCGCGAACGCTCTCGGCAAGATCGCCGATTTGCCGCGCACCCACATCGTCACGCGGAAACAACTCAGCAATGCGGTGGACGCGATGACGGCTTCGCTTGAACCGTTGCCGGTGGATTCCATGGATTGGGCGATCCGCTTCAGCGAGTGGAGGGCCCATGCCCAGACCGTGGCGGACATTGCTCAAGCCCTCGCGCAGGAGAGCGGAGGCGATCCCGAACCGGAATTGCTGATCTGGGCCAACGCATTCAAAGCATGCGTCGAAAGCCATATTCGCGATGCGGTAATCCTGATTCCGTGGGCGCGCTTGGATTCGAAAGGCCTTCCCGGATCTATCCAACATCTTCGAGACACAACACCCGAGTGGACGCCAATCGAACAGGCTTTCCGAGCCGTCCCTAAGTTGGCGGACGCACCGGACCGGTTCGAATCCGCCCTCAGCGATCTTTCCGCGCTACGCATCCGGATGACGGACAGTCTTCCAGTAGATCGAGATGCGATCGCACAAATCGATGCATTATGCGAAGCGTTCAGGTTGTCGGCTGCGGATGCCAACGCGCTCACTCGCCGTCTTCCTGGTCATCGCCCAGACGGCGAAGTGCATGTTCAAGGCGATGGACTTTGCCTTTCTATTTGACGATACGCGCAAACTCTTCTCGATTGGGTATCGCGTGGCGGATGGAAGCCTGGATCCAAGCTGCTATGACTTGCTTGCTTCGGAAGCCCGCCTGGCAAGCTTTATCGCGATCGCGAAAGGCGAAGCCCCGCCTTCGCACTGGTTTCACCTGGGCCGCGCGCTTACGCCTGTGGGCCGCGGTTCCGCGCTGATCTCCTGGTCGGGTTCGATGTTTGAATACCTCATGCCGGCGCTTGTCATGCGTTCCCCGGAACGAAGCCTGCTGAACCAGACCTACGAACTGGTTGTGCGTCGCCAAATTGAATATGGCGTGGAGCGAGGCGACACCCTGGGGAGTGTCCGAATCCGCCTATAATGCTCGCGACGTCAACCTCAACTATCAATACTCCAGCTTTGGCGTGCCCGGGTTGGGGCTCAAACGAGGCCTCAGCGAGGATCTGGTCATCGCACCGTATGCCACCGCGCTTGCGGCCATGATCGATCCAGCCGCGGCACTGGAAAACTTTCGTCGTCTAGAAGAAGCAGGAGGAAGCGGCGCGTACGGATTTTATGAGGCGCTCGATTACACAAGCGCGCGTTTGCCCGAAGGTAAAACCGTCGCCATTGTGCGTACCTACTTCGCACACCATCAGGGGATGTCTGCTTGTCGCCATCGCGAACCTGACTGAACGGCGGCGCGATGCGCAGCCGTTTTCATGCCGAACCCATGGTGCAGGCTACCGAACTGCTCTTGCAGGAACGCACCCCACGCGACGTGCTGGTTGCGCGGCCTCGTGCAGAAGAGGTATCTGCCGCAGCCCAGGTTCGTGAACTCATTGCCCCGGTTGTGCGCAGGTTCACCACCCCCCATGGTCCTGATTCCCCGGACCCATCTGCTTTCCAACGGTAGATACACCGTGATGCTGACTGCGGCGGGCTCCGGCTATAGCCGCTGGCGGGACATTGCCGTTACCAGATGGCGCGAGGACGTCACGCTCGATTGCTGGGGCAGCTATATCTTCCTTCGCGACGCGCAAACAGGTGAAGTTTGGTCCGCCGGTTATCAACCGAGCGGCGTCGAACCCGACACGTACGAGGCTACGTTCTATGAAGATCGCGCCGAATTCATCCGGCGCGACCGCGCGCTGACGACCACACTTGAAGTGGTCGTATCGCCTGAGGATGACGCGGAAATCCGGCGGGTCTCGATTACGAACTCCGGAATGCGCACGCGTGAAATTCAAGTGACCTCCTACGCCGAGGTTTGCCTGGCGTCGCAGGCGGCCGACGCGGCCCATCCGGCGTTTTCCAATTTGTTTATTCAGACCGAATTTGTTCGCGAAGTCGGGCGCGCTGCTTGCCACGCGCCGCAGACAATCCGATCGAGGAAACTCCTGTTTGGGCCGCGCATGTGGTCGCGGTGGAAGGTGAAACGGTCGGCGAACTGCAATTCGAGACGGACCGCTCGCGCTTCATTGGGCGCGGGCACGACGCGCGCAATCCCGTATCGATCGTCGACGGGCGGCCGCTTTCCAATACGGTCGGCTCCGTACTGGACCCGGTGATCAGCCTGAGGCGTACGGTTCGCATTCCGCCAGGAACTACAGCGCGGGTCGCTTTCTCCACCATCGTTGCCGCCACCCGTGACCAAGTCATGGAACTCGCGGATAAATATCGCGGCCCCACAACCGTGGAGCGCACGCTGGCGTTAGCTTGGACTCAGGCCCAAGTCCAACTGCATCATTTGGGAATTGGCCTCGACGAAGCCCATCTATTCCAGAGACTTGCAAACTCCGTGCTGTACTCGGATACTTCCATGCGGCCTTCTTTCGAGGTGCTCACTCGCAGCACACTCGAGCGCTCGGCGCTGTGGGCCCAGGGAATCTCTGGGGATTTGCCCATTGTTCTGGTGCGTATCGATGAAGCGGAAGACCTCGAAATCGTCCGCCAAATGCTGCGCGCGCACGAATACTGGCGCATGAAGCAACTATCCTGCGATCTGGTCGTCATCAATGAAAAGTCTTCATCTTACGCCCAGGAATTGCAGATCTCTTTGGAGGGACTGGTGCGCGGCAGCCGATTGCGGCTGTCTCCGGACACCGACAACGTGCGCGGCAGCATTTTTCTTTTGCGGGCGGACCTCATTTCCGCGCAGGAGCGGGCTCTGCTTCAAACCGTCGCCCGATGCGTGTTGCTGAGCCGGCGCGGCACGTTGTCTGAACAAATCATTCGATCTCAGCGGTCGGAAGTCGTGGTACCTCCCATCCCCAGGAAATCGCGCCCCGCCAAACGCACGGACGTGCCGCTTCCCAAACAGACTCTGGATTTTTTCAATGGCCTCGGTGGATTTGCCGATGAGGGCCATGAATATGTGACGGTCCTGGGAGAAAACTTGCGGACTCCCGCTCCGTGGATGAACGTGATTGCGAATCCTTCTTTTGGATTCCTCGTTTCGGAATCCGGCTCAGGCCATACGTGGTCGCTCAACAGCCACGAAAATCAACTCACACCGTGGTCCAACGATCCCGTCACGGACCCACCGGGAGAAGCCATCTACATCCGTGACGAAAGTACCGGCGAGGTGTGGAGTCCCACTGCGCTGCCGATTCGCGATGAAGTCGCCCCGTACATTGCCCGCCATGGCCAAGGGTATAGCCGATTCCATCACGGATCTCACGGAATTCTGGCGGAGTTGCTGCAATTTGTGCCACTCGAAGACCCTATCAAGATTTCGCGCCTCACTCTAAGAAACGATTCCGGCCGCGCGCGTCGACTCTCCGTGACGGCCTACGCGGAATGGGTATTGGGCAGTTCTCGCAGCGCCTCAGCGCCCTATCTCATTACAGAACTCGATCCGAAAACGGGTGCAATTTTAGCCGCGAGCATGTTGGGTGGGGAATTCGGCGGGCGCATCGCGTTTGCGGATCTTGCGCGGCAGACAGGTTTCGGTCACGGGCGACCGGACAGAATTTCTTGGCCGCAATGGGACGCTCGCGCGGCCCGCGGCGCTGGAGGAAGGCCGGCCTCTTTCCGGGAAGCTGGGAGCGGGTCTCGATCCTTGCGCGGCATTGCAAACTTCCATTGAATTGACCCCCTGGCGCGAGCGCGGAAATTGTGTTTTTCCTCGGCCAGACCGAAAACAAGGAACAGGCGCGCGAATTGCTGGGCCGCTATCGCACCGCAAACTTGAATGCTGTTCTTGCCGAGGTTACGGGGCAGTGGGACGACCTGCTCAGCACCGTGCAGATCACTACGCCCGAACCGGCCATGGACATTCTGATGAATCGCTGGCTGCTTTACCAGACGCTGGCATCTCGCATCTGGGCGCGGGCGGCGTTCTATCAGTTGAGCGGCGCGTATGGATTCCGCGACCAACTTCAGGATGGGATGGCCTTGTGTGGCGACCAAACCCGAGATTACGCGAGAGCATCTGCTGCGCGCTGCCTCGCGCCAGTTTACCGAAGGCGACGTTCAACACTGGTGGCATCCGCCATCTGGCCGCGGTGTGCGGACCCGCATTTCAGACGACCTGCTCTGGCTGCCCTACGCCGTCATCCATTTCATCGAAACGACCGGCGAGATCGCGCGTGTTGGACGAAGCTGTGCCTTTCCTGCAAGGAGACGTGCTGGCCGACGGCCAGAACGAATCCTATTTTCAACCGCGAGTGTCGGAAGCTCGCGCGACGCTGTTTGAGCATTGCGCCCGCGCACTGGACCGAAGCCTCGCGGTTGGCAGCCACGGCCTGCCACTGATGGGCACGGGTGACTGGAATGACGGCATGAATCGCGTCGGCGAGCACGGCAAGGGAGAAAGCGTCTGGCTCGGCTGGTTCCTGCACACGATTCTTTGGGAGTTTGCCAAAGTTGCGGATGCGCGTGGTGAACACGAACGCGCCGAGGCCTGGCGTCTCCATGTGAGCGCCGCTGAAGGCGGCACTGGAACGGGAAGGTTGGGATGGCGAATGGTATCGCCGCGCCTATTTTGATGATGGAACGCCGCTTGGCTCCGCGGAAAATACGGAATGCAGGATCGATTCGATTGCCCAGTCCTGGGGAGTCATGAGCGGGGCTGCTGAACCGGGCCGTGCGTCACGCGCCATGAGCGCGGTCGACCGGCAACTGGTGCGCCGCCCCGAGGGACTGATTCTTCTTTTCACCCCGCCCTTCGACCGCACGGCCAATGACCCAGGCTACATTAAGGGTTACGTGCCCGGCATCCGCGAAAATGGCGGCCAATACTCCCATGCGGCCGCGTGGACGGTCATTGCCTTTGCGGCGCTTGGCGACGGCGATAAGGCCTGCGAACTATTCCAGATGCTGAATCCAATCACCCATACCTCTTCGCGTGCGAGCGTGCAGCGCTACAAAGTAGAGCCCTACGTGGTTGCGGGAGATGTTTATGCCGAGCCCCCCCATGTCGGGAGCGGCGGATGGACCTGGTACACAGGTTCAGCAGGCTGGCTCTACCGTGCGGGCCTGGAATGGATTCTCGGATTCCGCGTCCGTGGCACGACTCTTTCCATTGATCCTTGCATCCCCCGAAACTGGCCCAGCTACTCCATCAATTTTCGCTATTGTTCGGCCACCTACCAGATTCGAGTGAACAATCCGTCTGGCGTTTCTCGCGGCGTTGCTTCCCTCAACCTAGACGGCAAAATCGTCGTCGATCGTGCAAATATACCGCTCGTGGATGATGGCGCCGCGCATCAGGTTATAGTCGAGTTGGGCAGATGACAGAATGACTCGCTTTCTCTCCGCGCATATTGGACGATCCCTCGCCTGCTGACATTAACGAACATGCAGAACATCTTTTCGCCTATCACCAGGCCACGAAGCACACCTACCACTCCGTTCGATCGAATGCCCACTATCTTGACTGGAGCAATCAGCCCGATCCCTTTCGCGCCTATGAAGGCGCCCCCGTAACCATGCTTCCGCCTGAGCCTGGCTTTCCGAACATCGGAACATTCTGCGCCATGGCGGTGCTCGCGACGGAAAGCGATCGGCGGGGGAAAATAATGTTGATGACCACGATCCAATCCGCTGGACACAATCTGGCTCAGTCGCTTGTTTTGGCATTCCATGGCAATCAGTGCATGGAAGAAAGTCACGCATACCAGCAATCGCTACAGCCTGCGCGTAAACCCCTCGTCAGGAAATCTTCACCCCACGGAAACCCATCTGGCGCTCGCGGGGTTCACGGGCGTCGACGACGGCTTGTATCACTACCGCGCGGATCTCCACGCGCTCGAACTTCGCAGCCCAGGCGCCTGGACGGCGCGTCTGGCCCAGGCCCTGCGGATTCCGTGGGCGGCGGAATCGTCGCTGATCGTGGGATTGACCTCGATATTTTGGCGAGAGGCGTGGAAGTACCGCGACCGCGCCTATCGTTACTGCTGCCACGATTTGGGACATGCGATGATGAGTTTGCTTCTAGCGGCGCGCGCGTTGGGACTGTCCGGCGGCGCGATCACGCACTTCGCTGATGCCCGTCTGACGCGCACGCTGGGCTTAACCGAAGGCGATGAGGCGCCGATGGTGTTTTTAGTGTTTGCGTCGAAAGCGTTCTTCCGGGCAAACTCCCACGCTGCCTCAGGAGAACATTCACGGGAGTTCCCAATGAGTTGTCCGCGGAGGAAGTGCCCTACGCTCTGCTGCTCGACATCCATCGCTCGACGATTCTCCCCGACTCTGTGGGGCCGCCGCTTCATAAGTCAGCAGTAAACGCGGCAATCGCTGACGGTCAACCACCTCTGCCCGAACTTTCCAGCGGGCCCCCGCGCGATAGCAGTCTAGGAGTCATCGTGCGACAACGACGCTCTGCTCTCGATTTTGATGCGCGGACTCCGCCCATGGAGCGCCACGACGTGGAACAGCTCCTGGACTTCGCGACACGAGACTGGCTGGCAGACTGGCGCGGAAATTTCGGCGGCGAAACTTTGACGGTTGGGAAGGGCACTAATTTCGTGACCTTGTATCTATATATCCATCGCGTGCTTGACTGCGAGCCCGGCGTGTACCGATGGGACAGCAGCAGCCGCAGTTTGGAGCAGCGTCACCGCGCCAACGTAGAACGCGTAGCGGCTTATCTCAGCCTCGAACAGGCGCTGGCGGGGAATGCCTGCTTTGCCGTTTCGATGATGGCAGAGTTGGCGCAAGGCGGCGCAGCGATTCGGGAATCGGGGCTATCGGTACGTACATTTCGAAGCCGGGGCCATCGGGCAGAGGCTATACCTTGGGGCGGAAGCACTAGGCTGGAACGCCACAGGCATAGGTGCGTTCTACGACGACGATGTGCACCGTTATCTCGGCTTCCTGGAAGAAGGAGAGACCCCCGTGGGCGCGTCGCTCCGCGCGACGGAACAATCGGCGCTTGTAATCCTCGACTCGCAGTCAAGCCGCGCGTCTGCGCATTACCGAGACCAGCGCAAGACTGCTCTCGAGGTCTCCGAACCTGCCGAAGAGCAATTTCCCAGGTTGAGGCCCTTCAGTAAGAACGAACAGAAATCCAAGCCACGCGCGGCCCCCTGCACACTCCCGCAGCAAGTGATTTATCATTTCGCGGTTGGCCGCGCCGTTCACGATCCGCGACTCGAGGCATGAACCGACATGGTTGGGATTCTGGTGGCTGGAACAACTACTTCGTTGTGAGCGATCCATTTCCGGATCGAGAAACGGCATTGGCCCTCGCCCGATTCTGGTTCCTCATACCAATTGATCAGACGAAACTGACTGTGCACGAACTGTGCACGAATCGGACACTTTCAGTCCATTGGGGTTAGCTTTGAGCGAAAAGCAGATTCCCCAATTTATTGGAAACATTAGAAGTTAGAAGCAAGAGAATGGAGTTGTTGGAGTCGGGTCGTGTGCGCCCAAGGCAGGCGCGCTACCAGGCTGCGCTACGCCCCGACAGAACGTCCACGTTAGATTCTACGGCACTTTGCGATCTACTCCAAAAGATCGCTTGCCTAACACCGCGGATTTGGGGGTGCTGCTGGCACGCAAGCCGTTTCGCATCTGCGCCGGCTACAGCGCTAGGATCGGGACTCCGAGACATTTACTTGGATCGCGGTTGTTTCGATTGCACCCCAATCCCCAAAAAACCTAGAATACGCCCGTACGGCGGATCCCAAAGCCAAGAGCGCACGTGAAAGCGAAATCCGTCAAGTCGGCGAAGGCGCCTGATCCGGCCGCAAGAGTTGCCGGACCGGGAATCGAACCGGAACTTTCCTCCGACCTCCTCATCGGAGCAATCGGCGCATCCGCCGGAGGCCTCGAGGCCGGCATCGATCTGGTCCGGAACTTGGATCCAGACAGCGGGATGGCGTACGTTTTTATCCAGCATCTGGATCCGACGCACCATAGCATCATCAAAGATCTGCTCGCCAAGGAAACCTCCATGCCGGTCACGGAAGTGACCGACGGTGCGAAAGTCGTCGCCAATCACATCTACGTCATCCCCCCGAACAAGCTCTTGACGATCGAGGACCACGTTCTGCGCTTGAGCCCTCGGGATCCGTCTCGGGGCGCGCATATGCCCATTGACCATTTCATGCGAGCGCTTGCCGCCGAGCTGGGCAACCGTGCGATTGGCGTGATTCTCTCCGGGACGGGTTCGGACGGCGTTTTGGGAATGGCGGAAATTCAGGCGCACGGCGGAGTGACTTTCGCGCAAGACCCAGCCTCCGCTAAATATGACGGGATGCCGCGCAGCGCGATCGGCGCCGGCTGCGTTGACTACGTCCTGCCACCCCAGGAAATCGCCAGTGAGCTCGAGCGCTTGGCGCGGCACCCCTATGTTTCGCCATCACGCTCTCCGGACTTCCCCGCGATCGCGCAACCCGACGGCAGCAGCATCAGCGTGCTCTTTCAGCTCTTGCGCAGAACCACTCGCGTCGACTTTACCCACTACCGCAAGACCACTATCCTTCGGCGAATCCAGCGGCGCATGCTGGTTCACAAAATCGATAAATTCGCCGACTACGTGAAATATCTGCAGACCAACCCGGCGGAAATCAAAGCCCTGTATCAGGACATGCTCATCCACGTGACCAGCTTCTTCCGCAACCCCAAAGCTTTCGAGGCTCTGAAGCATTCCGTATTTCCGCAAATCTTGGCGCGGAAGGGCGCGGACTCGAATATTCGCATCTGGGTCCCGGGATGCGCTTCCGGTGAGGAAGCCTATTCGGTGGCGATTGCCTTGCTCGAATTCCTGGGCTCCAGAGCGGCTGAGATTTCCATCCAATTGTTCGGAACGGACATCAGTGAAACCAGCATCCGGACTGCTCGCAACGGTGTGTATCCGGCGAACATTCAAGGCGATGTCTCGCCGGAAAGGATCCGCCGCTTTTTCGCCAAGGCCGAGGACGGCTATCGCATCAATAAGAACATCCGCGAGGCGTGTGTTTTCGCGCAACACAATTTGCTGAGCGATCCGCCATTCTCTCGGATGGATCTGATCTGCTGTCGCAACCTGCTCATTTATTTTGAGCCGGTGTTGCAGGTCAGGGTCATTTCTCTCTTTAACTATGCGCTGCGCTCCGGTGGTTACCTGGTTCTTGGTACTTCCGAAGGCATCAGCGCGGCCCGCAATCTCTTCAAAATGGAAGATCGCGAGAACAGGATTTTCGCGAAAAAAGCTTCTTCTGGGCGGCAGATTGTCACCTTCTCCTTGACCCGGCCGTCCGAGCACGCCATCGACGTTGCCGCCCCAACGAACCGGCCGCAACAGGCGGAAACAATTTTGCAGTCCCCTGAAGTGCAGCGGGACTTTGACCGGCGACTGCTGGCGCATTACGTGCCTCCGGCGGTTTTTGTGAACGAGGATCTGGAGATCATCCACACGCGCGGCAAATTCAATCGTTACTTCAAGGTGCCCTCCGGCCGGCCCAGTTTGAATATCTTGAAGATGGCTCTCAACGGCCTGACGCTTCCCTTGCAAAACGCGATTGCTGCCGCTAAGAAAGAGAATCGTCCGGTGCGCCGCAAGGGCCTCGCCGTGAGGATTGCGAATGGGAAGAGAGGGGCCGCCAGCGAGGAAATCGTGTCTTTTGAGGTGATCCCTCTCACGTCCACGCTCAACGAGCCTTGTTTCATGATTGTGTTCCTGGAGGAAGGCCCGTTGTGGTCGTTCGGCAAGTCCGGCCGGGGCGGCTCTCAAGCAAAGCAACCGAAAGGTTCCTGGAATAACAAGATCAAGAGATTGGAGCAGGAATTGGCGACTGCCAAGGAGCATCTGCAATCGGTGATCGAAAACCAGGAAGTTACGAATGAGGAATTGCAGTCGGCCAATGAGGAGATTCTTTCGAGCAACGAAGAGCTGCAAAGCACGAATGAAGAGCTCGAAACGGCCAAGGAAGAGCTGCAATCCACCAATGAAGAACTGAGCACGGTGAATGACGAACTGCGAGGCCGAAACGTCCAGATTACCGGGGGACGGCAGGATTTGCGGGATTTGCTTACCGATGTCACGATTGCGGTGGTCGGACGCGACTCTCAGATTCGCCCGTTGACGCCTGTTGTGCGAAGGCTTTTTGATCTGCTGCCGGACGAGATCAGCGCCCGGGTCGTCGACAAGAATCATTCCGCGGACATTCCCGATCTCAGCCAGTTGGTAAAGCAGGCTTTGTCCAGCGACGGCGTTCCAGTCGAACAGGTCGTCGATCACCGGGGCAAGCGGTATCGCGTTCGCGTGCTTCCCTACGGAGTGGTCGGCCGGAAACCCGATGGTTGCATCGTTACGCTCATAGATGCCTCCGTTGCGGCAAGATTGTCCGACAAATCGCAATCCTCACCGGAATAAAGGCAGACTCGGTGAGTGGGCGGGTAACCCACGGCCCGTGGCCCATCTTTCGTCCATACAGGGAAGTACCTAGAGCAGTTCTTTCGAGTCAGGTATACGCTAAGGCGCCGGAGACGCGGCATGGCCGAAAAGCGCCCATCGCGAGCCAAGGCGAAGTGTCGCAGTCGAATCGCGCCCGGCGCACCGCAGTCCAGCATGGAGTTTTTCGGTGCCTTGGCGGATGGTTTGGGCATCGGACTTGCTCTGTCGGATTCCATCGGCGCCATCCATTATGGTAATGCCACTTTTAAAAACATTTTGGGTATTCGCAGCGACTCCGTTGCGTGGAATGGCGCGACTCTCCTCGATCGCATCGCTACTGCCGGACGGCACGACTTTGAAATAGCCCTCGCACATGCTCGACTGGCCCCAGTGGAGGGAAGCTTGGAACTTCTTTCCACGAATGGGGATGTACGGACGTTTCGCGTTTCTCTGAATTCATCCGCTCAAAAAAAGCGCGATCATGGCGTATGGATCCTCACACATGAAGTGACGGAGCTGATCGAAACCGGCAGAGCCCTTGACGACAGCAAGGGTTCCGTACATTTGCTCTCGGCTCGCCTCATGCAGGCGCAGGATGCCGAGCGCCGCCGCATGGCTCGCGATTTGCACGACATTACGGGGCAGGAACTCGCCGTCATTCTGATGTCGCTGACCCGATTATCGATGGACTTGGCCGCGCCGGGATTTGATGCCCGCGCGGAGATTGCCGAAACCGTGGCGTTGGCGCGCAAGGTCGAAAGCGAGATTCGCACGCTTTCTTACGTCCTGCACCCTCCCATGCTGGACGAGCTCGGCTTGAAATCGGCGCTGGGCTGGTACATCGATGGCTTCTCCAAGAGAAGCAATATCGCCGTGGAGATGGAAATTCCACAGACTTTGCCGAGACTTTCGCGAGACAAAGAGATCGCCATCTTCCGGGTTGTGCAGGAGAGTCTGACGAATGTCCTGAAGCACGCCGATAGCGCCGAGGCGCGAATCCGCGCTGAGGCCAAAGACGGATACCTTCGGCTGTGCATCGAAGACGCCGGCCACGGGTTTCACACGCAGTGGCTGACTTCTGCCAAACGTGAAAAAGTCACCCTTGGCGTTGGTATCCTTGGCATGCGCGAGCGGCTGCAGCAACTCGGCGGTGTGCTCGACATCGAGTCGGCTTCGTCCGGCACCCAAGTGCGAGTCCGCGTCCCTCTCGGCGAGGTTGGCGGAGACGCTTCGGCGGGAGAGCCCGCGAGTGAAATAGCGATGCCTGTTCTCGATCCGGGCCGCGGTCCTGTTCAGCCTGCCAGCCATGAGACAGCCCGCTCTCGTATTTTGATTGCCGACGACCACGAACTCATGCGCCGGGGAATCCAGAATCTTCTAGAGGGCCATAGCGATTTGCAAGTATGTGGCGAGGCCGTGGACGGGCTTGAAACCGTGCTCAAAGCCCGGCAGTTGCACCCGGATCTTGTGATTATGGATCTGAGCATGCCGCGCCTGGGCGGCTTTTCCGCGGCCCAGCAGATTCGTCAATGGCATCCTTGCACGAAGATTCTCGTCTTTACGAACTACCCGTATAGTCATGTCGAGTCCATGATCCGAACTCTCGGCTGCGATGGATACGTCTCCAAGGCCCGCGCCGGCACGGACCTGATCAGGGCTATCCGGGCCGTGCTTGGCGGCGACAGATTCTACGATTCGGAGGTCGTGCGGGCGAGACCAGCCTGAATGCGCGAGGCGCACGCCGGTCGGAGCGCCAGGCGCTTGTTTCCCGGTGCTAATTATGGTACATAAAGCGTAGGCCTTATCTACCTTAAGAACCTTAACAAGGAGTGTCGCATGAGACCCAAGCTCGCAGTAGCGTTCCTGCTCGTAGGGATTTTGGCGGTTTGCGGTACCGCATTCGCGCACCACGGAAACGTGGCCTATCAAGACAAGCCCATCGATATTAAGAACGGCACGGTGACCAAGTTCATCTGGACCAATCCGCATAGCTTTATCATGTTCGATGCCACCAACGATAAGGGTGAAGTCGAGCACTGGGCCGTCGAAGCGGGCAGCCCCTCGGCCTTATCTCCGCGCGGCTGGACGAAGAACTCGGTCAAGCCCGGTGACACGATCAACGTGACGGTGTTCCAGGCGCGGAATGGCAATACGGTCGGCCGTTTGGCAAAGATCGTTTTCCCCGACGGCAAGATGCTGCACGACAGCCAGGATCGCGACACCCAACCGGCTGCGGGCGGCGGCCAGTAGTTTAGTAACCTCTAAGCGAGCAAGGGTTAGGAGCCGCGAGGGTTTGTGTATCTCGCGGCTCCTCTGCGCTTTTGGGCCGCATAATGGCTGAATTTGCGCAAAAGGGAGTGTCACCATGAGAAATAGTCTGCTTTGTGTCCTCACTGGCCTGATCGCGGTCCTCACCTTCTCAACCGTCGCAAGCGCACAAGCTCGTCCTTCCAAGGAAGTCACGGCCATCGCCAAGGAGCATTGCGGCCAGCCCGGCCAGCCGGGAACGCAATATCAAGTTCTTTGCAGCGACACGAAGGTCCCCGCCGCTGCTCCGAAGCACGACATCAGCGGTGCATGGTCGGGACCGATCGGCGCCATGCGAGGCGACCCGATCCCTCCTATGACCGACTTGGGGAAGAAGATGGCCTCCGTCAACCATGCCAATGGAGCCGTGAATGTTGCCGACTCCAACGATCCGCTCAATCATTGCGATCCCCTCGGATTCCCGCGCAACGCCGTTTTTGAATTGCGAGGTCTCTCCATCGGTCAGATGCCAAACCGCCTGCTGATCCTCTCCCAGTACGAGCGAATTTGGCGCGAGGTTTGGACCGACGGCCGCGCCCTTCCGAAAGGCGCCGGCAGCGACGATCCCAACGCTCCTGATCCTCGCTACTACGGATATTCGGTTGGCCACTGGGATGGGGATTACACCTTCGTTGTGGACACCGTAGGCACGGACGACACTACTTGGCTCGACAACGGCGGGCATCCTCATAGCTCTGACTTGCACGTCACCGAGCGCTACGAGCGCGTTGACCACGACACGCTGAAGGTCACCGTCACCGTTGATGACCCGAAGGTCTACACCAAGCCCTTCTTGCT
The DNA here is from genome assembly GCA_963702795.1 of uncultured Acidobacteriota bacterium. GTDB lineage: Bacteria > Acidobacteriota > Terriglobia > Acidiferrales > UBA7541 > Palsa-189. The sequence continues at coordinate 311,209 of CAVPDY010000004.1, read as the reverse complement.
CGGGACCACAGTTTACAAGTGGATTCCCGACCAGCAATTCGAAGAGCAGCTTTGCATTCCGTCTGAAGCGCAAGCTTACGCGGACGCCATCGCCGGGCCCGCGGGCGCCAAGAAGTAACACTCTGCTCCCGGCGGTCGCGCCATCGCCGCAGGTTGACTTGCAGGGGGTAACGTGCAACCAAGCCACACGAAGTCAGCCTCGAAGTATCTTCTCGCCTTGGTTCTTAGCCTCGCGTGCATCGCCTTCGCACAGCAGTCTTCACACCGCCCCGCTGGAGCAACAAAGCCTGCCCCTGCGAGCGAGAATCATCAGGCGCCGCTGTTCTTCCGTGAAGAGTGGAAGGTGCGAGTGCCCAATACCGGCGAGCATCCGATCGCGCAATCGGACCTGGCCAATCAGAATCTGGAAATTAGGCTGTTCGGGTTCAAAGACGGAATTTACGAAAATCAGCAGGGCGATCTCACCTTTGCCTGGACAGGTCTCTGCGAAGCTAACTGCGCCCTGGCGCTTCGCGACAAAGACAATTACGTCAATCTCACGGGCCTGGCCAAAATGCGCTGGCGCACCAAGCAAAACGGCTTTCACCTCCTGCGCCCAATTGTCGGTCTCGCGGACGGCTCCTGGTTGGTGGGCGACCACACCGATGGATACAGCGCCGACTGGCGCGAGAGTGAAATCATCTTCGCCGACGTCCGCTGGCGCGCGCTGGATGTCTCCAAGGTTGTGGAAGCCGCTAGCGCGAATCAGAAAACAGCCAATTTCAAAGGACTGGATTTTACGGGTTGGGTCGATAACCCGGATCTAAGCAGGGTCGATGCCGTCGGATTCACCGATCTGGCGCCGGGCAGCGGCCACGGTGGCGGCGGCTCTTCCCGCGTGCAATGGATCGAGGTTTACGGAACTCCGGTGCCGCGGTCCGCGCAAGTTCAGCAGAGCCGGCAAACTCCCGACAAACCGAAGCAGTAGACGCGCAAAAAAAATCTGGCCCAGGAACAACATCCCGGGCCAGAGTTGGGAAGCGTATTTTAGGACGCTCGCCGCAGGAAATTCTGCAAGTGCCGGGCGCGCCCCGAATTCCGCAGACTCCTCATGGCATTGGCTTCGATCTGGCGGATTCGCTCGCGGGTAAGCCCCAAAGACTGGCCCACTTCCTCGAGCGTGTGCTCCGTGCCGTCCGCCAACCCGAAGCGCATTCTGAGGATCTGCTCCTCGCGCGCTGTGAGCGTCTTCAGGATCGAATGAGTGTGTTCCCTCAGGCTGCTGTCCACCACCGCATCGGAAGGAGACACGGCGGTCTTGTCCTCGATGAGGTCGCCCAGATGCGATTCGTCGTCGGTCCCAATCTGCAGTTCCAGCGAGACAGGCTTCTGCGCGATCTTCTTAAGCTCGCCCACCTTCGCCACCGAGATGCCCAGCCGCTTGGCTAGCTCTTCGGACGAAGGATCGCGGCCCAGTTGGCGGACCAGCGCCCGGTTCGCCTGCATGAGCCGGTTGATCGTCTCGATCATGTGCACGGGAACGCGAATCGTACGGGCATGATCCGCGATCGCGCGGCTCACCGACTGGCGAATCCACCAGGTCGCGTAGGTCGAGAACTTGAATCCGCGGCGCCACTCGAATTTGTCCACCGCTCTCATCAATCCGATGTTGCCTTCCTGAATGAGATCGAGGAAGGGAAGTCCGTGGTTCGTGTAACGCTTGGCGATGGACACCACCAGGCGCAGGTTTGCCTCGGTGAGTTCCTTCTTCGCCTGTTCCGCCGCCGCTTCGCTCTTGCGGATGCGCTTCAGCATGCGCTTCAGTTCCGCGATGCTGACCTCTTGCATCCCGTTCGGCGCGTGCGCGGATGCCGCCGCATCGTGCTTCTTTCGAGCCGCGGCGAGCTCCTGTTCGGCGTGCGAAATCACCAGGACCGTCAGTCGCTTCCTCTCCCCAGCAGTGAAGTTGATCGAGCGCACGAGTTGCGAAAGCTTTACGCGCGTTCGAGCCAGTTGCCACTTCGCGCGCGTCTCCGCACGGCGGCTCGGTCGCGCCTTGCGTTTGGTCGTGCTGGTTTGCTTTGTGGCCACCTCGTACAAGCGCGCCAGCGCATCAATCGCTTTCAATGTGCGCTCGGTGGCGGCCCTCCCCGCGGACGGCGCTTCACTCTCCAGCGGTACGATCTGCCGGATGCTGCGCGCTCCGCTCCGCAGTTCCTCTCCGACGGCGATCACCGCCTGCACAAGGACCGGCGAACGAGACGCCGCCTTCCACGCCAGCAGGTCTCCTCGCTCAATGCGCTTCGCCAGCGCCACCTCGCCCTCCCGCGTCAGCAGGCGCACGGTGCCCATCTCGCGCAGGTATGTCCGAACGGGGTCCTGCGTGTCTTCGGGCCCCGGCAGCAGCTCGGGCTCGGGCGGCTCGAACGACTCGGCAAACTCCTCTGTGAGCTCGTTCGGTTCAGCCACCGCGAGGACGTTTGCTGCGTCGTCTTCGCCGGATATCAGATTCGTCTCTACCAGGTTGAATTCCACAATCGTACCCTCTCACTTTTTACCGCAGCCCGATCTCAGGCCACACCATGTATTGCTTGTAACGCGGAGAGCCAGGGCCCATATCTTACACCAAGTAGGAAGGTTCCGCGATACCCCCTCCAGCCCCAGGCCCACGCTGATTGGATGCGCGGGCAGCGTCAGAAGATGCGCCCCGCGCCCACCTGCCCGCTAAAAGGGCAGTCAACAGCGTTTTTCCCTCCAAAAGCCTGTAAATTCAGGCCTGTTGGCCGGCCCAGGCCCCGGCCGTAGCCTCAGCAGATTAGACGCAATCCGCCGGCGGCCGGGTAGCTGAACGGTCCCTTCTGGTTGCCAGCGCCGAACTGTTATAGACTCTCGCCGGAGGCCCCCATGACAAAACCCCGAATGACATGTCTTTTGATCCTGGCCGCTGTCGCCGGCACCGGCATGTCCGGAGCTCGGCTCCGCGCTCAGTCAGGTACCGAACCTACCAATTCCTTGCCCAATCCCTACCGCGCCGGGGAAGTTTGGGCCAATCACTTGGGAAGGGCGATGGGTTCGACGAACACGATTTCTGTCGACCCCAGCGGCAACATATGGGTCTTCGACAGATGCGGCGCCAATAGCTGCGCCGATTCAAACGTCGCGCCCATTCTCGAATTCGATCCTTCCGGCAGGGTCGTAAAGAGCTTTGGCGCGGGGATGTTTGTCTTCCCGCACTGCATCTACATCGATAAAGACCGCAACGTCTGGGTGACCGATGCCATGGGAGCGAACGGCAAGGGCCAGCAGGTGATCAAGTTCAGCCCGGACGGCAAAGTACTGCTGAAGCTCGGCAAGGCCGGCGTCGCAGGAGATGGCCCGGACACCTTCAACCAGCCCTCCGGCGTGGTCGTGGCTCCGAACGGCGACATCTTCGTGGCGGACGGGCACGGAGGAAACTCCAACGCCCGCATTGTGAAGTTCTCCAAGGACGGCAAGTTCATCAAAACCTGGGGCAAGAAAGGCTCAGCCCCAGGCGAGTTCAACGAGCCCCACAGCATTGCCATGGACTCGAAGGGCCGCATCTTTGTTGCCGACCGCGCCAACAGCCGCATCCAGATCTTCGATCAGGATGGGAAGTTCCTCGAGGAATGGAAGCAATTTGGCCGTCCCAGCGGAATCTACATCGACAAGAACGACACCCTCTACGTGGCGGATTCGGAATCCGACGCCGCGCGCAATCCCGGCTGGAAGCGCGGCATCCGCATCGGCAGCGCCAAGGACGGCAAGGTCACCGCCCTTATCCCGGACACAGACACCGACCCAGCCCACGCCAATTCCAGCGGTGCGGAGGGAGTCGTGGCGGACGCGCAAGGCAACGTGTACGGTGCGGAAGTCGGACCGAAAGACGTGAAGAAATACGCCCGCGACTAGTGGACAGTTAAAACTCGATTCGCGCGGAGCGAGCGACGCCGGTTTGGTGTGACTCGCTCCGCCCTTACTCGATCGGTCCGACAATCCTCTTCCACAAATTCCAGGCCCGAGGCATCTGACTGTCGTTCAAGTCCGACGCCTTCTTGGCCTCTTCCGGCATCAGGAAATTGATCGGCCCAAGCCGGGTTGCCTCGATCTGCAATCGCGCATTGACCTCGGCAAAGACGGCGCGCCAAACCGCCTGCATGATCGAATTGCCGGTCACCACCGACCCGTGGCCGCGCAAGATCGCCGCTGGGCTGCGGCCCATCGTTCGCGCGAGCGCATCGCCCAGCAAATTGTTGCTGATCAGCATGTCCGTCATCCCGCCCGCTTCTCGAATCTCAAAAATCGGCGCGCCCTCGCCCAAAAATCCGCCCATGTGGCAGATCGGACGCAGCGCAGTGTTCGTCACTCCGAAGGGAATCACTGAAGGCGAATGGCTATGGACGATCGCGATTACGTCCGGCCGCGCCCGATAAATCGCCGCGTGAAGAAATCGCTCCAGATAAGGACGAATTCCCGGAACAATCGGCTCGCCTTCCAGGTCATGTTCGAGAACGTCGCCTGGGGTGACCAGAGCGGGAGCCATGTTGCGCGCCAGCAAAAAGCGCTGGGGATTCTTGTCATGCCGTACGCTGACGTGCCCGTACGCATCCAGCACGCCCCGGTCGTACAAAATCCGGTTGGCGTAGGCCACATCTTTCACCAGTTCCGGGTCAGGCCCGCCCGCCGATGCGGCCCCGTGCGGCTTGGCGAGTCCTCTTGATGATGCGCGTTTCCGAGACGGTTTTGCCGATCCCGACTTAGCCAATGATATCCCTCCGAGCAATTTGGGCTGTTCGTGAGTGAGGACTACGGTATCTACAGCCCGGTCGTCAGTACCGCGCGAAATCGCGCGTTGCCGCTCATCATCCGCTCGTAAGCTTCCGCGGCGCGCTCCAGTGGAAAAACCTCGATCATCGGCCGCACGCCGCTGACCACGCAAAAAGAAAGAGTATCCTGCGAGTCCATGGGCGCGCCCGAAGGCCAGCCGCTGATCGACCGCCGTCCGCCAATCAGCAGACGCCCGGACACCTCGATCGGCTGGTCCGGATTTCCCACCAGGATGAGTTTCCCATTGAACGCGATTCCGCCCAGCACCGCGCTAACGGCTTTGGCGCTGGTGACCGTCGAAAGGATCACTTTCGCTCCGCCCAATTTCTCAAGTTCCGCGGCTGGATCCTGCGTCAGGCTGTTGATGTAATGCCGCGCGCCGAGTCGCCGCGCGAACGCTTCCTTCTCTTGGCCGCGCGCGATGGAGACGGTATCGAATCCCATCTTGGCGGCAAATTGCACTCCGAGATGGCCAAGCCCGCCAAGTCCCAGAATGGCAACGAGGTCTCCGTCGCGCGCCCCGCTATTGCGCAAGGCGTTGAACGTCGTGACCCCGGCGCAAAGCAGAGGAGCGGCTTCTTCGGGCGAAAGCGCGTCGGGCACCGCCACCAGCCCCGTGGCGGACACGATGATGTAATCGGCATAGCCGCCATCGCGCGTCAGGCCGGTGATCTGCCGTCCCTTGGTGCATCCGACGAAGTCGCCTCGCCGGCACGAATTGCAATAGCCGCAATGGCTTCCGTGCCAGCCCACGGCGACCCGTTGTCCCGCTTCCCACCCCTGCACACCCGCGCCCAGCGCATCGATCACGCCCGCGATTTCATGTCCTGGTATGCGAGGGTATACGATGCCCGGCCGGCTTCCTTCTTTTGCGTATTCGTCGCTGTGACAAATGCCGCAGGCCTGCACCCTGATTCGTACATACCCGGCTGGTGGCTCCGGAATTTCCCGCTCAACTAATCGAAATGGTCCCTTGGCCTGCGGGACCTCTACCGCCCGCATCTTACCCACGATCTCTCCCACCTAGAGTCAATGACGAAATCAACGATGCGGAACGGCCACCTCTTTTGCGCCGGTATGAGCCGAACTTGCCGGAGCCTGCTGCCCCAGATCGCCCCTCCAGAAATGCGCCGACAAGACAATCACGGCCGCGGCCAGCCAGCCGATGGCGTACATGGGTTGCGCGCCCCACTTGATAACCGGCGAGTGCATCAACCCGACCCACGAAAATGCGGCGGCCAGTGCGCACCAGACCGCAGCGCGGTTGAAATTGCGGTCGATCATCTCCGTAATCAAAGCTGCCACCACCAGCACCAGCAGGAGAAAGCCATTCCCGAGTCCCTGCAGGGAGTTCCAATAGATGGCCCGGTTCAGTGCCGCCTGCACCTCGGGATTCGCGACGGATAGGTGAAGCGCGGGCAATGCTGAACCGACGGCGCCAGTGACCACCGCGCCCGTCGGCAACATCAGTCCCAGCAGAACCGCGCTGAGGTACTTCCGATCCACGCGATGGAACGTCGCGTGGCCTACACCGACCGTGATGTACGCGATCATGGAGGCCAGGATCGACCAGGGGAAAAGCTGTATCGCGAACATCGTGATGCCGCTCATCACCACGACCAGAAAAATCAGCCCTGTCCAGAACACGTAGCTGATCTTGGCTCCCAAAGCCTTATAGGGAGGCAGAATCGCGTACACGATGGGGCAAACCACGCTTCCCGCCAGTCCGCAAATGAGTGTGCCGATCCCATCCCAGGCCACGATGCCCCGCGCATCGTAATTGTCGCCAACCGTTGCTGCCCCTTCCGCCGCGGCTATATCCTGCACGATTTGATAGACGCTCATCGGCACAATCACCGAGAGATACGGCAGCACAAACCTCATGGCATGAAGCAGGCCCGGAGCGTAGGCCCCCGGAAGCCCGGGCTTTAGGCCCGTCCACGCCGGATGGATGTATCCGATGCCCAGCCCGACGAACATCGGCACCAGCCAAACAAAGAGGAACGGCGGAATTCTCCACGAGGTAATGGGCAGCCGCACCAGCACGGTCGAACACAAGATCGCCAGAGCGATGATGCCGACAAGCGGCGAATCGAAAATCCTCTGCAACAACACCAAAGCGAGGTAGCTGTACATCGCCGCCGCGAATACCGTCATCGACGCCGGCACAGGAATCCAGCGGCGGATGGCGCCGGCGAAGGGCGCCGCCACCAGCTTGAAAATTCCCGTCCAGATCACGGCGGCAGCTCCCACCTGCCAGGCCAGCACCATGTCATGTGATTGGAGATATACCGGAAGCATGATCGTCAGCGTGTAAGCGATCATCGCCGGGACGTTGCTGCCGTAGGGATGGGCGGTGACGTCGCCTCGCCCCTCGCGCTTCCTCAGGCCGACGGCCAGGCTGGTCAGGCCTGCCGATCCCACAAAAAAGCCCAGCGCATACCCGGGAAGCAGGTGAGGTACGCTGAAGGCCAGCGGTATTCCCACCGGTAGCAGCAGGAACGCCGGAATGATGAGCTGGGCGATGTTGAAGCCAAGTTGCGCGATGGTGGCATCGATATCTCCCCGGTCGAGCGCCCACCACGATGCGGTGTTTTCGTTTGCGGCCATGAACCACTCCTCCTCCCCAAGCTGCGGGGACGTACAGTCGACCCAGACTCAGCGACCCCAGTCGACTCCCGCGCCAGGAGATCTTTTCCGTGGCCGCGAGTGTATTCAGTACACGCCTGTTTTGCAACGTGCCCGCGCAAAATTCATGGCGGCTCCGCTTCCACTCGTTCGATGCTCTGGATTGCGGCAGGCGAGTAATGGTAATGATATTGGGCTAGTCGGGCATGATTGCGGAGCACGGGAGAGAACATGAAAGTCGGTGTCGCGGGGCAGGGCGCTTTCGGCGTGAAGCATTTGGAGGCCATGGCCAATATTCCCGGAATCGAGGTGATCACGTTATCGGGCGGGAATCAGGTCACGACGGAAGAGGTGGCCAAGAAATTCCATATCCCGCATTTTACGGGCGATCTCTCCGAGAGCCTGAAGCAGCCTGGCCTGGAAGCCGTGATCCTGGCGACGCCCACTGGGATGCACGCGGCGCAGGGAGAGCTGTGCATGCGCGCCGGCAAGCATGTGCAAATCGAGATTCCCATCGCGGACACGCTGGCGGATTCCGAACGCCTCGTCCGCGTTCAAAAAGAAACCGGCGTCATCTGCATGGGCGGTCACACGCGGCGCTTCAATCCCAGTCATCAGTACATCCATAAAAAAATCAAAGCCGGCGAGTTGAAGGTTCAGCAGATGAATGTGCAGACGTATTTTTTCCGGCGCACCAATATGAACGCGGCGGGCAAGCCCAGAAGCTGGACCGATCATCTGCTCTGGCATCACGCCTGCCACACCGTGGACCTGTTCCAGTATCAGACGGGCGAATTGATTTCCGACTGCTACGCGGTGCAAGGCCCGATGCATCCGGAGCTGAAAATCGCGATGGACATGGGCATCGTGCTTGAAAGTTCCGTCGGGAGCGATCTGCACGCTCTCGCTTTCGTTCAACAACAAGGGACCGATCGGAACTTTCTTCCGGTACATCTGCGACAACGGAACCTATCAGGCTTACTACGACGATCTGGTGGACGGAGACCAGAACAAGATCGACTTGTCGGGCGTCGCCGTGTCGATGAACGGCATCGAGCTACAGGATCGCGAATTCTTTGCCGCGATCAAGGAAAAGCGCGAGCCCAATGCCAGCGTCGCGCAATGCTTAACGGCTATGCAGGTGCTGGACCTGCTCGAGCAAATCCTCAACTCGCACGCGAAGGCGTCCGCGCGCTAACAGCGAGCTTCAGGTTGTCGCCGGAGCTTTTTCGCCAGCCTGTTTTGCGGCGGCGCGGCGGCGCGGAGCTTGCGCAATTCGGAGTGCATCAGAATCACGCTCATCCACATGCCCAGCGGGTGCGCGCCCATTTTGACCAGCGGATGGACCGTGCCGCTCTTGAAGCGCTCAATGTCATCGGTCTGAAGCGTTTCCAGGACCTTCGTTTCTTCGGCGTTCAAGTTGTATTCCTTCTGCACCGACGGCAGGTCGGTCAGGATGCGCATACGCAGATCGAATTTGAAGCGCAGGTCGTAGAGGACCTTGTTGAGCTTGTAGGCTGACGGCGAGGGATGCTTGTAGAACTCGTATCCGCCGGAATTCTTGAACGTATAGGTGGCGGGCGCCTGCAAGGCTTCTTTCGACGGCTTGCCGGTCCGCTTATCCGGCAGGAAGCGCAGGACGGCATGGCCGTGATGCCAGGTCGGCTGGTAGGTAATCAGTTCGGCGGGCTGATTGCCGATGGCTCCAAGCAGAACCATCCACGGCAATAGCTCGGTGTTGCCCACCTCATCGAACTGCTCATTGGTCATGTTCAAGATCGGCTCGTAATTGCCTTTTTCCATTTGGGCGATGGCCCAGTAATCGAAGTCGTAGTCGGGCTTGGCGTATTTCCACGTGCCGGGAAAATGGGACATTCCACCGCTGGCGATGATGGCCACGCGCTCGGGCCGATCGGCGATGATTTTGGCGATGGCCTTGCCAAGCGCTTCGCAGCGCCGCGCATTGGGGAGAGGCGGCAGATAGGCGTTGACGAAAATCGGAACGACGGGAATCGAGCGCTTCTCGATCACCCATTCGTAGACGGCCGCGAAAGAATGACCCAGGACGGCGTCCTGCGAATAGGCCATGTCAAAACCGGCCAGCATTAGTTTGTCGAGCAAGTCTTCGGAGAGGCCCTGATGCACGGGAAGGTCATATTCTTTTCCCGCGTATTCGGCGCGGGCGCGCTGGCCGGACATGATGGCGAAGGTGGGAACGGACGTGAGGAAAAACGTCTCGAGGTGATCGTTGCCAATGACGATGGCGGCATCGGGTTTCACTTCGTCCAGATCCCGGCCCAACTGGCGCATCGCAGCGATGTCCGCGTCGAGCTGCGCGGGGTCCTCGCTGGGCGGCCGGAAGAAGAGCTGCGGCGCGTGCACGGTGGCCATTGCTGCGACGATTTTCCCCATGGTGCTTACCTCGCTTCCGCAAAAGCGCGCGTTTCCGGCTGCGCCTTGCCCCTGTGTTGGTCGCCTCGGGAGTGATCCGGCGCGAATACTTTGAGTGTGCGAAAACGGCCTATGTTCGTCAAGAGCCGCCACCCTTCGCGGAACCTGCGGCGGCACTCGATCCGGATTGGCGCGCGATCTGAGTGCGGAGCCGCGGATAGACCCTGAGGGCGTTGCCCTCGAAAATATTGTGCTTGTCCGCGGGGCTTAGCCAGGAAACCGCGTCGATGTAGCGTTTGGTATCGTCAAAATAATGCCCCGTCTCCGGGTCGATGCCCTTGACCGCGCCGACCATCTCCGAGGCGAACAGAATGTTATCCGCGGGAATCACTTTCGCGAGCAGATCGATTCCGGGCTGGTGATACACGCAGGTATCGAAAAAGACGTTGTTCAGCAGGAGGTGCGTAAGCGGCGGGCGCTTGAGGTCCTGGGCCAAGCCGCGGTAGCGGCCCCAGTGATAAGGCACCGCGCCTCCGCCGTGCGGGATGACGAACTTCAGGGTGGGGAAGTCCTTGAACAGGTCGGAGGTCAGGAACTGCATGAACGCGGTGGTGTCGGCGTTGATGTAGTGCGAGCCGGTGGTGTGAAAGGCCGGGTTGCAGGTCGCGGTGACGTGCACCATGGCCGGGACATCAAGCTGGACCATCTTTTCGTAGAGCGGATACCACCAGCGATCGGTGAGCGGAGGTTCTTTCCAGTAGCCTCCCGAAGGGTCGGGGTTCAGATTGCAGCCGACAAAGCCGAGTTCGTTGACGCATCGTTCGAGTTCCGGGATGGAGTTGCCCGGCGGCACGCCCGGAGATTGCGGCAACTGGCAGACGCCGATGAAATTTTTGGGATAGAGGCCGCAAACGCGATGAATCATGTCGTTGCAGAGGCGCGTCCAGACCTGGCTGGTGGCTTCGTTGCCGACGTGATGGCCCATGGCGGAGGCGCGCGGCGAGAAAATGGCGAGGTCGGTGCCGCGCTCGCGTTGCAAGCGGAGCTGGGCCGGTTCGAGCTTCTCGCGAATCTCATCGTCGCTGACGCGGAGTGGCCCCGGCGCTCTCGATGGATCGTTCAGCGCCGCCACTTGCTGCTTGCGGTATTCCAGGAAGCCGGCCGGCTCCGAGGTGTAGTGCCCGTGACAATCGATAACCATTTTCGCTCCAACCATTCCGGCAATTAGGTGCGGCCAGCCAGCTTGCGCCCCAACTCGAGCGGCGCAAATGAAGTGACCGGCAAAGGCATCAGCCAGCGAAAGCCCTGCTTCAGGATGGACTCGACATTCTTGGCGTCGACATGCGGATGGCCGCAGGGAACCTGGTGCTCCTTGCAGATGCCCAGGATTTCAGAGATCGCCGAGGACACGACGGGATGCTCGTACTGGCGCGGGAAGCCCAAATCCTGCGAGAGATCGCCTTCGCCGATCAGGACCACGCCGATGCCGGGAACTTCCTTGAGGATGCGCGGCAGATTTTTGATGGCTTTGACTTCCTCGCACATGATGATGACAAGAAGCTCGCCCTGCGGGTTAAGTGGCCAGACATCGGCTTTGGCGTAATACTCCTGTTGCGATACTCCCCAATAGCGCATAGCGGCGGCAGGAGCGTCGCCGCGAAGACCGGCAGGCTCGGCGTACGGCGCGGAAGCCGGGCGCGGATAGCGGCAGGCGGCAACAGCGTTGCGCGCCTCCTCGACGGTGCTGACGTGAGGCCAAACGACTCCGTAGACGCCGAGGTCGAGAACCTGTTTTGCCAGCCACTGATTCATTTCGCCGCCATTGGCGGGGATGCGCACGAAGGGCGTGACGGCGGGAGCCATGCTGGCGGCCTGGACGATCTGGCGCCGGTTGAGCAGATATTGCAGGCAATGGCGCAGCGTGGTGATGTCGAAGGGGTTGTGCTCCATCTCGAAGACGACACCGTCATAGGGCGCCGCGCCGACGGTCAGAGAGTTGCCGATTTCGGAGTTGGTAAAGGTGACGAAGGCCGGCGCGCCCTTTTCGAGGGCGCGGATGGCACCGTTCAAACGCGGCGTGTCGTTCAAGAAGGCTCCTTTATTCTCAGGGGCAAGAGAACTCCTGTGTTCTCAAGCGCATGCTTCTGGGGTTCGGCGACGGGGCCGGAGTTTAGCATTTTTGTGCTGGGATTCGCCAGCGAGCGATGCGGGCACAGGGTTCGGGCGGAGCAGTTTGCAACCGTCTGAAAATACATCGGTTGCGGGGAGGGGGGTACACCCCCCGGGCAAACCACATGAATATCAAAACAAGGGAGTTGCGGCAAAAGGAAGCTGTATGAATATGAAAACAAAGGGTCGACGATTTTGAGGGCGTGGCTACTGCTGAGGACGTGCTGAAACGGGGCTGGAAGAGCGCTGGCAAGGAGGCAAGGAGCAGTTTGTCTTTCGCAACTCACACTCTATTTTACCGCAGCCGTCAATAGGGAATCGCTATCGCTTGACGAACGAAGGATGTATCATCTGCCCATTTTATACAGGTCGATTTCGGAGGATGAAGAGGAGAGAAGGAGATGACTCAATTGCGATTCCTACGAAATTTGCTGCTGGCGGTTGTGGGGTTTGCGGCGGGTTGTTTGTTCGTCACGCTGTGGGGACATTCGAGGGCATTGGCGCAAGGGGGACAGGGAGGAAATGGGGCGCCACCGGCGCCGCCGACGATGGCGGACGTGCAGCACTTGAAAGACATCGTGCCGCCGGCGTCCCATCCGATGGTCGACGTGGCTTTCAACGCCACCAATCTTTATTTTGCCGCGGAGAAGAAGAACTGGCCACTGGCGAATTATTTTCTGGGCGAAACGCGCAACCGGATGCGTTGGGAGACGAACTTGAATCCCGGACCGAAGGGCACGGACGGAAAGCCGGTGGATATGAAGTCCACCTTCGACGGGATTGATAACGGCTCGTTGACGCAGCTCAAGATGGCGATCATGGCGAAGGACAGCAAGGCGTTCGACGATTCGTACAAGCACTTGCTCGAGGATTGCTATTCCTGCCACAAGGCGGCGAACCGTCCGTATTTGCGGCCGCAGATTCCGACGGCGGCGGCGCAGACGATCATCAATACGGATCCGGACGCGACCTGGCCGCAGTAGGAGAGCAGCGATAGCGTTCGCCGCGTTAGGCGCGGGACCCAGGTTTCAAAGTGCGAAACCTGGGGCACCCAACTGCGAAAAAGCAAAGCAGATCCCTCGGTCGCTGGAGGCGACCTTCGGGATGACAGGCTCTCTTTGAGGCGACAGCGGCGGCCTGCTAGTGCAGGCTGGCGATGAAGGCGTGGATTTCGCGAAGGACGTCGGCCTCGTTGGACATGAAGACGTAGTGATTGGCGTGGGGCAGGATGACTATGCGGGCGGAGGGCACGCCCTCTCTGAAGGCTCGCGCTTGTTCGTTGGTGGCGGCGGCGTCGCGGGCGTCGATTGCCGCTAGGGCTTCGGGGCTGAGGTGCGCGGCTACGTAGGGTCCCTGGTCGTGAGGGATTGCGTAAATCGCCAGGACCGGGACTGGGATTTTGGTGTATTGCTCTTCGCCTTCGATGACTTCCTGAGCCTTGTTTGGTTTCGTGTCTCCGACGTGGCCTTCCAGAGTGACTTCGCGCGTTTCGCGGTATTCGGATTCCGGTGGATCTAGGCCATAGAGGTTTTTTAGCCTGAGTCCCCACGAATGAAACGTCGCGCGGTCGGCGTCCGTTGCGGCGGGCAGCGGCGGCAGCGGAGGCGCTTGCGGCAAATTCCGCAGCACCGCTTCCAGATGGGGATCGTGAAACGCGGGTCCGTAGGCGGCGTCGAGATAGACGAGCCCGGCGACTTTTTCCGGATGGCGCGAGCCGATGGAGCTTAATTCTTCGCCGGCGATGGAATGGCCGACGAGGATGGGCTGCGTGAGCTTGAGCGCGTCGAGGACGGCAATGACGTCATCGCCGAGGCGATCGGCAAGATAGCCGGAGTCAGGCTTGCTGGAGGCGCCGAAGCCGCGGCGGGTGATGCCGTAGACGTGGAAGTCGGGCGCGAGTTTGGGTGCGAAGTCGTCGTAAACGTGAGCTGTTTCGCCGAGGCCCGCGAGTAAAACCAAAGGGCGGCCGGCGCCGCCCCAATCGAGGACTTCCAGCTTCACGTCCTTATCGACCGTGACGAACTGCACGGTGTGCGGAGAGGGATCGGGCCAGGTTGCCAACTGCTGGGCCGGTGGGGACGCGGCCGGTGAAAGAAGCAAGAAGGCACCGGTAGCAATGATCCGGCTATGACGGCGCATTGAATTGCATCTCCTTGCGGTCCACAGATCGTGCGTAACAACCGATAGGCCGTTTCTTAGCCTGCCGCCGTGGCGAAGAACTGCTTGACGTGCAACTTCTTGGCGCGGCGCTTTGCTTGCCAGAGATCGTAGGCAAGCTGCATCTGCAACCAGTGCTCTGGCGTGCTGCCGAACGCCTTGGACAGCCGCAGCGCCATTTCCGCCGTGATGCCGGAGCGGCCGTTGAGAATCGACGAGAGAGTCTTGCGTGTGACGCCCAAGCCCTTCGCCGCCTCGGTTACGGTTAGGTCGAGCGCCTTAAGGCAGTCCTCCCGGACGATCTCGCCGGGGTGCGGGGGATCGTACATATCCATTTGTTCGTTCTCCTGTCGCTAGTGGTAATCGACCAAATCCACGTCGGTCGCATTTTCGCCATCGAAGCGAAACACCAGCCGCCAATTGCCTGATACCGAAACCGCCCACTGGCCCTTGCGCTCGCCTCCGAGCGGATGCAGTTGATACCCGGCAATGTTCATATTCAGCGGGCCGGTGGCGGTCGAAAGCGCCGCCAACAAGCGGCGCAAACGTTTGGCGTGCTGAGCGTTCACTCCTCGCGTGTCGCCCGAGGCAAAAAGCCGCTCCAGCCCCTTGTGACGAAACCGAACTATCACTGGCGTATAGTGTAACTACTCAGGTTACACGCGTCAAGCCCCGCCGAGCCGTCCTTATTTGCCGGTGGCCATTCGGAATTTTTGCACGCGGCGGCCTTCTACGGACTCGCCTACGTAGATGTTGCCCTTAGAGTCGACGGCCATGGTGTGGGCGTGCATGAATTCGCCGATCTGGTGGCCGGGGCGGCCGAAGCTGTCGAGGACGCGGCCGGTGGCGCGGTCCACGACGCTGACTTGCTCATCGATTTCGTTGATGACGTACATGTACTTCTGGTCTTTGTCGGGAGAAAATTCGACGGAGGAGGCGGAGCCTACCAATTGCGCGTCGCGCCGGGAGGCGCTGCCGGGGGGAACGGGCGTCCAGACCTTGAAGGCGAAGGGTATATTTTTCTGGAAATTGCCCATGGTGTCGTAGACCTGGAGGCGGTTCATCCAACGGTCGCAGACATAGACTTGGCCGTCGTTGGCGACGCGGACGCAATGGGGAGTGGCGGGCGCGGCCGTGGCGGTTTCGTCGGGGGAGCGGTGGAGCTTCCACTGGCGCAGGTAATGGCCGTCGCGATCGTAGACGACGATGCGGAAATTGTTGTTGCCCTTTCCTTTGGCGTGGCCGTCGGCTACGTAGACGTCGCCATTGTGCGGATCGAAGGCGATCTCGGAGACGCGGAAGAACTGGGATGTGCTCGCGTTGAGGGGCGCGCCCATGACCGTGCCGTCCGAGGAATCGAAGACGCCGCGCTTGCCGATCTGCAGGAGAAGCTTTTTGCCGTCGTGCGAATATTCCTGGACGACGCCGTCCTCGGAGCCGTCGAGCCAGACGTGGCCTTCGCGATCGATGGCGCAGCCGTGGAGATCCTTCGGGAGGAGTTTGGCGTCGCCCCAGGAATTTACCACGTTGCCCTGCGGGTCGAATTCCATCACCGGAGGGGCGGCTTCGCCGGCGTTGAGTTCGTCGTCGGTCAGACCTTCGAGGTGATTGTCCATGCCGCCGACGTCGCTTACGCGCTGCAAGACGAAGATGTGATCTTGGGTGTCGACGCAGACACCGCCGATTTCGCCGGTGACCCAGCGGCCGGGCAGGGGCTCGGGCCAGGTGGGGTCAACTTCGAATTTAGGCGGAGCGGATTGGGCGCGGGCGGAGGGAAGACAAGAGATCGACGCGGCGATGGCGAGGAGTGCGCCGGTGGCTGCGATTTTGCTGCGGGCTTTTTGGCGTTTCGTGCTCAGGGACATTTCGCCGATTCCTTTCGGGGAAGCAACGCCCAGGCGCGCACTAGCATACGCGAGGTGGTTCGCTTTAGGAGCGTGTCACGGGGTGCCTACTTTGGCGAGGGCGTCGGCGAGTTCGCGCCAGGAGAATGGCTTGGAGGCGTCGAACTTGATGCCGTGCTCCGCCATTTCACGCACGAGCGCGTCCTGGCGATCAGCCGCGGCCGACGCCATCAGCGGATCGACTCCGGCGGAGGCGAGGGTTTCGGCGACCTCGCGCATCTCGGCGGCGCGGCGCTTGCCGTGCTCGGCCACGCGGCTGATGAGGTAGTCGGGAAGCTTTGCGTCCCAGCCCATGCCGGGATAGCTGGCGGCGAGCGAGGCCAGGACGGCGTCTTCGGCGCCGTAATGGCGCGCGGCGAACATGGATTCGAGGGCGAGGGCTTCGAGGCCTTTGACGATGACGCTGCGGCACATCTTGATGGCGGAGGCGACGCCGATTTTTTCGCTGACGGCTTTGGCGTCCATGCCGAGGGCTTGCAGGCGCGGAGCTAATTCGGCGGCGCGCTGGCCGCCGAGAAGCATGGGCACCCGGAGGCGTTGCGGCGGCACGGGCGCCATGACGGCGGCTTCGACGAAGGCGCCGCCGGAGTGCTCGACGCAGGCGGCCATTTCGCGCTTGGCGTCGGGCGAGACGGAATTGATGTCCAGGTGAATCTGGCCGGAGCGCAGGGCGGCGGCGGATTCCTTGGCGACGTCGAGGGCGGCTGAGCAGGTGACGGCTGAAATCATCAGATCGACGTCGCGCACGGCGTCGAGGAGAGTTTCGCAGGCGCGCACGCTGGCGGCTTTTGCTTTGGCGAGCATGGCGGAGCGGGAGGGTTCGGCGCGCAGCAGGATGTCGAAGATGGTGACTTCGGCGCCGGCCTTGGCGAGGTCGTTGCCGAGAATGCCGCCCGCTTCTCCGAAGCCGATGAGGGCGATGCGCTGGATGGGTTTTGCGGTCATGCGATCGACTTTGCGCGGCGTGCCAAGGCTTGGAGTGGGCATTTTACATGAGCGGTTTTGCCGCTTCAAGGCGGGGTGTCGCTCAGGATGCGGTGCATTTGAAAATTCCTTTGGTATGATGCGGCCGCCGGAGATGATTTTCGGGGTCGCGGGGGGAATCGTGAAAAGCAAGAAGACGTATGAAGAAGGGCTGGCGGTGCGGCGCGAGGTGCTTGGCGCGGATTATGTGGATCGCGCGATCGCGTCGGCGGATTCGTTTACCGGCGAGCTGCAGGATTTTGTGACCGAGTGGTGCTGGGGCGGGGTGTGGACGCGGCCGGGGTTGCCGCGCAAGACGCGCAGTATGCTGAATCTGGCGATGCTGGCGGCGCTGAACCGGCCACATGAAATCAAAATGCACGTTGGCGCGGCGCTGCGTAACGGCGTCACGCGCGAGGAGATCGCCGAGGTGTTTCTGCAGGTGGGCGTGTATGCGGGAGCGCCGGCCGCGGTCGATGCGTTTCGCGTCGCCAAGGAAGTGTTTGACGAGATCGACGGGCAGAAGGGGAGGAAGTCGCCGAAATGAGGGCGCGCGGCGCATTCGCATCCGTGATTTGGCTGCTGCTGATTGTGGCGACGGCGGGAGGCGCTGCGGCGCAGCAAGCCCGCACTTTACAGGGTACGGTCGTCGATTCGTCGGGTTTGCCCGTTCAAGGGGCGAGGATCGAGTTTCAATCGGCGTCCGGGGAGACGAGGCTGGCGGCGAGCGACGCGCAGGGGAGCTTTACGATTGCGGACGTGACCGGGGGCGGCACGCTTTTTGTGAGTTATCCGGGCTTTGCGACGGCAATGCTCGATGTTGGCGCCGACTCGACTGGCGATCACCTCGACGTGCGGCTCGCTCCTGCTTCGGGCGATGAGCGAATTGTGGTGTCGGCGGCGGGAACCGATCGCGTGCCGGCCGAGCCCAGCAGCCAGTTCGTGGTTTCCCGCCAGGACGTACAGACGGCGGGCAGTTTGTCGCTGGACGATGCTCTGCGGCAGGCGCCGGGATTCGACGCTGTTCCGGCGTTCGGGGAGCTTGTTTGCCAATCCTACGTCGCAAGGCGTGTCGCTGCGTGGTGTGGGCTCGAACGGGGCGAGCCGCGCGGCCGTGTTGCTCGACGGGATACCGATCAACGACCCGTTCGGGGGCTGGGTCTACTGGACGCAAGTGCCGCGCGAGAGCATTGAGAGCGTCCAGGTGATCAACGGCGGGGCGTCTGACATGTACGGCGGAGGCGCGCTGGGCGGGGTCGTGAACATCCAGAGCCGGCCGGTGAGCAATTCGTTTGCCAGCGTCGAGATGTCGTATGGAAACGAGAGCACGCCCGATCTCTCGTTTGACGCGGGCGCGCTGCTCGGCAAATGGGCAATTTCCGCGACGGGCCAGGCGCTGCACACGCTGGGTTATGTTCTCGTGCCGGAAGGCCAGCGAGGCATCGTGGACGCTCCGGCGGGAACGAGCGATCTGACGGGGTCGCTTACGGTATCGCGGAAGCTGGGCGAACAGGGAATGGTATTTGTGCGCGGCAATTTGTTGGGCGAGAGCCGCGACAACGGCACGCCGATACAAACCAACAACACGAGCATGCCTTCGATCGACGTGGGCTGGGACTGGAGCAATGCGCGAGCGGGAGCGTTTTCGGCGCGAGTGTATGGCTCGTCGGAAGTGTTCAACCAGAACTTTTCGTCGGTGGCGGCGAATCGTAATTCGGAATTTTTGACCGACCGGCAGCGCAGCCCTTCGCAGCAGGTGGGCTTCGCGGGCCAGTGGCGCCGCAGTTTCGGGAGACAGGCGGTGACCGCCGGAATCGAAGGGCGGGATGTGGAAGGGCACAGCGCCGAGACGACGTTTACGGCGGTGGCGCCGAAAGCGGATGTGGACTCCGGCGGGCGGCAGTGGATCATCGGGTATTTCGGGCAGGACGCGGTGCAGCTCGCACGGACCTGGGTGCTGACCTTCGGCGGGCGCGTGGACACGTGGCTGAACAGCCGCGGCTATGCGAACAGCTTTCCGCTGCCCAGCGGTCCGCTGACCGTGACCGATTTCGCCAACCGCTCGCAGACGGCCTTCAGCCCTCGCGTTTCGCTGCTTCACACGTTCGGGCACGGCGTCAGCGCCAGCGCTTCGGTTTACCAAGCTTTTCGACGCGCCCACGCTGAATGAGTTGTACCGCAATTTTCGGGTGGGAATACGCTGACGAATGCGAATCCCAACCTCGTGGCCGAGATTCTCACGGGCGGCGAGGCTGGAGTCAGTCTGCAGGAATGGGGCGAACGGGTGACGATCCGCGGGAATTTCTTTTGGAGCGACATCGCGAACCCGGTGACGAATGTCCCGATCAGCTATACGCCGGCCGTCTGCGTCTCCGAATCCGACGACCTGCACGTTGATCACGCGAGCAACGGCAAAATCTTGGCGTGGCGCGCGCTCGCGGAGCGGAGCTTTCCGCCGAATGGCGGCTGCCCAGAGGTATGCGACTTTCCGGCGAATATATTTTGACCGACAGCACGGTTCTCAGCGCGCCCGCGCAACCGCGTCTGGTTGGCTTGCGGGTGCCGCAGGTGCCGCTTGAATGGGTTCAACGCTCAATTCAGCTGGGCCAACCCGAAATGGACCGCGGGAGTCCAGACGCGGCTGGTTGGCAATCAATTCGACGACGCGGCAAACCTGTTTCCGCTGGGGCGGGCGTTCACGGTGGATGGCGAAGTGTCGCGGCGGTTGCGTGCGCGGCACGAGTGTGTTCGTTGCGGCGTCGAATCTGTTCGGCGATCGCTACGACATCGCGCGAACGCCGATCACCGATTTGGGGCCGCCGATCCTTGCGCGCGCGGGCTTGCGTTTCGATTTCCCGTGAGGATGGCGCTAGCTTCGTTCGCTGAGGCGAGCGAAAATATCGGTGCGCCAGAGATTCGTAAGAGGAGTAAGAGGAGCACGTCATGCAATATCGCCGGTTAGGAAAGAGCTCGCTGGTCGTTTCGGCCCTGGGACTTGGCTGCATGGGCATGTCACAGTCCTACGGCACGCCCGAAGACACGGAATCGATCGCTACGATTCATCACGCGATTGACCGGGGCATCACGTTTCTGGACACCGCGGACGTGTATGGGGCTGGGCAGAACGAAGAGCTGGTCGGCCGGGCGATTGCCAAGCGACGCAACGAGGTAGTTGTTGCGACGAAGTTCGGAGTTGTGCGGGCGGCAGACCGGACGCTCTTGAAGCCGAATGGCAAGCCGGAATATGTGCAGCAGGCCTGCGAGGCCAGCCTGAAGCGGCTGCGCGTTTCGACGATCGATCTCTATTACCAGCACCGGGTGGATCCGGACGTTCCCATCGAGGAGACGGTGGGCGCGATGGCGCGATTGATCGAGCAGGGCAAGGTGCGGTACCTGGGCCTTTCGGAGGCGGGCGCGCAGACGATCCGGCGAGCCCACGCGATCTATCCCATCGCCGCGCTGCAAAGCGAATATTCGCTCTGGACGCGGGACCCGGAGGAAGGCGTTCTCGGCGTGTGCCGGGAACTGGGGATCGGATTCGTTCCGTTCAGCCCGCTGGGCCGCGGATTTCTCACCGGCCAGATCAAGAAGAACGACGATTTCCCCGCCGGCGACGTCCGGCGAAATAATCCGCGATTTCAGGGCGAGAACTTTCAGAAGAATTTGCAACTGGTGGAGCGCGTCGGACAGCTCGCCGGACAAAAACGCTGCACTCCAGCGCAGCTTGCGCTGGCGTGGGTGCTGGCGCAGGGCGAGGACATGGTCCCCATTCCCGGCACCAAGCGGCGGCTCTATCTGGATGAGAATCTGGGAGCGCTGGACGTCAAACTCACGGCCGCCGATCTGGCGCGCATCGATGAGACGGTGCCGCGCGGCGCGGCCGCCGGGGCGAGATACAACGCTGAGTTGATGAAACACGTGGGCATTTGAGCGCGCATCCCTAGAACCTGCTACCACGAAAACCTTGCACGCGCTGACTCCATTACCGCTGAGTTCCCACGCGAAACCGGTGGATTCATTCGCGCAGGCATCCGCGCTGGAAAACGAGCTGAAGCGGGTGGTGAGAGGCGAAGTGCGGTTCGATCGCGGGAGCCGCGCCCTGTATGCCACCGACGGCTCGAACTACCGGCAAATTCCGATTGGCCTGGTGGTTCCGCGCGATGCCGATGATGTGATCGCCGCCGTGGCGTGCTGCCGCAAGTATGAAGCTCCGGTGCTGCCGCGAGGCGCCGGCACCAGCCTGGCCGGGCAATGCTGCAACGTCGCGGTGATCTTCGATTTCAGCAAGTACATGAACCAGATTCTGGAAATTGATCCGGCGGCAAGATTTGCGCGCGTGCAGCCCGGAGTCGTGCTGGATACGCTGCGGAACCGCGCGGAAAAGCACAAGTTAACTTTTGCGCCCGATCCTTCGACGCATAGCCGCTGCACGATCGGCGGGATGATCGGCAACAATTCCTGCGGCACGCATTCGCTGCTCGGCGGCAAGACCGTGGACAACGTGGAGGAGTTGCGCATTCTGCTTTACGACGGCACGGAGATGACGGTGGGCGCGACGCCGGAGAACGAACTGGATGCGATCGTCCATCAAGGCGGGCGGCGCGGAGAAATTTACGGCGCGCTGCGATCGATTCGCGACCGCTATGCGGAGCTGATCCGGGCGCGCTTTCCGCGAATTCCGCGGCGAGTCTCCGGCTACAACCTCGACGAACTGCTGCCCGAAGCGGGATTTCACGTGGCGCGCTCGCTGGTGGGAACCGAAGGCACCTGCGCGATTGTGCTCGAAGCCAAGGTCCGCTTAATCCCCAGCCCGCAACACCGGGTGCTGATGTGTGTCGCTTATCCGGACGCTTTTGACGCGGCGGATCATGCTCCTGAGATTTTGGAATTTGGGCCGATTGGGCTGGAGGGCTTCGAGGGCAGCATCGTGGACGGCCTGAAGCGGAAAGGCGCGCCGCACCTGGAGCTTTTGCCGGAGGGCCGAGGCTATCTGCTGGTGGAGTTTGGCGCGAACGATCCCGCCGAGGCGCAGCAGCTTGCCGCGAAACTCAGCGCGCGGCTGGCGCAATCGAAAACGCCGCCAGCGATGCGCGTCTACACGCCCGCCGAAGCGCGGCACGTCTGGCGTTTGCGCGAGTCCGGTCCGCGCGCCGCCGCGTTTGCCCCCGGGGCCCCGGCGGAATGGGAAGGATGGGACGATTCCGCGGTGGCGCCGGAAAAACTGGGCGCGTATCTGCGCGACCTCCGCAGGCTGCTGGACGAATACAAATACCGCACGGCGTTTTATGGCCATTACGGACATGGCTGCATTCACATGCGCATCAGCTTCGATCTGCAAAGCGAGGCCGGCATTCGCAAGTACGCGGAATTCGTGGACCGCGCCGCCGATCTGGTAGTGAGTTATGGCGGTTCGCTTTCCGGCGAGCATGGCGACGGGCAATCGCGCGGCGCATTGCTTCCCAAGATGTTTGGCCCGGAGCTGATGAAGGCGTTCGGCGAATTCAAGCGCGCTTGGGATCCGGGCAATCGCCTCAATCCGCACAAGGTGCTCGACGCGTACTTGCCCACGGAAAATTTGCGGCTGGGCGCGGACTACAAGCCTCTCGATCCCAAGACGCATTTCCAATTTCCGGAAGACGATGGCTCGTTTGCGAAGGCCGCGCTGCGCTGCATCGGACTGGGCGAATGCCGCAAGCACGACAGCGGCTCGATGTGCCCCAGCTACATGGTGACGCTCGAGGAGCAGCACAGCACGCGGGGCCGGGCGCACATGCTGTTTGAGCTGCTGCAGGGCGAAGTGATTCGCGACGGGTGGAAGGACGAGCAGGTGAAGCAGGCGCTCGATCTGTGTCTTTCGTGCAAGGCTTGCAAATCGGAATGTCCGGCGAACGTGGACATCGCGACCTACAAAGCGGAATTTCTTTCACACTATTACGAGGACAAAAGGCGGCCGTTGCAGGCCTATGTTTTTGGAATGCTCGACCGCTGGGCTGGATTGGGATCTCGCCTGCCCGCGCTGGCGAACTTTTGCACGCACGCGCCGGGCTTGCGTCAAATCGTAGGGAAGGCTCTGGGCCTGGCGCCGGAGCGGCAAATTCCACGGCTGGCTTCTCCGAACTTCCGCCGACGCGCAAGGAAAGAGAGCGTTCCCGTGTGGGGCGGGAAGAGAACGAGCGGTGCGGCCGGTGCGGGGCCGGAAGTCGTGCTCTGGGTGGACACATTTAACAATTACTTTCATCCGGAGACCAGTGAGGCAGCGCTCACGGTGCTGCGGCAAGCCGGCTTTCGCGTATCGCTCAGCCCGTCTAATTTGTGCTGCGGGCGGCCGCTCTACGATTTCGGAATGATCGCCCAGGCCAAGGACTATTTGCAGCGCATCATGAAAGAGTTCGACGTCGATTCGGGCCTGCCCATCGTGGTCCTCGAGCCGGGCTGCGCATCGGTGTTTCGCGACGAGTTGCGCAACCTATTCCCGAAGGACCCGCGCGCCATGCGTCTGGCGAGCCAGACGTTTCTTCTCGGCGAATTTCTCGAGCGGCATGCGCCTGGCTACCAGCCGCCGCGGATTTCTGCTAGGGTGCTGCTCCACGGGCACTGCCATCAGAAAGCACTAATGAAGATGGGCGACGAGGAATCGCTGCTGCGCAAGATGGGCGTGGATCTCCAGACGCTCGATTCTGGTTGCTGCGGAATGGCAGGCTCATTCGGGTTCGAGAAGGAGAAATTCGCCGTTTCGCAGGCGGTGGGGGAGCGCGTACTGCTGCCGGCTGTGAGGCAGGCGTCCGCGGAAGCACTGGTTGTTTCCGATGGATTTAGCTGCCGCGAGCAGATTGCGCAGGCGACCGGGCGGCGCGCGATGCACCTGGCCGAAGTCCTGGAACTGGCGCTGCAGCGGGGCGCGGGGAGCCGAGGGGAATGATGGACCATCCACTCAGGGTTTTGGGAGTCAGCGGGAGCTTGCGAGCGCAATCGAAGACCGCGCTGGCGCTGCGGTTGGTTCTGGACTTGGCGGCCAAGCAGGGAGCCGAGGCGCGCATGCTGGATTTGCGCGCGGTGGAATTGCCGATGTACCGGCCGGACCGGGAGACGCCGTCCGAAGCGCAAACGAATATTACGGCTGACGTGGAATGGGCGGACGCGTTCGTGCTGGCCACGCCCGATTATCACGGCTCGATGTCCGGTGCGACGAAGAATTTTCTGGACTACCACTGGGAAGAGTTGGCCGGAAAAACGTTCGGCTACATCTGCTCTTCGCACGAAAAAGGCCTGACGGTGATGGATCAGATGCGCACGGTGGTGCGGCAATGCTACGGCTGGAGCATGCCGTACGGCGTGGCGTTCGACGGCAGGGCCGATTTCGGCGCGGGCGCAACGCTGCAAAATCCGCGCGTGGAACAGCGGCTCAAGATGATGGCGCGGGACCTCGTCGTGTATGGAACGTTGATCCGCTCTCAGTTTCTCGAGGATTTGGCGGGCGCGGAGGCCAATACCTTCGCCGCGACGTATCGCGGCTAGAGCCATTCCCAATAGCTCTAGGACTCCGCCAGCCGTTCGGACGCGGTAAACAACGCCGGAGCTTGGCCGCGCCGCAAAATCCATACATCGTCGCCCTGGGCGACCATGGCCGCGTGCGCAAAACCTACGAATAGCCCGTGTTCGACCACTCCGGGGATGTTTTCGAGCTGGTCCCCGAGTGTTCGCGGATCTTTTATCTCCGGGAATTTGCACTCGAGGATGTAGTTTCGTTGATCGGTGAGGTATGGCTGTTGCGGCGTCTCCCGACCCATCAGCAGCGTCGCCTCGCCTCCCAGAGTTTCAATTTGATCGGCGACCCAGGGCTCGGCGAAAGGCACTACCTCGACCGGCAGCGGCAGGCTTCCCAGCCGGTCCACACGCTTTGAGGAATCGGCGATCACCAGAAAGTATCGCGAGACTTGAGCGAGGACCTTCTCGCGCAGCAGCGCGCCGCCACGGCCTTTCATCAGACTAAGATCCGGAGCGATTTCGTCAGCGCCATCGACGGTGAGATCCAGGCGCAGTCCCCTCCTGGGCGCGATCACGCGGATGCCCGCGTCCTTGGCGAGGTTTTCGCTGGCCGTCGAGGAGGCCACGGCTTGCACGTCCAAGTGTTCGTTTCGCAGGCGCTCGCCCAGGAATTGAATGAAATAGCTCGCCGTGGTTCCGCTTCCCAGGCCCAGGGTCATGCTGTGGCGGACCCAGGAGAGAGCGGCGCGCGCGGCGGCCTGCTTTTCCTTTTCGATCTGGCCGGCGGAAGCATGGGGCGAAGCTTGCGGAGACGGATTGGGGCTCGTGGTCATGGCGATGTCGTCCTTAAGTAAGGATATGTCCAGATCGCGCGAAAGGAAAGTTTTGGTTGACAAGGCGCGCGACGAAGTCTAGTCTCGCTATCGAATTCCGATGACGACATCCGATATGAAGAAGCGTGTGCCGGTCGCCGCAGCGGATGGCCAGGATTTGTACTCCGGCTTGATCCGCATCCACATCCTGTACCACGCCTGCGAGGAAGGCCCGGTTTTCGGGCTGGGGATGATGAATGAGCTGTCGCGTCACGGCTACCGGTTGAGCGCCGGGACGCTTTATCCGCTGCTGCACGGCCTGGAGAAGAAAGGGCTGTTGCGTTCGCAGAAGGTGCGAGCCGGGCGCTGGTTCCGGCGCGAATACAGCGCCACGGCGGCCGGCCGGCGCGCGCTGAAGACGGCCAAGCAACGCGTCTCGGAACTGTTCGGCGAAATCTTCGAAGTGAAGTAGGAGGTCGAATGCGCTGTGTGCTGGCAGGGGTCCGGGCGCGAGGGGCAATCGGCGGAAGCATCCGCGTCTGCGCGGCGCTGTTCCTGGCGGTTGTGGCCTGTGTGGCTCTGCTCGGGCAAGCACAAGCGCCCGGCGGCAAGGTGTATACGCTGGACCAGGCGATCAGCTACGCGCTTGCGAACTATCCCGCCGTGCGCGCATCTCTCGAACGGGTGAACGCCGCGCAATCGGGCATCCGCCTGGCGCACACGCAGTATCTCCCGTCCCTGACGGGCGCGTATCAGGACAGCCGCGCGACGCAAAATCAGGTTCCCGGCATCTGGCTGCCAACGTCGGTGACACCGACGGTGGAAGGTCCTATCGGTGCGTCGAGCGGGCAGAGTTTCTGGGGCAGCCAAGTGGCGGCGCTTTTTTCCTGGGAGCCCATCGACTTCGGGCTGCGGCCCGCCATGATGACGCGGGCCAGGTCGGCGGCCGACAAGTCAAATGCGGATCTCGCGGTGACGCGGCTGCAGGTGGCGGCGTCGGCGGGCGATTATTTCTTGATGGCGCTGGCGAGCCAGCAGGCGGCGGCAGCGGCGCAGGCGAACGTGGACCGCTGGGAAGTGTTCGACCAATCGATTCACGATCTCGTGAGCAGCGAATTGCGGCCGGGCGCGGATGGTTCGCGCGCCGATGCGCAACTGGCCCTAGCCAAGACGCAGTTTTACCGTGCGCAACAGGCCGAGCAGGCGACTCTGGCGACGCTCGCCGCGCTGATGGGGACGGCCGGAAGCGAGATTCGCCTGGAGAGCGGGCCGCTGCTGGGGTTGCCGCCGTCCGCGTCGTTGCCAAACGTCCGCTCCCGCCGATCATCCGCTGGCTCGCGACGAAATGGCGGAGGTGCGAGAGATTCAGGCACAAGAGAAGATTTTGGACAAGAGCGACTATCCGCGAATCTACGTGCAGGCGGAAGGGTTCGGGCGGGGCAGCGACATTCCCAACAATGGAGCGACGATCGGCTCCGCGGACGGTCTGGAACCGGGGCGCGGAAATTGGGTGGCGGGGATCACGATTTCTTTTCCGAACGTGTTCGATTTCAAGGCGCTGAACTGGCAGAAACAGATCTCGAAGGCCGATGAACGTTCGCAGCAAGCCGAGTACGACAAAACGATCCAGGATGTGACCGGCCAGGTGCAGACGGCCATGGCGGAACTGAAGGCGGCGCAACTGGTGGCGCAGCAAACGACGATCGAGCTGGATGCGGCGCGCGCGTCCGAGACGCAATCCCGCGCTCGCTACGATGCCAGCTTGACGACGCTGGTGGACGTTGCCGACGCCGAAAACCTTCTGGCGCAAGCCGAGATGGACGACGCGGTGGCGCGCCTGAACGTGTGGCGCGGGCTTTTTGATGTGGCCTACGCGCAGGGCGATCTGCAGCCGTTTTTGGATTTACTCAGGAACTCGGGCCATTAGATTTCGCGGGCTCTGGCGGCGAGCAGACAGGGCCGAGGGGAGACTCTCATGTGGCTGATCCGCACCGCCTTGCGGCGGCCCATCACGGTGCTGGTGCTGGTCATCGCCGTGGCGCTGTGCGCGGTGCTGGCCGTCACGCGCATGCGCACGGACATCTTTCCCGAACCTGAACCTTCCGGTGATTTACGTGGCGCAGCCGTATGGCGGCATGAGCCCGGCGCAGATGGAAGGCTACCTGGTCTATCTACTACGAATACCACTTCCTCTACATCAACGGGATCGAGAGCGTCGAGGACAAGTCGATTCAAGGGAACGGCCTGCTGAAGCTGACCTTCCATCCCGGCACCGACATGAGCCAGGCCCTGGCGCAAACCATCTCCTACGTGAACCGCGCCCACGCCTTCATGCCGCATGGAACGGTGACTCCCTTCGTGATTCGCTTCGACGCGGGCACCGTGCCGGTGGGCTATCTGGTGTTCTCCAGCAAGACGCGCACGCATTGGCGAAATTCAGGACCTGGCGCTCAATCGCATTCGGCCGCTGTTTGCCACGCTTCCGGGCGTGTCCGTCGCCGCCGCCGTTCGGCGGCAACCAGCGGACCATCGTGGTCACCGTCAATCCGGACCGGCTGCGGGCCTACAACATGTCGCCCGACGAGGTGGTGCAGGCGATCAGTTCCGGCAACATCCTGATGCCCGCCGGCAACGTGCGCACCGGAAGTCTGCTGCGCATCGTCGCAAGCGATTCGGTGACGCCGGATATTCAAGACGCTCGCTGGATCTGCCGATCCGCACCGGGGCCGGGCCCGACGGTCTATCTGCACGATGTCGGCACCGTGGCGGACAGCACGGACATCCCCACCGGATACGCGCTGGTGAACGGCCGCCGCGCGGTCTACATCCCGGTCACCAAGCGCCCGGACGCTTCCACGCTCACGCGTGGTGAATGAGGTCAAGCAGAATCTCTGCGCGATTTCCGCACCCTGGTTCCCTCCGACATCGACATCAGCTATCGAATTCGACCAATCGCGCTACGTCAAGAGCGCGCTGCTGTCGGTGGTGCGGGAAGGATTGCTGGGCGCGCTGCTGACCGGCCTCGTGGTCCTGCTGTTTCTGGGCGACTGGCGAAGCTCGTTTATCGTCATGACCACGATTCCCTTCGCGCTGCTGACCTCGGTGGTCGCGCTTGTGGCTCAGCGGGCAGACCATCAACATCATGACGCTCGGCGGGCTGGCGCTGGCGGTGGGCATTCTGGTGGACGAAGGCGTGGTGGAAATTGAGAACATCGACAGCACGCTGCAACACGAGCCCGACCTGCCGGTCGCGCGCGGCGTTCTGACACGCGACGCAGAGAACCGTGGTCGCCCGCTTCCTGTCGATGCTTGCCATCGTGGCGGTGTTTCGTTCCTTCGTTCTTCATGACGGGCGTGGCGCAGAACTTGTTCGTGCCGCTCTCGCTGGCGGTGGCGTTCGCCATGGTCGGCTTCGTTCCTGCTCTCGAGCTCGTTGCTGCCGGTGCTGTTTCTGTGGATGCATCGCCAGGTTCGATCGCGGGCGCAAGGCGCTTTTCGCCGGGCGCTGGGACTTCGACAAGTGTGCGCGACCGTTGGGGCGCGTTTCTCGGACGCTTGGCGCGCATTCGCTGGCTGGCTGGCGCGTCGGCTACGTCGCGGCCGTGGTTGCGGTGCTGTTCCTCTTCTGGGCCACGTCTTGGGACAGGAGCTGTTTCCCAATATCGGCGCGACGCAATTCCGTCTGCGGTTCGATGCGCCCGATCGGAACGCGCGCGGAGGAGACCGCGCAGCTGGTGACGGGCGTCCTGGACGAAATCCGGGCAAGGCCGCCGGCCCCGGAAATGTGGCCATCAGCCTGGGCTACGTGGGCACGCAAGGCGCGAGCTATCCCATCAACACGGTGTTCCTGTGGACCAGCGGGCCGCACGAGGCGGTGATGAACGTGGCGCTGCGGCCCGAAGCGGGCATCGACGTGGCCGCGCTGGAAGAGAAGCTTCGCCAGACGCTGCCGGCCAGAATTTCCGGGCTGCACGTTTTCGTTCGAGCCGGGAGACATCGTCAGCCAGATCATGAATTTCGGCGCGCCCACTCCGGTCGAGGTGGCGGTGACGGGACCGAATCTGGCGGCGACCCGCGCCTACACGGAAAGATTGCGCAGACGAGATGGGCAAGATCGGCGACCTGCGCGACCTGAAGTACGAGCAGCCGCTCGATTATCCCAGCGTCGATGTGAAGGTGAACCGCGAATTGGCCGGCCAGCTCGGCGTGACCGGCGAGCAGGTGGCGCGGTCGCTCTCCGAAGCCACCTCCTCCAGCCGCTTCACCACGCCCAACTACTGGGCCGATCCCAACACGGGCGTCGCCTATCAGGTGCAGGTGCAGTATCCGCAGCCGAGCATGACCTCCGTGCAAGACGTACGAGAACATCCCCGTGATGCCGCGGCGAGTCGCTGCACCCACTGATCGGAGATCTGGCCAGCGTGGACACCGGCACGGTCATGGGCGAGTACGACCGGCACAACGGCTTGCGGATGCTGTCTCTTTCGGCGAATGTTGCCGGCGAGGACCTGGGCAGCTGCTCACGGAACATCGACGCTGCCATCCGGCAAGCGGGAGCGCTGCCGCGCGGAACGCAACAGTGCAGGTGCGCGGCCAGATCGCGCCCATGCACGACACCTTCACCAATCTTGGCATCGGCCTGTCGCTGGCCGTGCTGGTCGATCTTTCTGCTGCTGGCCGCGAACTTTGAATCCTTACGGCTGGCTTTCGTTGTTCTCACGACGGCGCCCGCGACGATTTGCGGCGTGATCCTGATGCTCTGGCTGACGCATACGACGCTGAACATCGAATCGTATATGGGCGCGATCATGGCCGTCGGCGTGGGGACGGCGAACGCCATCCTGCTGGTGACTTTTGCGGAGCAGCACCGGCGGAGCGGCGCGTCCTCGGTGGAATCCGGGATCGAGGGAGCCAAGCAGCGCATGCGGCCCATCCTGATGACCAGCGCCGCCATGATCGCCGGCATGATTCCCATGGCGCTGGCGGCCGAAGTGACGGCGCCGCTGGGCAGGGCAGTGATCGGCGGGCTGCTCGCTGCCACGCTGGTGAATCTGACGGTGCTGCCGTTCCTTTTCTCGATTGTTCAGCAAGGGGCGGGAACAACTTCCCCATCGCTCGATCCCGACGATCCGGAAAGCCGGTATGCGAGCGTCTGACCGGGAACAACCCGACCGAAGCGAAGCCACGGTCCGCACGTTTAGATGTTTAGGGGGCGCCATGAAAGTCTCTAGCCGGGTAGCGCTGCTGGCTGTTTTCGCGGTTTGCCTGGCTGCTTGGTCCTGCGCCAACAACGGTAGCGAGGCGACGCCGGCGGCCAGTCCAGTTGCAGCAGCGCAGCCGCTTCCGCAGGTCGATGTCCTGGTGGTGAAGTCGAAAAGGCTGGATGCCACGATCACCCTGCCCGCCGAACTCGCGCCATACGAATCGGTCGATCTCTACGCCAAGGAGAGCGGGTTCGTGAAGTCGATTGCGGTCGATCGCGGCTCGCGCGTGAAGCAGGGCGAGCTGATCGCCGAACTTGAGGCCCCCGAACTGGTGGCGCGGCGCGCCCAGGCGGAGGCGGCCTATCAGAGCGCGCTGTCGCAACTGGCATCCGCCAAAGCCAAGCTAGCCTCGGACCAGGCCACGTACCAGCGGATGGCCGCCGCGGCAAAGATGCCCGGGGTGGTGTCCGGCAACGATCTGGACGTGTCGCAAAAGACCGCGCAAGCGGACGAGGCGAATGTTGCCGCGCTGCAGCAGGACGTCGACGGCGCGGAGGATGGCGTGCGCGCGTCGGCGCAACTGGAATCCTATTTGAAGATCACCGCTCCGTTCGATGGCCAGATCACGGAGCGCTTTGTGCATCCTGGCGCGCTGGTGGGTCCGGCGGGGAGTCCGGGCGGCGGCGCGCCGATCGTTCACCTGGAGACGCTCAATCGGCACCGCCTGGTGGTACCCGTGCCGGAAAATGACGTGGCGGGCGTTCCGGAAGGAGCGATGGTGAGCTTTACAGTGCCATCGTTCCCGGGAAGATCGTTTCGCGCGCCCATCGCCGGAATCTCGCACGACGTCGATATTAAAACGCGAACGATGCCGGTGGAATTAGACGTGCGCGATCCGAGCGCCGAGCTGGTTCCGGGCACGTACTGCCAGGTGGAATGGCCTGTCCATCGCACCTATCCCACGCTGTTCGTTCCTGCGTCCGCCGTGGCCAGCGATCTCGAGCGAACGTTCGTCATCCGTGTGCGTAACAACCGCACCGAATGGGTGGACGTGAGAACCGGAGTCACCACTCCGGACGGGATCGAAATCTTCGGCGATGTGCACGAAGGAGACACGATCGCGGCGCGAGGCACCGACCAGTTGCGCGCGGGATTGCAAGTGACGCCGCGAATGGCCGCCGCAAAGTAGCATCTCGGTTTTCACACCTTCCCGCCAATTCTTGGAAATACTCTCAGCCTGTTGTTGCGGATTTCCGTCACTTTGCCTCGCGGCCGGTTTCTCGCGGAGAGTGTCGTGCGGGAGAAATAGCGCGCCGCCCGGCGCCTGTCCTCGAACAAATACATATTGACATAACGATTGCATTCGTATTATATCGCACATTCACATGCGCCGGCTGCAATCACTTTCGAGTCCCGTCCTCGCGGCGGTATGTTTCTTCGTGCTGTTAGGGTTGGCGCCGCGCGCCTCGGCGCAGGTCGCGGAGGCCGCGCTTTCCGGCGTGGTCACGGATCCGTCCGGCGCGGCGGTTTCCGGCGCCATGGTGGCGGCCAAGGATGTGGAGACGACCGTGGTGCGCAGCACCACGACGGACGGAACCGGGCATTATGAGTTGTTGGCCCTGGCGGTGGGCGGCTACGAAGTCACGGTAACGAAAGACGGCTTCCAGACGTTGGTCCAGGGCGGAATCGATCTGGTGGTGGGCCAGCAGGCTCAGGTGGATTTCAAGCTGCAGGTGGGAGGCGTCAGTCAAAAGATCACTGTGAACGCGGACGCTCCGGTGGTGAGCTCCACGACGACCGATATTTCTGGCGTGGTGGGAGAACAGCAGGTCAAGAATCTTCCTTTGAACGGGCGCAGTTATGACTTGCTCATGTTGCTCGACCCCGGAGTCGTCAATTTCACGTGGGAAAAGACCGGCGGGACCGGCATTTCGAATTCGACCACCGCGAATAATTTTGCGGTCTCGGGGAACCGGCCGCAGCAGAACCTCTTCCTCCTGAACGGCATCGAGTTTACCGGCGCCGCTGAAAACAACATGACCCCCGGAGGCGCGAGCGGGGAACTGCTGGGCGTGGACGCCGTTCGGGAATTCAACCTCGTCAGGGACACCTACGGCGCCGAGTATGGCAAGAAGCCAGGAGGTCAAGTCAGCCTCGTCACGCAATCCGGAACGAATGATTGGCACGGGTCGCTCTACGAGTTTCTGCGCAATAACGCCCTGGATGCGCGCAATTTCTTCGATGCGGGACCTTCCGCTCCGCCCTTTCAGAGGAATGACTTTGGCGTCTCGATGGGCGGTCCGGTCCAGAAGGGCAAGACCTTCATCTTCGGCAACTACGAGGGATTTCGTCAGAGCTTGCACGAGACCTCGGTGGCGTTTGTTCCGGACGCGAATTCGCGCGCCGATGCCGCAGCTAGCGTACAGGCGCTCTTGAACCTCTGGCCCGTGGCGCCGGCTGGTTCTGTTGATTTTGGCGTCTCGCCCGCGGGTTGCACGGCCGGCACCTCGGTTGCAACGGAGTGGCGCAAGTCCTCAGCAGCCCTCCGCAAACGATCCGCGAGGATTTTGGAACGGTGCGGCTCGATCACACCTTTTCGTCCAAAGACTCCGGCAGCGTGATCTACACAGTGGATGACAGCTACAATCTCACGGCAACGCCGCTCGATCCTTACAGCACCGACCTGACCACTTTACGGGAGCAGGTATTCAGCCTTCACGAAACACATGTGTTTACGCCCTCACTCCTGAACGAAGCCCGCATCGGATTCTCCCGTGCGGGATACTTCTTCACCGGCGAACCGACGCCGGGAACTCCGGCCGCCGGCGTCCCCGGCTTCATCGCAGGGCTCCCGGTAGGCGCGGTGGTGGTCGGCGGCAGCCAAGCCTCCAATCCTCAGGCACAGCTGGGTTTGGCAGGCAGCAACAACGGCAGTAATCTGCACCTCGCTCGCAACTTGTACACCATCGCTGACGATCTCTCGTACGTCATCGGCCGGCACCAGCTTCGCTTTGGCGTTTGGCTGCAGCCGTTTCAGTCGAACGAGAACTTGGCGCTCAGCCAGTATGGACAGGTGACGTTCACGGGCCTGCCAGCATTCCTTTCCGGTACGGCCAGCTTTTTATACGCCCCCCAGCCAACACCGCTGAGCTGGCGCTCATTCTTCGGCGCCGGGTATGCCGAGGATTCCATTCAGGTCCGCCACAATCTGACGGTCACGCTGGGTCTCCGTGTGGAAGCAAGCACGGGCTGGAGTGAGACGCATGGACGGGCGGCGAACTACACGTTAAACGCGGGTGTATTCTCATGCGCCAGCATGCCGCTTCCCAATGTCTGCTTGCCTCAAGCGGGCAACGACGTCTTTACCACGAACCGCACGGAATTCCTGCCGCAGCCAAGAATCGCCATTGCCTGGAGCCCGATTCGCAAGACCGCGATCCGTGCGGGTTTGAGCATGCTCAATGATTTGCAGGACGCCTTGGGTTATCGCCTGGACCAGAACGCGCCTTTCGACCCGACCTATACGATTGCCGCCACCAGTCTCACGAGCATCTTTCCCGGGGGCAATCCCATCCAGCCCAGCGCGCCTCCGCCAACCAGCCCCAAAGCGCTCGTGGTGCCGGGCGGCGTGCAGCAAGACCTCTATGCGCCAACCGTGCTCGAGTATTCGCTCACGATTCAGCAGGAGCTGAGCCCGAACACGTCGCTGAGCGTGGGCTACGTCGGAAACCATGGCTACCATGAAATTCTTGGCGCGGACGGAAATGCGCCTGTGCCTGTTGTTTGCCCGGCATCTCCGTGCCCGGCTGTCTTTCCGAGTACCGCCAATTATGGTGTTCTGGCCGGCCAGCCCGTGCCTGCGGGAACCCTTTTCAACCCGACAGCCACCAAGCCGAACGCCAACCTGGCGAACACCTGGACGTGGTATTCCGAAGGCGTCAGCAACTACAACGCGCTGCAAGTGGACGTGGATCGGCGTTTTAACAGCGGGCTCGAGTTTCGAGGCGTGTACACCTGGTCGAAGACACTGGACGACGGCGACTCGCTGAATGCCACTGCCGCGCAAAATGCCGTGGCGCTGCTTTCCGATCCTTACAATCCCAAAGTGGATTACGGCTTGGCCACTTTCGACGTCCGCAACTCCGCGGCGATCAACGCCAGCTACCTGCTGCCTTTTGGGCACGGCAAGCGTTTTGGAAGCGGACTCACTGGCGTGGCCAATGGATTCGTGAGCGGATGGACGCTGAACTCGATTATCGGCGTGCAATCGGGATTCCCCTTCACGCCGCAGCTCAGCTTCAACCCTTCGGGCAATGGCGACACGCGGAATCCCGTGCGGCCTTTTCTGAATCCCGCATTCACCGGCAACGTGGTGTTGGGAAACCCGAATAACTGGTTTAACGCCGGACAGATCTCGGGAACGCCGTCTCCGTTCATCTATCCGTCCAACGGAAGCGGCTTCTATGGCAACTTGGGCCGCGACACCTACGAGGGGCCGGGACTGGCAACGTGGGATTTCTCGGCGTTCAAAGACACACGGGTCAGCGAGCGGTTCAATGTCCAATTCCGCGCGGAGATTTTCAACCTCTTGAATCGCGCCAATTTCAATACGCCGAACCTGATCGTCGCGATCTTGCAGGCGGGTTCGACCCTTCCTCAGGTCTCGCCCACAGCGGGCTCTGTGACCGGCACGTCGACCTCGTCGCGGCAAGTGCAATTCGGGTTGAAGCTGCTCTGGTAGAGGCTGGAAGCTTCTGAAGCAAAGAGTGAGGGTTGTCGCCGTTGCCGCGCGCTAGTCCCGGAGGATCATCACCTCGGTGGACTTGATCAGCGCGGCGACGGTCTGGCCCTTCTGCAAGCGCATCTCGCGCGCCGCGTCGGCGGTAATCACCGAAGTGATGTGCTGCCCGCCAATCGATAGCGAGATCTGCGCCATCAAGCCGCTGATCTTGACGTCGGTGACGCGGCCGACGAGCTGGTTGCGCCCGCTGACGCGCCGGAAATTGCCGCGGCGCTCGCTCACCTCGCCGGTCTCGGTCGCCCGGTAGAGGAACTTATCGATCTCCCGCTCCGGGATGCGATGGTGGCCGCCGGCCGTCTTGGCTGTGCGGATCTTCCCCTTGTAGATCCACTGCTTGAGCGTGGGATAGCTGATGCCCAGAACCTGGGCGGCTTCGCGCGGCGAAAACAGTTTGTCGGATTTCATCGGTTCGTCTGGAGTGAAACAGATAAACCTCTTTGGATCATTCCGTCAATGAGATTTCCGCCCTGGCAGCAGGCAGCTAACAAAAACAAAAGTGGCGCTCCCTCGGGAGCGCCACTTTCGTTACAGCGGTGCAGGCTTGACTGCGTGACTAGGGCAGGACGTAACGCAGGTCGACAAAGGCCATCGAGCCATGCGCCACCCGGGGTGTAAGGCCTCCGGACACAACCGACCACGGATTTCGGCTCAAGTACGAGTACTGCGTAATGAGCTGGAGAGCGCCGTAGTTCGGGCTGCGCCAGAAGACGGGAACGAAGCCGATGGTGCCCTCTTGGACGACACGGTTCTGGCCGTACGCAGCGCTCTGTGAGATGCCGTCGGAAGCCGGAACACCATAGCCGCAGGTGCTGGCGCCGCACGCAAAGAAGTCCCTGCTGATGTACACGCCGCCGTAGTATCCGTAAATCATCATCTTGGGCATCACCTGCCACTCCGCGCCGGCAATGCCCGACCCGGAGTGCACAGGCGAAATGGTGAACGGCGAGGTTGCGTCGGCCTGTGCGTGGATCACGACGTCGGGGGCCAAGCCGAAGATCTTTTGGCCGCCGCCATCGCTCCAGTACGAGTTCGCAA
The DNA here is from genome assembly GCA_963702795.1 of uncultured Acidobacteriota bacterium. Taxonomy (GTDB): domain Bacteria; phylum Acidobacteriota; class Terriglobia; order Acidiferrales; family UBA7541; genus Palsa-189. The sequence continues at coordinate 274,836 of CAVPDY010000004.1, read as the reverse complement.
TCAGGTGGAAATTCTTGAAGATCTCCAGATTGACGTTCGCTGAAACCGCGCCGCCGCTAGCCTTGCTGTTGATGCTGGTGTTGCTGGAGGAGATGAACGTATTGGCCCTGAATTCCTTGAACAGGCCCGACACTTCAAAGTGAAAGTTTCGCTTCATCACCATCGGATCGAATGCGGCCTTGACGACGATATCCGGGATCAAGTTCGGAATGTTCACTCCGCTGCCGCCCGTTTCGAATTGGCCCGTGCTGAAGCCGGCCGGGGTGACAGGCGAATTGCTGGCGCCGTTGCCGCCGCCCAGGTATTGCTCGGCGTTCTCGAGCGAGATGCCGAATGTTGCCGCCTTGCTGGCGTGATAGATGAACCGGAACTGCGGTGTGCGCTCCCAAACTAAGCCCACTTGGTAGTTCGTGTCCATGTCTTGGGAGAAGAAGATGTTTCCGGGGATGGGGTCGATACCCTTGCGGTTTGGAGTCAGCATGCTCCAGTCCTGCCCGCCTAGGATTTCGATTTTGCCCTTCGTGTAGTCAAGAAAGAACACGCGGAGCCGAAGGACGGCGGAGTTGCTGGAAACGCTGATGTTGGTGGGGGCGTTGCCCAAGAAGTCCGTCTCGAGGTAGCCGATTGCCTGGCCGCCAAAAACCGTTGAGTCGATCCGGACACCGATTCGGGAGTTCTGCAGGCTCATGCGATTTTCGGTGAGCCCGGATCCCGGGAAGTTGCCGGCGATCCGGTAGGGCAGCGATCCGAAGTTGGTGCCGATGCCGCTGCCGACAACCGGTGAACGCCAGGCATCGGTCAAATCGATGAATCCGAGGGGCGTAAACGTCGCGCTGCCGATTCTGAAGAAGAGAGGCGAGGGCGGCGGAGCGCCGTTCCCTTGCTGGGGTTGGGCGGCAGGCGCCGGGGCCGGGGACGATGCGGCTGGAATGGTTGGCATCGTCGCGGTTGCGGTTGCCACCGGGCTGCTCGCCGGCGCGCTGGACGTAACGCTCACCGCGGACGCTGGCGTGGACGAACCGCTGTTGCGATCTGTGCTCGAAGCTTTCAGTTGCTCCTCGAGCGTATCCAGCTTCTTCTGCTCTTGCTGTAGCTTATCGTTCTGTTTTTCCAGCTGGTTGGCCTGAGAGTCGATCAGATCCCGGAGATCGCCGATCTCCGTTTCCAGGCTCGATGCGTCAGCGTTCGCCGTCGCTGAAGCGGTACTTCCCGAATTGTCCTTCGTGGTGCTTGTCGCACCGTTGCTTGCGCCGCTTCCCGCACCGTTGGCGTCCCCACTGCCCGCCGCTAGCGCCGGAGAGGCGACCAGACTTAGTGCTAGAACCCACCCCGCTAATGCTCGCATTCACTCCTCCTTAAGAAATGACCTGCTGAATGACCCACTGATTAAACTCAAACGAGGACACTAGAAGCATCCGCGTGCCGAAGGGCTTAGCGGAAGGCGCACTTTATTTGCTGGGGTTGAACCTACTGTGACAGCAATGTTAATTCTACATTACTTGCCATACGGCCCCGAGCCCAGCCTGATCTGCTTTATTTGCCCCGCTCACTATCTATGTGGCTTACTTTACAACTACTTAGAAGGACGTACTCGGGATGGAACAAGGAGATTACCCTCGAGCCGAGACATCGGCATTCGAGGGCCCAATTTTAGGTGAATCCGGAATCCGTCGCCTCCATTGCTGAACCTGGACGCTCGGCTTGCAATGAGTATCCCTGTTGTATATTCTGGCCGGGATGAATCTGCGCCGCACATCCCCGCAATTCTGTTTGTGTTGTGGAGTGTGTGCATGTGTGTCAACTGGCGCAAGGAGGCTGAAGATTTAGACTGAGGTCGTAGTTCAGCGTTTCCGAAACCCACCGCCAGGGCGACTGGCCGGTGGGTTTTTTGTTTTCTGGGTCCTTTAAGACTGCGCGAAACCAAGGAGATCGACATGGCGCCAGGTGGCAGAGGCAACTTGAATCGGAAACGGCATTTCGCAGTCGCGGTGTTACTCCTCGCGGGTGCCCCTACAATGTGCCCGGCCGCCCTTTTCGCGGGCGACGGAGCGACTAGTTCGGCCGAAGTTCCGCAACCTCTCAATGGTCTGGCTGCACCCATCGAGACCGAACCCAGGGCGTCCTCTCCCAAAACGTTGGCGCCTCTGCTCGTCGAGCTACAACAGCTAAAGGATTCCGTGGAGGCTCAGGCCCAGCGCCTCGACGAACGTACACAAGAACTCGAAGACGAGCGTAAGGCGGTCAAGGGCGAAATGGAACGCATCGCCAAGCTCGAATCGGAATTGCTAGCCGGGTCAGCCGCGTCGTCTGCGCCAGACGAGGCGGCCGAATCGTTGACGCCCGGTCCGTCTTCCCGCTTCTCCTCGACTGTTCTGCTTCCTGCACCTGCCTCGCCGGCCGCGGGGGCTGCGCCAGCCAGCATTGCCCAAGTGCAAGCTTCCAGGCAGGGGAACGTTGACCGGCGGCTGAGCGAGCTGGAGCGAGGGCTGAAGAAACTGGGTCCGCTGACCTTTAGCGGAGACTTTCGCCTCCGCGAGGACGCCTTCTACGGCGGCCCCAGCGACCACTCCTTGGATCAAAACCTGCAGAACTACCGGCTGCGATTCAACGTCGACCTCCAGGTCACCGATGATATTTCCGGGGGATTCACGCTCGCTTCCGGCAACATCAACGATCCGACGTCCACGAATCAAACGCTTACCGGATTCTACGCGCGGAAACCGATCGCCCTCGACCGCGTGTTCATCGATTACCACCCGGGTCGGTTCAAGCCGCTCGAGCTGGTGGCCGGAAAGTTTGCTTATTCGTGGTACAACACCGAGCTGACCTGGGATAAGGACCTCAACCCCGAAGGGTTTGCCCAAACCCTCAATTTCGAGTTGCACTCCATTCCAGTGCTCAAGCGCGTCGCCGTGGTCGGTTTGGAGTTGCCGTTTGCTCAAGTGGCTGGCGTGTCCCTGCAAAACAGAAGCCTCATGCAGACGGCTACCTACGGCGCGCAGTTTCAGGCGGCCTGGCGACTGGCGAGCTGGCTGGACCTCACGGCGTACACCGGCTTCTACAATTTTCACAACGCCGATCCCATAGCCTTCGCGCTGGCCAGAGCCAACGCGAAAAACCCAGCCACGCCGCTGATCGGTTTGCTGCCGCTGACGGGTGGCGGCGGAACACCACAGAATTCGATCGTGACAACCACCGCGACATCGGTGGTGACCGTCAACGGGACCGGGCTTCCCACCGGCGTGACTTCGATCCAGAACGCGCAATTCGCTTCCAAGTTCGATCTGCTCGATTCGCTGGCGCGCTTCGACGTGAAGACGGCTTCCGAGCGCTGGCCGGTCGCGCTCATCGGCGACTACGTGCAAAATATGGGAGCCTGCGCTAATGAGAACAACATTTTGCGCGCGCCCGCGGATACCCCAAGCACAACCTATTCGCAATTGACAAATTTTCCCTGCGACCCGCGCCAGCGCCGCGCTTATTGGGCCGAGGCGGAAGTCGGCCGGATCCTGCAGAAGCACGATGTGCAGTTTGGCTATACGCACATGTTCATCGAGCGGGAGGCCGTGCTCTCCAATCTCAATTACAATCAGATCTACCAGGGAAGCAACGTGACCGAGCATCGGATCAGCGTGTTTTACACGGCCTGGAACAACGTGATCTTCGACTTCATCGGCCTGTTCGGACGGCCGCTGAACTTCGGCAACCCGAACCCGCCGATCGATTTGCTCAAGCGGCTGCAATTCGACGTCAACTACGTGTTCTGAGAATTGGCCGTTAGGGCCACGATGACCGCCAAGCGGTCGCAACCCTGTCGCCGTGATTTCGCATCTTAGTATGAAGTCGGAGTCCAATTCGTTCCGAGTTCGCTAGACGTCGCATGAGTTTTCCGGCCGCGTCCATATTGCTTCTTGTGCTCGCGCAGATGGTCTGGACCCCTGCGGGCGCGTCCCTTTCGCCCAGCGATCCCCTCGATCTGGCATACCGCCAGATGTATAACCTGCAATTCGGCGAGGCGCACGCGACGATTCAGGGCTACGAGCAATTGCATCCGGGCGATCCTTTTGGACCGACCTCGGATGCCGCCGCTTACCTCTTTAGCGAGTTCGATCGCCTCGACGTCTTGCAAACCGAGCTGTTTGTGGACGATCAGCTTTTTAAGGAGCGCAAGAGACCGGATGCCGACCCCGCGATCCGCGAGGCTTTCGAGCGGGACCTGGTGGAAAGCAACCGCGAGGCCGATGCCGTCCTGCAGCATTCCCCCAGCGACCGGAACGCCCTTCTGGCCAAGGTGTTCGACTCGGGGCTGCAGGCCGATTATTTGTCCATGATCGAAAAGCGAAATCTGGAGGCGCTGCACTACACGAAAAATGGCGGCTTGCTGGCCGAAAAGCTCCTCGCCGCGGCGCCCGACTGCTACGACGCGTACCTGGCCGTCGGAGTCGAGAACTACCTTCTAGGCTTGCGCCCCGCTCCGGAACGCTGGGTCCTGCGCCTCTACGGAGCGGAAGCCGACAAGGACCGCGGAATCCACACGCTCGAATTGACCGCCGCAAAAGGGCACTACCTGCTGCCGTTCGCGCAGCTTTTGTTGGCGGTGGCCGCACTTAGAGATAAGGACCCCGATCGCGCAAAAGAGCTGTTGCGCAACCTCGCCCAAGAGTTTCCGAACAACCCGCTGTATCAGAAAGAGCTGGCGCGCCTTCCGTAAACGCCTGCCGCCGCGCGCGCTCACTCACAGGGTTCTCCCACAATCCCGTGGTGCCTGTAAATTGCGGTTCACAAGCCAGGGTTGACACCGCAATCTCGGCGGGAGCAGAATCCCCCTGCCCGCTTCTGCAGCGGGTGACTTTTCGCACCGAACCCCAGCCTGGAAACTTACACACAGGAGGCCTCTATGTCGGTAAAGCCAGTTCCCGAAGGATTTCACACTCTTACGCCCAATCTGGTTTGCAAGAATGCTGCCGGAGCCATCGATTTCTACATCAAAGTATTTGGCGCCAAGGAGCTATCGCGAATACCGGGTCCGCACGGCGAGATCATGCACGCCGAGCTGCAGATCGGTGACACGAGAATCTTCGTCAACGACACAATGAGCAAGACCGGGCCGCACACGGCGGCTTCCGGAGAGAGCAATCCGATGTACCTGCACGTATACCTGCCGGACGTGGACACGATCTTCAACCGCGCCGTGATGGGCGGCGCTCGCGTGGACATGCAATTGCAAGATATGTTCTGGGGCGATCGCTATGGCAAGATCACCGATCCCTTCGGGCAACAGTGGGGACTGGCGACGCACATCGAAGACGTAGCTCCGGAAGAGATGGAGCGGCGGCAAAAAGAGCTGTTCTCGAGGGCCGCTGCGGGGCAAAGCTAGAAGCGTCGAAGAGCAGCGATCGTACCGGCTTCGCGCTGGGGGCCGCTCGGAGCGCTCGACGAAGCGGCGTCACCGGCGGTCCCACGCGTGAGGCAAAAAATGGACCAGCGATCGGAAACCAAACCAAAGGCTGATCTGCGCGATTACCTGGCCGCCGAGAGGACGTTGCTGGCGTGGATTCGCACGGGCCTCGCCCTGATGGGATTCGGTTTCGTCGTCGCCCGCTTCGGCCTTTTTTTGCAAGAGCTGCAGGTCGTTCAGCGCGTTCCTTCGCTGCAGCCTTACGGGTTGTCGCTTTGGTTCGGTGTGGCGCTGATCGCCATGGGCGTCGCGGTGAATCTTTTTTCCGCGTGGCGCCATTCTCTATTGATCCGGGAAATGAACCTGGGCGAGGAGCCGCACTCTCGTCCTTCCGCGCAAGCGATCGCGGTCGCTGTGATTCTTGCGTTGGTCGGCGTGGCCATGGCGGCCTACTTGGTTTCCGTGCGCAGCTCGACAACTTCGGATTCCAGCAGTCGCGAGGAGGCACCTGTGCAAGCGCAGCCAGCCGCAGACAATGGCATCGCCAGGATACCCAGCCATCACTCCGTCGATGAAACCGTGGAGCGCCTGAAACTGATTCTGCAAACGAAGGGCGTCACGCTATTTGCCTTTGTTGACCACAGCGGAGAAGCCGAAAAGGCGGGGCTGAAGATGCTCCCGGCCAAGCTGCTGATCTTCGGCAGCCCGAAAGCTGGAACGCCTCTGATGGTCGCCGCGCCCAGCATCGCGCTGGACCTGCCCCTCAAGATTCTGGTTTCCGAGGACGACCAAGGGAAGGTCTGGGTTTCCTACAATCGCCCAGCGTATCTGCTGGAGCGCCACGGCGCGCCGCAAACACTGTTGCAGAATATAGCCGTCGTGGAAGCGCTGGCCAGCAAGGCCGCCGAGTAGCCGGGCGGCAGCTATTTCGTCAGGACCCACTTCTGCACGCGGGAGTTCGGAGCCACCTCGCCCGTGTACAGGTTTCCCTGGGAGTCCATGGCCAGGCATTGCAGGAGATCGAACTGGCCGGCGTAATGGCCCTTGCGGCCAAAGGGCGCGACCACGACGCCGTCATCGCGGTTGAGAACCCAGACCACGCCATTCTCGCCGTCGCCGACCAGCAGGTATTTCTGCTTGGCATCGTGCGAAAAAGCGACCGACCACGTCGAGCCGGTGCCCAGGGTTTCCGCGCGCACCACGAACTCCTTCACAAACTTGCCTTCCTTCGTGAACACCTGAATTCTGTCGTTGCCCCGGTCGCAGACGTAGACCAACCCATCGACGGAGATGGCCACGCAGTTGATGGGCCCGCGGAACTGCTTCTGCGGAGGATCGGCCTGGTTGTACGCGGCAGCCCGTCCGTTATCGATGTCGCTCAGCGGCATGCCATAGGCTCCCCAGCCGCGCTTGAACTCGCCTGTCACCGAGTCGTACACAACCAGGCGCCGGTTCATGGCGCCATCGGCGATGTAGACCTCGTGAGCGGCATCGTCCACCGTCATGGCATTGGGCGCGCCCAGGAAGCTGGTGTCCTGATTGTTCGCCGGCATCCGGGTGGGATGGCCAATTTCCAGGAGTTGCTTGCCGTCGCTTGAAAATTTGAGCACCTGGCGATCCCAGGGCAGCGTCTGATCCGGGGGCTGTCCAACGGTAAAGGAGAACTGGGCAAACCAGTTTCCGGCGATCCAGATGTTGTCTTCCTTATCGACCCACAGGCCGTGGTCGTCCGTCGGCCAGTCGGGCAAATAGCCTGGGCCACCCCAGGATTTGATCACGCGGCCGGCGGCGTCGAGTTCGATCACCGACGGGGCAGGGATGCAGCATGCCGAGCGAGGCGGCGTTTGCGCAGCACCCGCTTGATCCGCGGGGACCGTGCGGGGAGCGGAAAGGACCCAAACGTGATCATCCTTGTCCACGGCCACGCCGTGGATATTTCCCGTGATCCAGCGGTTCGGCAGTTCCTGGGGCCAGGAAGGATCGAGCTGGTAATGCGGCGGGTCTTGTGCGCGCGCGATACTTGCGAATGGCAAGCACAGTGGACACCCGAGGCCCAGCCACAGACCGAGCTTCGCGATCTTCGAACCTAGTTCAGGGCGCAACACTCTGGTCACCGTCATTTCCATGCCGCGGCCAGCGATTCCCGTTTTTCCCGTTTCCGTTCATACATCATCGTATCGGCTTTGCCGAGCAGTTCACCGATCGAAACTTGATGCTTCGAATCCACGTGGACGGTTCCAATACTAATCGACAACTTCCAGGGGCCATCGTGATCGTTGACGGCGCGGAGCACTTTTTCGAGGTGAGCGTTAATTCTTACCAGGCCTGTCGGAGAGCAATCCAGAGCCAGGACTGCGAACTCATCGCCTCCCAGGCGCGCCACCAGGTCCGTATCGCGAAACACCATGAGAAGCACTTCGGCGGCCTTTTTGAGAGCCTGATCTCCTTCAGCGTGTCCGTGTCCGTCATTGATCGCTTTTAGCCCATCCACGTCGGCAAAAACCACCAAGAGTTCCCTGCGGCCCGAACAGGCCAGCTTGACTTGCTCTTCGGCGAACGTCAAGAACCCCCGGCGATTGTACAGTCCGGTCAGTTCGTCCTTGAGAGAGGCATCGTAGAGGAGGTTTCTGGATTCTCGCACTTTCTCCAAAGAGTCTTCCGCGGTATTCAATTGCCGGGCGCTGAGCCACACCACGAGAGACAAACTCACGACGTTCAGGGCCACATTCAACGACAGGCCCAATTCGGTTCCCGCCCAGCCGGCTTGCTGTACTCGCATCCGTAACCAGGCCGCTAGGATCGGAACGATGACCACGGCGGGTAGGAAACGGCGCGCCATCTCACTTCCCATCAATCTTCCCGTCAAATCGCCCGCGATTCCCACCCGCGGACGCGCGAAGAGAATGGCAACGCTCATCATCGACAGAACCAGTGACGTGTACACGGCCGTTGGTGTAAAGGAGAAGAACTTGTAGGTCGCCTCCGCGCCATTGATGTAACCGCTCAACGACATCACGGCCGCGAACGCGCCCCAAAGAGTAAGCACCTGTGCCGGCCGTCTGCCCGGCCTTGTCTCCTCATCCAGCAGGAGCAAAGCCAGGCCCAACGCCAATAAAGTGGTAGCCGTCACGGGCGACATACGCGCAGCGTAGTCCGTCGCAATTGCGCCGGCGTCCTGTCTGACGAGAAGTTGGTCGATACCCAAGTCCAGCCGAAAGATGTACTCGAAGAGGGTCATTGCACCCAGGGAAGCTGCCAGGGCGCCAAAGAATAAGCCCCAATAGCGGCGGGACCTGCGAGGCGGGTCGGGGAGCAGCAGCCACAACGACACTCCCAAAAATATCAAGCCTAGGGACGTATTTGCTTTGATGGCCCCAAATCCTAGAAGGCCAGACTTTAGAGATTCAATATGAAACATCCAGCCGCAGAGAATGAGGCAGCCTACGACGATTGCCACGATACAGGACGTATTGGAATATAACCGCAAGCGCGCCAAGCGGCGCCACCTGGGATCACGCATCGAAGTTCCGGACATTCAAATGCACCCGACAAAAAATTAGAATAAGAGCCAGACGCCTTGGCAATCGGAAGGACGATTGGAAGGGCATGTTTCACTTTGGCACAGTTGCCCGCAAATTCAAGAGCCTTTGCCAGTTGCGGCGCACAATTGGACATTTACTTTTTGCCATCAGAGACATCTAGTACTTAAATAGTTACCCCTTGGCGCGGTACGGCGCGCCGTCCATCGAAACAGCCCGTGCAGATTAGGGGTCGGGGCTGCACTTGCAGCCCGCGTAGATCGGGTACACTGGGGCGTCGGAGGACACCGCGCGTGCGGCGAAAGGGCTTGACGATTGTCCAAGTGGGAGACCCGGTGCTGCGGCAACCCGCCCGGGCGCTGACTGCGGAGGAAATTCGCAGCCGCCCGATCCGGCAACTGATCGATAAGATGCGGCAGACGATGCACGATGCTCCCGGCGTCGGCCTCGCCGCTCCGCAGATCGGCTTGCCTCTGCAGATCGCGGTGATTGAAGACCGTGAAGAATACCTCGAGGAGATTCCCGACGAGCAGCTTTCCGAGCGCGAGAGGCAGCCAATCCCATTTCACGTGCTCATCAATCCGGTCATCATGGGGGAGACCCACGTTGCGCACGCCTCGCGCAGCGCGCAGGGTGCTGTTCCCAAGCCAGCTTCCGGCGAGAGCGTCATCTTCTACGAGGGATGCCTGAGCCTGGGCGGGTTCACGGCCCTCGTGCCCAGGGCTCGCCGCGTGCGCGTGGCCTGCCTGGACGAGCACGGCAAACGAAAAACGATTGAGGCTTCCGGTTGGTACGCCCGCATCCTGCAACACGAGATCGACCACCTCAACGGGCGCCTGTATATCGACCGCATGGACAGCCGCTCGTTCACTTCTCTGGAAAATTTCGGACAGTTTTGGAAGGCCCAGCCAATCGCGGAAATTCGCGCTGCCTTTGACCGCAAGGCCTGAGCGTTTCGGCTCTTACTTCAGCTCTTCCGGCGTCCAGGGTTCCACCCAGAAGTCCAAAGCCAGCCAAAGGCTATAGGCAGGCCGCACGAACAAGATGCTCAGCAGGAGCGTAAAGAGAAGCCAGAACACGAATTTCTTGTTGTCGGACAGCGGAATGACCGGCAGGCCGGGCAGCAGAAGAGTGGCGAGATAGACCGGGATCAGCACCATCACGGCAAAAATATACGTGAGGATCATCCCCCCGAGGTAGTAACCGGATTCGCGGAAATACGAAAGGCCGCAGACGGGGCAGCGCGGGAACATGCGGTTGGGCCAGCCGCGGAAAAGCCGGCCCCGGTGACAGTTCGGGCAGCGCTGCCAGAACGCGTCCTTCAGCGCTCGGACTATGGGCGGCCTGGCCGTCCCTCCTTCGCGTGAGTGCGATTCCTGCATACCGCCATTATATTCCTTTGCCTTTGCGCACGCCGGAAACACGTGGCGCACACCTTCACGTGATCCAGGTCACAGAGTCGTGACCATGCTCTGCTGAACAATGAGCTTGCTTACGAGGTGGCCCATGAAGCTGAGCGAACCAATCACCAAGATCGCTTTGAAGAACGTCCTTTTCACCACGGATTTTTCGCCCGTTTCCCAGGCGGCTCTGCTTTTTGCCGAGAGTATCGCCAGGCGCTACGGCTCGATGTTGACGGTCGCCCACGCGATTTCGCCCCTGGAAACGCGCATGGTTCCTCCGGAGGCTTGGGGCGCCAGCCAACAGGCGCTCGACGAAGCCGCCAGTCTGCAGATGAATGATCTGGACCAGCGGCTGCGCGGGCTACCGCATGAAGTTGTCATTCAGCACGGGTTGGTTGGGGACGTCATTTCCGAATTGATCGAGAAGACCGGCGCGGACCTGCTGGTCATGGGCACGCACGGCCGTTCCGGCATCGGCCGGCTGCTCATAGGCTCGGTCGCCGAAGAGGTTTTCCGCCAGGCGGAATGCCCGGTGCTCACCATCGGGCCGCGGGTCTCAGCGCAAGCGCCCCACGAGGCCGAGTTCAAGGAGATCATTTTCGCTACCGACCTCAATCCGCAGTCGCTGGCGGCGCCGTATGCGCTGTCGCTGGCGCAGGAATTTCAGGCTCGGCTGACGCTCGTGCATATTGTCCCACCGGATCGAGAGAGGGAAACGTACACGGAGCACGTCGTCGAAGCCTGGACCAGCAATCTGCGGCACTTGGTTCCGGCGGATGCCGAGTTGTGGTGCCGCCCGGAATGCGATGTCAGATCCGGAGTGCCCGCCGCGGGCATTCTGGAGGTTGCCGCCGAAAAGCATGCCGACTTGATCGTCCTGGGGGTGCGTTCGGCCGCTGGACACGTGGGAGCGGCTACCCACGCAGTTGCGGCTACGGCCCACGGCGTCGTCTCCGGCGCGGCTTGCCCAGTGCTGACTGTGCGAGAAGGCCGGGCGTGAGAAGGCGCAGCGATGAGCGGAGTGGAGCATTGAAAATTCCACTCAGGCACATCATTATTTTGCCGTCAATTTCCACTTTTGCTACTTGTGATCTCGGGTGAAGCAGGATATACAGGGTTTTCTATATGGGTAAGTCGTCGGCGCCGACTTCCCCACGCAGCCAGCCCTTTGAACCGCTCAGCCCGTTCGGGGCAACCGCGCTGACGAAGTTTCAGACCAGACATACCTTACTGCTCGCAGCCCAGGGCCGAGCGCGACTTCTTGTTACTCATAGGGCACGATTCGGATGGGTAGTCCGAGACAGGCTAAGCAATCATGAGGTAACGTGCTGGCCGTCGAGTTTTACCCCTTCCGACGAAATAGAACTCTCTTTCAAGAGCCTGGCCGCAGGAGGCAGTATGAGTCTTTGTAGGGCTCGACGTGTATTCTTTTTTGCCGCGCTCCTCGGAGCATTCGTTTGCCTGTCGATTTCGGTGCGCGCGCAGGATGGCCCGAAGGCATCCGGTCAGGGGTATTCGTCCGCCGCGAACGCGCCGGACAGTTCACAGAGCGCCGCGTCGTCCGATTACGTCGGCTCGGAGACATGCAAGGCCTGCCACGAGGACCTTTACAACAGTTGGGAGAAGACCCCCCACTGGAAGACTACCCTCGATACCAAGGGCGGTCCCTCGCGCCAGGGGTGCGAGGCTTGCCACGGCCCCGGAGCGGCGCACGTGGCCGGCGCCGGCGACGTCACCAAGATATTCACCTTCCAGAAGGCCTCGGCCAAGGAGATCAACGATCGTTGCCTGACCTGCCATGCTGGCGGCACTCAGCACATGAATGCGATCAATTCGGTTCACACCAAGAACGACGTGAGCTGCATCTCTTGCCATTCGCCGCATCACGCCACCCAGCCGGAGTTTCTGCTGGTCAAGGCCGAGCCGGAGCTTTGCTACGGGTGCCACCTGCAGCAAAAGACGCAGTTCCAGATGCCTTTTCACCACCGCGTGAACGAACGCCTGATCCAGTGCAGCGATTGCCATAACCCGCACGGCGCCGTCGAAGCCAGGCAGGTGCGCACCTCAGCGGCGCAGGATGCGGTTTGCTACACCTGCCATGCCGATAAGCGCGGTCCATTCGTGTTCGAGCATGAGCCCGTGAAGGTCGAAGGCTGCGAGTCCTGCCACACCCCGCACGGCTCACCCAATGTCCACATGCTCAAGACCAGCAACGTGAACCTGTTGTGCTTGGGCTGTCACTCATCGGCTTTTGCCAATACACCCGGGGCGCCCTCCTTCCACAACCAGGCTACCCAATATCAGGCCTGCACGCTCTGCCACACGCAGATTCACGGATCGAACGTTGACCACACGTTCTTCAAGTAGAGGGCGCGCCATGACCAGAGATCACTCGAACCAAAGCAAGCGATTCGGCTGTGTGGCAAACGGCGGCACGGCCGCCAATCCGATGACGACGGGCGCACTTTTCCGCAACGCCGGGCTGCTGCTTCTGATCGCGGCACTCGCGCTCGCGAGGCCCCATGCGGCCAGCGGCCCAGGATCAAACCCAGTCCCAGCCCGCCGCCGAATCCTCGAGCGAATCGACCAGCAAGACGGCCGGCGACTATTCCGTTAGCGAGTCGCTCGAGTTCGGCTATCGGCAGAGCCTGATCAACGGCAATCTCAACAACTACGACACCTTTGAAAACCTTACCAGCGGAGTCCGGCTCTTTGACTATTCGTTGGACATGCGTTCGGTCGATCACCGCGGCATCTTTTTTGACAGCCTTTCCTTCGTCAATTCCGGCTACGGCGGCGATCCCAACGACATCTCCCGCCTGCGCGTCGAGAAAAACAAGTGGTATGACTTTCGCGCCATGTTCCGCCGCGACCAGGACTATTGGAACTACAGCCTGCTCGCGAATCCCCTGAATCCCACCACCGGCCCGATCCCCAATTTGTCCATCGTCAATTCGCCGCAGGCTCAGGATTTGTCCCGCAAGATGCAGGACTATGACCTGACCCTGTTCCCGCAGTCGCGGCTCCGCTTCCGCGTGGGCTACTCACGCAACACCGACACCGGACCCGCCTCCAGCACCATCGAGGGAGGCACCGAGCCGCTGCTCACCGAGCTGGTCGATGAAGTCACCAACTCCTACCGCTTCGGCCTCGATTATCGCGGCCTGCCCAAGACTACCCTCTCGTTCGATGAGCTGCTGACCTACACCAACATCAACAACCATACCTTTGACCAGGACTTCGGCTATCAGCTCGCCAACGGCGTACCCGTTGATCTGGGCATGGTTTCGAACGGCTCCACGCCTTGCTCGGCCGCGTCCATCACTCCTCCGGTGGTCAGCCCCACCTGCAACGGCTACCTGATGTACAGCCAGGTCAACGACCCGCGCTCCTCCTTCCCGGTCGAGCGCCTCAGTTTCGAGTCCTCCTACCTCAAGCATTTCGAGACCAGCGCTTCGGCCAGCTACAGCGAGAGCCAGAACGTCCTGAACGGCTTTGACGAAGCCATCTCCGGCTGGGGCAGCAGAACCCTCGCTGCCGGCAGCACCACCGCTGGCCCGGCCTGGGCCCATCGCGTTTCCACCAACGCCAATTGGTCGGGCGACTACGCCATCACCAGCAAACTCGACGTCCTCGATCATTTCTTCTACGACGACTTCCGCATTCCGTCCATGTGGGCCACGGCCGAAACCAGCGAGTTTGCCACCCCGAATCCGGCGGCCAACAACGGCATGCTGCAGATTCCGTTTATCCCGACGCCGTACAACCTGGCCAACTTTGCCACCATCTGTCCCACTCCGTTCACCGGGCCGAATTGCCCGCAGCACACCGCGCAGCACACTACGTCTTCGCCCACTTCCTCCTCCGCCGCTGCGGACTTGACCGATGAGCTCGTCTCCCAGTACCTGTCGCAGAACCGCCGCTCGAACAGTGTCGAGCTCAAATACGATTTCACTCATCGGGTCAGCGCCTACGTTGGCTATGAGTTCGAAGCCCGTACCATCCAGGATTTCAGCGCCACCTGGGATACCGGCGAGCTCTACCTTCCCGGAGGTCCGGGCGGCACTCCCGGCCTGCTTCAGCCCGGTGGCACGGCCGCCGGCAATTACTATTGGGCTGCCCGCGGCGATTGTGCGCCCTCGAAGCCGTCCGGCGCCTTGCCCTCCGCCTGCACCTACAACGCGACCACCGGCATCATCAGCGAAGGCACGCCCACCAGCCTCGTCGCCGAAGCCACCAACAATTCGCAGCGCAATACCTACGACATTCACGAAAACGCTGGCATCTTCGGATTGAACGCCCGCCCCCTGGACACCCTCCGGCTCAATGCCGATTTCCTGCTCGGCTACAACGACAACTCCTTCACCCCCGTGAGCCCGCGCCAGGTCCAGAGCTACCGCGTCCACGGCCACTACACCCCCAAGCCCTGGGCCAGCATCGACGGCTCGGTCGACATCAGCGAGAACCGCGACAACATTTACACCGTGAACAATGTCGAACACACGCGCGCCTACAGCGCCATGGTCAGCCTCGCCCCGGTTTCGAACTTCTGGGTCGATTTCGGCTACAGCTACCTGGACGTCTACACCCAGACCGACATCTGCTTTGTCGACAACGGCTCGACCGTCTTCACAACCGCCAATTCTCCCTGCCCCATTGCGGCGGCCGTTGCCTCCGGCGTGCCCCTGGGAACGCTCTCGGTCTACGCCAGCCGCGACAACTTCGCCTACGCCGACGCCAGCTTCAAGCCCGTCAAGCGCCTGGCCCTCACCGCCGGCTATAACGGCAGCGCCGTGCGCGGCAACACCACGTTCCTGAGCGCCCTGGCGCCTTCGGGCACGCTCGATTACACCTACCTCAAGCCCTTCCTCAGCGTGGCCATCGATCTCTACAAGGGCTTGACCTACAAGACGGCCTGGAACTACTACGGCTACGACACCCACGGCCCCGGCCCGATCAATCCCGTCGGACTGGTGCCCCTGCCGTCGCAGGATTTCAACGGCAGCAACCTCACTTTTTCGATGCGCTATCTTTTCTAGCCGGGACCCGCGCGTTTCGGGCACAATTGAACGCGCAGGCCCGGCAGTATCTATCCGTCAAGTGAAGGAGACAGGTGACATGGCAAAGTCATTCATTCGAATGGGCGGGCAATTCCTTGCAATCCTCGCGCTCGGCTTGGTTTTGGGCCTCTCGGCCCGCGCCGACGATGCTTCCGCTGCTCTCTACAAGGCGAAATGCGCTGGCTGCCACGGCCCCGATGGCGCGGGCAGCACGGCCGTTGGCAAGGCCCTCAAGGTCCGCGATTTTCACGATCCCGACGTGCAAAAGGAAAGCGATGCGGATCTCGCCACCGTCATCGGCATGGGCAAGAACAAGATGCCGGGGTACGCGAAAACCTTGAAGCCCGAGGAAATCAAGGGATTGGTGGCCTACGTCCGCGAGTTGGGCAAGAAATAGTTGGGCCCAAAATAGTCCAGCAAGAAACGTTTGCGGCGGCGATCTGCTCGCGAGAGACCCCGTCTGGACCGCCGAAGCAGGAAACAAATACGCCGGCCGCACGCTAACCGGCTGAAGGGCAGTCTCCCCGGAGCCCTGTGACAATCCAAGAACGAATCGCGCTTTGGCTGCGCCCTGCCGCCTTCCTCGGCCAGAATCCGTTGACGCTGCTTGGCGGGGCACTTACGACTAGCTCCGCGGTGACGCTCATCGGCTTCTGGATTTTTGATGTTCTCCTCGGCGGTGGCGCGGTCCACCCCTACCTCGGACTGATTTTTTATCTCTTCTTCCCGGCTCTGTTCGTGATCGGCCTGCTGCTGATGCCGCTGGGCGTGCTGTTGCGCCGGCGCAAGCTGGTCGCCGCCGGAGAACTGCCCGCCGTCTACCCGCAAGCCGATTTCAGCGTGGCTGCGGTGCGCCATGCCTTCGCCTGGACAGCGGGATTGACGATACTGAACGTGATGCTGATCAGCATCGCCTCCTATCAGGGCGTGCAGTACATGGATTCGGTCAGCTTCTGCGGGCAAACCTGCCACACCGTCATGCAGCCGGAATTCACCGCGTACCAGAATCTCGCCCCACCAGCGCGTCGCCTGCGTCGAGTGTCACATTGGCCCCGGCGCGGGCTGGTTCGCGCGATCCAAATTGTCCGGCCTGCGCCAGGTTTACGCGGTCACCTTTCACACCTACGACCGGCCGATTCCCACGCCCGTGCAGCAACTGCGCCCCGCGCGCGAAACCTGCGAACAGTGCCACAATCCGCAGGCCTTCACCGGTGACAAGCTCGTCGTTCGCGTGCGCTATTCCGACGACGAAAAAAACACGCCGCTGACCACCGTGCTCTTGCTCAAGATCGGCGGCCAGGGCGTGGGCGGCTCGGTCGGAATTCACGGCCAGCACCTCGACCTTCGCTACCCGATCCAGTACATCTCGACCGACCAGCACCGCCAGGTGATTGCTGCGGTCAGCTACACGGATAACACGGGCAAGGCCAATCAGTTCATTGCCAGCGATACCAAGCCCACCGAAGAGCAGTTGCGCGCCGGGGAACACCGCACCATGGATTGCGTGGATTGCCATAACCGGCCTGCCCATTCGCTGGAATTGCCGGAGCGCGCGGTGGACGAAGAAATGGCCGGCGGCCGTATCAGCGTCAATCTCCCGTTCATCAAGAAAAAGGCCGTCGAGGTTTTGAAGGTCTCCTATCCCGATCGTGACGCCGCCGCGCAGGGCATTGCCTCGAGCTTGAATGACTATTACCGCTCCTCCTATCCCGACCTATATCGCGGCCAGCGCGCCCTGGTGGATTCCGCCGTGACTGCTGTGCAGGGCGTGTACGCGCGCAACGTCTTTCCGGCGATGAACGTCACCTGGGGAACCTATCCCAATAATCTCGGGCACACCGATTTTCCGGGGTGTTTCCGCTGCCACGACGGCAGCCACACCACCGCCGACGGCCGCACCATCCCGAACGACTGCGACACCTGTCATGCGCTCGTGGCCGTCGATGATCCGAATCCCAAGGTGCTGGCGGACCTGGGTATGAAGTAGACTGAACGCTCCAACCTGGCCACGCTGCCCATGCCAAAAAGCATCGCCTGGTGCTGGCTTCTTGCGCTACTCGCGAGCCTGCTGCTGGCTCCGCAAGCCAGCTCGCGTCCGCAAGCCAAGGACGCCGGTCCGGACGCCACCTGCCTCACCTGCCACGGCCAGCCCGGCCTGAAATCCGACTCTGGACGCAGCGTCTACGTCGATCCGGCGAAGCACAACGCCGGCGTCCATGCTGCCTTGCCCTGCGTCGCCTGCCACACGGACATCACCGATTTTCCCCATCCCGCAAAGGTGCGCCGCGTGGAATGCTCTTCGTGTCACGCGCAGGAAGCCACGGACTTTGCGGCGAGCATTCATTCCGCCCTGGGTTCCGGCTCCGAAGGATGTATGAGCTGCCATGGCCCCGCGCACGACGCGAAAGCCGCAGCAACGGTCGCGCCCAAACAATGCGCCTCCTGCCACGCGGATCAGGTTAAGGATTTTCTCTCCAGCGTGCACGGAAAGGCTGCGGCGAGCGGCGATGCGCAGGCGCCTTCCTGCTCCTCCTGCCACGGTCCCATTCACAAGGTAGTGACGTCCTCCGATCCGCTTTCTCCCGTCGCGAAAAAGAACCTGCCGGCCACTTGCGGATCCTGCCACTCCAACCCGGATTTCCTGGCCAAGCACCAGATTCCGTTCTCCCATCCGGTCGAGTCTTATGAAATGAGCGTCCACGGACAGGCTTTGGCCGCGGGAAACGAGAATGCCCCGTCCTGTTCGGATTGCCACGACAGCCACGCAATTTTCGGCGCGCAAGATGCCCGCGCGAAAATCAACCACTGGAAAGTGCCGGCCACGTGCGGCGCCTGCCACGCCGAAATCCTGGCGGTCTATAAGGAAAGCGTCCACGGCCAGGGCGTGGCCCACGGCTCGCCCGATGCTCCCGTGTGCACGGACTGCCACGGGGAACACGTGATCCTCGCGCCCAGCAACCCCGAATCGACGGTCAGTGCGACTCGGGTGTCCAGCGTTACCTGCGGGCGGTGCCACGGCGACGCGCGCATCAACGCTCGTTACAACCTCCCCGCCGATCGCGTGCCCACCTTTGCCGACAGTTTTCATGGCTTGGCCTCGCGCTCGGGTGCGCAGACCTTCGCGAATTGCGCCTCCTGTCACGGCGCGCACAACATCTTTCCTTCAAGTGATCCACGCTCGACGGTCAACGCCGCGAATCTGGCCCGCACCTGTGGCGCCTGCCATCTGGACGCCGGCCAGAATTTTGCCATTGGCAGGGTGCACATTGCGCCGGCCAGCGCGGAGGAATCCACCGTCGTTCGCTGGATTCGCCGGTTTTACTGGATTTTGATTCCGCTCACGTTCGGATTCATGTTCTTCCACCATTTCCTCGATTTCCTGCGCAAGCTGCTTCATCGCGAGAGCCACGTCGAGACAGGCGAGCAAGTGGTGCGGATGAACCGCAATTTCCGCATCGCTCATGGGCTCACCGTCGCCAGTTTTCCGGTTCTGGTGCTCACCGGCTTCGCGCTCAAGTTCCCGGACTCCTGGTGGGCGCAGCCGCTCTTGCAATGGGAAAGCCGCTTCGCCTTTCGTGGCACGGTGCATCGCGCAGCCGCCGTCGTGCTCCTGGCTTCGCTGGCCTATCACGCTGGACATCTCATCTTTGTCCGGCGCGATCGCGCGTTCCTGAAGTTCATGGTGCCGCAAATTGCCGATCTACGGGATTTGCGGGACATGCTGTTGTACAACCTGGGTTTGCTCGGCACGCGGCCGGTTTTCGGGAAGTTCAATTACGTCGAGAAGATGGAATACCTGGCGTTTCTTTGGGGCACCGCCGTGATGACCGCCACCGGCTTTTTGCTGTGGTTCAATAATTTCACGCTGCGATTTTTTCCCAAGTGGGTTTCCGACGCCGCGACCACCTTGCACTACTACGAAGCCATCCTGGCCACCGGCTCGATTCTTGTCTGGCATATGTACACCGTGGTCTTTGACCCGGACGTTTACCCCATGGACCCCGCCTGGATCACCGGTAAGACCTCCGCCGACCATCTGCGGCGAACGCGCCCGGCCTACTACGCCGAGCTGAAGCGCGAGCAGTCCGTTCCCGCCCCGGTTTCCACGCCCGCCGTCGCGGCGCCCCCGGCTGAAGCTGCCCCGGCTTCGAACGAAAGCAAACCCGCCGCCAAGCCGCCCGAGAAGAAGTGAGCGCGGCTCGATTCGAACGCAAGAGGTGGGCGGGTGTCCCAGGTTTCGAATTGTGAAACCTGGGTCCGTTCCGCTCGATCACTCGCGGCACTTCGCATCCGCCACTCTCGGGCGCCCGAATACTGGTCAGTAAATAGTTTGACGAGGATGTTATAATAAGACATGTGGTTGGCGCTCGACCCCTCGGCGATGTCCCTCCGCGACGATGTTCTGGCCGTTGGTCAGGACTGCATCTCTGCTCAGAGCGAAGCGATGGCGTCCGACACCTCGCATTCGGAAAACTGGTTCTTCACGTCATTGAATTCCGCCTTGAAAGTTGTCTTGCAACCACGCAAAAACATTCGCCCTTTGTTTTCATATTCATACAACTTCCTTTTGCTGCAACCCCTTTATTTTGATATTCATGCAGTTTGCCCGGGGGGTATACCCCCCTCCTTCCAACCCTCTTATTTTCAATCCGTTCCGAAACGCCTTCTCCACAAACAACGCGTGGTACAAGCCGATTCGCCAAGTGAAATCGAGTGTCGGAAACCATGACGGCCGCGCCCGATTTCCTCACCGATCGCTCGCACGATGTTCTTCGCGGCGAGCCCAATCCGCTCGACGTCATTTTCCGGCCCAAGTCCGTCGCCGTGATTGGCGCCACCGAGCGCGAAGGCAGCGTCGGGCGCACCGTCGTCGAGAATCTCGTCAAAGGCGGTTTTCCCGGCGCGCTCTGCGGTGTGAACCCGCACCGCCGCGAAGTATTAGGGGTTCCCACGTACCCCTCGCTGACCGATGCGCCCGGCAAGCTGGATCTGGCCGTGGTGGTCACACCCGCGGCCACTGTGCCTGGAGTCATCCGCGAGTGCGGCGAGGCAGGCGTCGGAGGCGCGGTCATCATCTCCGCCGGCTTCAAGGAGATTGGCGCGGCCGGCGCGCAGCTCGAGCAGGAGACGCTCGCCGAGGCGCGGCGCGGCAAGGTCCGCTTGGTCGGGCCGAACTGTTTAGGGGTGATCAATCCCTTCGCCAAGCTCAACGCCACCTTCGCGCAATCGATGGCCCTGGAAGGCTCAGTCGCCCTTCTCAGCCAAAGTGGCGCGCTGTGCACGGCGATCCTCGACTGGAGCCTGCGGGAAAATGTCGGCTTCAGCGCCTTCGTTTCCACCGGCTCGATGCTCGACGTTGGCTGGGGAGACCTGATCGATTACTTCGGCGATGACCCGCACACGCGCAGCATCCTGCTGTACATGGAATCGATCGGCAATCCGCGCGAATTTCTTTCCGCCGCGCGCGAAGTGGCCCGCGCCAAACCCATCATCGTCATCAAGGCGGGACGCACGGCTGCCGCCGCCAAAGCTGCTGCGTCGCATACCGGCGCGCTCACGGGCAGCGATGACGTTCTGGAGGCGGCCTTCCGGCGTTGCGGCGTCTTGCGCGTCGATCGCATTGCCGAGCTGTTTGAAATGGCCGATGTGCTCGGCAAGCAGCCTCGTCCGCGCGGCCGCCGCCTGGCGATTGTCACCAACGCCGGCGGCCCCGGCGTGCTGGCCACCGACGCATTGCTCGGCGCAGGCGGCGAGCTTGCCGCGCTAAGTTCCGCGACGATGGACGCCTTGAACGCGCGGCTGCCGCCGCATTGGAGCCACGGCAATCCCGTGGATATTCTTGGCGATGCCGATCCGTCTCGATATGGCGACGCCGTCGAAACGGTCCTGCGCGATCCGGGATGTGATGGCTTGCTGGCGATTCTGGCCCCGCAGGGCATGACCGATCCGGCGCGCAGCGCCGAACAGCTTGCCGCCCGCGCTAAGCGAGCCGCCATTCCGGTTCTGGCAAGCTGGATGGGCGGCACGTCCGTGGAGCCGGGAGTGGCGTTGCTCAGCCGCGCCGGCATTCCCACGTTTGAGTATCCGGATTTTGCGGCGCGCGTTTTCACCTACCTGTGGCAATACTCCGAAAATCTCCGCGCCTTGAACGAGACACCCACGCTGCCCGCCGCCGCGGAAGCGCAACTGGACCGCCCGCGAGCCGCCGAACTGCTGCGCGCAGCGGCTGATGCCAAACGAACGCTGCTCACCGAGTGGGAATCGAAGCAGCTCCTCGCCGCCTATCGGCATTCCGGTCGTCCCCACGGAAATCGCGCGCGACGCCGAGCAAGCCGTCGCCGCCGCCGAACGGATTGGCTACCCCGTCGTCGTCAAGCTGCACTCGGAAACGATCACGCACAAAAGCGACGTCGGCGGCGTTCGGCTCAATTTGGCGACGCCGGAAGCTGTCCGCTCCGCCTTCAGCGAAATTCGCGCCGCGCTCGAGCAGCGCGGCTCTCTCGCGGCGTTTGGCGGAGTCACCGTGCAGCCGATGATCCGGCGCGAGGGCTACGAGTTGATTCTGGGCTCGAGTCCCGATCCGCAGTTCGGCCCGGTGCTGCTCTTCGGCGCCGGAGGCGAACTGGTCGAGGTGTTTCGCGACCGCTCCCTGGCGCTGCCGCCCTTAACCACCACGCTCGCGCGGCGTCTCATGGAGCGAACTCTCATCTACCGCGCGCTCCAGGGCGTGCGCGGACGCAAGCCCGTCGATCTCGCGGCGCTCGAGCTGCTCCTGGTGCGTTTCAGCCAGATGGTGGCCGAGCAGCGGCGCATCAAGGAAGTCGATATCAATCCGCTGCTGGTTTCGCCGGAGGGCTGCCTGGCGCTCGACGCCCGCGTCGTGCTGTACGAAGCGGCTATTCCCGATGCGGACCTGCCCGCGCTGGCGATTCGGCCCTACCCCGCGCAGTACGTCTCATCATTCACCACTCGCGACGGCGCGACGATTCGCATCCGCCCGATCCGCCCGGAAGATGAGCCCAAGATGGTCCGTTTCCACGAGAAGCTTTCCGAGGAGACAGTGCACATGCGCTACCTGCAGAACTTGAAGTTGGACCGCCGCGTGGCCCATGAGCGCCTGACGCGAATCTGCTTCATCGATTATGACCGCGAGATGGCGCTGGTGGCCGAAACAACCGGAGCGGAGAACGAGGAGATCGTCGCGGTGGCCAGGTTCAGCAAATCTCATGGCCGCGACGATGCGGAAGTGGCTGTCCTGGTGCGGGATGATTTTCAGCGGCGCGGCGTCGGGGCCGCGATCTTGCAGCGTCTGGTCGAGGTCGCCCGCCAGGAAAAAGTCGTTCGTCTGGTGGCCTTCATGGTTGCGGAAAACTTCGGAATGCAGAAGATCGCTGCCAAGGCTGGGTTCGTGCTCGATCGCGTCAGCGATCCCCGGATGGTGGTGGCGACCAAAGAGTTGGCCGCCACATAAAGCGCTTCGGCAAGCCTTCCGGCCGCCGTCAAGCTGCGACGAGCGCCTCGAGGCCGGGCTTGTTCCGAATCAATACGCTGGGCCCCTTGGTGGTGATCAACGACTTCTGCCGGAAGTCGCTCAGGGTGCGCGTAACGGTCTCGCGAGAGACGCCCACGACCTGCGCGATTTCCTCGTGCGTCAGGGCCACGTTCATGCGAATTCCCTGATTGGTCTCGCGCCCTGCTCGTCGCGCACTCGAGCAGGAATCGAGCCACTTTTTCTTCCGCCGTGCGAGACAGCCCGAGCGAGCGAATCTGAACGCAGGCCGCCTGGTAGTCGTTGCTGAATTGTCCGGTCACGTGAGCGCCTATATCCCGATGGTCGCGCATCAGCCGCTCGAACGCTTCGCGCTTGATGAAGTTCACTTGGCAAGGCTCCAGCGTCTCGGCCGACACTTCGTAGGCTTTGCCGGAGATCGCGCCCTGCAGTCCGATCAGCTCGCCGGCTTCGGCTACGTGCAGGATGATGCTCTTGCCGTCCGAAGACGTCATGGTCAGCTTCACGCGGCCCTTGCACAGCAGATAGACACCGCGCGGCACCTGTCCCTCGACAAAGAGAACGGCGTTGGCCGGATACGAACTCGTGAACTTCACTTCCTCGAAGGACTTCACGGCCGGTGCGGAAAGCTGGCAGAAGAAGCCGTCTTTTTTCCACGCGCAGGTGGCGCAGTTGTCGACGATCTCAAGTCCGTAGGGTGCTGGCATGTTCATTCTCCTTTTTTCGTTTTCTTCGTAATTTTTCGTGCCGTTTTCTGATGGCCGTTCTTCGCGTCGAGCAGTTGACGGATGAAATCCGAGCATTCCACGAGAGAAGCGCCCTCGCGTTCCATGCGCTGCAAAAGATTCTGCCCGCGATGGTCTACGTAACTGACTCCCCGCATGTCGATCTTGATGGCCTTCCGGTGCGTGCTTTCCGCAACAGTTTCTTTCCAGCAATTCTGCAGTTCGTCGACCCAAGGCCCGCTGAGCTTGCCCTCGAGCTTCAGAACCGGAGAACCTTTTGCGGTTATGGTCGTAACTCTGAACACGCTGTCTATTCCAACCTCACGCCTTACTAAGGGCAGTTGGTGTGCCATTCTGGCGCCGGCCATCTGGCTGTCTATAAGACATTGGAAAGTATAGTGTTAGCTGTTCTTGGGTCGCCGCCGCGTGCATCGCAAACCGCGCTCGCTCTGACGAAACTCCGTCACATGACGAAGTGTCGCCAGTCACCCGTGCGCCGCACATGAATCACAGGACGGACTAGCTATGGACACAGGTTGGGGAAAATAGCTTCGGAGAATAGCCAGGAACGACGTTCGGTTAGATGTCTTTGCGTGTGATGCCGAGCTTCTGCATGCGGGAATTCAGCGTGGTGCGATTCATGCCCAATTGCTCGGCCGCCCCGCCCGGCCCGGCGATCTTTCCGCCGGCGCGACGCAGCACCCGCAGGATGTGTTCGCGCTCCATTTGTTCAAGCGAGGAAGAAGTGCCTTCGGCAGGTTCCTCGACCTCGAAGGGCGGAAGCCTGAGCGTGCCTCCCGGCGAAAGGATCACCGCGCGTTCGATCAGGTGCTCGAGTTCTCGGATATTGCCCGGCCAGGAGTAGTTCACCAAGGCTCGCATCGACTCCGGAGGTACGGTCTCGATATTCCTCTTCATGCGCTTGGAGTACTTCGACAGGAAATATTGAACCAGGAGCGGGATATCCTCGCGGCGCTCGCGGAGCGGCGGAACGGAGACAGGAAAAACGTTCAGGCGATAGTAGAGATCGCGCCGGAACTCACCCGCTTTGACCATTTTCTTCAGGTCGCGATTCGTGGCGGCAACGATGCGGGCGTCGCTGGTGAGGGTGCGGGAGCTTCCCAGGCGCTCGAACTCTTTTTCCTGCAGCGCGCGCAGCAGCTTCGCTTGCAGATTCCAGCGGGATATCGCCCACTTCGTCGAGAAACAGCGTTCCCTGGTTGGCCAGCTCGAGGCGGCCGATGCGCTGGGCGATGGCGCCGGTGAAGGCGCCCTTTTCGTGGCCGAAGAGCTCGCTTTCGAGCAGCCCTGCGGGAATCGACGCGCAATTGACCCTCACGAACGTCTTGGCCCGCCGCGGACTGAGATCGTGCACCGCCCGAGCCAGGAGTTCCTTTCCGGTTCCGGTCTCGCCAAGAATGAGAACGGTTGAATCGGTCGGCGCGACCGTCTCGACCTGTTTTAAGACCCGGCGGATTTCGCGGCTCTGGCCTACGATCTCTTCGAAGTTGTATTCCGTCCGAATCTCGTCCTGCAGATACTGCTTTTCTTCGGTGAGCCTCTCCTTCTGCTGCGAGACGCGCTGGTAGGCCATGGCGTTATCCAGCGCAAGGGCGATTTGACCTGCGATCTGGCCGAGCGGGACGAGATCGCCCTCCGTGAACGTTCCCGGAGTTTTGCTCAGGAGATTCAGCGTTCCCAGCGCGCCCTCCCGCCCGACGAGCGGCAGCCAGCAGCCGGACTTTACGGCGCGCTCCGCCGGTACCGGCGGCATCTTGTGGGGCCATTTTTCATGGGGCTTGCCCTCGAGCAGCAGCGACTTGCGCGTGTTGAAGACCCATGCGGCGGGTGAATCGCCGGTGGGCGACATCAACTCGTCCTCCAAAGACTCTTCCGCGGTCTCAGCGTCAAGAGCTTCCGTCTTCAGCATCCTGGTTTCCGCGTCATATAAGGCCACGGACGCGAAATCGAACTTCTTGATCTGGCGCAGGCAGGAAGAGATGGCCGAGAGTAACTGGTGAATGTTCAGGTTCGAGACCAGAGCGTTGGTAATCTCCAGGAGAAAGGCGTCCCGCGCGCGCTTGCGCTCGGTGATGTCCCGAGTCACCTTGGTGAAACCAAGGAGTTTTCCGTCCTGATCGCGCAACGCCGTGATGACCACGCTCGCCCAGAACGTTGAGCCATCCTTGCGGACACGCCAGCCCTCGTCCTCCCAGCGTTCTTG
This sequence comes from uncultured Acidobacteriota bacterium, assembly GCA_963702795.1. Taxonomy (GTDB): domain Bacteria; phylum Acidobacteriota; class Terriglobia; order Acidiferrales; family UBA7541; genus Palsa-189. The sequence goes on along the minus strand of CAVPDY010000004.1, from coordinate 248,977 downwards.
GGATGCGGCGATCCTCAGGCTCTCCTCCGGCTTGCCACGCTCGATATCTTCCGGCGTGTAGAAACGCGAGAAATTCTGGCCGACAATCTCCTCGGCCCGGTAGCCTTTAATTTTCTCGGCTCCTTCATTCCACGTCTGGACACGGCCGGCCGGATCCAGCATGAAAATTGCATAGTCCTTTACTTCAGCCACCAGCCGGCGGAATCGCTCCTCGCTCAGTCGCAAAGCCTCTTGAGCTTTCTTACGGTCGGAAATGTCCCGAATGGATGCGGTCACGAAAAAGCCATCCGTGTCTTCTGTCGGGCTTAAGCTGATTTCGATCGGAAAGACGCTGCCGTCCTTGCGGCGTCCGAAAAGCTCCAGGCCGCTGCCCATCGGCCGTGTTCGCGGCTCGGCGCGGAATTCTTCCCGGTGCCGGACATGTTTGTGCCGCAAGGACTCCGGCACCAGGATTTCCACGGACTGGCCTAGCAGTTCCTGGGCTTGATAGCCGAAGAGACGCTCTGCCTGCGTGTTGACCAGGACCATGCTTCCCTTGGCGTCTGCGATCACCATGGCATCGGGGACCGCCTCCATCAGTCGCCTGATGGTTTCAGAGCCTCGGCCCGTGAAGAGGGGCTCCGCAGGCGTCTTGGTTTCCGGCATAGCCTGAACCGTAGCATTGCGCGCCACTTGCGGCAAGTTCCCGAACAAGCACGGAAGGCCATTCGCAAAATCGATGTGAAGGCGCGGGGGGTCACGCGGAAGGGTGATGAGAGTCACTGCCCCCAAAGCCATGAGCTTCTACTCTGTTCCATGAGGGAGAAAAGAGATGACAACCGCAACTTTGAATCGTGCTGTCGAGAGAGGCAGTTTTTCCGAGAACAAGGGCACGGGGTTGATGCGCGCCCTGGTTTTCCATGGTCCCAACAATATCGCCGTCGAAAAAGTCCCGATTCCGAAGGCAGGCTACGGAGAGGTCGTGATGCGGGTTACCCTCACCACGATTTGCGGGACTGACGTGCACATTCTGAAGGGCGAATACCCGGTGCGTCCCGGTCTGGTGATTGGACACGAGCCAGTAGGCGTCATTCATGAGATTGGGCCCGGCGTGACCGGCTACCAGGTGGGCGAACGCGTGCTCGTTGGCGCGATCACCCCCTGCGGACAATGCAACTTCTGCCTGGGCGGAAACTGGTCGCAATGCGGGGGACCGATCGGCGGGTGGAAATTCGGCAACACCATCAATGGCGCGCAAGCGGAGTATCTGCTGGTTCCCAATGCGCAAGCCAACTTGGCCAAGATTCCGGATGAGCTGACGGACGAGCAAGTTGTACTGCTGGCGGACATCGCTTCGACGGGCTTTTCCGCTTCCGAATCAGGCAACGTGCAACTGGGTGACACAGTGGCGGTCTTCGCGCAAGGGCCGATTGGCCTGTGCGCAACGGCGGGCGCGCGCCTCAAGGGAGCTGGATTGATCATCGGCGTCGAGTCCGATCCGGTCCGCATGGAGATGTCCAAGCGCATGGGCGCGGACATCACCGTGAGCCCGAAAAAGACCGACGTCGCGGCCGCGATCAAGGGGCTGACAGGCGGGCGCGGGGTGGACGTCGCCATCGAGGCACTCGGAACGCAGGAGACGTTTGAGAACGCGCTTAAAGTGCTGCGGCCTGGCGGAACGCTGTCGAGCCTCGGCGTTTACTCCGGAAAGCTTTCCGTGCCGCTGGAACCATTCGCGGCGGGTCTGGGCGATCACAAGATCGTGACCACGCTCTGTCCCGGCGGGAAAGAGCGCATGCGGCGATTGATCGAACTCGTGCAGCACGGACGGGTGGACTTGCGCCCGTTGCTCACCCACACGTTCTTGCTCGAAAACATCACCGAGGCCTACGAGCTGTTTGCCAACCGGCGAGATGGCGTTCTGAAGGTGGCCATTCGGCCATAAGGGGCTCGCCTGATCGCAAGAGCTCGGCGCCGCAGGGAGGGACATGGGAAGGCAGAGAAGCCGACGAAGACCAATCGTCCAGGAGAGAAAGATGATTCCAACGGACAATAAGAAGAAGGTCCTGATCGTCGAAAGCAACGACGTGACGGCGGAAGTCTTTCAAAAGCAGTTGCAGGATGCAGGGTTTGACGCCCGCACCACGTGGAGTGGCCACGAAGCGCTGGCACTGCTCCAGTCGAACGAATTCGACGTGCTTTTAACGGACAGCTACTTGCCTGACCTGCATGCCACGGATTTTCTCGAGCGCCTGAACCGCCTGCCCATGCAGCCTTGGGTGGTGGTAATGAGGGGCGGATTGTCGTCGGAGCCTCTGCGCCGCTATCGCGCGCTGGGGGCCGCCAGCGTTGTGAACAAACGGGATGCCGCGCAGGTGCTGCAGGCGGTGACGGCATGTTGCGCCAAGGAAGCGCTGGCGAAGGCCAGCGCGGACTAGCGGAAGCTTTTCGCACCCGGCGAAGCGCGCGCCGGGCGCAATACGCGAGGAGGCGTCTTTGCCATGGCATATCCCGAGGGAACGGTTGTAGATGTTCTACCGAGGCCGCACTCATCGGAAGGCACCGAGAAACTTTGGCAGGAATTCCGGAAGCCGCATTCGGCGACCGCCGCGAACCCCGGATTGCGTGCACGGGTCGTGCTCACGCAGCCGCTGCGAGACGCGCGGCAATTCGTCGTGGAGACCGGCAGCGGCCATCACTTCGTGGTGGACGACGCACAGGGCGCCACCGGCCCGAAGCCGATCGAGCTAGTGGCAGCGGCCCTCGCCGGATGCACAGCCTTTGACGTGATCACCGTCTTGCGCGCAAAGAAGCGGCAGCGTGTGACCGGCTATGAGGTTCGCGTGGAAGCGGACCAGGCGGAGCGTCCGCCGCAGGTCTTCGTAGCCGTGCGGATCCATCACATCGTCACCGGTTATGACATTGATCCCGCGGCCGTGAGTGAGGCGATCCGCATCTCCGAGGAGAAGTACTGCTCGGTCGAAGCCATGCTACGGCCCACGGCGACGATTACCACGACGTTTGAGATTGTGAACGAGCCGGTCCGGCCGGGCGCCAGCGCGGATGCACCGGCAGCGTAACTTTCGCGGAGGGATGTGCGAACCGGCCTGACAACGCCGCCGCCGGGCTCGCTTCGACACAGTCGTTTCCCTTGGCAGAGGAGAGTCTGTGAAATCACTGCCGAATCCGATTCCTTCTTGCGGAGCACAGGCACTCAGAAGCCTTACTTATCTCGTAACACGACTAAACGCGAATTGACAAGCGGAGGCATCGCAGGCAACAGATCGTAACAATTTGTGGCAATTTGCGAGGAGACGGCCCTCGTTCAGACGCTCAGGCGAACGGAAAAAGTCTTCCGCAGGATCACTAAAGCCTTGCTCCGGAACGTGGATTGTCGGCTGTGCCGTAAGAGTTACCCCAGGGCTCGCAGGTGGTACGGGGTTTGCTCCTATCTCGAGGGTTGCGACATCTTCTAAGTCACATCGAGAAGGAGCGAACAATGAGAAGGACGCAGAAAGGTTTTTCACTTATCGAACTCTTGATCGTCGTGGCGATTATTCTAATTATCGCCGCTATCGCCATCCCGAACCTGTTGCGCGCAAAGATGGCAGCCAACGAAGCGTCGGCCGTCGGATCCCTGCGGACCATCAATACCTCTTCCGTAGAGTATTCGACCACCTACGGCGGCTTCCCCTCAGCCCTCGTGGCGCTCGGCGGCCCGGCGGGCGGCACGGCAGCTGCCACTTCGGCGGAACTGATTGATGCCGTTTTGGCCGCGGGCGTCAAGAGCGGTTACACCTTCGCGTACACCACCGGCGCGACCGACTCGAACGGAAACATTTTGGCCTACACGCTGACGGCGATCCCGACCAGCATCGGCACCACGGGCCAGCGCGAATTCTTCACCGACCAGTCGGGCGTGATCCGCGCGAATCCGGCGGGCGTGGCGGACGTCAACAGCACACCGCTCAGCTAGCCGAACATCGTTCTTCTCTCTTCTCACCGTTTGTTCCGCAGCAGGGCCGGCGCGGTTGGGCCGGCCTTGTCTATTTTGGGGCGGAACTGGTAGTGCGCTTCCAGACGCAAGCGCTCTGTTCTCAGCGAGTCGCTGCCGGAACTTTCCCGAATCGGGGAGTAGTCTCGAAACGAAAGTCAAAACAGCGTAATTGCGCGCCCGCCAAGCGCGATCTTGGAACTGTTCCAATCTGAAATCCGCACACCCGATATCGAAAATTCCGCTCGACAAAACGGTCCGAACGCGCTTGACACCCACTGGGATAGGATGTCTAATCGAACTGCACGACAATTTCATAGGGATGATGTTGTTGTAGCTTGGCTTTCAGGCCTCACCCGATTTTCCGCGGCCGGGCGCTTCGTTTCCGCACGAGCGACTGACCAAAATTTGGCTGACCTTAGTTTGCGCGGGCTGCAAGTACAGCTCGCACCCGGTTTTTGCGTTGAGTGCCGCGAAGCCTGACTTTCTGGGGGGAATTTCCAAGATGAACGAAGTCACAGTTGGAATCGGTGGCGCCGCGGGAGACGGAATTGACAAGTCCGGCGACACCCTGGCGAAGTCCTGCTCACGCTCCGGCCTGCACGCCTACGCGTTCAATAGCTACCAGTCGGTCATTCGCGGCGGCCATATTTGGCTGAAGCTGCGCCTCGGCGAACAAAAAGTCCATTCGCAGGGCGACCACCTCAATGCCCTGATCGCCCTCAATCAAGATTCGATCGAGCGGCATGCCCCGGAAGTGGAATCCGGCGGCGCAATTCTGTTTAACGCCGATAAGCTCAAAGTGAACATCCCGATTCGGGACAACGTGCTCACCGTGCCGCTGCCGGTCGCCCAACTCTGTAAGCCCTTTCCTCCGCTGGCCCCGGTCATGCAAAACACCGTCGCCTTGGGCGCTCTGGTGTTTCTGTTAGGCATGGAATTCGACGTGACCGCTAACGTCCTCGCCGACACGTTCAAGCATAAGGGCAAGGGCGTCGTCGATCAGAACGTCGGCGTCGCCAAGGCCGGATACGATTACGCGCGCGAGCATTTCGTGCCGCTGGGATACAAGTGGAATTTCTCGCGAAAGCGCCGGCCGTTCCTCACCGGGAACGAAGCGCTGGCGATCGGCGCGGTTGCGGCGGGATGCCGCTTCTACTCCGCGTATCCCATGACGCCCGCTTCCGGCATTCTCACCTGGATGGCCGATCACGCTGAGCGCTGCGGAGTCGTCGTCAAGCAGATGGAAGACGAGCTTGCCGTTGCCAACGTTGCCATCGGCGCCGGATACGCCGGAACGCGCGCTATGTGCGCAACCTCAGGAGGCGGTTTTGCCCTGATGACCGAAGCCATCGGTATGGCCGGCATGATCGAGGCCCCAGTGGTTTTCGTCGAAGTGCAGCGCGGCGGGCCTTCCACGGGCATCCCCACCAAGACCGAGCAAGCCGATTTGAATCAAGTCTACGGAGCGTCGCAGGGCGATTTCCCGCGCGTCATCATCGCGCCGACGAATACGCGCGACTGTTTTGATTCGGCCGTCGAAGCCTTCAACATCGCCGACAAATATCAGATGCCCGTAATCATCATTACCGACTTGCAGCTCTCCGAGCATCCCGAGACCGTCGACCCGGAGTTCTTCCCGGCCAAGGTGCCCATCGACCGTGGCGAGATCGTCAAGGAGTGGAAGGGCGGGAACGGCTCGTTCAAGAGATACAAGTTTACGAAGTCGGGCGTCTCTCCGCGCGTTTTGCCCGGCACCGCCGATACGATGTACATCGCCGCCACCGATGATCACGACGAGACAGGCGTGCTGATCAGCGACGTCTTCTGCAATCCGGCGGTGCGCCGCAAAGTCAACGAAAAGCGCATGAAGAAGATGGATCTGGCGCTCCGCGATCTTCCCGCGCCAAAACTCGTGGGCCCGGCGGACGCGCAAGTGACCTTGATCGGTTGGGGCTCGAGCGAAGGCATGATTCACGAGGCCGTCGAGCAATTGAACGCCTCCGGCATTACCGCCAATCAACTGCAATTCAAGTATCTCCTCCCGTTCCACAGCCGCGAGGCCATCGAAATTCTCAAGCGCTGCAAGCGGACCGTTTGCATCGAGATGAATTCGACCGGCCAATTTGCGCGTCATCTGCGGGCGGAGACGGGCCACAGCGTCAATGACCAGATCCTGAAATACGACGGCGAGCCCTTCGAGCCCGGCACCGTTGCGGCGCAAGTGCGCGCTCTCCTCAAGGGCGAAAAGCACTCGCTGGACGTCACCGAGGCCGAAGCCCGCGAGATCGCCTACCACCACGTGCGCGTCCATATGAATGAAGAGGCGCGTCCGGGGCGCATCACCAAGGCCGCCGCAAACGGCCACGGCGAGCCGGTATGGCAGATTGAGATTGTCAGCCGCGAAGACGGCGCCAAGAAGGGCGAGTTGCAAGTCGGCGTCGAGACGGGTTCCACATATTCCTGGCAGCCAACCAACTAGGGGGAAAGATGGCAACAGTCGTAGAACTGCCAATTCACAGTTTTGAGGGCATTGTCGATCCGGACTGGTGTCCTGGATGCGGAGATTTCGGCGTCCTGAAGGCCGTCAAGGTGGGCGCGAGCAAGGCAGGCGTTCTGCCGAAGGACCTCGTACTGGTCTCCGGCATCGGCTGCTCTTCCAACCTGCCCGGTTACGTACACGCCTACGGCGTGCACTCGCTGCATGGCCGCTCGGTCGCGGTGGCCACGGGCATCAAGCTGGCCAACACCGACCTCAAAGTGGTCATCACCGGCGGGGACGGCGACGGCTACGGCATCGGCATCGGCCACTTCATCCATGCCATGCGCCGCAATCTCGACCTCACCTACGTGGTCATGGACAACCAGATCTACGGGCTGACCACCGGCCAGGCGTCTCCGACCACCATGAAGGACGCCCGCACCAAGTCCACGCCGCAGGGCAACGTCGAGGGGCCGCTCAATCCGCTGGCGCTTGCGCTAGTCTCCGGCGCCACCTACGTGGCGCGCGGCTTCTCCGGCGAGCCCAACCACCTGGCGGACCTGATTGCCGGCGGCATTCAGCACAAGGGCTTCGCGCTGATCGACGTCTTCAGCCCATGCGTTACCTACAACAAGCTCAACACCTACGCCTACTTCAAGAAGCGCTGCTACAAACTCGAAGACGAAAAGGGTTACGACCCGTCCAATGCCAAGACGGCTATGGAAAGGGTCCAGGAATGGGGCGACCGTATCCCACTGGGCGTTGCCTACAAGGATCTCCAGCCCACCTACGAAGACAGCGTGGCCGCTTTCAAGAATGGCCCGCTGGTCCACCAGAGCATGGAGATTGATAAGGGCGTTTTCCAGACCCTGATCGACGAGAATATGTAGTCGCGCGGCTCGTTCCGAGCCGCTACCACGGCGACAGAGCGAATCACATTCTTCCGGAGGCCGGGTCACCTCGGCCTCCTCTGTTTTTGTATGTGCTCAAATCGCCGTGTATGCTTAAAAGGCGAGCCGGTCGCGGCAGCGGCGGCGCACTCGGTGGAGCATGGACGCAAAAGCACTTCAACACGACGCCTTTCGCGCGGGCATCACCGCGAAGGGAGTTGACGGCATACTGGAAACCGTCGGGGGTGTGCTCCTCTGGTTCGTCAAACCATCGTCGTTCGCCGGGCTGCACACCTTTTGGTTGCATCAACTCGCATACAGCCGCCACGATTTCATCGCCGTGCACATGCTTCATCTGTCGCAAAGGCTCGCCGGCAGCGATCCGGTTTTCGCATCGCTCTATCTGCTTTCGCACGGCCTGATCAAGGTCGTCTTGGCGATTGCTCTCTGGCTCGATGAACTATGGGCGTATCCGCTGGCGATTGCCGTCTTCGGTGGATTCTGTGTCTACCAGGTTTATCGCTATACTTTCACGCACTCGGAGGCGCTCCTCTGGCTTACCGTTTTCGATATTGGGGTGGTGGTCCTGACGTGGCGGGAGTATCGCCTCCAGGCATCTGAGCGGAAAGTAGTAAGCGTTCCAGCGGCGGAGTAGCCGACAAATCGGCGCATCGAAACGCCTGGAGGGCTTAAAATCAGAAGGCTGTTACAGCGATTCGCTGAGATGAGATGAAGCAGGCAAACAAGATTACCGCTCTTGCGCTCGCAGTGCTCCTGTCTGCGACGGTATACGGCCTGATTCGGACCAAGGATCAGACGAGCACTCCCCCCGGTTACGCCCGTGGCGCCACGGCTACGCCTGGACAGGCTGTCAACGTGGATCAGACGCCGCTGCTGACCGCGCAAAGCTTGGCGCAAATGCCCACCGCCGCGGAAGAAGTGCCGTTCGCCCAGGGAGCCTTGCAGCTCGGGGATCAGGAAATGGACCTGGCCTTCGCCTCGGCGCTGCTCGACGCCACCCAACACCCTCCCGCATTGACCGCCGAGGCCAAGCAGATCCAGGCGCGACTGCAGACGGCCGAGGATAGTCTGGCGGCCGAGCAGGCGCAGGTCGCGCAGCTCACCTCCGCCGACGCCAAAGCTGGCCCTGCCCAGAAGGACGCGCTGGATAACCAACTGGAATTAGCCAAGGCTCGTCAAGAATTGGCCCAGGACCAAGTCGATGATGCCAAAGAGGACCTGCTCCGCGCGGGAGGCGATCCCCAGGGTCGCATTCAGGCCATGGTCGAGGCCCACGACGCGGCCTCGCAGTCTTCGGACTCCACCAAGGTCAACGTGACATCGCAGGCCGAAGTGCACGGTCTTGTTCAACTCTTCCAGCAATGGTGGACGCTGCATCAGAAACAGCTGCGATTGTGGCAAGCGAAACAGGACGCAGTGACAACCGCCGCAAAGTTTTCGGCCCAGCACGATTCCCTGGACGCGCAAATCGGCGAGAAGGACGGGCAATCAACCGGCTCGGTTGCGCCGTCCGCTGCGGGCATTGTTGCTGGCGCCGCGCCCGCCGGCGCAGCAAGTGCCTCCAGCATCAGCGCCGCGGATTCGGCGGCCGTTCTGGCAGCGACGAAGCGCCGCTCCGCCAACCGGAAAACAATGTCCTCGCTGGATAAGCGGATCACTAACGAGCAGCAACTGGCCGGCACCTACAGCCAGTGGATCGGCGTGGTAGCAGCCGAACAGCGCGCCTATGCCAATCGGGCACTGTGGGGCGCGCTCGTGATTCTGGCCATCTCCTTCCTGGGTCTTTTCGTGGACGATTTGCTCGAACGCGTGGTCGGCAAAATGTCCATGGACCGCCGGCAAATGGCCACTCTTCGCTACACCACGCGCGTTACGCTGCAGATTATCGCCGTGCTCTTGGTTCTAGTGGTGGTTTTCGGCCCTCCCACTCAGCTCGGAACCGTCCTGGGGCTTGTCGGAGCAGGCCTGACGATCGCCTTGCAGGATTTCATTATCGCCTTCCTGGGCTGGTTCATCTTGATGGGGAAAAGCGGCATTCGTCTGGGAGATTGGGTGGAGATTGACGGTGTCACCGGCGAAGTGGTGGAGCTCGGCATGGTTCACACCGTGCTGCTCGAAACAGGGAATTGGACCGACTCCGGCCTCCCGACCGGGCGGCGCGTGACGTTTACCAACAGCTTTGCGGTGCAGGGCCACTATTTTAACTTTTCCACCTCCGGCCAGTGGCTGTGGGACGAACTGAAAGTCGTCCTGCCCGGCGGCCAAAATCCTTATCCGTTCGTCAGTGCCCTCCAGAAAAAGGTCGCCGAGGCGACAACGGAAGTCGTGCGGCAAGCAGAGCAAGAATGGAAGATCGCCGAAAAATCGCGTGACAGGAGTGTTCTCTCGGCGGCGCCTACGATCAATGTCAAACCGGTGGTCGGAGGAACCGAGATTACCGTGCGCTATGTTACCAGCGCCCATCAGCGATCCGAGCTGCGCGCCAAACTCAACCATGCCGCCGTCGATCTGCTGGGGCCAGGCCATGAAACGCCAACGTCCGATTCGCCGAAGCCCGCGCTCACGGCCAATTGACGCTCCGCGGGCTTTTCCCGAATCGCCAAATGCGGTACAATCACCGTGGTTTGGAGGCGACGGTCATGAATAGAGGCGCGCTGAACGTAAAGAAGCTTTTGTTGGTGGCTTCCGCGGCACTTGCGCTCGGAGTCTGCGCCGGCAATACCACGTTCGCTGGGACCAATGATCCCAAACCGGCGCGTCCGTCCGTCGCTGCGACACCACATAAGCCTTTGCTCGATCTGAACAAAGCGACCATTTACGATCTCGAGCAGCTTCCCGGCATTGGCGGCGCCGAAGCGCACAAGATCATCGACAACCGCCCCTACCGCACAAAGGCCGATCTGTTAAGCAGGAAAGTCCTTCCCGCGGCCACCTACAATCAGATCGCGCCGCTGGTTAGCACCACGATCCACACAGTAAGCGGCAAGCCCAACTGCTAACCTGCCTCGTGTGGGTGCCCCGCTAAGCCGTTTTTTTTCTGACAAGACTTGGCGGAACTGATCTTCTCTGCGGTTCAGCCGAACAACCGCTGGAGTAATCGCCGTAGCCAGCTACCTTCCATCTCCTCTGCTAGATCAGGCGGCAGCAGAGGGAGCGACTTTAGAAGAGCCTTGGAAGCGTTCCCGAAAATTGCGAAATCGTCGTGCATTTGTAAGGGACTCAGCTGAAACTCGTCCGGCGTGCAAGTTGAGCAGAATGGAAAATCCAGCAAGTAACGCTTGCCCAAAACCAGGTAAACAACTTGCAAAATAGATGGCAAATGAGCCAGCCAGCCTCCCTGTTCAAACTCTTTGTGGAGGACGTTGCCTCGCGCCGGGCTGCCGCACACAACGCAAATGTCTGGAAGAGCGGCTCTTCGGAATAAGATCAGTCGGCTCGGCTCCATGTAGGCGTCAACTTCGCAATATGCGTCCTCAATGGCCCCGATGGTCAGCGTGTAGAGGACATTTCTCAAGGTCTCCGCCCCAGAGCACACGGTCCGCGCACCTATCAGCATCGCCCGCAGCCATATTTGGACCCAGCTTGGTCTCCGGGTCAACTGTCGAGAGCCACGTTTTCGGTGTCTAGTTCTGGAAACGGCCCTAAACTTCATGCCGCCGCGCGATGCGCCACAAACGGCGTCTGCCCCGACGCGAATCGGGTTAGAATCATGGGCTCTGTTCGAGAGCTGACCCGAGAATGAGCCAATCCATAACGAAATCACCGAGTCGGAACGCGCCAAGTACCAGCCTGAGGCATGACTGGTCGCGGCACGAGGTCGAGGGGTTGTATCACCGCCCGCTGCTCGATCTGGTTTTTACCGCGCAGCAGGTCCACCGCCAGTTTCACGATCCGGCCGAGGTCCAGCTTTGCCAGTTGCTCTCGATCAAGACGGGCGGCTGCCCCGAGGATTGCGCCTACTGCCCGCAGAGTGCGCATTATCAGACGGACGTACCGCACCAGGACTTGCTCGCGGTCGAGCAGGTTGCCGAATCGGCGCGCAAGGCTCACGCCGAGGGCGCTACCCGGTTTTGCATGGGCGCGGCGTGGCGCGAGGTGCGCGACGGCCAGGAATTTGAAAATGTGCTCGAGATGGTCCGCGTCGTCGCGTCATTGGGAATGGAAGTCTGCTGCACGCTCGGGATGCTCACCGACGATCAGGCTCGCCGTTTGGCCGCCGCGGGCCTGACGGCCTACAACCATAACCTCGATACCTCGCCGGAATTTTACGGCGAGATCATCACCACGCGGCGCTACGACGACCGCCTGCGCACCATCGATGCGGTCCGCCGCGCGGGGATCACCGTCTGCTGCGGCGGCATCATTGGCATGGGCGAATCCGATCAGGATCGCATCGGCTTGCTGCATCAACTCGCCACGCTCGATCCGCACCCGGAAAGCGTGCCCATCAACATGCTGGTGCGCGTCGCAGGCACACCGCTCGGCAATATCGCACAGGTCGATCCGCTCACGCTCGTGCGCACGATGGCGACGGCGCGCATGCTCATGCCCGCGAGCATGGTGCGCCTCAGCGCGGGACGCCGCTCTCTGACGCGCGAGGCTGCCGCGCTCTGTTTCCTCGCCGGAGCCAATTCGATCTTCGTGGGCGAAAAACTGCTCACCACGCCCAACCCGGAGCGCGACGAGGACGATCAACTGTTCCGCGATCTCGGCTTGCGGGCACTCGGCCATGCGCAGCCTGGAAGCTAGCGCTTTGCGTCAGCGCCTCGAAGCGGAATTGGCTTCGCTTGAAGCGAATTCCCAGTTGCGCAATCTGGAAATTCTGCCGGACCTGAATTTTTCCTCGAACGACTATCTCGGCCTCTCCGTAGATCCGCGATTGCGCGCGGCCCTGGCGGAGGCCTTGGCGACCGGCAGCCCCGTCGGCTCAACCGGCTCGCGCCTGCTCTCCGGTCATGCCGCCGTCTGGGAAGAACTCGAATCGCAGTTCGCCCAGTTCACCGGCGCGGAGGCAGCCTTGTACTTCAGTTCCGGCTACGCGGCCAACGTCGGCCTCTTCAGCGCCGTTCTGCGGCCGGACGATATCGTCTTCTCCGACAGCGCCAATCATGCCAGCATCATTGATGGTATCCGCCTCTCCGGCGCGCGCAAAGTAATCTTCCCGCATCTCGATCTCAACATTCTGGAAGACGAGCTGCGCGAGAGTCGCGCTGGCGCAGGACAAAGATTCATCGCCGTCGAGAGCGTTTTCAGCATGGGTGGCGACCGCGCGCCGCTCGCGGACTTGATCGCGCTGGCGGATCGCTACGGAGCTGATCTCATGGTGGACGAAGCGCACGCCACCGGAGTATTCGGCCCGCAAGGGCGCGGCCTCGTCGCCGCAGCGGACGCAGACGGTGCGGTCTTCGCCGCCGTGCACACGTGCGGGAAAGCGCTCGCGGGGATGGGGGCGTTCGTCAGCGGATCGAAAACGCTCAAGCAATTCCTGATCAATCGCGCGAGGACGTTCATTTTCAGCACCGCTCTGCCTCCTTACCTGGCTGCGCAAATGCGCGCGGCCGTCAGCATCGTCGCCAGCGCCGACGCCGAACGGGAGCGGCTTGCGGATCTCTCGGCGCATCTTCGGACCCATCTGCGCGAGGCTGGATTTGACGCGGCGCAAAGCGACTCGCAAATCGTTCCCGTGATTTTGGGAACGAATGAGCGCGCGCTGCAATTCGCGGCGCGGCTGCAACAACAAGGCTTTGCCGTGCGCGCGATTCGCCCGCCCACGGTTCCAGTGGGCTCGGCGCGCCTGCGCCTCTCGCTGACCGTGCGCCATTCGCGCGAAATGCTCGACCGTCTGGTGGACGCGCTCATCCGCATTCGTGACGAGGATGCGGTGCGACTCGCCGCCTCTGCGCACGCCGGGGAAAGCGTCGCAAAGAAATGACCGGCGATTTGTTCGTCACCGGGACCGACACCAACGTCGGCAAGACGGTTCTTTCCGCATTGCTGGTAGCCGCGCTCGATGCCACCTACTGGAAGCCGATTCAGACAGGTTCCTCGGAGGGAACCGACCGGCAATCCGTGATGCGCTGGGCCGAGATCCCCGAGGAAAAGACGCTGCCGGAGTGCTACTGTTTTGAGCCGCCGGTCTCGCCTCACCTCGCGGCGAAACAGAGCGGCGTGAAGATTCGTCTGGACCGCATTCGCCGGCCGAATCTCGCGAGCAGCGGGCCGCTGATTGCCGAGGGAGCTGGCGGCGTTTTGGTGCCGATCAACGATTCCGAGACCATGCTGGACGTGATGCGGCATCTGGCGATGCCCGTGGTGATCGCGTCGCGCAGCGCGCTCGGCACGATCAATCACACCTTGCTGACTGTGAGGGCGTTGCGAGACGCCGGAATCGAAATTCGAGGCGTGGTCATGATCGGCAAGGAGAACCGCGAGAATGAGCGCGCCGTCGAACATTTTGGCGAAGTGCCCATTGCAGGGCGAATCCCCCTGCTCGAAAAAATCGACCGAACCTCACTGCTGAACGTATTTCGCAGCAACTTCGACGCCAAGCATTTTCAGTGAGGTATTTTGGCGCGGCGCTAGTGACCGGCAGCCGCCTTCCGGCAGACGCAGTCGAGAGACTCGCCAATCACATCGTGCACGCGCCGCAAATCCGTCTCTGAAATCACGTACGGCGGCAGAACGTACACCACGTTCCCAAGCGGCCGCAGCAAAATGCCCCGACTCAAGTAGAACTGATACAGCATCGGCCGCAGCTGCGAGAAATATCCCGGGTCGTTGACCTCGAGCTCGACGGCCATCACGGTTCCGATGATTCGGATGTCGCCAACGGCCGGATGAGTGCTCCAGGCCGCGGCCTGCTCGCGATGCATCGCTTCGATGCGGGCGATTCGCTCGAAGACAGGCTCGCTCTCAAAAATATTCAGGCTGGCAATCGCAGCCGCGCATCCCAGGGGATTCGCGGTGTAGGAATGCCCGTGATAAAACGTGAGATCGCGATCCGGCCCGCTAAACGCGTCGTGAACGCGGTCGGTGCAAACCGTAGCCGCCATCGGCAAAAATCCGCCGGTCAGCCCTTTCGACAAGCACATGATGTCCGGCACAACGCCTGCGAGTTCGCACGCAAACATGCGTCCGCAGCGGCCAAAGCCGGTCAGCACTTCATCGGCGATCAGCAGAACGTCATACTTCGAGCAGAGCCGGCGCATGCGCTGCAAGAATTCCACCGGATGCACGATCATTCCACCCGCGCCCTGCAGCAGCGGCTCGACAATCAGAGCGGCGATCTCGCCATGCCGCTCGTCCAGCAACCGCTCGAACGGCTCGACGCAGTCGATATCGCACGTCGCGCGAGTCTTGCCCACCGGACAGCGATAGCAGTAGGCGGAGGGCACGCGCAACACCGGGAATCGCATTTCGCTGAACGCCGCATTAAACGACGAGTCGGCGCCGACAGCCATGGCGCCCGCCGTATCGCCGTGATAGGCGTGCTCGAGCGCAACGATGCGCTTTTTCTCCGGCCTCCCGATGTTTTGCCAGTATTGCAGCGCGATCTTCAGAGCCACTTCGACCGCCGTGGAACCGTCGTCGGAGAAAAACATGTGGTTCAGCGATTTCGGCAGCGCGGCACGCAATCGCTCGGCGAGTTCCTCGGCGGGCTGGTGGGTGAATCCGGCGAAGATGACGTGTTCGAGTTTGCGCGCCTGTTCGGCGATGGCGGCAGCGATCGCAGGATGGCTGTGGCCATGCAGGTTCACCCACCACGACGAGATCGCGTCGAGAATCTCGCGGCCGTCGCTGGTGTAGAGGTACGGGCCCTGCGCCCGCTCGATCCGAATGGGCGCTGGGTCGAGCGCCTCCTGCGTGAACGGATGCCAGATGGAAAGTGCGGGATCAGTTTTCATCAAGTCTTGTGCTCAACCTTCTAGTGAACGAGTGTCGGGAACAGCTTCGCGGCGATGGCTGCCAGAATTACGAAGCTTCCCACAATTACTGCAAAATCCACGGGCAGGCCGTGTAGGCTCTGGCCGTTCTCGACCATCAGACCTCGCAGTGCATCCACCAGATAGGTCAGCGGATTCGCCAGCGCCACTACCTTCAGCCAGTTGGGCATGAGCGTCAAGGGGTAGATTGCATTGCTGGCGAAGAACAGAGGCATCGTCATCAATTGGCCGATGCCCATGAAGCGCTCGCGAGATTTCACGAGGCAGGCGATGACGAAAGAAAACGTGGCGAAGACGGCCGCTCCCAGAACCGCGGCGCACAGCACGCCGAGGATCGAGAAGAATTTCCATTGCAGCTGAATTTTCAGGGCCAGGGCGACAGTGTAGATGATGCAGGTCTGCACCATGGCGCGAAAGCCGGCGGAGGCGGCCTTGCCGTAGACGAAGGAAGCGCGCTGGGCGGGGCTGACGAGCATTTTGTGGATGATTCCGAGATCGCGTTCCCAGATGATGGCGATGCCGTAGAAGATGGCGACGAAGAGCACGCTTTGCGCGAGGATGCCCGGCGTCATGAAAGCGAGATAACTGAGATTGCCGGTGGGGATGCCGCGCACGCGGCTGAAGACTTGCCCGAAAATCACCAGCCAGAGAATCGGCTGCACGGCGCGAGACAGCAATTCCGTAGGATCGCGGAACATTTTCTTGAGCTCGATGCGCATGACGGCGTAGGTCTGCTGGAAAAAATCCAGGACCGCCGAGGTATCAGCCCAGGCGGCTTGCTGAACGTCTGGCTTGGCGTACGTCACGATAGCTTCCTCCCTCCTGAATGGAGCCGCCGCTGTAGCGGGCGAAAACGTCGTCGAGCGTAGCATCGGGCCCGACGGATTCCTTCAACTTGGCGGGATTGCCGACGGCGGCGATTTTGCCGAGGTGGAGAATGGCCAGTTCGTCGCAGAGTTCGTCGGCTTCATCCATGCCGTGGGTGCTGATCAGGATGGTCATTCCATAGGTTCGCCGCAATTCGAGCAGGCGTTCCCAGACGGCTGCGGCGCGCGACGGGATCGAGCCCGACGGTGGGCTCATCGAGGATCAGGACGGCCGGGCGATGGAGCATGGCTTGGGCGATCTCCAGCCTGCGGATCATGCCGCCCGAGTAGGTCTTGACCAACTTGTTCGCGGATTCCGTGAGATTTACGAATTGCAGGGCTTCCGCGATGCGGCGTTTGCGCTCGGAGCCATGGAGGCCGTAGAGGCGGCCGGAGAAGTCCAGGTTTTCCCAGCCGGTGAGGCCGCCGTCGGCGGAGACGAGTTGGGGAACGTAGCCGATTCTTCGGCGCACTTGGGCCGGAGCCTGCAGGATGTCGAACCCGGCGATGCGCGCGGTGCCGGAGGTGGGTTCGAGGAGCGTGGCGAGCATTTTGATCGTGGTGCTTTTGCCGGCGCCGTTCGGTCCCAGGAGGCCGAAGATCTGGCCGTAGGGGATGTGAAGATCGAGGTGGTCGAGCGCGATCAGGTCGCCGAAACGGCGGGTAAGACCAAAGGTTTCAATCGCCAACGAGGCTTCGGCGGGCGAGGCGGCGCTGGCGACTTCAACGGAGGTTGGTTTAGCGTCGTTTGAAGTGTTCACGAATGTTTTTCCGTCATGTCCCCAGCGGCCGCGATCAGGACGCGGAGCAAACTAGATTCTCATAATTCCGAGAGCCGGACAAAGCGTATCCAATGCGCATCCGTTGCCGCATGCGGGACGGAGGGCTTGCCGCGGACTTTCTTACCGCGAAAGCTCGACCAAATCGACCGCAGCGCCTCTCGGAACACGGAATGGTCGAGTCTTCGCGGAGAGTGGTTTACGTGATTGCGTGTATACTAACTGCATATTTATGCGCTTGTTGTTGCGCAGGACAATGCCGGGTGGTTCCAGTCGGGCAGGTTGCTCCAGAGGAGTTCCCAGTCGTCGTATTGGCGCAGGGCGGTCACAACTACGTCCAATGGATCGGGCAGGATTTCCGGGAACAGTTTTTCCTCCGGGGCTACGGGGTTGAACGCCAATTGTTCTACAGGGGGCGTGAACTGGGCGTTTACGCCGGGTTTGTTGCCCCGGGCGTCGACGCGATACCAGCCGAAATCCGGCAGGTGGATGGCGTTCAGCCCGTGCAGGGTGTAGGGAACGCGATCTCCTGACAGGCGCTGATAGCAGAAGCCCGCGGCTATTTCATTGGCTCTCAGCAATGCAGCCAACAGATGACTCTTCGCGTAACAGAAACCCGTGCCGTAGAGCAGGACTTCTGAGGCGGAGCAGGTTACCGGGTTCCGGCGGAAGTCGATGCTGTGTTGGATCTCGTCGCGGACCCACTCGAAGCAGCGCTGGGAGATTTCCACGGCGCTGGTTGTGCCGCTGGAGAGTTGCAGGGCTTTGGAATGGACGGCTGGATGGGTCCAGTCGATGATTTCCGTGGGTCTCAGGAATTCTTGCATTGAGGGGCGCCTTTCTTGGGCGCTGCGCTGTCGCTCTCCAGATGGTGCGCAATTTCCCACTGGATATACAGTGTAGTGAATATATATACACTTCGGAGCAGGTTTGTCAAGTGCAGATCGTGAGCAACGACGTCGGCTCGTTGGACCTGGGTAGACTTGGCGCGATCAGCGACCAAGGCTCGGGAGAAAAGGAGCCGCAATGAAGGTTATAGGCTGCGATTTTCATCGGGGCTATCGGCACATCGCGATGTTGGACTCGGCTACCGCAGAGATGGTGGAGAAGGCGCTGAGTCACGAGAGGAAGGAGGAGGTGACGGGCCTTTTATGCGGGACTGGAACGGTCCGCGCCGGCGCGGGGAGTGACGCCTTGCTTCGCGCTGTGTGAGGATTAGTGAGTTGGGGCTGTTTTGCCGGTTAGCTCGTCCGCCAGAGATGTGGCGTTGTAGATGTTGCGGAGGGCTTCGACTATGCCGCGGGAATCGACTTCGATGGCGCGGCCCAGGGTGTCGTCGTAGACGAAATTCCAGGGGAGGGATTGGGCGTTGCCGTCGAAGATGATGCCGACGATTTCGCCATTTGTGTTTAGGACGGGGCTGCCGGAGTTGCCGCCGATGATGTCGGCGGTTTGGACAACGTCGAGAGGCGTGTTCAGGTTGAGCTTGGACTTGTGGATTTGCCAGCTTTCGGGGAGGGCGTAGGGGTCTTTGTTGTTGTGCTGGGCGGCGTGTTCGAAGGCGCCGCCGATTGTCGTGAAGAACGGGAGCTTGGTTCCTTTGGGCGCTGTGCCGCGGCCGTCTTCGGTGTAGCCGCGGACGGCGCCGTAGCTTAGGCGCAGGGTGAAGGTGGCGTCGGGATACGTGGCTGTGCCTTGGGTGGCGAAGCGGATGTTGGCGATGGTGGCGCCGTCGCGGGTGACTACCGCGTCGACTTCGTCGTCGTAGCGCTTGCGGGCGGCGCGGGCCTCGGGATCGACTTCGCGCATGAGGACGATAAGGGGATCGGTGCTGGCGGCGATCGCGGCTTTGCCACCGTTGTAAAGCTGCTTGCGGACGGCGATGTCGTCGAGTTTGGTTCCGTCGATCAGGCCGGCGGCTGCTTCCGCTGGCGATTTGCCATTCAGGACGCGCTTGAGGACGGCGCTATCCGGAATTTTCTCGATGGCTTCGGCGAGCGAATCGGCGAGGAGGGCCTTATCGAGGGACTTGTAGATTGGCGCGGTGGAAAACAGGCCCTGCTCGAGCGAAGGGAGCGCGGAATCGCGGAATTCGCGCAGGCGTTCGCCATTGGGCTTGGCGCGTTCGGCGGCGGCGCGCACCAGGGCGCGGGCGATGCCGGGGAGATCGCCGCGAAACGCGGCGCGGCGTTCGAAATAGGTTAACGGGAGATAGATCTGCTTTTGGGTGTCCATGGCCTTGGCGATTTCCGACCAGGGATCGCCGAATTCGGATTTCTTGGCGGGGTCGGAGGCGATGGCTTGGCGCATCTTGTCTTCGTCGGCGGCTTTTTTGGCCATGACGGCTTTGTCGATCAGACCTGTGTTGTAACCCTTGATGGCCTTGAGCGCGTTCTCGATGCCGAAGATATCGCCTTCGGCGATGCGGGCGTTTTCTGCTGAGATCGCGCCGAATTTCTTGAGGATGGCGTCACGCCGGGCGAGGGATTCGAGCTGGAGCGGATAGGCGGTGTCGCGCAAGAATTCTAATTGCGACATGGTGTTCAGGCGGCCCGTGCTGCCGGGATTACCGGAGACGAAGACGAGGTCGCCTTCCTTGAGGGTGCCGGTGGACCATTTGAAATAGTTGTCGAGGTGCACGGGCTGGTTGTTTTCGTAGACGCGGAAGAAGCTGACGTCCAGATCGTAGCGCGGGAATTCGAAATTATCGGGATCGCCGCCGAAGAAGGCGGCGGCGAATTCGGGCGCGAAGACCAGGCGCACGTCCGTGTATTTTTTGTATTCGTAGAGATGGAACATCGCGCCGGAGTAGAAGGTGATCACGTCGCAGCGGAGCTTGGTGGCCTTGACGCAGTCCTGTTCGATGGCGGACATGGCGGCGCGGCGAGCCTCGCCCTGCTGGGCCACGGACATGCCGGGCTTGGCGGCGGCTTTTACTTTGTCGGTGACGTCTTCGATGTTTTCGAGGACGTTCAGCTCGAGGTCGGGGCACTTGGCTTCTTCGGCGTGGGTTTTGGCGTAGTAGCCGGTCTTCATGTAGTTCTTGCCGCCGGTGGAGAGATCCTGGACGCATTCTGCGGCGATGTGATGATTGGTGAAGACGAGGCCGTCGGGCGAGACGAAGGAGCCGGAGCCGCCGTTATCGAAGCGGACGGAGGAGAGGCGCGTGTGGTCGAGCCAGAATTTGGTTAGTTCGAAGCCGTATTTGGCTTTGATTTTCGCGGTCGGAGGGACGTTGAAGAGCCACATGCCTTCGTCGGCGCGGGCTAGGCCTAGGGCGGTGAGGATCGTGGCGGCGGAGATGCCGATTAAGAACGTCGAGCGTTTCATGATGCTCCCTCCCCAGCGGATCGCGGCTGTGAAGCTCGGAGATTTTTGTCGAGGAGGTCACGAAATGTGTCCGCCTCACCGGGCGCGAAGGCGCGCTTGGGGATTATGCTGAAGATCATCGGGGCGGAAAACAACATGAAAATATCCTGGGACTCCAGATACCGCACAACCGCATCCCAACTTGCCCGAGTCTCGCTGGACGGTGTCAGAAAGTGCAAACCATTCTCTGAAATTTGAAGCGTGAAGTCGTGCCTAAATCGCTGATCTGTCCGGTAGCGCTTCCGAAAATATCGCCGCAGTGCGAAACCGCAATACAGAAAGAAAATACCCATTAAGAATAGGAGCGTCGGACCAGTCCGGTCGGGCGTGAAGATCAGGGAAGCGATGCCCGCGATGAGAAAGAGAGCCCCTTCCCATGGCATCGCCCGACGAGACCAGCGGCGGATCCATTTCTCGTTCGCCACATACAAGTCATGGGCGACCATATAATCGCTCTCGTTTATGCGGTAGACAATCTTTATCGTCGTCGCAGCCATGCTGCGCTAACCCCAAACTTTGCGGGCTGTCGCAACTACGAGTTCCAGTTTGCGCCACTGGTCGTCGGCGGTGAGCAGGTTGCCGGCGGCGACGGAGGCGAAGCCGCATTGCGGACTTAGCGCCAGCCTTTCGAGGGGCACGTAGCGGGCGGCTTCTTCGATGCGGCGGATCAGGTCGTCCTGGGATTCGAGGCGCGGTTCTTTGGTGGTGACCAGGCCGAGGACGACGCGCTTGTTTTTGGGCATCAGGCGGAGCGGAGCGAAGCTGCCGGCACGCTCGGAATCGTACTCCAGGAGAAAGCGGTCCACGTCGAGGGAGCCGAAGAGCTTTTCGGCAATGGCGTCGTAGCCGCCTTCGGTATACCAGCGGCTGCGGCTGTTGCCGCGGCAGACGTGCAGGGCCAGGGTGACGTCGTCGCGGTTGACGCCGGACAGGACGGCGTTGTCGCCGCGGATCGCTGCTTCGAGTTCCTGATCGGGGTCGCGTCCGGCGCTTTTTGCGCGTTCGCGCTGGGCGGGATCGAAATAGTGGGAATAGTAGGGCGCGTCCATCTGAATGTAGGTGACGCCTTCGGAGACTAGCCAGTGGATTTCGTCGCGGACGATTTCGACCAGGTCCGCGAGCAGCGCGGCATGAGTGGGATAGAACTTGTCGGTGACGCCGGGCTTGTAGCTGGCGATTACGAAATTTGAGGGCGCGGGCAACGTGACTTTGAAAGGGCCGGGCGAGGTTTTTTTCAGGAAGGGGACTTCGTGGCCGGTCATTTTGCGGAGTTTTTTTAGTTTGGCGCCTACTACGTTGGCGGTGCTGCCTTCGGTGCCGCCGCCAGGGCCTTTCCATTCCATGTTCACCTTGGAAGAGACGAAGCCTTCGACGGCGTCGGCCATGTCGGTGAGCCAGGAGCCGCGGCGCATTTCACCATCGGTGTAGACGTCCAGGCCGACGGAGCGCTGGCGGCCCAGGGCGGCTAGGATGGCGCGGTCCTCGATGGCGCGGAGTTCGGGCTCGGTAATTTTTCCTTCGGCATAGGAGGCGCGTGCGGCGAGGAGTTCCGCGGGACGCAGGAGGCTGCCGACGTGTTCGGCGCGGAAGGGCGGGTTCATGGATTGATGATCTTCGCAGAGAGATTGGCGGCTGGCAACTGGGGCGGGGGCGATTGTGTCGCCGCAAAATGAGAATGTCCGGTTTGTGCAAAGTAGAAATGTCCGGTTCCATGGGTGGCCGAGGGGCCCATGGAAACGGAGCGAATCACGTTGAGTCAACGAGAACGAGACCGGTTGAAAGTGCTGCACGAAGTGGATCAGAAGCATCTGACGCAGGTCGCCGCGGCCAAGCGGCTGCAGGTAACCGACCGCCACGTGCGGCGGATGCTGCTAGGCCTGCGCGAGCGTGGCGATGGTGCGCTCGTTCATGGACTGCGCGGCCGCCCCTCGAACCGCCGGCTGGCGGCCAGGCTCCAGGAGAAGATTCTGGCGCGGCTACGCCAGCGGTACGCGGATTTCGGCCCCACGCTGGCCGCCGAACACCTGGCCCAGGAAGGTTTCGCGGTGAGCCGGGAGACGCTGCGGAAATGGATGACCCGGGCGGCCTTGTGGCGACCGCGCCGCCAACGTGTGAAGGCCGTGCATGTGTGGCGCGAGCGCAGAGCCAGTTTCGGGGAGTTGGTGATGCAGGACAGCTCGCCGTTCCGCTGGCTGGAGAATCGCGGTCCGGCTTGCCATCTGATCGCTCTGATCGATGATGCCAGCAGTCGCCTCTGGGGACGGTTCACCGAGCAGGACACGACGGAAGAGAACCTGCGAACCCTGCAAGGATGGGTACGGCGCTATGGCCGTCCGCTGGCTCATTACACCGATAAAAACAGCATCTTTCAAACGGCCGGTCCGCAGCCGCTTGCCGAACAACTCCGGGGAGATCCCCAGCGCACGCAGTTTGGGCGAGCGTTGCACGAATTGGGGATCGAATGGATCGCGGCGCACAGTCCGCAAGCGAAGGGGCGTATCGAGAGGCTCTTTGAAACCTCTGCAGGACCGTCTGGTGAAGGAGATGCGGCTGGCCGGGATCGACAGCATCGCCGCAGCCAACCATTTCCTGGAAATGCGCTTTCTTCCCGAGTGGGAACAGCGCTTCACCGTGACGCCTCGTAGCCCGCGCAATGCCCATCGGCGGCTGGGGCCGGAGCATCGCTTGGAGGAAATTTTCAGTGTGCGCGCCGCGCGCCGGGTGGCTGCAGATCACACCGTCAGCTGGGATGGCCATCGCTGGGGAGTCCTGCGGGAGGACGTTTGTGCGGGGCTTCGTGGAGCTGCCGTAGAGATCGAACGACGCTTAGACGGAAGCCACTGGTTGCGCTACCGGGGCCGCTATCTCCACCTGCGTCCCTGCCCCCAACCGCTGCGGCCGCCCGCAAGTCCTTCCGGCCTACGGCCTCCAGGACTCGCGGAACGAACACTGCAACCCCAAAACAAAATCAAACCCAAACACCATGTGCCTGCTGAGCACCCTTGGAGAAAACCATGGAAGCGGACATTTCTACCTGGCGGAAAACCGGACATTTCTACTTTGCGTTGACACTGGGGCGGGGCGATTGGGTGGCTGGGCGAGCATGGTTGCTTGCGGAGCGGAAAGGCGCACAGGCAGGAGTGCCTGTGCCACTAAAACCTCGGCGAAAGGCGCACAGCCAAGAGTGGCTGTGCTACTCGGAGAGAATCGCGCGCTTGGCTGCGCTTGACCAGCGCCAGCCTTCTTGGCGTTTCGTCAGGCCTGCCTTTACGGGATTTTGCTCGATGTACGAGCGGACGCGCTCGAACTGCGCTGAATTGCGGATCCATCGATCGAATGACTCGTCTTGCCAAAAGGGATTCCCGGCACGGCCTAGGGCGATGTTTGCCTCTCTGGCAGTCACTCCCTTGATGCCCTTGGTGATGGTGCTTAGCGACGTGGCAGGCTCCAGAAGCACGTGGACGTGATTGGGCATCAGCACCCAAGCGTGAAGCAGGTATTGCCTAAGTTCCTCGCCGCGCCCTAGCGCCTTTGAGATGAGTCCCGCGATCTTCGGGTCCGCTAGCCACCGGGGGCCCGATCGCGGGCGATCCAATAGTGCTTCTGCGGCCACGAACTGCCGTCGCGGATCGGTATGGAGGTTTTTGATGCTCCCGAGGGCGTTGCGAGGAAGGGAGCCGAAGAGCCGCCAGGTGAGAAAGATCGAGGCGCTGTCCGGGTGCCAGTGCGGCAAATTTCTTTGGTAGTAAGTCATCGCTGGGATCTTTTAGCGCAGGGCTTGTTGCTTGTTTTTTTCTGCCATGGCGCTTGGTGCTACTTCCTCTCCTGGCCCTAACTAAAACCGCACAGGCAAGAGTGCCTGTGCTACTTGAAGGCATGCTCCGGCGCTGAGGCGGGCGGCATGGTGCGGCCTAGGGCGCGGACGATGGCTTCGTCGGGCGTTGGGGCGCCATTTTCGCGGGTGACCAGGCCGAAGGTGCTGCTGTAGTCCCACATGGCCCAGCCGATGTTGCGCTTTTCGAGCGCGGTGCGGACGTCGGTGATCCAGGCGGCGCGGGCTTTGGGGTCGGCGTATTTGCGGTAGACGCCGAATTCGTTGCAGATGACGGGGACGTTCCAGTGTTTGGCCCAGTCGTCGACTTGGGCGATTTCGGCGTCGATGCGCGCGGCGTTCCAATTTTCGAGGCCGTAGCGGACGACATCGAGGCGATGCACGGGATCGGGGACCATCTCGGCGGCCTTCTTGCGCGCGGCCTCCGGATCGGAGGGATATGGGACGCCGCGAAGGTAGTGCCAGTAATTCACGGACCAATCGGCACCCTGGTGGGTGAAGAGGTGCGGCTCGTAGAAGTGAAATGTGTAGATGACGTTGGGGTCGCGCAGCGGCTCGAGGAAGATCAGGTCGTCGTCATCGGACCAATGCGCGCCGGTGGCGATGATGGTGTTCTGCGGGGCGCCTTCGCGGATCGCGGTCGCCAGCTTGGCCTCGACGCCGTACCAGCGATAGCGGTCGCGGCCCTCGGGCTCGTTGAGGATTTCGAAGAAGACGCGGTCGGGATCGAGATTGGCGTAATGCGCGGCCAGGGCGCGCCAGAAATCGGTGAAGCGCTCGACGGCGTCATCGTCGGTGGCGAGCTTTTGCTTGAAGGTGTCGTCGGCGTAGATGGAGAGGTCCACAGCGAGGCCTTGGTCGAGGATCATTTTTATCGCGGCGTCAAGATTGGTGAGATCGTCGGAGGCGATTTGATCCGACTGCTCGACGTGGAGGATGGGCCTCGGATCGACGGACAAGCGGACGTGATCGAAGCCCATGGCGCGGATGAGAGCGATGTCTTGGGGCGTGACCGTGGTTTCGAAATGCTCCTTGGTGTAGGAGGCGACGTCTTGCTGCTGCGCGAACCAATCGCTGAGATTGATGCCGTGGCGCAGATGGGACAGGCGGCGCTCGGCGACGCCGGGATCGTGCGCGGATGGCGCTTGTGGAGCGGCCCATGCGGCTTGCGCCAGCAAGCTGCATGCGAGGAGGCACAGCGGGAAGGCGGCGATGCGCGGGCGCGATGTGCGCGGCGGGCGGGTGGGACGCGATGTGCGCGTTGTGCAGGCGGAGGTCATCTTCGGCAGACTGCTCCGCGTATCTTACTGCGCTTCTGCGTTTTCTTGTGGGGAGGAATGCTGGCGCCGGGCCGCGCGGCATGTTTGCTGCGCGGCCCGGGCCTTTAGTGAGATTCGTTTAGCCCTTGCGCGGACCCGCGGTGCCCATGACCGTGGCTTTCGCGAGCGTGTTCATCCAGAGGAAAAAGCCGGTCATGGCTGCGGTGGCGCCGGGAGGCACGTCCAGCTTGTCGACTTTCAGAGCGTAGACCGTATAGATGTAGTGGTGCAGGCGGCCTGGAGGCGGGCAGGGGCCGAGCCAGCCGGGCTTGCCGACGTCGGTATTGCCCTCGACGACGCCGGACGGGAAGCTTGCCGGAGCTGGCGTCGCCTTCGGCCATGCTGGTGACGTTCGCCGGCCAGTTGTAGGCGACCCAGTGCCAGAAGCCGCTGCCGGTGGGGGCATCGGGATCGTATAGCGTGATGGCGAAGCTCTTGGTGCCTTCGGGCGCGCCGCTCCATTTCAACGCCGGAGAGATATTGCCGCCGGTGCAACCGAACTGGTTCCAGTAATGTTTTTCCGCCCAGGGACCATTGGGCGCGAAGCTGGTGCTGCTCACGACAAATTCAGCCATGGGAGTTCCTTTCGGTGTGGTCTTCAAAAGCGGGCTTCACAATAGCAGCGCGAGGGCGCTAGCCGCAACTGGTGGATGGCGCGACGGAAGAGAGAAAATTTCCAGTCGGGAAAAAATTAAGGGCCGAATGGGGTGTGAGCATTCGGCCCCGGGGTGGTTATGTCTTCTTTGAGGCCCCCACCGTAGTCCTTTTGCCGGCGGGAGTCAACAGGGACGTTTAACTTGGCGATATTGCCATCCTGCTACTCGCGGCGGCGCGCAAAACCGATCGAGAAGTACACGGTTGCTGCCTGCAGGCCCCTTGCAAACTCAATCGCCTGCTTCCGGCTCCGCCGCTTTGATTGCGGGGCGCGTGACGAATCCCCGCCGCCAGACGGGCCGCAGGACGCGATGCCACCACATCAGCATTCCGGTCACGAACAAAACAATCGGGAGAATGCCGAACAGCGTCCAGACAAGTTTGACGGGATAGCCGCCGAACCTGCCGAAGTGCGCCTGGGCCAGCCAGAACAAAAATCGATCGGGCAAGCGAACCTGCTTGGTGTGCACACGGATGGGATCGAAATAATCGATGACGTTATTGAACATCTCCGGGAAGCACAGATAAATTCCGGACAGGCCCCACATCAGGACAAAGCCGACGGACCAAAAGCCCAGTGCATTATGCAGGGCCCAATTGACCTTGTTGCGATCCGACTTCCAACTGAAGGTCAGCCGGTTGCGCCACTTGCCCGTTCCGGGCCACCAGATGAGCACGCCGCTCAAGCAGAGCAGAGTAGTGAGCACCGCGCCGACGCCATTCACTTCGCGGCCGACGGGGCGGGACAGGAGATCGTCGTGGAAATCCACGAGCCAGAGAACGGCGCGAAATGCGGGAGTGACGGCCTCGCCGACGTCCTGGCCGGTAAAGGGATTGAAGAGCCGCTCGATGTGCTTCTGGCCGTTGCGCAGGATGACCTCAACCGCCAGATTCGGATTTCTTCGCGGGGTGACGTCAACGACTTCGTACTGCGGGTAGGCTCGTTGCGCAGCCGCTCTCAGCTCGTCAATGGTCAGGTGAGGATTCGAGGTGCCGACGATCGCCGGTTCGCGCGAAAAACGCTTGGAGAGCTCGATGCGGTACACCAGAACCGTGCCGGAGACGCTCATGAGCAGGATATAGAGGCCCAGGGCAACGCCGATCCACAGGTGCACCTGGAAAAGGACCTTGCGCAGAGTCGAGCTCTGGGGACGGTGCAGCCATCTTTGCCAAGCGCTCATGGTGTGATTCCGATTGCTACGGTTATATCATTGCGGCGCAAAGCAAGTCACGCGCGGCCCACGCGGCCCGAGGCACGGACGGCCATCGCGAGATCGTAGGCCCGTCAACGCTGCGCGGACAGTTTTTCGAGGTTCGCGTTGCCGGGGAAGACGCGAAGGCCAAAGCGTACCGCCTCGGCCGCCGCTTTGGATTGCCCGAGCGCCGTATAGACTTCGTAAAGGAGGCTGTAGGTGCCGGGGTCGGCGTCCGGAGAATAACGGCGGATGAACTCGAGATGCTCCTGCGCTTCCGTCCAAAGCTGCTCGTGGCGATACAAAACGCCCAAGAAGAGATGCGCCTTGAAATTGTACGGATCGAGCACCAAGCATTGCTGCAGGGCGGCGCGGGCGTCAGCTTCTTGCCGCAGGCGCAGCAGGACTTCCGCGAGTTCCTCGTAGTCCGTAGCGGCCGGATGCGGTTTTGTGGCAATTAACCGGCGCTGCAGGCCGGCCGCTTCCGCCCAGCGGGAATTATCGACGTCGAGTTCGATCACGGATTGCAAGGCCTGCAGATTTTTCGGATCACGCGTCAGAATGGCCTGGTATTGCTCCCAGGCAAGCTTCTGGCTTTCGGGCTTGTCGATCTGACGGTTCACTTCGGCGTTTCCCCACATGGCGTCGATGGAATTGCGATCGAGAGCCAGCGCCTGGTCGAAGGAGCGGCGCGCCACGTCCAGATTGGCGGTCGCGAGAGCCATGCGCCCGGCTATCACCTCGCTTTTCGCCGTGACCGGGCGCGCTTCCAGCGCCTTCGCGAAGCGCCCCGCTCCGTCCGCATCCTCGATCATCATGGACGTCGTGGCGGCAGCGGCTAGAGCGTTGTCCCGCAAGTCCACGGGGAGATCCGCGGGCAGGATGTCCTTCTGCGCGCGGAGGATTTCGGCATGGTTTGTGTCCTGAAGACCACGCACAAGCAAGGCCGGCGGGGCGTGATATTCCAGCAGGGTGAGATCGTCAGTGTTGAGGCGCGCCCCGCGGGAAAACTCGCGCAACTCCGCCTCGCCGAGAAGATAATACGCAAGCAAGCCGGCCGGCTCTTTCAGCCCGAGCTGGTCAAAATCCTCGTGCAATAGCGGCTGATTCCAGAGGGACTGCACGCGATCGAGCATCTGTCCGGCGGGAGGAGTTGGGGCCATCAGGAGGAAGTCATTCACTTCGCCGTGCCAAAGCGAAGCGCGGGGCAGCTCCGACTGGAAGGTCGCCGCGATCATCCGCAGATCGTCGGGAAAGAGAGCGTAGGCCTGAACCCATTGCACGAAGATACCGCCGGGAGCCAAGCGCTGCTGGGCCGCACGATAGAACTCCTGCGTGTACAAGCTGGCAATGCCGGCCATCCAGGGATTGGAGGGCTCGGAAACGATTAAGTCGTATTGGTCACGCGAGGTGAAAAGAAAATTGCGCGCATCGTCGTAAATGATGTGCACGCGCGGATCGTCCAGCACGTTGCGGTTAAGCTCAGTGAGCAGCGGAGCGGCGCCCAGAACGGCGGGCTCGATTTCGACGCAGTCCAGGTGCTGAATCTCCGGGTAACGGGCCAAGGCCGAAAGCGTCATGCCGCCGCCGAATCCGATCACCAGCACGCGGCGGAGCCCAGGATGAGCCAGAGCGCCCAAATGTCCCAGCATAAGTTGCGTATGGACGTCGTGATTCGAGGCGTCCGCTTTCCCGTTGGTTCGCAACGAGACCAGGTCATTCGACTTGGTGACCGAAATCGTGGAGTTCAGGCCATCGGCGAAGTACACGACGTCCAGCGAGTGGGCGTTTTCGCGCACGCTGAGCGGGCGATCGATATTCCAATAGAGCATGGTGCTGAAGGCGGCCATGGCCGGGTCATAGAAGTAAGGTGAGAAGCCGACGAGCGCAACGCCAGCCAGCAGCGCCAGATTGAAGGCGCTGGCAAGAACGCGGCGAGGCGCGGCCGTCGCATAGAGCAGGGCCGCCAGCACCAGATTTGCGCCTGCGGTCGCCGCCAACAGGCGAAAGCTTCCCAACGCTGGCAGCAACCAGAAACCGGCGCTCAGCGCGCCGACGATGGCGCCCATCGTGTTCCAGGCGTAGGCGCGGCCTACGACGGACGAAGGGCTGTCCTTGCGGCCGGCAACCAGCACCGTCACGACCGGAAAATTGAACCCGAAGAGCATGGCGGCCGGAAGCATGGCCAGCCCGCCGATCGCAAATTGCGCCAGGACCAAACCGCGAAAGGATTCATGCGTCGCGCGCAGAATCGTGGGTAAGAGCTGGGGCAGGAAGGGAAACGCAACCAGGCACGCCAGCGAGGCCAGTGCGGTGAGCGTCTGCGTGATCGCGAACGTGGACCGCCGCGCCTGGTATCGTTGCGTCCACCACTCGAACAGCGCGCTGCCAAGCACGATGCCCGTCAGAAACGTAGCCAGCATCAAGGTGAATGCATAGGTGGAGCTACCGAGCTGGGTCGCCAGCAGACGGGTCCAGCCGACCTCGTAAGCCATGGCCGTGGCGCCGACAACGGCAAAACAAACCAGAAGAAGCCACGGCATCTCGCGCTCCGGGGCAACATTGCGGCGGGAAGCGCGCTCGTGATCGAGCGCCGGGGTGGGTTCGGAGATGGCTTCGCGGCCTGAAAGCAGCAGCGCGAGAATAGCGGCAAGGATGTTGAAGCCCACCGCAATTTCGAGCGTTCGCCAGAGCCCAATGGTCGGAAGAAACAGAAAGCCTGCGGCCATCGTGCCGGCGACGGCTCCGGCGGTATTGACCCAGTAGAGGCGCGCCAAACGCTTGCCGAACTCAGCCGAATCCCGGGTGACCGCACGCACCAAGACCGGCAGTGTGCCTCCCATCAAGAAGGTTGGCAGGAAAAGCACCAGGGCCGCTCCGGCAAAGCGCAGGAGAAGAAGGACGGAGTCGTGCGCTGCGACGTAAGGATACGCGGCTAAGTACGCCGCGCGCACCCCCATGAGACCTACGAGGGAGAGCGCCCCGGTTGCCGCAGTGGCAATCTCAAGCCAGCCGTACAGTGCAAGCGGCCGCGCCCGGCGCTCGCTCCAACCGCCAATCCAAGCACTGCCAGCAGCCAGGCCTCCCATGAAAACCGCCAGCACGGTGGCAATCGCATACGCGGTATGGCCGAAAATCAAGCCGAGCGCCTTACCCCACGCAACTTGATAGATGAGGCCCGCAGCACCAGAGAGAAAAAAACAGATCCATACAGCAAGCAGCGTCACGCGATCGAGAGGTTGCTGCGGCATCGAGGGTTGAGCTACAGGTGCGTCGTTCTTCCCTTTCAAGGGGCTATGCGTACGGACAGCCATGCCGTCACTTTACCAGCCTGGCGCTGGTTTCAACACCCCCGATGTTGAACCTCATCCGAGTGTGACTTTTGCTTCCGGCTGGCTTATCGTAGGGGCTCCCAATGTCAGGCGAAAACACAGAGCAACGACGCAGCCAGCGAACGGCCCTGCAGCAGGTTGTTCGCATCCGCCCCTTCAATCCGGAATTACCCCCGGAATACTGTACGACCGTCAATCTTTCGCCGGACGGACTATATTTCACAACCACAGCAGGACACTACACCGTCGGAACGAACGTCTACGTCACGGGTGATTTTCAGCCGGGCAGCCCGATTCACCGGGCACTCGCGGGCGCTGTCGTGAGGGTCGACAAGCTTGAAGACAGCCGGTTTGGCATCGCGATCCAAATCCTGTCAGGAACATAGTGCGGGCAAAGGTGGAAGCGTCACATTCATCTCCGTGACGCATGTACTTTGCCGGCGCGGAATCGCACCCGGTTCGGTCACGCTTCAAGGATTGGGATTGACAAGGCTCAGGTCGCGGGGCTAGATTGCCGGTATCTCGCCGTTCGGAGGCCTGGATCAGCATGGGGCCCGTCCGACCTAGCAGCGGTCATATCGAACATCGATCTCTCATGCAGCTTGCCTGCAGCGGTCTCGCTGCGGTTCTTCGTCATATTGTGGCGACGATCTCCAGCAACTGTTCAGTTCTTGGATCTCTACATTGCCGCAAAAGATTTGAGGAGGCTTGAACATGGAGTATTCGCGCAGAAATTTCATGAAGGCTGCCGGAGTGGGGGCGGTGGCGGTGACGACCACGATGGGGACTGTAGGCGCGGTGGCGGCGGGAGCGACTCCAGCTGCCAAGCCATCTCCCCTGGCGATTCCCGTGGCCATGACCAAGGAGACCAGCTCGTTCAACATTAACGGGAAGGTTTATCAGGCTGAGTATGAGGCGCGCACAACGCTGTGGGAAGTGATCGCGGTGAAGCTGGGGATGACGGGGACGAACCGGAGCTGCAACCGGGCGAGTTGCGGGGCGTGCAGCGTGCTGCTGGATGGGACGCCGTTCTACTCGTGCCACACTTTGGCGATGGAAGCGGTGGGGAAGAAGGTGTTCACGGTGGAAGGTTTGGGAGATGAGAAGAACCTGCATCCGCTGCAGAAGGTGGCGAACTTGTACGCGGCGGCGGAGTGCGGATTCTGCACGCCGGGGTGGGAAGTGACGGCGAAGGGGCTGCTGGATAAGAATCCGAATCCGACGGCGGAGCAGGTGAAGGCGGGATTGGCGGGACACATCTGCCGTTGCGCGGCGTACGCGTCGATCATCCGGACGGTGGTGGATACGGGGAAGGTACTGCGAGGGGAGGCGGAGATCGCATGAGCCCGGCCCCGCAGAAGCCAAAACTGCAGATTAAAGCAGAGCCGGAAAACTGCATCATCGTGAATCAGCCGATCGTGCGAAATTTCTCGACCGGCGGAGGGCATGGCCCCGAGCAGACGTTGATCGAGGGCGACGAGAAGCTGGTCACCCAGAAGTGGCAGGGCTACCCGCCCGATAAGTGCAAGCTCATCGGGCAGTCGCATCCGGCGATGCCGCAAGTGATGCTGCCGCGGCTGGTGGGTACGGCGCAGTACGCCACGCGGGTGGCATTTCCCGACATGTTGTATTGCAAGATCCTGGGCAGCCCACATCCCCGCGCGATGGTGAAGTCGATTGACACTTCGCTGGCCGAGAAGATGCCAGGGGTGAAGTACATATTGACGTCCGAGAATGGACCAAAGCCGTACCCGATCACCACGACGCCGCAATTTCAAGGTGAGGTCATAGCCATTCTGGCGGCGGAGACCGAGGATCAGGCAGAGGATGCCGTCGAGGCATTGAAGGTCGAGTATGAGGTTCTTCCCTTCGCCTCGAGCCTGCAACAAGCCATGGCGCCGAATGCGCCGGATCTCAGCGGACGAGGGAGGGCGGCTGTCGTCAGGTCGGCATTCCATTGGGGCGACGTGGAGAAGGCCTTCACGCAATCGGATGTCGTCAAGGAATTCAGCTACTTTTGGGCCGGCGCTATCCCCGTTCCGATGCAGCCGATCGGCTGCGTAGCCAAATGGGATGGCGACAAGCTGACGCTTTGGGGCATGGCTCAGGGGATTGCTCCGCCTCGCATTGACCTCGCCAAGGGGTTGGGCGTTCCTGTTGAGAACGTTCGCTACATCAACAAATGGAATGGCGGAACGTTTGGCGGGGCGATTGGGGCTGCTCCGAAATTCTATCCATGGATCGCGCATATCTCGAAACAGACCAACCGGCCGGTGAAGATCGTTCTAAACAAGGGTGAGGAACTGGCGCACCTGGCGGTGAAGCCGCAGACGCTTTGCAAATTCAAGGTAGGCGCCACCAAGGACGGGAAGATTCTGGGTTGCCGGCGAGAGTTCCACGTGAATACGGGCGCGGGCGCCGGAGTCGGCGGCGAAGGCGGAGGAGGGCGGTCGGAGCTGTATCTGCACGTCGTTCCCAACTGGGAAGAAATCGGGTTCATGTACCGCACGAATTCGATGCTGACCGGCCCATCGCGAAGCAACTACCAGCAGGAGTTCAAGTGGGCGTGGGAACAAATGATGGATGAGATGGCCGAAGCAGTGGGGATGGACCCCATGAAGTTCCGGCTGCTGAACATCCAGAAGCCAGGAACGAAGATCGCCATCGGGCAAGGCGGACCGACGATCGTTCCAATGCCCGAGACCGAGAACGGCTTCCTCACCTACGACTGCTATGCCGTGGTCGAGATCCTCGAAGAAGGTTCGAAGGTCATCGGGTGGGACAAGCGGAATCCGGTGCCGGGCGGAAACCCCGGCAGATTCAAGACCGGGTACGGATTGGCAATGTCCCAGCACCATGCCGGCCGCGTGGGTTACCAGCAAGGCGAACCTCACTTCGATTGGGTGTTGGCTAGGGCGCGTACAGGAGGCGGCGGTGCGCCACAAACTCCCGGGGCCATCGCTGCTGCGCCATGGTCTCCCGACGTATGGTCGGCCGAGTTGGAAATTAACGACGAAGGCATTGTTGTGCTGCATTACGGCCAGCCGGACAGCGGCACCAATCACGGCACCTCGATGTCCATGCAGGTCGGAGAAATTCTGGGATACACAAACCTGGACCACATCCGGCTGATCTGGGGCGACTCGGAGCTCACGCTGGCATCCCCGCGCTGGAACAGCGGTCTGACCACGCAGCTACAGGGCGGCGCGCTGAACAACGCCGCCGACAAGCTGCGCAAGGAGTTGCTCAAGCGCGCATCGGACACGCTGAAGGTGGACGCCGCGAAGCTGCAGATCCTCAATGGCGTAATCTCTTCGACGGAAGACGCCAAAAAGAAAGTTACGTTTGCGGAGTTGGCCAAGGCCAACAAGGCTCCCATCCACATGATCGGCCGTTGCAGCCATCCCGCGGCCATCGGAAGAGCGATGAACCGCGGGATCGGATGCTGCTTTGCCGAGGTCGAGGTCGACACCTGGACCGGCGACTATCGCTATGTGCGGGCGGCCTATTGCCATTGCGCTGGGCACGTCAATAATCCGCTCCTGGCAAATGGCGATATGCACGGATCGCTGATCCAGAGCACGCAAATGGCGACCGACGCGATTCCGTGGGACCGGGAATTTCCCGGCAACCGGCACTATTCCGTTGGCTACTTGTCCTATCGGCTACCGACGATCATGGAGCCGCCGGACACCACCAACGTGTTCATCAATAGCTGGGAGCCGCGCTGGTTCTTCGGCTCGAAGGGTTTCGCGGAGACGGCGATTGGAGCGCCTCCAGGCGCATTGGCGAATGCGATCTACAACGCTTGCGGCGTTCGCATTCGCGAGCATCCGATTACCAAGGAAGGAATCATGGCGGGACTGAAGGCCAAGGGTGGCCCAGGAGTGATCGCATGAGCCAAAACACAGAAAAAGCCAAGGGCACGAAGATCAAGTTGGAAGCAAAGCCTGATCCGTCGACCATTATCATGATTAACCAGCCGATGGTACGAGATTTCTCGACCGGCGGCGGACATGGCCCCGGAGACACGATCGTCGAGGGCGACGACAAGATCGTGACCAAGAAATGGCAGGGCTACCCTCCGCAGAATCTCAACCTGGTTGGGAAATCGCGAGTGGCCATGCCGGAGGTGGCGCTGCCTCGGTTCATGGGCACGGCGATGTACGCCACGCGAGTTCACCTGCCCAATATGATCTACGTGAAGTTGCTTCTCAGCCCACATCCCCGGGCCACGGTGAAGTCGATCGACGTCAGCAAGGCGAAAGCCACGCCGGGCGTGGTCTACGTGATGACGCGGGAAAACTCGCCGAAAACTCACCCCATGCCGGAAGAACTTTTCTTCCAGGGCGAGATTGTGGCGATTGTCGCCGGGGAAACCGAAGATCTGGCGGAGGACGGGGTAGCGGCGATCGACGTGGAATACAACGTTTTGCCCTACGCCAGCAATCTGCAGCAGGCCATGGCCCCGAACCCGCCGGACTTGAGCAACCGGCAGAGAGGGAACATCGTCAAGACGTTGTTTGAGTGGGGCGATGTGGATAAGGCCTTCGCTCAGGCGGACGTCATTAAGGAGTTCACCTATTTCTTCAACGGCGGAATTCCCTTCCCATTTCAACCGCTGAGCTGTGTGGCCGACTGGACGGGAGACCGGCTGGTCATGTACGGCATGGCCCAGGGCGTTTATCCGCAACGAGCTAATTTGGCCCGGCAACTGGACATCCCCGAGGAGAAGGTTCGCTACATCAACAAATGGAACGGGGGAACCTTCGGCGGCGCGATCAGCGCGGCGCCTAAGTTTTATCCGTGGATCGCGACGATTTCCAAAGAGACGAAGCGGCCGGTGAAGATGGTGCTTCCGAAAGACCAGGAACTAACGGCGCTGAGCATCAAGGCGCAGAACCTCACCAAGTTCAAGGTGGGAGCCACCAAGGACGGGAAGATCGTTGCCTGCCACCGCGAGTTCCACGTCAACACTGGCGCCAATGAGGCGAATCCCAACGCACAAACCGCTTATGCCAACAGCGCCGGCGGAGGCGGGCGGTCAGAGCTATACCTCCACGTGATTCCAAACTGGAAGGAGGAGGGCTATCTCTATAGGACGAATTCGCTGTTGGTGGGCGCGTCGCGGAGCAATTCCCAGCAGGAGTTCAAGTGGTGCTGGGAACAGATGATGGACGAAATGGCCGAGGCTTGCCAAATGGACCCGGCAAAGTTCCGGCTGCTAAACCTGCAAATGCCGGGGACGAAGGTCGCCCTCATTCAGGGCGGTCCGACGGTCCATACCATGCCAGAGATGGAAAAAGGCATGATGACGTATGACTGCTACGCCGGTAAGGAAGTCGTGGAAGAAGGAATGAAGGCCATCGGATGGGAGAGGCGGAATCCGGTGCCAGGTGGGGGTCCCGGCCGGTTCAAGCGCGGTCTGGGTATGGCGATGTCGCAACATCATGCTGGACGCGTGGGCTACCAGGAAGGCGAAGGCGGCTACGACTGGATCGTGGCCCACAAGCGGGGCTCCACTGGCAATGACAACACAAAGCCCGACATCTACGAAGCGGATCTGGAACTCAATGACCAGGGCCATCTCGTCATGCACTTTGCCCAGCCGGACAGCGGCACCAACCACAGCAGCTCGATGTCGATCCAAGTCTCGGAAATTCTGGGCTACACGCAGAATCTGGATCATATACGGTTGATCTGGGGCGATACGGACCTGGTTCCGCAGGCGCCGGGTTGGAATAGCGGACTCACAACACAACTGCAGGGCGGTGCGCTCAACAACGCGGCGGACAAATTGCGCAAGGACCTGCTCAAACGCGCGTCCGACACGCTCAAAGTTGATGCCGCGAAACTGCAGATTCGCGACGCGGTGATTTCTTCCACTGACGATCCGAAGAAGAAAATTACCTTCGCGCAATTGGCGAAGGCCAACGGCGGCACTCTCAAGATGCATGGCCGAGCCTGCCATCCGGGCGGAATCGGCAGGGCCATGAACCGGGGCGTGGGCGCTTGCTTCGCCGAGGTGGAGGTGGACACCTGGACCGGCGATTGGCGGTATGTGCGGTGCGTCTACGCACACGATGCCGGAAACGTGATGAATCCGCTTTTGGCGAATGCTTCCATGGACGGGTCACTGATGGAGAGCACGGGCGTGACCACCGACGCCATTCCGTGGGACCGGGAATTTCCGGGGAATCGTCATTACAGTGTGGGCTACCTGTCCTACCGGCTGCCAACAATCTATGAGCCGCCGGATCTCACGAATGTTTACATCAACAGCCTGGAGCCGCGGTGGTATTTCGGCTCCAAGGGCTTCGCGGAGACCTGCATTGGAGCGCCTCCAGGCGCGTTGGCGAATGCCATCTACAACGCTTGTGGCGTGCGTATCCGAGAACATCCAGTTTCCAAGGACACGATTATGGCAGGCCTGAAAGCCAACGGAAAGGCGGGGGTGATCGCATGAAATCCGTATCGGTGTATCGACCGACAAGCGTAGAGGAAGCGATCCAGATTCTGTCGCTGCACGGCACGGAATCCGGAGTGTATGCCGGGGGGACCGACCTGCTGATTCAGTTGAAGAATCGCATTCCGGCGGCGCCGAATTATCTCGTTGACATCAAGAAGATCGACGGGCTGCGCTACATCAAGGAAGACGGGCAGGGCGGCTTGCAGATTGGCGCGCTGACGAAACTGTCGGAAGTGCACGAATCGCCGCTGGTGGCCAAGATGTATCCGATGCTGACGGAAGCGGTGGGCAAGATCTCCTCGCCGGAGTTGCGAAATGCCTCGACGGTCGGTGGAGACATGCTGCAACAGGTGTGGTGCCAGTATCTGCGGGGCGGGTACAGCTGCTACCGCAATGGCGGGTACATCTGCTACGGAGCGATCGGGGACAACAGCTACTACCACTCGGTGATGGGCGGCCGTTTGTGCTACGCCGTGTATCCGGGCGACATCGCGACGGCGTTGATCACGCACGATGCCAAGGCCAAGCTGGCGACACCGTTCGGCACAAAAGAACTGACGGTGGAGCAACTGGTGCCCGGGGACATGATGGTGGACGGAAAGCTGCAATCGCACGTAGTGCGGTTCAACGAGATCCTGACGGAGGTGACGCTGCCAGCGCCGAAGCCAGGGTTCAAGGCGTCGTTCGAGAAGCTGCGGCCGCGGGGCGTGTGGGACTTCGCGATGGCCTCACTGGCGCTCGGATTGGTGTTGCAGGGCAAGCAGGTGCAGGACGCGCGAGTGGTGTTCGGCGGGATTGCCGGGAAGCCGTGGCGGGAGAAGCCGGTGGAGGACTTCCTGAAGGGCAAGACGCTAAGCACGCCGTTGATCAATCAGGCGATGGCACAAGCGCTGGCGAATGCCGCGCCGCTGAAGTACAACGCAACGAAGGTGGACATGGCTAAGGGCCTGCTGGCTTCCGGCCTGGAACGTCTCTCCGCGTAGACCTAGACAGTGACATTAACGCAGTGATGGCTGCTCGTTGTGTTCAGAGCAGCCATCACTGCAGCAGTTCCCGCCTTGCAGTTGACCCTGAGCCAATCCGCATCAGGAAACGACTAAGGATGAGGAGGAACTACGGGCGCGCTGCTGTTGTTGAACCGGTACTGCTTGTGGCAGTTGACGCACGATGTGTTGATCGGCTGATCGACGGCGAGCAAAGCTCGCGTATCCTTAGCGCGGGCCGCCTTGTAAGCCGCGGCTCCTGCATCCACGAGCGCCTTGGCGTCCTTGGCCCAATCACCCTGGTCGCCAGCGGGACCGCGCATCAGGAGCACATTTCCGGATTCCGCGAGCAGGACAGCGCTGCGCTGAACGCTGGCCCAATCCGCATCGGTCTGTGGCCCGCCGCGATAGACAGACAATAGAATGTTGTTCGTGGCCGGATAGACCATGCTCACCATGAGGTCACTCATGCTGTCGATCGGTTGACCTGTTGCGGGCTGCGCCTGGCGGCCGCCTTGGCCGTTCCCATTGCCCGCTCCGCCGCCGGGAGCCAGCGACTGGAGATACGCGTAGACATCCGCCAATTGCGCGTCGGAGATATCTTGCGGGCTGAAGGGGATCATTTTGCCCGAGGGAGCGCGGACAAAATCGACGAACGCAGGAAAAGCGAGCGGCGGAGGAGCAATGCGCGGTCCTCCTGTTGGGCTCTCTGCTGGCGACATGCCTCGGGCGTCCGAACCGTGGCAGCCAGAACAACCTTTATCGGCAAACAGCATCTTGCCGCTCTGCGCATTTCCCGCACCGCCGGTCTGTGCCAGGGCTACCGAGCGACCGAAGGACAACAACGCAAA
Source organism: uncultured Acidobacteriota bacterium (assembly GCA_963702795.1). Lineage (GTDB taxonomy): Bacteria > Acidobacteriota > Terriglobia > Acidiferrales > UBA7541 > Palsa-189. The sequence continues at coordinate 210,021 of CAVPDY010000004.1, read as the reverse complement.
GACGGCCAGCAGCACAAAACCCGCCCCTCCAAGGACGAAAGCAGAGCGCGACGCGCTGCCGGAGCGCACCAGCCTCCGCGGATTGGTGGTTCGAAACGGCCCCGAAAGACAAAATCTCATGGTGTCCTCTCTACTGATATTCCGCGCACACGTCGAGTGCGCTACACGCTAGACGTTCGGAGAAATAAGCGCCGCGATTTTACACCCAAGGGCCGCAACCGCGTCAACGGCGAAATCGCCGCGTTGAGCTGGCGAGTGTATTTCGAGGCTCCCGTTCGCATCGAGAGCGTCAGAAAGGCGCGTTTGCGCCGGGTGGGATCGCACGCATATACTAAAACAATGCCTCGCGAACTGGTCTGGCAGGAAGAGTCGGGGCTTCTGGGTTGTTCGGGGTGCGGCTGGGTATTCAGGCCAGGAAAACCACCCCAGGATAAGCCGCCGGAGGAGATCGCGCGGGACTTTGTGCTGCAACGCGACAAAGACTTTGCCGCTCACGTCTGCGCGGCGCACCCCAGGGGTAAGCTGACCAGAGATAGTTCGGCTTGAACCGAAGGGGATTGGCGGTTTGCCCTCAAGTGGCTTGCGGTTGCTTAGCGGGAACGGCGGCGGGATCCCGAAATCATAATCTGACTGCGATGATTTTGCGGTGAGCCGCGCCGGGTTTGGTGTTTCGGTCTCTCCCCGGCCGAACGCAATCGATCGTCGATGGGACGGAATGTAGCAACGATGGCCTCTCTTTGTGTGATGAAATTTGGCGGTACCTCGGTGGGAAACGCGGATTGTATCCGCCGTGTGGCCGCGATCGTTCAGTCGGCAACGGCGCAAGCCAGAGTCGTCGTTGTCGTCTCCGCGATGAGCGGCGTGACCAACAAGCTCATTGAAGCGGCCCATCGCGCCGAGTCGGGCGAAAAGGATTTCTTGCCAGAACTGCTTGGCGATCTGCGCGGGAAACACTCTGCCGCGCTGGAAGCTCTGGTCGACGACCCGCAAAATCGCGCAAGGATTGCCGGACTCATCGCAGACGTCCTGAGCGAACTGGCGAGACTGCTGCAGGGCACCGCGCTGCTGCGCGAATTGACGCCGCGGGTGCTGGACGCGATTTCGGGGAGCGGCGAGCGCCTTTCGGCTCCGCTGGTCGCGGGAGCGCTCTGCGAACTCGGGTTGCGCAGCGTAGTCGTGCCGGCCGAGGAGGTCATTGTGACGGACGGTCATCATGGCCGTGCCGAGCCGCTCATGGCAGAAACCCGCGAGCATGCCGAAGCACAGCTGCGCCACCTGATTGATGAGGGCGTCGTGCCCGTGGTTACCGGATTCATCGGCGCGACCGCGGATGGTGTGCCGACCACGCTCGGACGCGGGGGTTCGGATTACTCGGCCACGATCCTCGGGGCCGCGCTCGGGGCACAGGAGACCGTGATTTGGACCGATGTGGATGGCGTGAAAACCGCCGACCCCAGACTCGTCCCTGAAGCACGCACGATTCCACAAATCTCCTACAACGAAGCTGCTGAGCTCGCCTACTTCGGAGCCAAGGTGCTCCACCCAAACACCCTGAGGCCGGTCAGCGCGGCCGGCGTGCCCGTCTGGATTCGCAACAGCTTTGTGCCGGGAAATCCGGGAACGCGCATCACCGCCAGAGGAATGTCCAACGGCGGCGGAGTGAAAGCGCTGACGGCCATCCGCGACGTAACGATGATCACGGTCGGCGGGCCGGGAATCGTGGGCCTGACGGACGTGCTGGCTCGTTCCTTTGGCGCGATGGCGGCGATTCGAGCGAACGTGCTCTTGGTCTCGCAGTCCTCTTCCCAAAACGATATCTGCTTCGTAATCCCGTCGGCGGACGAAAAGCGCGCCGTCGAGGCCCTCCGTAACGCGTTTGCTCCGGAGATCGCGGAGCAAACCGTGGAACACGTCTCGGCGCGCCCGGAGGTCGCCATTGTGGCCGTCGTGGGTGAAAACATGCGCGGGATTCCCGGGGTTGCCGGCCGCACGTTTTCCGCACTGGGCCGTGAGAACGTGAACATCATTGCCATCGCCCAAGGCTCGTCGGAATACAACATCTCGCTTGTGGTCGAGGCCGCGGCGATGCAGCGTTCCCTGGCGGTTCTTCACAAGGAATTCCGGCTGTACGAAAACGCACCTTCGTCGCAGGACGTGTCACCGGTGGCAAGCGGCAACCCCTGAGAAATCGCGCTGTTGAACTTGAGCGCGGTCTTATTTGTGCTTGGCAAAGTAGAACATCAAGCCAAAGAGCACGACCGGAAGCATCGCCAGCATCGCGTAAAACAGCGCCTGCCGGACCCACGGCGAGCGCCGCTGCTTCCAGTCTCGCAGTTCCGGCCGCTCCGCCACGCCCACTTCGTCTTGATGCTGGAGGTCTCTCGCGAATTCTTTGGCGCTGGAGTAGCGGTTTGCGGGATTGCGTTCCAGAGCGCGATAGATAATTTCCTGCAATTGCGGAGAGATTTCCGGATTGAGTTCACGCGGCGGGACGGGATTGTTCAGCAGGCGGTCGTTCATGATGGCGAAAGCATTTGGCCCGTGAAAGGGCACGTCGCCGGTCAGCATTTCGTAGAGCATGACGCCCATGGCGTAGATATCGCTGCGCGCATCACCACGCTTGGACTTGACCTGCTCGGGCGAAATGTAATCGGGCGTGCCCATGGCCTGCGTGAGCTTTGCGAAGGTCAATCGGCGCAATCCAGCAGCGCCGGCGATGCCGAAGTCGATCAGCTTGATGTGATCCTCGGGGTCGACCATGATATTTTCCGGCTTCAGATCGCGGTGCACCACACCATGGCTGTGAATGTAATCGAGGGCATCGAGGATGCCGAGCGAGAGCCGCATCGCCCGCTCGATGGGCAACTTCTTCTGCTCGATGAGAATTTGGCGTAGCAGCCGGCCGTCCACCCACTCCAGGACCATATAAATCCGGTTTTTTTCCTCATCCCCATACACCTTCATGACGGACGGATGGTCGAGTTTCTTGCCGATCTCCTCCTCGCGTCGAAAACGGTCGAACAGGAGCGGGTCGGCTTCCGCTTCGGGGTGCGGGATCTTCAGGGCGACCGGGACGCCCGTGCGCGTATCCTTGGCTCGATAGATGGAGGCCATACCGCTGCGAGCCACTAGTTTTTCGATTTCGTAGTTGTCGAGCTTATCGCCGGGATGGAGAGTCATCGGAAGCGCGGGTCAGAGGCCCAGGGCTGGGGCCAAACTGTGATTTGCAAAATCCGCAGAGCCGCCCCCGATACATGGCCACGCGCTCGCCGACGCGAGCAAGGCCACGTGAGCGCACACATTATCGCTAGTCAAAAGGTGATTGGCAAGCAGCGCTGGTAACCACTTGGCGAAGTTAATGCGCCATGGGATGGCTTTGGTCGAGATCCAGATTGAGTTCGAGCACGTTCACGTGCGGCTCGCCCAAGAAGCCGAGTTGGCGTCCACTCGTATGTGCGGCGATCAATTGCCGAACATCCGCCTCGCTCATCTTCCGTTCGCTGGCAATGCGCGGGACTTGAAAATCCGCCGCTGCCGGAGAGATGTCCGGATCAAGGCCAGAGCCCGAAGTCGTTGCCAAGTCCACCGGAATCGGCGTGGAGGGATTCTCGGCTTGCAGGGTTTTCACGGAACCGTTCACGCGATCGATCAGCATCTTGTTGGTGGGACCGAGGTTCGAGCCGCCACTGGACGTCGGATCGTAGCCATTGCCGGTTCCCGCTGCAGAGGGACGCGAATGAAAATAACCGGGCCCGGTGAAGGCCTGCCCAATAATGCTCGATCCGACGATCTTGCCGTTCTTCTCGAATCAGCTGGCCATTGGCCTTACTCGGGAACAGCAATTGGGCCAAGCCCGTCACCACCAGGGGATAGATCAGCCCGAACATGACCGTCGTGACGATGCGTGAATAAGACAGCAACGACAAGATTCTTCTTCATGCGTAACCCCTTAAGCCAAATGCAAAATCGTCATCAGCATATCCAGGAGCTTGATTCCCAGGAACGGAGCGATGACGCCTCCGACCCCGTAGATGAGCAAATTGCGGCGCAGCAGGGCGGCAGCGCCCACCGGGCGATAGCGAACTCCACGCAGGGCCAACGGAATCAACGCGATGATGATCAGCGCGTTGAAGACCACCGCCGACAGGATCGCGGATTCGGGCGTGCGCAGGTGCATGATGTTCAGCACGTTCAGCTGCGGGAAAGCCCCTGCAAACATCGCCGGGATGATGGCAAAGTACTTGGCCACGTCGTTGGCTACCGAGAACGTCGTCAGGGCGCCGCGCGTGATCAACAATTGCTTGCCGATTTCGACGACCTCGATGAGCTTGGTTGGATTGGAATCGAGGTCCACCATATTTCCGGCTTCCTTGGCCGCCTGCGTGCCCGTGTTCATGGCCACGCCGACGTCCGCCTGCGCCAGCGCCGGAGCATCGTTGGTGCCGTCACCGGTCATCGCGACCAACTTGCCCTTCATCTGCTCGGCCTTGATCAGCGCCATCTTGTCTTCCGGCTTAGCCTCGGCGAGGAAGCCGTCCACGCCCGCCGCCCTGGCGATGGCCGCAGCGGTCAACGGGTTATCCCCGGTGATCATCACGGTGCGAATGCCCATGGCGCGGAGCTGATCAAAGCGCTCTCGCATCCCGCCTTTGACGATGTCCTCAAGCTGAATCGCGCCCAGCACAACGCGATTCTTAGCCACGAGCAATGGCGTGCCTCCGGCGCTGGAGATTTCCTCGACCACTGTCTGCGTCTCGGGCGGCACGCGATTGCCTCGCTCGGCTACGTACTTGGCGATCGCCTCGCTCGCGCCCTTGCGAACCTCCGTGCCGTCCAGATTCACGCCCGACATCCTAGTCTGCGCGCGTGAAGGGAACGAACTCCGGGTTTTGCTGTGCAAGCTCGCGCCCGCGAAGACCGTACTTCTGCTTGGTCAGAACGACGATCGAGCGGCCCTCCGGCGTCTCATCGGCAATCGAAGCCAGTTGCGCCGCGTCCGCCAAGTCCTCGGGGCTCACGCCGGGGGCCGGATAGAGGTTGGTGGCTTGGCGATTGCCCAACGTGATCGTTCCGGTCTTATCGAGCAGCAAAACGTCCACGTCGCCCGAGGCTTCGACGGCGCGGCCAGACATGGCAATCACGTTCCGCTGGATCATGCGGTCCATGCCGGCGATGCCGATGGCCGAGAGCAGGCCGCCAATGGTCGTGGGAATCAGGCAGACCAGCAAGGAAACCAATACGAAAATGTTCTGGGGCGCGCCCGAATACATCGCGATACGGCTGCAAAGTCACCACAGCCAGCAAGAAGATAATCGTCAGGCCTGATAGCAGAATATTCAGGGCGATTTCGTTGGGTGTCTTCTGCCGCGAAGCGCCTTCGACCAAGCGGATCATGCGGTCGAGAAAGGTCTCGCCGGGATTCGACGTGATGCGCACCTTGATTTCATCGGAGAGGACTCGCGTCCCGCCGGTGACGGCCGAGCGATCGCCGCCCGCTTCCCGAATGACCGGAGCGGACTCGCCGGTGATCGCCGACTCGTCCACCGATGCCACGCCTTCGACCACTTCACCGTCGCCGGGGATGAATTCTCCGGCGACGACGAGAACCAGATCGTCCGCGCGCAGAGCGGAACTCGCGACATTGTCCGTCGATCCATTCGGCCTCAAACGGCGCGCCATGGTTTCGCTGCGCGCTTTGCGCAGCGTGTCCGCCTGAGCCTTGCCCCGTCCTTCCGCCATGGCTTCGGCGAAGTTGGCAAACACCACCGTGAACCACAGCCACAGCGTGATCTGCAGGCCCCAGCCGAAGTTACCGGCGTGGTGCATGGAATCGCGCACCAGCTGAATCGTGGTCAGCAGGGCTCCCACTTCGACCACGAACATCACGGGATTCTTGAGCTGAACCCGCGGATCGAGCTTCCGGAACGAATCCACGATGGCCCTCGACAAAATCTTGGGGTCAGCGAGAGATATGGCCTTCGCTTGTGCGTGTTCGGTCATGAGATCCTCAGAAAACCTTCCCGGAGAGCATCAGCAGGTGCTCGAGTATCGGCCCCAGGCTTAGCGCCGGGAAAAACGTGAGCGCGCTCACAATCAAAATCGTGGAAACCAACAGAGCGACGAAAAGCCAGCCCGTCACCGGGAACGTACCGACCGATGGAGGAGAGATCTTTTTCCTCGCCAGGTTTCCGGCGATGGCGATGATCGGAATGTGCATGAAGAAGCGGCCCAGCAGCTGGGCAATTCCGGTGCTGGTGTTGTACCAAAGCGTGTTGGCGTTCAGGCCGGCAAACGCCGAGCCGTTGTTGCCCACCGAGGAGACGTAGGCGTATAGAATCTGCGAAAGTCCGTGCGGTCCCGGGTTGGAGATGCTCGAAGTCCCAAAGGGCTCGACCACGGAAAATGCGGAGAAGCCCAGAATGGCAAAGGTCATAACCAGAATCGAAAGCATGGCCATCTGCACGTCGTAGGACTCGATCTTCTTGCCCAGATATTCCGGCGTGCGTCCCACCATCAGGCCGGCGATGAAGACGGCGAGAATCACGAAGACCACCACTCCGTAAAGTCCCGCTCCGACTCCGCCGAAGACCACCTCTCCGAGCATGATATTGATCAGCGGGATCATGCCGCCGAGCGGCGTGAAGGAATCGTGCATGCCGTTTACCGCGCCGCAACTGGCATCCGTTGTGACCGTCGCAAAGAGAGCGGAATTGGCGATGCCGAACCGCACTTCCTTGCCTTCCATGTTGCCGCCGGATTGCAAGGCGCTGGCGTGCTGGTCGACTCCGGCCAGCAGCGGATTCCCACTGGCCTCAGCCCAATAGATGCAAGTGACACCCACCAGAAACAGCACTGCCATCGCCGCCCACACGGCCCAGCCATGACGCTGCGAGCCGGTCATGCGGCCCAGCGTATAGGTGAGCCCCGAGGAAATGGCAAAAATCATGAAGATCTCGACGAAGTTGGAAAGCGGCGTGGGATTCTCAAACGGATGCGCGCTGTTGGCGTTGAAAAAACCGCCGCCGTTGGTGCCGAACTTCTTGATCGCTTCCTGCGACGCCACTGGGCCCTTGCGCAATCGTCTGCTCGGTCACGGTCTGCGTCGTGGTCTTGCCGTCTGCCCCAGTCAACCTGCACCGTCTGCGGTTCGATCAATTCGGCAGTGGTGTATGGCTTCAGATTTTGAATGACTCCCTGCGAAACCAGAAACAACGCACCAACCAGGGCTAGAGGCAGCAGCAGCCACAGCAGGCAGCGCGTCATGTCCACCCAGAAATTTCCGAGCTTGTCGGTTTCCTTGCGGGCGATGCCGCGGATCACCACGATGGCGAGCACGATGCCCGCGGCGGCTGAAGCGAAGTTGTGGTAGGCCAAGCCGGCCATCTGCGTGAAATAGCTCATCGTGGATTCGCCGCCGTAGGCCTGCCAGTTGGTGTTCGTCGTGAACGAAGCGGCGGTGTCCCCACGCCAGTGCGGGCGGAACGTTGGCAAACTTTTGCGGATTGAAGGGGAGCCACAGCTGCACCCGCTCGATCAGGTACAAGACAGCCATGGACGCGCCGCTGAACAGCAGCATGGCGATCGTATATTCGGTCCAGCGCATCTCGTGGGTCTCGTCCACGCCCGTCAGGCGATAGACGAGCTTCTCGATCGGCCGCAGCACCGGGTCCAGAAATGTCTTCTCGCGGTTGAAGACGCGGGCCATGAAGATTCCCAGGGGCTTGGTGACCAGAAAAATCACCAAGAGGAACAGAAAAATCTGGAACCAGCCATTCGCTGTCATTCAGAACTTCTCCGGCCTGAGCAGAGCGTAGAGCAGATAGACAGTCAGCCCCGCGCAAATGATCAGAAGAATTGCATTGTCTGCGGTCATCGGATTGCCTCTATTTTTTCAGGCGCAAATGGTCACATGCGTAGACATACAGCACGGCTAGCAAAACAAAAGCGACCGTAGCCGCAATAAAAATGAGATCGAGCATCTGCGTTTCCCTTCTCTGGTCTCAGGAAGCCATGCGCCGACTGCCACTGTGCGACGGCACGCGGCTACCGGATCTGATTTCGATCACTCGTCCAAGTTCTTGATCTTCACTTCGGTTCTCACCGGTCGCGCATGAAACCGGGATCACGGCTGCGGCCGGGTGACTCGCGCGAGCCCTTCGCAGGTCGCGTGCAAATTGTGCCAGTGGGTACAGCAGAAACCCTTCTGCAAGGGCGCACGTTAGCATGAATAGGATCGTTGCCATAGCGCCTCCGTCCACAGTCCCCGGCGGTCACATGAGCACGGTAGGGCCTGCGGAATAAAAAAGGTGTAAGGCAAAGATAAGGATTTTGTTAGTTCTGAGGAATTGGCGCCCGCGGCCGGTGCCGCCAACTGTTCACATAGAAGGAGTTAGACGAAGTTGTAAGAGCTATCGAAGCTTGTAGGGGCGGCCGCGGTACATGCCCACGCGTTCCACGCCAAGTACGCGAATGAGCTGCACGCTGATATTGTCCCCTCCATCCTTTTCGTTCGCGAGAGCTACGAGGTTGCGGGCGGCGGAATGCAAGTCCTGGCCATTGCCCACCAAATCAACCATTTCCGACGGCGTCACGGCGCCATGCAATCCGTCGCAACAAAGCAACAGAACATCCCCGGGGAATACCTGGTGGTCGTTGATGTCGACGCCGACAAAGAGCCCGCCGCCCAGGGAACGGCTGAGCACGTGGCGGCTATCCGCCTCAGCGGCCTCCTGGGCCGTGAGCAATCCGAGCCGCTCGTGCTCGCTGGCCACGGTGTGGTCGCGGGTAAGCCTGATGGCCTCACCGCGCCGGATCAAGTAACAGCGCGAATCGCCGACGTGGGCCACGACTGCGCGATCGTGGCGCAGGGCGCAGGCCACCAGCGTGGTGGCCATTCCGGCGCCAGCCGTGCCGGCTGCCACCGCCACGGAAAAGACATGGGCGTTCGCGGCTTGCACCAATCGCTGAAGCAGGGCTGTGAGAGGCTCGCCCTTATTTGCGTCGCGAAAGCCTTGGAGCAAGGACTCCACGGCCGCGTGTGAAGCCACCTCACCCTGCTGGGCGCCACCGACTCCGTCTGCCAATGCAAACAAGTATCCGTGCGAGCGCGCCTGCTCGGGGGTATCGGGAAGTACGTGACCGAGATAGTCCTCGTTGTGCGGCCGCACTCTTCCGTTATCTGAAAGCTGTGAAAACTCTACTTCAAGCATCGTCGTCTGAACCGGAGCGCGCGCAACAGCAACGGCTGCTGCGCTGCCGGCTGCATTGCTGAAGGAGGCGGTACGTTGTCCTCGATAGATCCCGAACATTATACATACCCCGCTAAAAAAGGCCGGGGCGGGCTTGCGCCCGCCCAGCCCTTACGATCAAGTGCCTAGCGTTTCGTCGATCAGGCTCCGGGACGGGCGGTCACCATCGTTGTCCGGCCGGTTGCCTTGCTCGACTTTGCGAAGTAAATGGCGCCGTAGATGGCCCAAATCGCCGCGATACCGAGCGCGCCGAAAGGCTCCATCTTTGTGCCGTAGCCCATGAATGGCCCGATCAGATAGAAGGCCATGCAGGCAAGGTTTGCGAACACTCCGAAGACCGGAATCAGCATGTGCTTCACAAAGCTGAAGCTCGGGTGCCCTTGAAAAGCAACGATGCAGATGACGCAGCTCAACATGTACAGCACGAACGTGCCGAAGTTAGAAGCCAGCACGATCATGGTTAACGTGTTGGGGAAAGCAGCCATGTGATCATGGGTAGTGGCGAACCAGACGCTGGACAAGAATCCATGCGGCAGGGTTGCGATCGACGAGTCGGCGATGGCGGAAGAATCGCCGAACACCATCAACAGCGCGATGCAGCCGATGACCGCCGAGATAACGGCCAGCGTCCAGATAGCGCGGTGGGGGCTCAGGTTCTTGTCGTGCAGCATCCCGAAATGTTCCGGGACTTCCTGGTCTCGGCCCATGGCGTAGGTGACGCGCGCGCCCGTGTTGATGCACGAGAGCGTGGTGCCGATCAAGGCCAGGAATACTGTGATGGCCTCGATCAGCATGAACGTTCGCCCGTGGCCGGGGCCCAAGAGGGCATCGCCGACGACGACCATCATGTCGCCGATCGGCGCCGCCGAGCCGAGCGCGTTCTGCATGGTATAGCCGCTATTTAAGAAGTAGTTCGCGGCAAAATACTCGAAGAGATAGCAGAAGCAGCCCTGCACGAGCAGAGACGTGATGACGGCGATGGGTATGTCCCGCTTGGCGTTCATAGCCTCGCCGCCCATCGACGTGACCGACTCAAATCCCACGAGAATCAGGATGGCAACGGTAGCCTGTACAAACATCCAGCCGAAGTTGTGTATCCCGACGACGGAGGCCGCGTTCTTGTGGGTCAAGAAATTCCCCATGGCGTCCTTGTCCGGATAGTCGATGGTGTAAGGCACCGGCTTGCCCGCGGCATCCAGCATCGGCTGCGGCACCATGTTGGCATCGCGAACAATCGTAGCCGTAGTCTGTCCGTTGGCAGTTGTTTGCGTGGTCGCAAATTGGTAGGTGTAGGCCTCGCCCGAGACCGGATCAAACTGGTACGCCACGCTTCCCGGCGGATGGTTGATGCGGTAGCCGATCGCCATCACCGAAAAGACCAGCAGGGCGCTGATCTGAATGACGTTGATGGCAATATTGACGGCCGTGGAGCCCGTAACGCCGCGGTGCGCGATGTAGGCGACGCCAAACGTAAAGATCACGGCGACCAACATCATGAACAGGGTGCCGGGATTGGAGGCGCTCATGAAGTTCGGCCAGAGCGTCCCAACGATGTATCCGCAGAAGATTCCCGTCACCGCCACCATCACCCCGGGATAGATCCAGTAGTACAAGTGCGACGCCCAGCCGACGATAAACTTCGAGAGCCGAGCATAGCGCCAGTGCTTGTCGTGATTCAGAAAGGACTGCTCGGCGAAGTAGTAGGAGCTGCCGGTTCCGGGATAGAGCTTGGCGAGTTCCGCGTAACAAACCGCAGTCGCCAGACAAAGTGCGGTCGCGAACAGAATTCCGATCCACATCGACGGCGCCGTCGAGCCTTCCCCAGCCTGACTGAAAAACGTGAGCCACAAGAAAGGCCCCTGGTGCGATCAGGGCCATGGCGTTCATCGTTAAACCGGTGAGACCCAGCGTAGCCTTCATCTCGCCGGTGGGTTTATCGGCCATCTAGGATTGCCTCCTCTTCGAGATTGCTTCCGGCATCGGAAGCGCTAGAGGCGCAAAGATACGGGGGTGTAAACTCCAAGTAAAACGCAACGTTTCGATGGGATGTATCGACCTTTTGAATAGCGCTTGGACCAAGCCCCAAAGTACCGGTCCGCCGACCGAACCGGCGGAAACGGAACGCTGCCACCTTCGGGCCGAACGACTTTCGGAAGGGTCGCGTAAGTTACTGAGGATAATACTGTTAGCGCTACGGCAGCCACAAAAAGAAGCCGCTCAAACGCGGGCGCCGAGACTCGAAATATATAAAGACTTAATTAATTTCATTAATTACCATGCAGTATATTGAGCGGGCTCCTTCAGGGTTTTGTGCCGAGTTTCCAGGTCTCGCAGAAAGCGTGGCGACTCCTAAATTTTTCGCAAACCCGTGAACCAAGGAGCCGATGACATGGATTTGTATGATATAAGACAGGGTTTCCGCTTGCTGCGATACGAGGGCGCGCATGAATCTTTTGGGCTTTTTCTTATTGATTGCCGGATGGGCGATTGTTCTGGCGGCTCTGGCGGTGATCGGCACTGGCGTGCCGCTGATAGCGTTCATTCTCTCCGGAACTGGCGTGGAAATACTAGGCCTGGCGCTGGTGATCCGTTCTCACATGATCCGGCGTCATGAGGATGGAGCGTGACGTCCGTGCCGTCCCCTGCGCTGACCGAGGCCACTTCGATACTCTGCGTTTTCCTGATTCTGCTGGTTCCCTTCGCCATCGCTGGGCTTGCCCTGATCAATACCGGCCTGGGCCGTTCTCACAGCGCCGCCCACACCATGCTGGCGTCTCTCTGTGTGTTCGCCGTCGCATCCGGGGTCTACGTCATGTGTGGATTTGCCTGGCAAGGCTACATCGGCATGCCGGCACACATAGTGGCTGTGTCGGGCAAGCCTTGGAATCTTATCGGCGCTCAGCCGCTTTTCCTGCGACACCTGGAACTGGACGGATCGGCCAGCTCGCTGGCGGCGATGCTGCAGATGTTCAGTGTCGCTTTGGCAGCGCTCATTCCCTTGGGAGCGGGCATTGATCGCTGGCGTCTCGCAGCCATTTGCTCGTCGACAGCTTTGCTGGCCGGCTGGACCTATCCTCTCTTCGCACACTGGGTGTGGGGTGGAGGCTGGCTTGCGCAACTCGGAGTCAATTACGGGCTCGGGCACGGCTTTGTGGATGCGGGAGGAGCCGGCTCGATTCAGGTGCTTGGCGGATTGACAGCGCTTTCAATCGCCTGGATCCTGGGTCCCCGGCGCGGCAAGTATTCGCCCGAAGGCATGCCGAACGCGATTCCCGGCCATAACGCTGTCCTGGTTTTGCTTGGCTGCCTACTGGCACTGATGGGCTGGCTGGGGCTCAATTCAGCAGGCGCCATCCTCTTCACCGGCAGCCAGCCTGGCACGACTCTACTGATCGCCGTCAACACAACGCTTTCGGCGGTTTCGGCAGGCCTGGCTGCGGCCGTGATTACACGCACACAATTCGGCCGGCCGGATGTCTCGCTGACGGCCAATGGCTGGGTCAGCGGTCTGGTCACCAGCAGCGCGGCGTGCGCTTTTATCGTGCCCGTAGAAGCGGTGCTGATCGGACTCGTTGCTGGTGCGTTAACCACGTTGTCGGTCGAATGGTTCGAATTGCGGCTGGGCGTAGACGATCCTGGTGGAGCGATTTCGGTACACGCAGTGAGCGGCCTTTGGGGTCTATTGGTGGTAGGCCTGTTTGCCGATCTGCCCGCGCACGTACTGAACGTCGCGGGCCCCGGCCTTGAGCGCGCGGGCACAGGTCAATTCCTCGCACAAGTCGTGGGGATCGCAACACTGCTCGGCTTTGTGTTTCCCCTGACGTATGGCCTCAACAAGGCGCTGAATCTGGTTTGCCGGCACCGCGTAGCCGCGGAAGGCGAGAGACAAGGGCTGGACCTCTACGAATTGGGTGCTGGGGCCTATCCGGAATTCGTCACTCACACGGAAGAATTCACCCAGCGCTGAAACGCAGGAACCCTTCCATATCCTGGGGGCCGGACCGTTTCGTTTTCCGTTATCCTCGCGGGATGCACAAAAAAAGGAGCCGCGACTCTTGCTAGCGTCGCGGCCCCCTCCGGCAATGCCTTCTCGCTCCTCCCTTCTCTCTTTTTTCGTTTCCGCTACGCCGCTTACCGCTTCGGGCCGAAGAAGCCGATGAAAGCGAAAGTCAGCGTGTTTTGGTTCTTGGAATTCTGCAGGCCGAACACTGCCGGACAGCCTACGGGCGTGTCCGCAGTGCAGTTCAAGCTGGAGGTGTCGGCACCACCGCCGCGCTCGAAGAATGGCTGGTTCGACCAGTCGTAGCGGTATTCCGCCCGCCACAGGAGGCCTTCCAGTATCTTGTACTCACCCGTAACCGTAATTTCCTTCACCGTCTGCCGAATCGGCGCAGCCGCCTCGCCGGTGAACCTGGAGGTGCCGTCCTGTCCGATCATCGCGAAACCATCGGCGTCATCAAATACTTCAAATCGGGGGGTGAATGCCCACTTAGAAGTGGCCTGGTAGCGGATCGCCGCGGCGATTCCCTGCCATCGGGACAGAGAGCCGTCCGGGAACGCCGTGGGATCCTCCCCTAAGAAGTAGTCATAGGATATTCCGTAGTTTCGGTTTTGACCGTAGTCATAGTTGATGTACGCCGAGAACTTGCTCGACGGCGTCAAGGTGAGCACCGTGTCGAAGAGGTGGCGCCATCCCCTGGTCGCTCCCACCCCCGGGTCGAACACCTCATTGTCCTCTCCGCCATACCAATCCTCCATCAGCGACCATTTGCCGTAGGTAGCCATCACCCACGCTCCAAGAGTGGCCCGGCTGTTAATCGCAAAATCATTGTTCCAGCCGTTGACCACTTGGGCGCCAGCCGTTAGGTGCTTGCCCATGGGCCAAGAAGTGCGCAGGCCGAAGTGGAAATACGGAATCGCCCAAGAAAAGAGAAGCGATCGAGAGTAGTTCCAGTTGCTATAGGATTCGATCACTTCGGCTCCGGATTGAGTGACGAATTTACCGAAGTCAATCTCGAATCCCTTGGCCTTCATAGGCTTGAAACTCACGTAGGCCTGCTCGACGTTCTTATCAAAAAAGTTGTCGGACGTCGCAGCGACGAAGCCGACTTGCTGCGCCACGTCGCCAGCCATCAGATCGAACTCGAAACCGACTGGATCGGCGGTGTGGGACATGGCCAGTTTCACCATGTTGAGACTGAACGTATTTGTAGGAATGTTGAAGTTATAAAGCTCATTCGTCTTCGAAACCGGGTGCTCGCTGTTCCAGCTGTAATAGCCGTCAATCGCGCCCGAGAAATCAATCGGGCCGATGGACCACGTCGGAGCGGGAGCCGGCGTAGCTGCAGCTGGCGCGCTCCCCTGAGCCGGCGCCTGATCCTGAGGCGGCGCAGGTGTGTCCGCTGCAGCTTGCGTTGTCTGGTCCGCCGCGGGACTCGTCTGCTGTGCCGACGCTGGCACAACAGCCGACAAACCAATCAGGCCCAAGCCCAGAAGGAAAGACGTAGAACGAAAATTCAACAATGTAAGTCTCCTTTCAATTAGGTGGTGCCGATGAATCATTCATGTATTGCTTAGTTGGTGTTTCATTTGGCAGGGACCGGCCCTTTGGTCCTTGCCAACCGTTGCGACCCCGAAGCCGCGTGCAAGGAAACTACACGCACGGTTTGCGGAAGACCAACGCAACGTTTCGATAGGACCGATATAAAATTTCAATCAACGTGAGCATTGCATAAGCGATATAAGATTCTCATAAATATAACGTGAGTATTATATAAGCGATAAGCCGCACGTACTCGAGACTGCCGCTCTGGGAAGAGTTCCGACTAGGCCTCGACCCGCTCCTCGTGCCGTGGAATAATACAACCGAAGTAAGGTGCCTTTCGGGGCCGCGAGCTTCGCCCCGAATTAGGGGAGCGCATGAAGAAGATCGTGGCGGTTCTGCAACCGTCCAAATTCGACGCGGCGAAAGACGCCCTCATCGAAATCGGCGTATACGGCATGACCGCTTCGGAAGCGCGCGGCTACGGACGGCAAAAGGGACACAAGGAAGTTTTCCGCGGCCGGGAGTATTCGGTCGACCTGCTCCCCAAAATCAAACTCGAGGTAGTAGTCCCCGATTCCCGCGTGGAAGAGGTGGTGCACGCCCTAGCAAAGGCTGCGCGCACCGGTCGCATCGGTGACGGAAAGATTTTCGTCTTCGACATCGAAGAGGCCATCCGTATCCGCAACGAGGAACGAGGCGAGGCCGCGCTGTAGGTGCCTCGCGGCGTCATGAACGCTCTCGCTGAGGTAGTGTCCTAATTTCAAATCCAATCCACTAGATTGCGGCATTTAACGTGCTCCGAATCCACTCGGAAAGCGTCTGTTTCTTGTTTTTGGCCGCCGATTCTATAGCCTTCAATTCTTCAGGCTTTAACCCGGACGCGTAGGAATCCGGCCTTGGCGCTTCCCTTGGGGAGTGGCGGGCGTCCTGCCTTCTTAGGCTTCGGCTTGCGGCTCATTCTAATCTTTAAACTCCTGTACGATTGCCGCCCGTACCGCAAGGATCGGCGAAGTGATCGGCGGAACGTGTAGTACGGTTACGTGGCGGGTCTTTTTAGGATCATCCATCTTGTGCGCCCACGCGTACAGTCTTGTAGCTTCGGGATGTCCCTTTAGCTCAAATACTTCAACGACGCCCTCCCATACCGTCTTGCCTTGAAATGTCTCTTTGACCGGCACGCTTTCAACGTGCCTCGACTCCACGCCATGTAGACGGTGAATCACGTCTTGTAGTTCTTCAATGTACGTCATTCGCCCTTTGTCTTTCCCGGCTTGGGAAATTGGTATCGTGTCTTTGAGCGTCGTATATCCATCCAGGACATTAGGAAAAACAAACTAAGGACCACGATGTAGGACAGCATAACTGCTGCTCCTGCTAACACTGAACCAGCGACAAACGAAAAGAAAATAGCCATTCCAAGAAACATTGCGGTTACCAGAGGAAGCTGTCCGAATAAAAACTGTCGCTTTTGCACGGGTGTCAGTTCGGACCATTCCATCGAACCATCGGAAAACATCTTGCCGCACCGCACGCAGGTGCGCGTTGCAGGTCCCAGACGGATCGCTCTCGCCTCGAAGATCGTGCCGAACTGATACCCGCAGTGCGGGCACAAGCGTTTTAGATACGGGACCGTTACTCGGGCATAGCGCATAACGCTTAGGGAACCTTAACTCGAAACTGAAATCTCACCCCACTATCAATTGCATTCTGGAAAAACCGCTGGTATGCAGTCAATGCTGTCCTGGCATGGTCTGAAAAAGGCTTTTGGCAAGCAGGACAACTCAAAGGAACAGCGACAGCCATGGGCATTTCCAAAATAAGCCCGGTCTTACAATCTGGATTAGGACAATAAATTTCTACCCGTCCAAGCTCCGAAAGGTTGATGGAAAGTTCCTTGTCTCCCATTTGCATCCCTCTTTACGCCACTGCCTCAAGAAGATCACCCACCGTCCAGAAGTCCCGCCCAATCCCCGCCGCCATCGCAGGGGTAGCACGGAGCGTGTTATGCCTTTTTACGAAATTGTAGTAGGCGAAATGAAGAGCAACGGCTGCCTCAAAGTTCTCGCGCTTCTTGCTGAAAGCGTAGGTCAGCCGAGTCAGGCGGCGCATGTGAAGACGCGTTGTTCCGTTCAGCCGCTCGACGTGGCTGGTAGAAGCAAGCCGCATATTCGGGAATCCCATGATTGCTTTCTTTTCCTCGATGACAAACTCAGGGGCACTGTATTTGCGCTCGGAGATCACTTGCCCCTCAGACTGAACGTAGCTCTTAATAACTTGAGCGAAATCCACATTGGAGCCGAAGGCGTTGTCCACGGCGTCTACGTAAGCGCGGAGCGCGTCGCTAGAGATTTGTACACGGTTAGAAACCCGCGAGGCTACATCACTCACGAAAGCGTTTGCTGTGGCGCTGTCGCGCTTGCCAACCTTGAACGCGGGAACAAGCTTGGTATCGGAATCTATAGCGCAGAATGTCCACACGTCGCCTAGCTCGGGAGAATCGTCCATCGTGCAATGGCGTTCTCTTTTTGCCGATAAATCCCCATATCTCATCAAATTGGAGATACTGACACGACAAGTTGCGCATCTTGCGGTCTAAAAGACGGGCGCAGCCCTTACCAACGCGCACGCCAAGCCGCATGATCGTATCCCGGTGAACACCCGTTATCCGCTCAATTTGTCGAATACCGGAGCCTTCGGCCAGTGCGCTGATAACCGCCATTTGCTTGTCCGTGCTGAGTACGTTTGGCATTTTCAATCTCCCTATGCCACTTACTGTACCCCAATAATTAGAGCTTGTCAATAGATATTCTTGGGGTACAATATAGGCACCATGAGAGCAATCGCCATTGGAGTCTTGATTGCCATTTTCATTGCAGGAAATCATTACCAGCAGGCACATGCCCAGACCACCAATGTTCAGCAAACAAGCCAGTACACCCCACCAAAAACCATCGCGGCGATAGCTCAAACGGCCTCCGTAAAACAGGAACAATCCTGCTATCGAAAGGCAGAATATTATCTGAAGCGGGCTTTCGGGCCAGAATTCCTGGCTGCTTGGATTTTGGTTCTCGCAGCCGGAATTGGACTGTATGTTACTTGGCGTACCGCCAAGGCCGCCTTTCTGAACGCTCAAGCGGTTATAGATTCGGAGCGTCCTTTGCTTCTCATAGAGATCGAACGTATCAACGATTCTGATAAACTTTGGCGGGTAATCGCCAGAAATAAGGGTAGAACTCCGGCGCGACTTGAAGATGCCGTTTGCGGGAAGGGGGTTCACCCGATCGAGGATTCCGCTCCGACCGAAGATCGAATGGCACCATTTCTCGCTCCATTTCATAACTTGATCGTCTCGGATGATTGGTTTGAAGTAGATAAGATCAACATCGACGCCCATCCCATCGACAATACCGTTGTACTGCCTACCCTCTTGTACGCTTACGGAAGAATCAAATATTGGGCGATGTTTGACGAAAAAAACAGGAGGCGCACTGATCCGTATGTCACTCAATGGTGTGTGGCCTGGATAAAGTCGAAAAAATCGTGGACACCAACCGCTAATGGCTACTCCAGAAATACTTAGGCACCCCCCCCAGTACGAGCGCTAGCGTCCAGGCGCACGTCCTCCTTTGGCGGCTCAATTTAGGCGAAGGATCGCCGTCCCCGGATTCGGCAACGTCCTTTTTTGAAATTAGGACACTACCCTCGCTGAAGAAGGCTAGATCAAACTAATTGATATTTTATATAATGGGCGCCGGCCTCGAACTGAAAAAGCGCGATGCCAGGCAGCCTCCGGCGGAAAACATTTAGGTGCCGCGGATCATGACCATGGGCGCATTCGGAATGCTGGCAATGCTGGCGACGGGTTGCGCGCGACCCTCTATCAGCCAAGGCCGCACCCTCTATATGGCGAATGGTTGTGCTAGTTGCCATGGCCCAGCCGGCCATGGGGATGGCCCCTTGGCGCCAAACCTTCCTGCCGCCCCGATCGATTTTCGCAATGTCTCTCTTTTCAAGCGAGGGGCCACGGAAAATGACATTGCCAAAACTCTTTTCGAGGGCGTTTCTCTGGTGCATACGATACCGATCTTGCATCAGACCCATCACGAGCTTCTGATGCCCAAGTTCGACCACCTGACGAAGACCGAACGGCGCTCGATCGCTCTGTACGTCATTTCATTGCGCGCCGACGGCGTTAGCGGAAGGGTTCATCCATGAGAAGAAACCACAGCCTAACGGCGCCGCGAATGCTACTGGTGATCTCTCTTGCGGGATTTTTCTTTTTGAATGTGCTCAGCGCGCAGAACGCTGACGTTGTCGCGCGCGACGCTTGGGCGCGCATGCCCTTGAAGTCCAAAATGGACACGGCGCTCTACATGATGGTGGAAAACCACACTTCTCAGTCGAGGACGATCGTATCCGTGTCTACCGACGACGCAGCGGCGGCCGAGATGCATCAGATGACGATGAACAAGATGATTATGGTCATGACTCCGGTAACCCATATTTCGATTCCGGCCAAAGGCAAGACGAGCTTTGATCCCAACAACTTCCACATAATGCTGTTTGGCCTAAAGACAAGGCCGGCGATAGGCGACAAGCTACACGTGACGCTGAAACTGGACGATGGAACAAGCGTGCCGGTCGAGGCAACTGTTCGTAAGTGATGACTTCGCGACCGGAAAGGAGCAGAACGATGCGCACCTGGGTTCTGGGACTCATTGCACTCACAATTGTCGGCTGCCAGGGGCCGAAACTACCGGTCTTGTCGGTCGGCGGGGACTTTGCGTTGACGGATGACAATAGCCAGCACTTCGAGCTGTCATCGCTGCGCGGAAAGGCCGTGTTGATTTTTTTTGGATATACCTCTTGTCCGGATGTCTGTCCCACTACGCTCTCTAAATTGTCATCCGTGTACAAGAAATTGGGGCCAGACGCCGCGCGAGTGAAAACGCTGTACATCTCCGTCGATCCCGATCGAGATACTCCCGCCGCTCTGAAGGAGGACCTTGGAGATTTCGACCTGGATGCACTCGGACTGACGGGAACGAAACCCGAGATTGACAAGGTCGTTGCGCTCTACGGAGCTTCGTATGAGATCATTCCAACCCCGAACTCCGCAATGAAGTACACTGTCGCGCACAGCACCACGCTCTACGCCCTGGACCCCGCCGGGAGGACCCGAATTCTCTTTCCCTACGAGGCAACCGTAGGCGATATCGTCAAGGGAGTGAAGTCAATTTTGGCGTCCAGCTAGTTCGCGAGCTACGATCTTGGCGAGCCTGCGGTAACTTATCACGCGCCCCCTGCGTACTTAACCCGTGAGCCTTCCGGAACAAAACCATGGCATCGCCATACGCGCCCAGGGGCTCGCTCGCCACTACGCGATGGGTGGCGCGACCATCCGCGCGGTCGACGGGATTTCGCTGGAGATTCGCGAGGGCGAGTTTGTAGCGCTGTTGGGGGCTTCCGGATCGGGCAAGTCCACGCTGCTGAACCTCTTTGCGGGGCTGGATCGAGCGACCTCCGGGGCCGTTTTTGTGCTTGGGCACGAGCTTGGGGCGATGAGTTCCATCGAGCTTTCCCGGCATCGCAATCACACGATCGGCATGGTGTTTCAGTCGTTCAATCTGCTGCCGCGGATGACGGTGGCCGAGAACGTGGAATTGCCGTTGCGGCTGGGAGAAGTGCCGCGGGCCGAGCGCGGTTCGAGGGTGGCGGAGGCACTGAAGCGCGTGGGGCTAGCGGCGCGTACGGAACACCGGCCGGGCGAGCTTTCCGGCGGCGAACAGCAGCGCGTGGCCATCGCGCGGGCGCTGGTCAACCGGCCACGGATTCTGCTGGCGGACGAGCCCACGGGAAATCTCGACAGCCACACGGGGGAGGAAATTATGGGGCTGATGACCGGGATTAACCGGCCTGCGAACGGCGCGGCCGCCACGACGGTCGTTATGGTGACGCACGAGCGGTCGCTGGCCGAGCGCTATTCGCGGCGCATGGTGACGATAGCCGATGGGCACGTGGCGGGGGATGAAGCGCGGTAGACTTGGCGCGAGAAGGCAGCGATGAAAACTGCAGACCTTAGCGAGTTGGCGGCCCGGAACCTGCGCGAAGCGCTCTTGCGCAATTCGCTCACGACCGCTGGAATTGCCATTGGCGTGGCGTCGCTGGTGGCCATGCTATCGCTAGGCGTCGGGCTTCAGGACCTCGTCGGGCGGCGCCTTGAACGCAGCGGATTGTTCGACAGCGTGCTGGTGCGGCCTCAGGGAGGATTTGGCGGGCCGGCGAACAATCGCGGCCGGCGGAATGCACAGGGCCAGGGCAATGATGGCGACGGCGCGGATGAGTCGGCGCCCCTCGCTCCCGTGCAACCCCTCGACGAAGGCGTGCGCCAGCAGCTCGCCAAGATTCCGAACGTGATCGAGGTTTATCCTGAGTTTCGCTTTGCCGCGGACGCCCGTCTCGGCGCGGCCGGGCATCTCGCACAGGTCGCCAGCTTGCCGACGTCGGCGTCGTCAAGCGACGCGTTCGAGGACATGCAGGGGCACTTCTTTTCGGCGCCCGATGCGCGCGAAGTCATTTTGTTCATCGACTTGGCGCGGCAGCTTGCGGACATGCAGCATTTGCAACCCGCCGATTTGCTCGGCAAGGAGATCGTGCTGCGTTATCCGGGGCGGCAGCCGCTGCCAGCCCAAGGCACAGGCGGAGGAGAGCCCAGCCCGGATGAAGCGGCGCTCGGATTCTCGATTGTTTCGTCGCAGGTTCCGGTGCGCGTGGTTGGGATTGTGACGACGGACGCGCTGTTCTCAGGGCCGGGCGGCTTTGGCCGCGCCGGGGCGTACATCCCGCTGGCCGTCGCGCAGGGGCTCGGGGTGGTGCAGGGCAACGATATGACGGAGATTATCCGCGACTCGGCGGCGAGCGGGAACGATCACTATGCAAATCTGACGGTGCGGGTCTCGCGGCCGACGGACATTCCCGTG
The DNA here is from genome assembly GCA_963702795.1 of uncultured Acidobacteriota bacterium. Lineage (GTDB taxonomy): Bacteria > Acidobacteriota > Terriglobia > Acidiferrales > UBA7541 > Palsa-189. The sequence goes on along the minus strand of CAVPDY010000004.1, from coordinate 188,248 downwards.
ATCGAGCAGAGCATCCAGCAGATGGGCTTCGCCGTATTCTCGCTGCTGGACCTGACGCGCAGTCTGCAACGCGTTTTCGCGATCCTCGATCTGCTGCTGGGGATTTTCGGCAGCCTGGCCCTGGCGGTGGCGTCCCTCGGGATCGTCAATACGCTGGTGATGTCGATCCTGGAGAGGCGCCGTGAGATCGGCGTTCTGAAGGCGCTGGGCGCTTCCGACGGCGACGTGCGTCAGCTCTTCTTTGCCGAGGCCGGAGTGATGGGCCTGGCCGGCGGCGTCGGCGGAGTTGCGATGGGGTGGTCGATCGGGCGGATCATTCAATTCGTCACTACGATCTACCTGCACCGGCAGGCCATCCCCGCGGACAACATTTGGACGGTCCCGTGGTGGCTGGTCGCAGGAGCGATCGGATTTTCAGTGCTGGTGAGTCTCGCGGCGGGCATCTATCCGGCATCCCGCGCGGCACGGCTGGATCCGGTCGAAGCGCTGCGATACGATTAGCGCGTTTCGCTTCTGAAAAAGCGACGGGGCGCTTCGCTGAGGGGACGAAGCGCCCCGCCATGGATTGCTCGCCTCCGCAGTAGCGAGCAAACTGGGTTACGCGGCGTTTTCGTCGCCGCGCAAAAATTCGTAACGCTCGATTTCCGCCACGATTCCCGAGCGGCCTTCGTCTTCTTCCTCGCTACGCTGCACGCGCCCGAGACAACGTACGCGAACAGGCCCCGCCAGGGTGATTTCGTGGGGCAACGTCAGGACAATTTCGACGGGAGAGCCGTTCTTGACGTCCTTGGGCAGGAAAAAGTAGACGCCGCGCGAGCTGACATCCTTCGATTCGGTGCGTGCCTCGCCGATGGCCGATTCGCTGGTCCAGCGCACAGTCATCGGCAGTTTGATTTGGAACCGCTGGGCGGTGCGCCGTTCCGGGTAAGCCAAGTGTTGCCTCCTGACAGTCCAGGATATTCGCTCTCTCTTACTCTTTCAGCATACGGCGGAAGCAAGAAACGCTCAATAGAGCACTCGAACCATTCGGCGGGAGGACACCTTAGTACGTCTGTACTAGGACAAGGGGAGTCGCTTGCGGAGGCGTGCCAGTTGGAGCTGTCGGGGAACGTTAGCCGCCTGATCCGACGCTCGCCGCCGAAACGCGCCGGTACGCCGCGAGGATATCCTCGAGTGAAAGGATGCCGATCAGGCGTCGCGCGTCCGCGCGATGCACCACGGGAAGAAACGGTGCGTCGCGCAGCAGCCGCAGCGCGATGTCCAGCGGTTGATCCGGATGCAAACGCGGGAGCCTTTCTCCCGGAAGCACGTCGCGCAGGGGCAGGTCGCCCTGGCCGGACTTCAAGGCATTGTGCAAGGCCGACTTGCGCGCCAGCGTCCATCGGCCGCTGTCGTAAGAAACCAGCAGTGGGTCCTCGGTCATATCTCCGATTCGAGAAACGGCATCCGCGACCGTGTCGGAACCCTTGAGAACCAGCCCGACGGGCTGACGCATGGCGTTTTCGACGCGCAGTACAACCTGTTCCCTGGTTTCCTCCAAGGACGGCAGGTCCAGCCCGTCTTGGCGCGTCAACACGTCGAAGACTGGCGTGGCCTGAAATCGCCGGGAGATGAGGTAGGCGATGGTGTTCGAAATCATAACCGGAAGGATGATCGAATAGTTTCCGCTGATCTCCAGCACCATGAAAACCGAGGTCATGGGCACGCGCAGAAAGCCGGCGAAAAGCGTCCCCATGCCGACCAGCGCGTACGAGCCCAGCGGACCGGTGAGGCCCGGAAAAAACCTGTGCTCGAAGGCGCCCACCGCCGCGCCCACCATCGCGCCGATGAACAGAGTCGGCGCAAACATCCCGCCCGGCACGCCACTCGATAGCGACATGCTGGTGGCCAGAACCTTCAGCAACGCCAAAGCCACCAGCACTTGCCAAACGAACTGGCCGTGCATGGCCTGATCCATGTATTCGTAGCCCGCGCCCATCACCTGCGGAAACTTCAACCCGATGATTCCAATGATGAGTCCAGCCAGGGCGGGCTGAAGATAGTACGTCCAACGCGGCCACGCTCTGAGCCTCGGCCGCATGAACGCCAGAAGCTTTACAAACACCAACGACGATAGCCCACCCACCACGCCCAGCACGGCATAGCCCACCAGCTCGAGCGAATGCACCATGCTGTAGGGAGGAATCTGGAACAGCGGTTCAGCGCCGAGAAAAAACCGAGCGACCACCACGCTGGAAACCGCAGCGAGCACAATGGCTCCCAGAACCCCTCCGCTCCAGGTGCCGATCACCTCCTCGATGACGAACAGAACCGCCGAGATGGGCGAGTTGAAGGCCGCCGCCAATCCCGCCGCGGCGCCCACCGGCGCAATCAGCCGCACCTTCTCGCGCGACAACCGCAGCCGCCGTCCCAATGCGGACGCAATCCCCGCGCCCATCTGCAGCGACGGATCTTCGGGGCCGAGCGATTGTCCGCTGCCGATCGCCAATGCGCAGCAGATGAATTTCCCGATGACGGTATTGAACGGGATATATCCGTCGTAGATGTAAAGCGCCGACTTGGTTTGCGTGACGCCGCTGCCTTGAACACGGGGGAAAAATCGCAGCACCAGAAATGCAACCGCGAGGCCCGCCACGGTCGGCACCAGAATTACGCGCAGCGGCCCGGGAGCCGCGGCGGAACCGAGCAGCATCAAGCGGGTGAGATCGATGGCGATCCGGAAACAGACGACCGCCAATCCTGAAAAGAGTCCGATGATTACCGCGAGCAACAGAAACAGGTTGTCTTCGCGCATGGATAGCAACGCGCGAAAACGCTCGAAAATCCTATCGGATGTGCTGTCGAAGCCACGAACAAAACCAGGCGGATGACCAACTTCGGCAGGCGAGGACGCAACAACAGCCGATTCTTGTGACTCTGTTAGCGGTCCCGGCCGATCACTCATGGTTCAGACCCGTAGCCCGCTGCGCAATCCTTGCCAGCGCTTCGTCCTCGACTTCGGCCGGAGGCCCACAGCGCGCCGTGGCTACGGACTCGATCTCGATCACGAGTTTCATGACGGAATCAATGAGCTGCGGATTGCGCGTGAGATCAGCCTCCCGCGCGGAGCTTTGCATCTTCAGCGCCTCCGTGTAGGCCGCCAGCATATCGTTTGGGGCGGGAGGCAGGCTGGCCGGTGTCCCTGTCGATGATGGGGGCGACGGCCGGCGTGAGGCCGCGACCGGCTTCGGCAGCGAGACGCCCAGGCTCTTGGCGCACTCTTCGAGCCGAACCTTAGCCGCCTCGTACGATTGTTCCGAGCGCCGGGCGCGCTCGGCGGTCGTCAGCCCTGGCACAAATGCATCGAGGGCCAAATCGGCCGTGGCAACGGAAAGGTCTCTCGCCGCGAGCGGATCCAGCGTGCCCGTCTGCCCCGGCTGCGGTTTTTCGCGCGACGCCTGGCCAAGGTAACGGACCACGCCGCGGTCATCGCCCAGCGCAAAGGATGCCAATCCCGCGCCGACAAGGGCCTCGCGGTCGCGCCTATCGAGTTCCAACGCCTTCTGGAACTCCTCGATCGCACGGTTGTTTGCGCCACTCTCGAGCATCATTCCTCCGACCTGTGTGTGCAGCGCCGGGTCGGGAGGCAAAGACGCCGCGACTGCCAGCAAAACGGACTGCGCGGCCGTATCCTCGCCGCGGTCAATCAGGTAGCGGCAGAATTCGATCTGCGTGTCGCGTTGATTTTTCTGTACCTGCTGGCCGCTTCCGTCCCAGATGCCGTAGATCGCGTTGGCGTAGTATCGCCGCGCCTCGGAATCATCCCCCATCCCCACCGCGAGGTGAGCCAGTTCGAGGTTCACCTTGGCACTGTCCGGAGTGCGCTCCCATAGATCCAGCAGATAGGCATGCGCCTCGTCCAACCGATGGTTGGCGACGAGTGCTTGAGCAAGATTAAGCGAATAGGCTTGCTGCTGCGCTTCCGGCACGTCCTGGCGCGCGTAGATCAGCGCCGTTTGCAAATCGGACAGGGCCGCGGAAGGGCGGTTGCGCCGGAGATCTTCAGAACCCCGCTGCAGCCAAAATCCCGCCAAGGCCCGCCGGGTGTCGTGGTAGACGCGGCCAGCCAAGGCAGTAGCCGCAAAGGCCCCGGCCAGAGCGGCGAAGGTAATCAGCAGAATCGTCTCGCGCGAGTGCAGCCAGTGGCGTCGCGGCTCGGCCGTGCATTTACAGCCCGATTGGTCGGGCGGAATGACCCGCCCGCATCTCGCACAAATGCGTGGCATCTTTGACTCTCAGTTCCCGTGCACTTCCCTCATATCGTAACCCGATACATGCAGGACCGCCAGCGTCCATGACCTGGGATGAAGCGACGAGGGTCGCGCGGACGCGGTGTGGCGCACCGGAAAAACACACGAGCACCGCTCTGGAGGAAGAGTGGGGCCGTTTGGCCACTAGGTCTGATCGATGAGGCGGTGATGAATCGCGTAAAGGGCAAGCTCCAACCGGTCGGACACGCCGAGCTTGTCGAAGATATTGTGCAGGTGATTCTTGACGGTCTGCTCGCTGATGAAAAGCTTCTCTCCGATTTCCTTATTGCGGAATCCCTGCGCCACCAGCTGCACGATTTCCTTTTCCCGGTCGCTCAGCAAGGGCTTGTCGCGGCGTACGCCGCCTTCCGAGCCCTTCGAGAAAGCCTTCATCACTTCAGCGGTCATGCGATTGTCGAGCCAGATCTCGCCGCCGAAAACGCGATGGATGGCTTTGCCCAGCAAATCGCTGGCGGACTGCTTCAGCACGATGCCGCGCGCGCCCAGGCGCATCGCGCGTACCACGTCCCGGTCGTCTTCCGCCGCGGTCAGCACGATCACGCGCGTCGGCAATGAATCGAAATTGATCTCTTCGAGCACGCTTAAGCCGTCTTTTTCCGGCATGCGCAGGTCCAGCAAAAGGATATCGGGCTTGAGTTTGCCCAGCATGCGGATGCACTCATTTCCGTTGGCGGCCTCGCCCACGATGGAAATATCGTCCTCGCTTTCGAGGAGCTTGCGAAGCCCGTCCCGAAAGATCTCGTGGTCGTCCGCGAGAAGAACCCGAATTGTTGTTTTGGTTTTAGCCATCTCAGTCCACTGGAATTTCGACCGTCACTCGCGCTCCATGTCCCGGAGCCGATTCTACCGTGAGCACACCACCGACGCTCCTAGTGCGTTCCTTAATGGATATGGGGCCGAGCCGCAGCCGATCCAGCTCGTCCCCCGTAAAACGCCCGGCAAAGCTGAACCCGCCGCCGTTGTCGTCGATTTCCAAGAACACCAGGCTGTCATTCTGCCACAGTTTCACGACGACATGCGTGGCTCGCGCATGCTTTTTGACGTTATGTAAACCCTCCCGGTAAATCTGGAACAGCTCCCGGCAGATCCGGTCGGGCACCTGCAGCGCGGCCCCGTCGACCAGCAGATCGACCGCCAGCCCGGCCTCTTCGCGAAAACGTTCCGCAAAACCCGTCATCAAATCGGTCAAATCGGCGCTCTGCACGCCTACCGGACGCAGGTCGGTGACCATGCGGCGCAATTCCTGGGTCTCGCTTCGCACGATCTGCTGCAGCGTGGCCAGGTCCGCGGCCACTTGCTCGGGAGATTGCGGGAGTTTGCGACGCAGCACGTCAAGCTGGATCACCACGCTCAAAAGGGTTTGCAGGATGCCGTCATGGATGTCCCTGGAAATGCGGCTGCGTTCCGCCTCGATGGCCCTTGAGCGGAGGTGCCGCAAGAAAAACACGCTCTCCATCTGCGGAGCGAGATGACGCACGATGCGTTCAAACCAATGCAAATCCTCCGCGAGAAAACGCCGCTGCCCATTGCCCACGATAAACCGCCCGGCAGGTTGTCCGGCAAAATCAAAGGTCACGGAGAGCATGGAGTGTAATCCGAGCGTCCGCCGCGACCCGTCAGGCATGCGCGGCAAATCCGCAAGGCGCCGCCCATCGTGCCGGTTCCAGCCGAAGCCCACGCCGCCCCCTGCCATCTCATTCCAGCAAACGGTGGCCTCGGGCCGATCGAGAAGGAAGCTGTCGCCTCGGACCAGCGGAAGACTCTCCGGGCTGATGCGTCCTGACTGGCCCGCCACGACCGTCCATACGAAGAGTCGCTCAACCTCAGCATCGCGAAACACCAAAATCGCCTTTTCGCAGTGGAAGGCGCACCGCAATTCATCAAGCAGCAGCCGCAACGATTCGGCAATTCCCCGCTCGACTTTCAACATGCCAGTGAAGCGCGCCAGGAATTCGTGCTCGGCGGCATGGAGCCGGTTGCGGTCTCCCAAAAAAGCCAAGCCGGTGCCGGCGGTAAATGTCCCAATCACCAAAGCCACCCAGGAAAAAACACGCACCAAAGCGAAACCGCCCTGAAAGGCTTCGTGCAACAAGACCGCCAGCGTGACGGCCCCGGCTAAGACGATCGAGCGTTCAAGGCCCCAGCGAATTCCGGCTGCCAGCGCCACGAACAGGTAGAGGAACCAAAACGCGGCGGTGGAATGCGTCAAAAGAAGAAAAGCGGCCAGCGCCGCCAGATCAGCCACCAGCGGCACGCGCCACTCGCTCAGGCTGGGAACGAATTGCAGCGCCAGCAGGATCAGCGCCACGCCCAGGTAGGCCATGACGAAGGGAATGGCGTGCGGGCCGCGCATTTCTGGCGGTTCTTCGAGCAGATCCCCCAGGGCCAGGATCATGAAAATCGGCCTGGAATAAGTGATCTGCCGCTCGAGGTGTCGGCTTTCCGACGCGTGTGGCTGCATTTTGGCTGGAACGAAACCTTCAAAATTAGTCTAACAAGCGCCGACGACCGTGCAACAAAGGGTTTGGCTCCCCGTTACACCAGAGCAAACACTGTTCCGGCTTGCGAAATTACGGCGGCGGCGCGTATCCTTATGCGCACCAAACACTTTTTAGGGGAACCGCGACTTGGACCAGCGCTTCACTCGCAGCGAAGTTGAGCGAATGACCGGGGCCACGCGCCGGCAGCTGGATTATTGGGCGCGTCTCGGCTTGGTGCACCCACGCGCTCGTTGGGGCGAGCGATTCTTCGGCTTCGCCGACCTGGTCGCCGTCGAAACCCTCCGGCGCATTACATCGCGACGCGTCCCCGCGGGACGCCTCCGTCGGGCGATCAACGCCCTGGATCGGCAGCTCGGGCAGACCAGCGCGCCGCTGGCGGCCCTGCGCATCGCCATGAATGGCAACCAGATCATCGTGCACGAACCCGGTCCCGAGGGACGGCTCGTCGAACCCCTCAGCGGCCAGTTCCTCTTGAATTTCGAGACTGCGCCCCTCGAAAAGAAGGTTCGCGAGCTCGGCGGGCGTTCCGCGGAACAATGGTTCGAGATTGGCATGGCCGGAGACGCCAGTCCGGAAACTCTTCCCGATGCCGCCGACGCTTATCGTCGCGCCGTCGAACTCGCGCCCGAATGGGTGGAAGCCCACATCAACCTGGGCACTGCGCTGTACCAGCTCGAGCGAATGGAGGAAGCCCGTGAGATGTTTTCCCGGGCGACCCGCCTTGATTCCCGGAACGCCCTCGCGCACTTCAACCTCGGCTGCATGCATGACCGGCTCGGCGATGCCGGCGCGGCCATCGATGAGTTCCGTGCCGCCGTCGAGCACTCGCCTCACATGGCCGACGCGCACCTCAATTTGGCGCTCGCTTACGAGAAATCCGGACGGCTCACGGATTCTCTTCACCACCTCTCGCTCTACTTGCGTTACGAACCAAAGGGTCCGTGGGCCGATTTCGCCCGCACCCGCCTGCGGGACAGCCGCGGCGAGGCTTCCAATAAGGTGACGCCGTTTCGCCGCAGCAAGGGTTAATATTGGCCACACGATTTACGAACGAACGATGAGCGTCCCAGAAAATCGGACGGGAGGAAATACCACTATGCGTTTCCAGCTCGCTTGCGTTGCCCTGATCGGCGTGATCTGCGTCGGCCTTGCTTTGGCCCAGAGCCCCAAAACTGCCGATCTGAAGCTGCGTGGGGATCGCTTCAAGCCCCTTACCTATGCGCAGATGTCGCCGGAGCAGAAGACCCTCGTGGACCATGTTCTGTCGGGCGAGCGCGCCTCGATGGACGGCCCCTTCAACGTCATGCTGCGCAGCCCGGAGATGGGTGACCGGGCGCAAGAGCTTGGGGCCTACGTGCGTTTCCATTCCTCGCTGCCGCGAAAACTGAATGAGTTCGCCATCCTCATCACCGCGCGGTCCTGGAATGCGCAATACGAATGGTATGTTCACCACCAGAACGCGCTGCAGGCCGGGCTTAGCCCCGCTCTGATCGATGCCGTCGCCGTCGGAAAAAAGCCTGCCTCGATGCAACCGGAGGAAGAGGCCGTCTACAATTTCTGCACGGAGCTGCTCAGCACAAGACAGGTGAGCGATGCCACATTTGCCGCCGCCAAAGCGAAGTTCGGCGAACGCGGCGTGGTGGACCTGATCGGCGTGATCGGCTATTACAATCTGGTCTCGGCGCTTCTCAACGTCGATCGCTATCCGCTGCCCGAAGGCGCATCGCCGGAATTGAAGCCGCTCAAATAGGCGTGTTCCGCGCCGGCGAGCCACGTAGCCGAAAGTCCAACCCGGCAGGCGCCGGGCCGGCTATAGTCTTCGGCACGTTCTGTGTCATCGCTACGCTCGCTTCGGTTCGTGCGCAGACCGCGACTGCAACGATCCAGCACCCGCCCGGCGCATACGCCAATGTGAACGGGATCAAGCTCTGGTACGAAACCGAAGGGCGAGGCGAGCCTTTGGTCCTGGTTTCCGGCGGCCCGGGCGACCCGCACAGTGTTTTTCACCTCTTTTTTTCGCGCATGGCCGATCGTAACCAGGTGATTTACTTCGACGAGTTCGGAGTCGGAAAATCGCAACACGCCGAGAAGAGCGATTATTCGTTCGCGCTGGACGTGGAGAATCTCGAGGGGCTGCGCAAGACGCTGGGGCTCAAGAAAATGAACCTGTTGGGCCAGTCCTACGGCGGTATGGTCGCGCAAGCCTACGCGCTGAAATATCCGCAGGCTGTCGAGCGGCTGATTCTGGTCGATTCCTTCTATAGCGGCGACATGTGGCAAGCCAACAATGACAACGCCAACCGCGAAATGCAAAGGCAGTATCCGGAGGTCTGGGCCAAGATCCAGCAACTGCGCGCCATCGGCCAGATCTCCAGCTCGCCCAAGCATCAGGAACTTTACGAGAGCGTGCCGCTCGGCCTCTTTTACTTTTACGACGCGGCCAAGGCCAGCCTTCTGCCCGGCGATCCGAGCAGCGCGGACGTTTACTTCGCCATCGCCGGCGACGACGCGGACTTCAACATCGGGGGCGACATCGCCAAGCTTGATTTCCGCAACGACCTGCGCAAACTGCCCATGCCCATGCTGGTGATCGCGGGCCGCTACGACCGCATCTCGCTACCGGAATGGTCGGTGAAGTTCAAGACCTACGCGCCGCAATGCACGTTCGTGATGATGGAGCAGAGCGGCCACTTCCCCTGGATCGAAGAGCCCGACAAGACGCAATCCGTGCTGCGGGATTTTCTGAGCAAACCTGTACCCGATGGCCAGCCGTCTGCCGACAAGCCAAGTGCATCGAGGAAACAACCCTAGAAAGCGGAGTCAGCAGACGTGAGCAAGTCACAGAAGATCAACTGCGGCCTCCATGGTTTGCAGGAGGAGACCTTCGTCTGCCGGCACATTGCGCAGTCCCTCGATACCGGTATTCCAGTTGGGTTCTGTTGGTCATCTGAGCAAACTAGCCCTCGCCCCGATGCCTGGTGCCAGGCGTGTGAAGAAGGTCGGCTTGAGGCGGGAGGCGACTGGCTCCCTGAAGTCGAGAAGAAGCTTGGGATCACGTTGTTTTGCGGCGCATGCTACGACTACGCAAAATCCATTTGGAACAACGGGGGCAAGATTACCCAGTAAAAAAGTTTGGTGCGGTCGAGTGGATTCGAACCACCACGGTATTGCTACCGCCAGCCCCTCAAGCTGGTGCGTCTGCCAGTTCCGCCACGACCGCACTCGGGTGCGGGCCGTACTTGCAGCCCGCGCAATCAAGGATGGAAACATCTGAAAAACAAGTCCCCAGATCCGCTCGTTTCTCCACGAACTGCTCGGAGACGCGCTATTTGGTCGCTGGCGGCTGAGCCGGTGCCGGAGGCGCAGCTGGCAATGCCGGTTGCGCCGGCTGAGGCCCGGCGGGTTGCCCCGGCGCGGCCGGCTTCGTCGATACAGGCTTCGAGAACTGCTCGAGCACGGAATGGCCGCTGCTCGCGGTCGTCGTGTCAACGTGAACGGTCAGCACCATCGAGGTGAACATGAACATAACCGCGCACCATGTGGTGGCGCGAGAAAGAAACGTCGCTGCGCCGCGCGGCCCAAACGCCGTCTGGCTGCCCGATCCCCCGAACGCGCCGGCCAAATCGGCCGCCTCGCCGCTCTGCAGCAGAATCACCGCAATGAGCACCAGGCAAATCAAGACGTGTAACGTCACCAGGACCACGTAAATCTTCCAGCCGACAAAGATCAAAAGCCCACCGGCCAGAAACGAAATGGCCCACTTTGCTTCGCTTGGCATTCCCTGCTCCCGCGTCCCAAGACGACTGCCGTTTAGAAATTCACGGCTTAGAAATTTACAATTGAGGCGAATTGCTGCGGATCCAAGCTCGCGCCCCCCACAAGTGCTCCGTCAATCTCTGCCTGCGCCATCAGCCCCTTGATGTTGTCGGGTTTGACGCTTCCGCCGTAGAGTATCCGAAGCTCCGCGGCCCGCTCCGCCCCAAAAAACTCCGCGGCGAGCTCTCGCAAGAACCGGTGAGCTTCGGCTGCGATTTCCGGTGTCGCCGTGCGCCCTGTTCCGATGGCCCACACCGGCTCGTAAGCAATGATAATACGTGAGAACTCCGCACTGGTCAACGTGGCCAGGGCGCCACGAAACTGCCTGTCTAGCACCACGCGCGTTTGATCCGCCTCACGCTCCGCCAGCAATTCTCCCACGCAAAAAATCGGCGTGAGACCGGACGCCAGGGCAGCCTTCACCTTGCGCCCGGCGGTCTCGTCGGTCTCGCCAAAAAATTGCCGCCGCTCGGAGTGCGCGATGATCACCGACCGGCAGCCGGCCTCGACCAGCATCCGCGTCGAGACCTCGCCGGTGAATGCCCCTTCCGCCGCCCAATAGACGTTCTGCGCCGCGATCGTGATCGCCGATCCGGCCGCCGCCTCCACCGCCGCCGCAATCGCCGTAAACGCCGGAGCGATGACGATCTCGCAGTGGGTGGCGCCCGCAACCAGCGGCTTGAGCGCGGCGAAATACGCGCGCGCCTCCGCCTGCGTCTTGTACATCTTCCAGTTGCCCGCCATCACTGGTCGTCGCACCGTGAGCCTCGTTCCCTGAAGAACGTCCTATGCCTTGTTCGTAAGGGCTTCCACGCCAGGCAGTTTCCTGCCCGCTAGAAATTCCAGCGAGGCGCCGCCGCCCGTCGAAATGTGCGAAACCTTGTCGGCCAGGCCCGCCTGATGGATCGCGGCGACCGAATCGCCGCCGCCGACAATCGAGGTTGCACCGCGCGACGTCGCCGCGGCAATGGCCTGAGCCATCTCGATGGTGCCCCGCGCAAATGCCGGCATCTCGAAAACTCCCATCGGGCCATTCCACACAATCGTTTGTGCGCGGGCGATCTCAGCGGAAAATTGCCGGACCGTCTCCGGGCCAATATCCAGGCCCATCCAGCCATCGGGCGTCTCGGACACCGGCGTCGTACGCGTTTGCGTGTCAGCCTTGAATTCCGCGCCAATCACATGATCGGTGGGCAAGAGCAGCCGGAACTTCTTCGCCTTGGCCTCTTCCATCACCCGCCGCGCCAGATCGAGTTTATCCACCTCGACCAGCGACTTGCCCACCGCCAGCCCCTGCGACTTCAAGAACGTATAGGCCATGCCCCCGCCGATCAGCATGGCATCCGCAACCTTCATCAGATTCTCGACGACTTCGATCTTGTCCGAAACCTTGGCCCCGCCAAGCACCGCGACAAAGGGTCGCGCCGGGCTCGTCAGCGCTTTGCCAAGGTAGGCCAGCTCCCGCTCCATCAGCAGGCCAGCCGCGGCCTGACGCACAAATTTCGTGATGCCGACCACCGAAGCATGCGCGCGATGCGCCGAGCCAAATGCATCGCACACGAATGAGCCGTCGCAGAGCGCGGCAAGTTGGCGCGAAAAACCAGCGTCGTTAGCCTCTTCTTCCGGATGGTAGCGGACGTTCTCCAGCAGAAGCATTCCGCCATCGTTGAGCCCACGGCTCTTCGCTTCCGCCTCCGCCCCCACGCAGTCAGAGGCAAAGTCGACGCTTACACCAGTAAGTTCCGCCAGCCGCGCCGCCACGGGCCGCAAGCTGTATTTCGGATCGGGTTTGCCCTTCGGCCGACCGAGGTGTGAAGCCAGCACCAAACGCGCGCCGCGCTCTCGCGCCAGCTTAAGAGTGGGAAGCGTCTCAGCAATGCGCGTATCGTCCGTGACGCGCTGCCCATCGAGCGGCACGTTGAAATCCACGCGCACAAAAACACGCTTTCCTGCGAGGTCGAGGTCCCGTATCGAAAGCTTGGTCATGGCTGGCTCGTCGACCGATGAAGTCCGGCTGGCGCGCTTGCCCGTCTAGAGCTTCGCCGCCATCATCTTGACGAGATCGCGGCAGCGGCAGGAGTAGCCCCACTCGTTGTCGTACCAGGCCAGCACCTTGACGCAATTCCCAGCGACCACGCGCGTGTAACCGGCATCCACAATCGAGGAATTAGGATTCGAGCGGAAATCCACCGAGACCAGTTCTTCTTCGCTATACGCCAGGATACCCTTCATCGGGCCTTCCGCAGCGGCACGAAGCGCGGCGTTCACCGATTCCACCGTGGCCGGCTTTTCGGTCGTCACCGTGAGGTCCACGACGCTCACGTTCGGCGTGGGAACGCGCATCGAGTAGCCGTCCAGCTTGCCCTTCAGTTCCGGCACCACCAGGTGCAACGCCTTGGCTGCTCCGGTCGACGTGGGAATCATCGAAATCGCGGCCGCGCGCGACCGCCGCAGGTCCTTGTGCGGCAGGTCCAGCAATCTCTGGTCGTTCGTGTAAGAGTGAATCGTGGTCATGGTGCCGTGGACAATCCCGAAGCTCTGCAACAGCACCTTGGCGACCGGCGCCAAGCAATTCGTCGTGCACGAGGCATTGGAAACGACGTGGTGCTTCGCCGGATCGTAGGTCTTGTCATTGACACCGAGCACCAACGTGTGGTCCGGGTCGGTTGCCGGCGCGGAGATGATCACCTTCTTCACCGGGCCGCGAATATGCTTGCGAGCCTCCGGCCCGGCCGTAAACAAACCCGTGGATTCGATCACGATTTCCGCCCCGACCGACGACCAATCCAATTGCGCCGGGTCCTTCACCTTGAAGACTTTCAGGCTTTTCCCATCCACGGAGATGCTGTCGTCGGTGTGCGTCACGTGATTCGGCAGATTGCCCAGAATGGAATCGTACTTCAGCAGATACGCCAGCGTCTTCGAGTCCGTGATGTCATTCACGGCGACAATCTCAAGACCTGGATCGCCCAGCGCAGCGCGATAAATATTCCTGCCGATACGGCCAAATCCGTTGATTCCAACTTTGACGGGCATGATTCCTCCGGGGAAAACTGTGCCGATTTGAAACGTGGAGCAGGTGCTAACGCGCTGTCAAATAGCGCAAAAGATGCTACGTTGCGCCAGCGAATATGTCAAACACGCGAGGAAAGGGTTTTATTTATCGGGACGATCAAAATTCTTATCGGCAGGCAAGATCGAGAGTTCAGTGGGGATACGAATCAATCTGGGTGACCTTTTCGCCGACGAATCGCACGAAGGTCGTTCTAGCGGGAGGATGGCCGTAAATCCAATCTTCCGTGTCCGAGCCGTCCGATTCCCGTTCGCGCACCTTGCGCTCGGGGCGTCCCATGGCGGCGATCACCTCGTCTCGATCCATGCCGATCTCAGCGCGTTTCTGCGCGATGGCCTCTTGCACCTTCGGCGGCAGCGTCTCGGCGTACTGCACCGCTGCCGACCTCTGTTTCGAGAAATCCAGCACCGCGCTCAGATATTGCTTCACCTCGTCCGACGTCATGTCCGGCAACGTGCGGTCAAAATCCAGAAAGATCGTCGCCCCGGTTTTCTTTCCTGATAGCACCGGTCCAGTCGCTGGTGCGTCAGTCTGCGTCGTTTGCGTGCTCGTCCCAATTGGCCCGGTAGGCATTCCTACCTGCATTTGCACTCGGTCTTTCCAGGAACCCTGCTTGTGACCGCCGCCGTTGAGATCGATCAGGATCTCCTTCCCCTGGAAATCCAGCTTGGTGATCTGAACGTTGTCGCCCGTGTTCAGCGCGGCGCCCGACGATTGGATCGCCTTGCGCAAAGCAGCCCGATCAATCGGCATGCCCGCTCGGAAATGAAATCCCTTTTTGCCACCGGGAAGCGACGTCAGCACACGCGCGAATTCGCCGTCCACCGACCGGAGAATCATCAGGCGTGATTCCTCCTGCAGTGGGGTGTCCTTCTTGCTGGCTGGCGTTTGCGCGTTAGAGTCAGGTCCGGAGCTAGATCCGGCAACGGGCGCCGCAACCGGCGCTTTCTCTTTCGGCTGGCTCTGCTGGGTGGGCTGCGAATGCAGAATGCCGCTGGTGCCTGGGCTCAAAACCAGAGCAGTGGCCACGGTTAGACAAGCGAGGCGAACCATTCAGCGTGCCTCAAAACGGCAAGCTGTATTGTACTCCCAATCGACCCGTCAAAACATCAAGCACAAGCCGCCGCGGCGCGGTGGTTAACCGGTCAAAGATGCCTGCGAAATCAGGAAAGAAAGAAGGGAGGGCGGGTTCAACCGTCCTCCCCCCTCGAGTTAAATCCCTTAGCCTACTGCACTTGAAATGCTTGGTCGGATCCGCTGAACATGACCTGGGTGATCTTGTTGCCATCGGAGACCACGGTCGAGTACTGCGGCTTCTGCGGAAGCTTGACCCATGCCCCAGGCACAGTCGCCATGACTTTGCCATTCACCAAAACCTGCAGTTCCTTCTTGGCGGGGTCTGCCGACAAGTCATAGGAGCCGGCCTTCAATTGTGTGCTGCCGATCATCGTATCCTTCTCGGGGTTAATCGTTTCCTTGTACGTGCGCGCCCAAGCGGGCAACGTCAAGGTCAAAACGGCCAATACCGCAAGGCAGTGCTTCGCTAGACGCATTTCTCTCTTCCTCCATATGATGAAAATTTAATTCCCCGGGAAAATCGAGCTCTTTGGCCGAATTCCTGTGGGTGAGAGCCGTGCCCGCCTGTAGCAACTCTGATCCAGGCAGCGGCCGCTCAATATTATAGACGTGTCGCTACGAAATGAGGTTACAAATTTGCTATGGCTTTACGAAGTGCGTAACCCGGGACCGAACGCTCGTCCCGAACGCGCTCGGCTAAGCATCGCGCCCTAGGGAACCGATCCGGTAAGCCGTCGCTAACTGACTTGCACGCGGACGCCTCGTCGGTCGATCCGGCAAGGCAATACTGTTCCTCCAGCGGCCGCAATCACCGCTTCGACGCGCCGGCGCGCGTCCGGCTCGATCAGCAGCGCCACGCATCCCCCGCCGCCCGCGCCGCACGCCTTGCCCCCAAGCGCTCCCTGCTTGCACGCACCAGTAATAATCCGGTCGATGACGGGCGTCGAGATCGTGGCCAGATTGCGCCGCCGAAACGCCCATTCCTCGCGCACTAAGCGGCCGATTTCGCGCCAATCATCGCGCAGCAGCGCCGCACGAACGTGCACCGCCACCGCCGCAATCTGCTGCAGGTTGCGCCACACCGCCCGGTCACCATTGATGTGTCGCGTGAACACTTCCCAGTTATTGATCGCCGATTGGCGCGGCTTGCCCGTGTAACACAGGACCAGCCGGCACTCCAATTCAACGACATCGCAGCCGAGTTCCTCGCGCCGCTCGCCGCCCGCCTGGAGATGAAGCGCGCACACGCCGCCGAAAGCCGGCGGGTAATGATCCTGTGTGCCCGTGGGAACGCGAATGACAATCGCCTCTATGTCGCGGCTGATGTGAATCCAGTCCTCGACGGCCGAGTCCCGCGCCGGTGAGCCGGTCGAGGGCCGCACAGATGGTCACAGCCATAGCGCTTGAGCCGCCGATTCCCGCTCCAGCGGGCGCCTCGGAAGTCGTCGTAAGCGTGAAGCCGCCCCGGGGACGAAAGAAGCGCACGAGATGCGCCAGCAGCGGCAGCCGGTAACGGCTTGCACGCGTTAGCGCTTCCAGTGACGCGAAGCTCTCCCGCCGCCGCGTATCCAGCGAGATCAGCGTGATCCGGCGCGAGCCGCGCGGCGCCGTCTCGACCGTGCACGAAGCATGACGCGTAATCGCGCAGTTCACCGTCAGCGCCCCGGGATGAAACAGGTAAAGCGGCCAGATGTCCAGCGTGCCTCCTGCTAGGTCAATCCGCGTCGGCGCGCGCGCTTCGATTCGCAACTTTACTCCCTTCCCGGAACCCGCTAGCTTAATCGGAGCGCGCATGATAGCACCTTGCGAAATCCATGAGGAACAGGCGATTGCACGCTGATTTCCATGGATCCTCGGAAGTGCTCGAGCGATTTTTCCTGGGTTTCCAGGGAACCGTGCTGCCGGATGAATTAGCCGCCCTGCTCGCATCCGGTTTGGCCGGGGTGGCCATCTACGCGCGAAACTACTCTGACCCGATCAGCCTGCGGGCACTCACGGATGCCATCCGGCACGCCGCCAAACGGGCCGTACTCATTGGCATCGACCAGGAAGGCGGCAGCACGCGTTTCGCGTTGCAGCCTCCCTTCACGCTCTGGCCTTCCCCCAGCGAACTCGGCACGCTCGACGACGTCGTGCTCGTCGAGCAAGTAGCGCGCGCCATGGCGCGTGAGCTGCGCGCCGTGGGCGTCAACCTCGATTTTGCTCCCATGCTCGATCTGGCGACCAATCCCGCGAGCCCGGTCACTTCCGGCCGCAGCTTCGGCGGCCGATCCGCAAAAGGTCGCGCGCATGGGCGTCGCCTTCCTTCGCGGCCTCGCGGCAGAAGGCGTTCTCGCCTGCGCCAAACATTTTCCCGGCCATGGCGATGCCGCCGTCGATCCCCACATCGATTTGCCGCGCTTTGACGGCACAGCGGACCGGCTGGCGCAGCGGGAACTGCTGCCCTTTGCCGCCGCCATCGCAGCGGGCGTGCCTTCCGTCATGACCGCCCACATCCTGCTCCCGCAGTTGGACCCGGATCGCCCCGCCTCAATCTCCCCGATCGTGCTGGACGGCATTCTCCGCCGCCAATTGCGCTTTGATGGGGTGATCCTTGCCGACGATCTGGGCATGGGGGCCATCGCGCGGCGTTACGGCCCCGGCGAAAGTGTGGTCAAGACGCTCCAGGCCGGCACCGACATCGCCATGCTCTGCCATGACAGCACCGTAGTGCCCGAGGCACTCGACGCCGTTGCGCAATGTCTCCAGGAAGGCCGCTTCGAACCAGCGCAGTGGTCAGCAAGCAGGAAACGCATCGCGCGATTCCGCGAGCAACTCCGCGGCGCGTCGCAAACCCTGCCACCGCTGGACGTCGTCGGTTGCGCCGAACATCGCGCTCTCGCGCAAGAAATTCGGGCAAGGCTTGGTCATCCCGCGGACTAGCCCGCGTAAAGATTCGCATTGAAAAACGGCGCAAAGGCGTGAATCACGGCGATGCGAAACGCCTCCTGGCGCGTGATGAGGTTGCGCGTGAGCACGCCCCAGGCCCCCTGCATGTCGCGAATGCCCTCGCCGCCCGCGAACCTGTCGATCGCCACCGATAACTCCACGCCCCTGTCCAGAACCTCGGCAGCCAGTCTTTCCGGCAGCAAGATTCCTCCCGCTTGACCGTAAGCCTCGCGTCCGGCCCCGTCGCTCACCATGGCCCAGCTCTCGAGGAATGTCATCCGCCGGCCGTTTTCGCGCACGACGTCCAGTCCTCCCTCCAGGCCCACAAAGTATCGCCAGGCCTCGCCGCGCTCGCGCGCCAGGCGCACCAGGGCCTCGCAGCGCCCGCGCGCCCCGGCCATCAATTCGGCGCGGCTCGCCGGCGTGTGGCCGACGCCGCTCGGCACATCGATGCCGACGACGGAGAACCGCGCATTGGGATCGAGGAAAGCCCCGAATTCCTCCAGCGCTTCCGACACGGCGTTCAATTTCGGTTGTCGCGTGCTGCCGACGGCCACAAGGATGGTTTGCATTTTCGAGAGATGGGCTGGCGCTATGGGAGGAATCGCTGACTCGGAGGAATCTGGAGCGGCCGAGGGGACTCGAACCCCCGCCTGGAGCTTGGCAAGCTCCCGTACTACCCCTATACTACGGCCGCTCAAACGCTTAGTTTCGTATTTTATAACACGCCGCTCGGCAGCCGACAAGCACAACACACGAACACACTCGCAGGAAAACGTGTCACGCCGGCTCAACGCGCCAATAACTGCGCGGTTTGCAAACTAGCCAACTTGAACGACGCGCGTTGTCTTTACGACGGGAGATTTTTTCTGCCGCTCGGCAAAGCTGGTGGCTTTCGCGCGGTCGGTATAGACGCGAGCAAACCTCTCGCCATCGCGGTAAAACACCGTCACCTGCCAGTGCCGGTGCTTGCGCCGCTTGTCCTTACCGAAAACCGTGTTTTTCTTAGTCTTGCTCTGTTTCAAGTTACAGTCCAATCCGGGGCGCCACGCAATATCTCAAGATTAGCGGCCGCAACGCAAGTAGAAATTGCTAAGGGTTAATTTTTTAGTTAGCAACCGGACAAGGCTCTTGCCATGGATGGCATTGCCACAGCGCCGTTCTCGCCGCCTCAACGCCGGTATAGTTTCGACTCCGGCATCTCCCAACTCCCTAGGCGAACTCCCGCAAAACCTCTACCATGACCAACGTGCCTCAACCTAGCGTTCACCGCCGCGTTTTCGCCTCGACGGCCATCGTCATGGGCGGAATCCTGCTCTGCCGCGTCCTCGGCTTTTTTCGCGAGTGGACCGTCGCCCACCAAGTCGGCTCGAACGCCATGACCGACGCCTACTACGCCGCCTTCACGCTGCCGGATTTCCTGAATTATCTGGTCGCCGGCGCGTCGCTCAGCGTCACTTTCATTCCCGTCTTCACCAAGTACGCCGCCGAGGACCGCGAAGACGAAGCTTGGCGGGTCTTCTCCACGGTCATGACCTTCATGGGCCTCCTACTGATGGGCCTGGTCGTTGTCGGCGAAATCTTCGCGCCGCAGCTCGCCCGCGCTATCGCCCCGGGGTTTGGACCACAAGAGAAACGCCAGGTCGTCTTCCTGACGCGCCTGATGCTGCCGGCGCAGTTCTGCTTTTACCAGGGCAGCATCCTGAGCGCTGTGCAGTACGCCAAGGGACAATTCGTAATTCCCTCTCTCGCGCCGGTGATCTACAACGTGATGATCATTCTCGGCGGCGTTGCTGCTGGCCTCGCGCATCGGCATGACCGGCTTCGCCGTCGGCGTGCTGGTCGGCGCGCTTGCCGGCAACTTTCTGCTTGCAAGTCTACGGCGCCTTCCGCGCCCACGCGCGTTACACGCCCAATCTGAACCTCCGCCATCCCGGATTCATCCTGTTCCTCAAGCTCTCGGTTCCCATCATGCTGGCGCTCTCGCTGGCCTTCACCGACGACTGGATCATTCGCTGGTTCGGCTCCTACCTGCAGCCCGCGTCCATCACCTGGCTGAGCTATGCCAAGACGCTGATGCGCGTGCCGCTCGGCGTGGTCGGCCAGGGCGTCGGCGTGGCCTCGTTTCCCTTCCTCTCGCAGCTCTACTCGGAAGGCAAGCTCGACGAGCTGAACCGCCTGCTCAACTCCACCATTCAAGGGCCTCATCGCCGTCCTGGTGCCCATCTCCGCCCTGACCATCGCTGAAAGCGGCCCGCTCGTTTATCTGGTCTTCTCGCACACGCGCATGCACAACGCCGACCTCGACGCCACCGCCGCCACGCTGGTCTTCTTCTCGCTGGGCATGTTTGCCTGGGGCGCGCAGAACATCCTGGCGCGCGGCTTCTACGCCACGCGAAACACCTGGATCCCCGCTATTGTCGGCACGGCGCTGACCTTCGTCAATCTGCCGATGTATTGGCTGCTGGTGCGCCGCTCGCAGCACTTGGGACTGGCGCTGGCCAGCTCGCTCGGCATTACCGTCTACACCGTGATGCTCTTTTTCCTGCTCAATCGCCGCGTAAAAAACCGCGAATCCAACGCCATGGTCCTGTTTTTCCTGAAGGTTTGCGGCGCTTCAGCGGTGGTCGCCCTGGCCTGTCGCCAGCTCCAAGGCGTCCTCGAGCCATACTTCGCCTGGCACCGCCTCACCGGAGCATTCCTGTTGCTCACGATCGTGACTTCGGCGGGAATCCTGCTGCTGATCTTGCTGGGAAAGCTCCTGCGGATTCGCGAACTCGACGCCCAGATCGAACGCCTATGGCTGCTCGCCGCCGGCAATCGCCAAAGCGCAGCCCAGTAAGATCCCTAGAGAAACTGCGGAGCAATCCGGCAGCCTAGGCGCTTTGTGGCTTGGCCCTTTCGAGCAGCTTCTGGACGCGCGCCCGCACGTGGCTGGTGAACTTCGATCCACTCACCGTCGTGCAGCCCGGCGCGGAGATGTCCGCGGTGCGAATGCCTTCCGCCAGCACCTCGTCCAGCGCGCGCTCGATGATCGCAGCCGCCTCCGGCAGGCCAAAACGCTCGCGCAGCAGCAGGCTCATGCACAAGATCGTTGCCGAAGGATTGGCCACGTCCTTGCCGACCAGTTGTGGCGCTGTGCCATGGATCGGCTCGACCAGCGGCGGCCCATCGCCGGTGCTCCAGGACGGCACCATGCCAATCGATCCCACCAGCGCCGACGCCTCATCGCTCAGGATGTCGCCAAATAGATTCGACGTCAGCGATCACATCAAACTGTTCCGGCCGCAGAATGATCTGCATCGAGGCATTGTCCACGTACAGATGCTCGATCGCCAGTTCCGGCGCCTCGGCCGCCGCCATTCGCTGGACGGTTTTCCGCCACAGCGTCGAAGTCGCCAGAATATTCGCCTTATCGACCGAAGCCACTCGCTTCGAGCGCCGCCTGGCCCGCTCGAAAGCCAAGCGCGTGATCCGTTCGATCTCCGGCACGCTGTACGTCGCCAGGTCCGACGCGCATTCCTGTGCTCCGCTGCCCTCGTTCGTGTGCTTGCCAAAATAAATATCGCCGACCAGCTCGCGGATAATCTCGAAATTCACCACCGTATTCGGCCCGAGCCGCAGCGGCGAAAGCGAACGCAACGGCTCGCTCAGCCGGATCGGCCGGATATTCGCATACACACCCAGCGTCCGCCGCAGCGCCAGCAGCCCCGCCTCCGGCCGCTGATCCAGCGGCAACGAATCCCACTTCGCGCCGCCCACCGCGCCCAGAAGCACGGCGTCGGCTTTCAGACACGCATTGACGGTTTCCTGCGGAAAGGGCTGCCCGACCGTATCGATGGCTATGCCGCCGAAGGGCATCTCGACAGTCTCGACGCGAAAATCAAATGCGCGCGCGCAATCCTGAAGCACAGAAAGCGCGGCGCTGGTAACTTCCGGGCCGATCCCGTCGCCCGGCAGAACCGCGAGAGTCCACGTTTTCTGGCTCATGCCGCGTTCCCTGGTGCGGCGCTCGTCGCCACGGTTGCATTCGCCACGTCCTGTCCGCGCTCGGCATCTCGCGCCAGGCGCAGCAAGTCGGCATCGTTGACGTCCTTCTTCACGTCGGCCAATGCCATGACCAGACGATAGCAGCGGCCAAGCTCCTCGTCCGAGAGCGTTATTCCCAAGTCCACCAGCCGCGCGCGCAGCGCGTTGCGTCCGGAATGCTTTCCGAGCACCAGCCGGTGCGCCGAAACCCCGACCGCTTCCGGCGAAATCACCTGATACGTCAGCGGATTCTTCAGGATGCCGTCCTGATGAATGCCCGCCTCGTGCGCGAACGCATTGGCCCCGACGACCGCCTTATTCGGCGGCACGGGCACCCGCGTAATCTCCGTCAACAGATGGCTGGTCGCGCAGAGCTCCTTCAAATGCAGGCTGGTCTCGGCCTGATAATGGTCTCGGCGCACAGCCAGCGCCACGGCAATCTCCTCCAGCGCCGCGTTGCCCGCGCGCTCGCCGATGCCGTTGATGGCGCACTCCACCTGCCGCGCGCCCGCGGCCACCGCCGCCAGCGAATTCGCCACGGCCAGCCCCAGATCGTTGTGGCAATGCGCGCTCCAAACGATTCCCGGGTGCTTGCTCAGCCGCTCCCGCAATATCCGAAACAGCCCGCCGTACTCCTCCGGCGTCGCGTAGCCAACCGTGTCCGGAACGTTCAGAATCGTTGCGCCGGCGTCCGCCGCAATCGCAAACGCCTGCGCCAGGAAGTCACGATCGCTGCGGCTAGCATCCTCGGCCGAAAACTCGATCTCCGGGCACCGCGAACGCGCGAACGCCACCATCGTCCCGATCGACTCCAGCGCCTCTTCCCGCGAAATGCGCAGCTTGTGCTTCAGGTGCAAATCGGACGTCGCCAGGAAAACGTGCACGCGGGGACGAACCGCCGGCTCCAGCGCGCCCAGCGCCGCTTCGATGTCCTCTCGCCGCGTCCGAGCGAGGCCCGCTACCGTGGACTCGCGAATCTCCGAGGCCACCGCCCGCACCGCCTCGAAGTCGCCCTTCGACGCGATCGGGAAGCCCGCCTCGATCACGTCCACGCCCAGCTTCTCCAATTGCCGCGCCAGGCGAAGCTTCTCGCCCGTATTCATCGAGAATCCCGGCGCCTGCTCGCCGTCGCGCAGCGTGGTGTCGAAGATGCGTACCGTATCCATGGTAAAAATCCCCCTCGCTATGGTACTACAGCGCAAAACGGGCCGCATGTCCAATTTATAGTTCTTGCGGCGTCTATAACCATGGCTTATAGTCCTCAAGCACGCCTCCGCCATGGACCTCGCCGAACTCAACGTCTTCCTGACCGTCGCCCGCGAGCGCAGCTTCTCCCGCGCCGCGCAAAAACTCTTCCGCACCCAGCCCGCCGTCAGCATTTCCGTCCGCCGCCTCGAGGAATGGGTCGGCGAGCCGCTCTTCGTGCGCGGCGCCCGCGGCGGCCAGCTCACCGACGCCGGCAAGCTCCTGGTCGATTACGCCGAGCGCATGCTCAACCTCCGCCAGGAAACCAAACGCGCCCTCGACGACCTCCGCGCCGGCGGCCGCGGCGAGCTCTCCCTCGGCGTCAACGAAAGCTCCATCCACGCCCTCCTGCCCGCCCTGGTGCGTTACCGCCGCCTCTACCCCGACGTGCGCCTGGCCGTGCGGCGCACCTTTTCGCGCGACATCCCCACCGAACTCCTCAATCACCGCCTCGATCTCGGCGTCGTCTCCTTCGTTCCGCAGGAACAGCAACTCGCCGCCGTCAAAATTTTCCGCGACGAGCTGGCCTTCGTCGTCTCCCCCCGCCATCGCCTGGCCAAGCGCGGCCGCGTGGACATCGCCGACCTCGGCAACGAGATTTTCGTCGCCCACATCGTCGAGTCGCCCTACCGCAATCGCGTCCTTCAACTCTTCGCCAAGCACCACGTCCCAATCGAGATGCGCGTCGAGCTGCCCACCATCGAGAGCATCAAGCGCTTCGTGCAAATGGACATGGGCGTCGCCATCGTCCCGCGCATGTGCACCCGCTGGGAAGTCGAGCAAGGCCTGCTCGTCGAGGTCAAGATTCGCGAGCTCCGCATGCCCCGCGATCTCTACCTGCTCCACCGCAAGCGCGGCCCCCTCTCGCACGCCGCCGCCGCAATGCTGCGCCTCCTGCGCCCACGAACCTCCGCCGCGTCCACTCGGGAGTCCGCCGTCCCGGACGGCTCTGAAGCTTCCTGAACGCCTCGCCGTCCGTTCATCGACTTTTAACAATCCATTAAACTCTGCGCCCTTCGAATGTGGGAATGTCCCGTGTCCCCAATGGCTTGGGAGGGCCAATCAAACGTGATGAAGAAGCTTGTTCCAGCAACACTAGCAGTCGCTGTTGCAGCCGTATTTGCATTCGGCTCATTCGCACTGAAATTGAAAGCTGATGACGACGATCACGACCACGATTCCGATCGCGAGCATTCCGAATTCAGAGGCTTTGTACCGGGCACCATCGTAATCACCCGCACCGTCTATAAGGGGACGGCCGACACCATCACCATCGGCGAATCCTTGCCGCCAGGATGCCAGCCGGCCACCGTCCAGCAAGAGCCACCAGCCGCGCCGGTCTCGGCGACGGCAAACGTCAATGTGCCTGTTTTGGAAGCTGACCAGCCGCCCGCCACGGTTGCGGTGGGCGTCTCCTGTGGCTACGCAAGCGACAACGGAGAAGCCCCCAATCTGAACGATTCGCACAACGTCTGGAACAACGCCGCCACCGACGGCAGTTTCGGCGTCTCCTCGCCAATCTATCTCGATGATCTGACCACGGATGGCCACATGATCGCCACCCTTCCCATTCCTAGCAATGAGATCGTCACCAGCTTCAGCTCGAAATCCGAGCTGGCCCTGAGCCGCTCGGTGGACGGTAAGTCGCTCGCTTTCATGGGTTACCGCGGCGGTCCGGGTTGCCCCACCCTCACTCTTTCGGGAAGCGGCAAGACCCTCACTCTCACGCAAGGAACCAACGTCGGTCCCGTCTCCCCGACCCAGCCCAACCTGATCGACGTTTCGGCGTCCAGTACGCCGGGCCTGTGCGATCCGACCAACACCGCGGTCTCGAGCTACGTCGTCGCAACCGGTCCGACCGCCTACTACCGCTCCGTTGCTGAAGTGGACCCTTGGGGCCACATCCGCTACACCGACAACAACGCCTATAGCGGCGACAACAGCCGCGCCGTGATCGAAGGGCGATAATTCGCTGTACTACACCGTCGGAAACGACAACAGCGGCAACCTCGGTAAGAAGCAAGTCCCGATCACGCAGCTCGGCTTCGACCTCTCGCATTCCACCGGTGCCGAACTCATCGTCCCTGGCCAGACGCCCCTCGTTCCGCCCAACAACAACATGCTCGGGTTTTTCACGATCGGCAGCGACAAGCCCGGCAAGGATACCAACTTCCGCGGCATCACCATCTTTAACGACACCGTCTACGTCACCAAGGGCAGCGGCGGCAACGGCGTAAACACCGTCTACCAGGTCGGCACTGCGGGCACTTTGCCCACTCCGTCCAATGCTCCCAAAGGCGCCACCATCAACGAGACGATCACGTCTCTCCCAGGATTCCCTGCGCTTTCTCCACCTGACACATCAACGACTGCGAACACGGCGAGCATGGGCGGGTACTATCCGTTCGGGATCTGGTTCGCCAACGCCACCACCTTGTACGTCTGCAACGAGGGCGACCTGAGCTACACGCCGAACCAAGTCATCGACGGACACGTAAACGTGGCTGACCCCGGCGACCTGGCCCCGAACACCGTGTTCTCCGCCGGCCTGCAAAAGTGGGTCCTGACGTCCGTAAACGATGCGCCAGTCTGGGTGCTCCAGTACGTCATCCAGAACGGCCTCGACCTCGGCGTTCCCTACAGCGTCCCGAACTATCCCGCATCCATCGACCCGGCTACCGGCGGTTGCCGTAACATCGCCGGCAAGGTCAACCACGACGGCACCGCCACCATCTACGCCATCACCTCCACCATCAGCCAGAACGGAGACAACGGCGCCGATCCCGACAAACTCGTCAAAGTCACCGACGTCATCAGCGCCACCAAGCAGGCGGCCAGCGGCCCCTACGACCACTTCGTAACGCTTCGCACTGCTCGCGCCGGCGAAGCCTTCCGCGGAGTAGCCCTGGCCCCGGTCGAAGACCACGACCGCGACCGCGACTGGTAAACGGCAGCGCCGATCCTCACCACAAAGGCTCCCCGAACCAGCCCGGTTCGGGGAGCCTTACAACTTCCGTGCCGCAACCTGCTTTTTTTCAATACATGCGAAAACCTCGGGGGGGTCCCCAGATCATCCCGATTCCCAAAATGGAACTCGCCGCGTCAAACGCCACCTCGCAATCGCGGCAGGCATGGAAGCGCGCCTGCATGCTAGAATCCGCGGCATGGTTCCCCTGAGGAGGCTGAAATGAGACAACGCACACGTTTTGGCATAGTGCTAGGCGCGGCAATTTTGTTGTGCGCCGCTTGGCTCGGCTCCGCGCTGGCGCAGAATAATCCAGGCAAGGGCGGCGAAGAAGAGACCGGCCCCTATGAAGTCGTCGAAGGCTGGCCGCATCCCCTGGGACATCCCGGCTGGACCTGGGGATCGCAAGGCGGCGTTTTCGCCGAGAGCCCCGATCGCATCTACGTGGCCAACCGCGGCGAATTGCCGGTTCCCGAAAAAGCCCCGGAGGGCTACACGGGAGGCTACGGCGCATTCGGCACGCCGGCGACGCAGGGCAAGCCGCGCCTCCAGAATTGCATCCTCGTCTTCGATGGCCAGGGTAAATTGCTTGAGGACTGGACCCAGTGGGATTACCTCTTCGCCGGCGGGCGCGGACCGCACCACGTCAAGATCAGCCCCTACGACCCGGAAAAGCACGTCTGGGTGATCGACGACATGGTGCAGCAGGTCTTTGAATTCACGCACGACGGCAAGCAGTTGGTGTTGACGTTGGGCGAGCGCCTGAAATCAGGAGAAGATAACGCCCACTTCGGCCGACCGACTGACATCGCCTGGCTTCCCGACGGCACCTTCTTCATCAGCGACGGCTACGTGAACAGCCGCGTGATGAAGTTCGATAAGAACGGCAAGTTCCTCATGACCTGGGGCACCAAAGGCACCGGGCCGGGCCAATTCGATCTGCCGCACTCGATCGACATCGACGCGAAGCGCCGCGTATACGTCGCGGACCGATCCAACAGCCGCATCCAGATCTTCGACGAGAACGGAAAATATCTCGACCAGTGGGACAACATCCGTTCGCCGTATCACATCATGATCACGGCCGACCAGCATCTCTGGGTGGCCGACGGCGTCACCAATAAGTTCCTCGAGTACGACCTGAACGGGAAGCTGCTCTATTCCTGGGGCACCTATGGCACGTTCCCCGGCGCGTTCTGGGGCGTTCACCAGTTCTCGGTGGATTCTGACGGCAACCTCTACGCCGCCGAGACCTTCGGCGGACGAACGCAAAAATTTCGGCCGCGAAAGGGCGTCGATTCGTCGAAGCTGATCGGCCGTCCGGAGAACAAGATAACCGCCTCGCGTTAGGCTTGCGCCACTCCGCGCGCAACAGCCAATAGGAAAAGCGCCGCTCCTGTGACACATTGGGAATCGCCGGAAGGGAATGGTTTCAGGCGTGAAACGGGAGCGAGACGAAGGCATGAGCGGCCGCACGAGAAGGGTTCTGGTTACGATCGTGGTGGTCGGCGTGGTTTGCGCGATCGCGTATCGCTCGCGCGGAATCCTTCGCCTGGGAGATTTCAGCGGGACCCGCCTCCTGCACGTGATGGCGGGAACGCGGATCAGCCTCCTGATCGCATCGATAGCGCTGTCCTACGTCGGCTACCTGGTGCGGGCCTTGCGCTGGCAGCGGTTCTGCCGCCTCCTTGGGCCGACGCGCCTGGTGAATGTCTATAACGCGATCCTGATGGGCTTTTCCGCGATGTTTGCGCTGGGCCGCGCCGGCGAGCCGATTCCTCCGCTGCTGCAGGCCCGCAAGAACAACCTCCCGGTATCAAATATGTTCGGCCTGTACGTGGTCGAGCGGATCTTCGATCTGGCCGGCATTGCCATGCTAGCCGCGTTCGGGCTGATGTATTTCCCGGCGGCCCTGGCGAACGGAGCCGACGGCCTCGCTTGGGAAACGAAGATACGCGCAACCGGTGGGGTGTTGCTTCTGGGGTTTGCATTGGTCGTGGGCATGCTGGCTTATTTCCGGCTGCACGGCGCCGGCGTTTTGAGCCGCTACCTGGTCGCCTGGCACGAAGCACACGGCTGGCGGCGGCGCGTCGCGGCGCAATTCGAGGGTTTCAGCGAAGGTCTTCAGGCGATTCGCACGTTTTCGGATTTGTGGCTGGCGATGTTTTACACCGGCGCGCATTGGATCATCTTCACGCTGGTATACCTGCTGGTGATTAGGGCCTTCGGCGAGCCATTGGCGGGGATCGGTTTTGCGGCGTCGATGCTGATCCTGGCGTTCACCATGCTTGGGTCCGCGCTGCAGTTGCCGGGCGTGGGCGGCGGAGCGCAGTTAGCCACCTTCGTCATCCTGACGCGAATGTACGCCATACCGCAGGAGCCGGCGGCAGCGGCCGCGATTATTCTTTGGCTGATCACTTTCTCAGCGTCCTGCATCGGCGGAGTGCCGCTACTGATTCATGAGGGATGGTCGATGGGCGACCTGCGCAGGCTGGCGCGGGCCGAGTCCGCCGCAGAAGATGCCGGCACGCACGTGACTGGAATCAGCGGTGGCACCACCAACGAAACGTAATTTTCGCGGTGGCGTTTGCGGCGGCGCGCTAATGTTTTGCAGCAAGTGACTTGATCGCTTTGCAGCGCGCCAGTTCCACATCCGCCGCGACAAAATTGGTCCTCAGTTGTGAGGCTCGCTCGAACGCCGCAATCGCTGCATCCAAATCGTTTTTGAGCTGAAGGGCGCGCCCGAGGTTGTAGTGAACGTCTGGATCCTCGGGCTTGAGCCGCACTACTTCGCGGTAGGCGGCGATCGCGCCTTCCAGATCGCCCTTTTGAGCCAGCAACCCAGCCAGATTGAAGTGGGCTTCGGCATAGTCCGGCTTAAGGCGCAACGCCGTTCGGAATTCGGCTGCCGCCGCTTCCGTGTCTTTGCTGGCGACGAGCGTGTTACCTAAATTGTAGTGGGCCTCGGCATAATCCGGGGCCAGCCGCAGCGCCTCGCGGTATGCAGCGATGGCGCCCGCAAGATCTTCCTTGCGAGCCAATGCATTGCCGAGATCGAAATGGGCCGGGGCTTGATCCGGGCTCATCCGCAACACTTCGCGGTACTCGGCGATCGCGGCGTCGATGTCACCCGTGGCCAGCAGAGCGTTGCCCAAGTTGCTGCGCGCGGGGAGGTAGTCGGGAAGTAACCGGACCGTCGCCTGATATTCGACAATGGCTCCGTCGAGGTCGCCGGTCCAGTACAGCGCGTTGCCGAGATTATTGTGTGTCGAGGGAAGATCGAGATTCAGTCGCAGCGCCTCGCGGTACTCGACGATGGCCTCATCCAGGTTGCCATTTCTCAGTAAGGCATTGGCCAGATTGTTGTGCGGCAGCGGGTGGCCGGGATCGAGACGCAGCGCCTCGCGGTATTCGGCGATGGCTCCCACGCGATCGCCCTTGCGCAAGAGAGTGTTACCGATATTGAGATGCGCCAAGGGATCGCCCGGCGAAAGACGCAGCCCTTCTCGATATTCGGCGATGGCGCCGTCCAGATCGCCTTGCTTGAACAACTCCGCCGCTCGTTCGTAATGCGCCTCCGCCTGATCCGCCGTCAACTTAGCACCTCACCGAATTGCCGCTTTGCATCATTTCCCTCAATGGAGGGCCTCGCGTATAAGAATACGCGGCGACGGCTGGACGTTCAGGCCCCGGCGGGCAGGCCGGTCTGAGCGGCATCGGCCTGGGCCGGGGAAGACGAAGCCTGACTCAACAGGTCCTCGCGGGACATGATAATGCGGAGCTCGTCGGCCTTGGAGTCGTCGTTGTCGAGGGCGCGCGTCAAAGCAACTTGCGAGGCGTTTTCGACCAGACTCCAAAGGTCGCGGCCGCTGAAATTCTCCGTCACGGCGGCCAATTCGGCTGAGACCTTTTCTACATCGAAATCCACCGGCTTCTTCGCGATTAACACCTGGAGAATCTTGCAGCGCTCATTCGCATCGGGGTAAGGGACTTCGATCTTGTCCGGGAAGCGGGAGAGGACGGCGTCGTCGATGAGTTCGGGGCGATTGGTGGCGCCGAGAAGAAAGACGAAACGGTCGTTCTTCTTCACGCCGTCCAATTCGGTCAACGCCTGGTTCACGATTTCCGTGGTGAACTGGTCGGTCTGCGCGCCCCCGCGCTTCGGGAAGGCGGAATCCAGCTCATCGATGAAGAGAATGCAGGGAGCTTCACTCCGCGCACGCTCGAAAAGCGCATGGACTTTCGGAGCTGACTGGCCGACCCAGCCGGCTTTGAGGTCCGATGGGCCGGCGGCGATGAAGGTGACGCCGCTTTCGTTGGCCATGGTGCGGGCGATTTGAGTTTTGCCGCTTCCCGGCTTGCCGTAAAGCAGGATGGCGCGAGGCGGAGCGATGCCTTGCTTCTTGATGGCTTCGATCTGGCGCAGGGCGCGGCAAGTGGTCTTGAGTTTCTTGAGCATCGCGTCCGGCAAGACCAGCGACTCCCAGCGAGCGTCTTCGGCGACAGCGTCGCTGCGGCCGCCCTTGAGGCGGTCGACGACGGTTCGCCACATGTCCGGCGTGATTTCGTTCTTGGGATCGCCGGCCAGCTCGCGCACTCCTTGCGCCAGGAGCTTGAGATCGCGGCCGGAAAGGCCCGTGGTGGCTTCGCCCATGAAGGCGGGTATGGCAACTTCGCGCTTCGCCTTCTTCATTTCCAGGCGCAGGATTTCGACGCGGCCGGCTGCGTCGGGCGGGCTGATCTCGATGGCGGTGCCGAAGCGCGACATGACGGCTTCGTCGAGCACCTCTTTGTGGTTGGTCGCGCCAATCACCCACACTTCGCTGGACTCACCCGTCTCCACGCCATCCCAGTAGGCGATGAAAGTGTTCACGATTTCCTTGACGAATGAATCGGTATCGAAGGAAGTTCGCTGGCTGAACACGGCGTCGCACTCGTCGATGAACATGACGGTGCGGCCGTGCGCTTGGGCCTCTTCCCAGAGCCCCTTCACGGCGTTTCCGCTTTGCCCGGTGAAGCCTGCTTTGAGGTCGGCGGCTTTCTTGTTCATGAAATAGCTGCCGGTGGATTTCTGGATGCAGCGGGCGATTTCGGTCTTTCCCGTTCCCGGCGGGCCGTACAGGAGCAGGCCCTTGGGTTTGTCCTCGCCGCCTTGATTGAAGAGGCGAATCTTGCTGAGGATGGCCTGCTTGATTTCGGGTTTCAGGACGATCTCCGACCAGATCTGCTGCAATTGCTCCTCGGAGAGGGAGACGTCCTTGGGCTTGAGTTCGTCCATCAGGTCGCCGGCGGTCAGGAACAAATCATCGGGGGACTTGGAGGCGGACACGGCGCGCTGCATCGCGCGATTGACCAGCATCAGCAGATCGCGGCCAGCCCGGCCCTGGGTCGCCTTGGCCATATCGGCAGCGACTTGGTCGACGTTCAGCCCCGCAGCGAGCGGACGCTCGGAGATCAAGTTCTTGAGAATCTGGCGGCGCCCGTTTTCGTCCGGGAGCGGAATCGAAATCTGGTTGCTGAAGCGGCTCTTGATGGCGTCGTCGATTTCCTCGGGCAGGTTCGTGGCCGCCAGCACGAAGACGGGGCTGGGGAAGTCCTTGACGCCGTTCATCTGCTGGAGCATCTCGGTGACGATTTCGTGGGTGTAGGCGTCCGCCTTGGAAGAGGTGCGCTTGGCGGCCAGAGATTCGAGTTCGTCGATGAAGAGAACGGCCGGAGCGGCGGCGCGCGCTTCCTCGAACTTGTCGCGAACCATGTGGGCGGAGTCCCCGATGTGGGTGCCCTTCATGTCCGCGGTGGTGCCGCTGACAAAGCCGACGCCGCCGGCCTTGGCGAGCGTCTTGGCGATTTCGGTTTTGCCCGTGCCGGGAGGGCCATAGAGAAGGATGTTCGGTATCTCCGCGCCGCGGGCCTTGTAGCGGTCGCCATCGCGAAGGATGCGGCGAGCGGTCTGGAGCTGCTCCTTAATGTCCGGCGGAAGAATGAGACGGTCCCAAAGCTTTTCGACATCTTCGGCTCTTTCCGGGGGAAATTCGGCGAGCAGGTTTTCCCGGGTGAGCATGAAGTCGTCGGGCGATTTGGAGAGGGCGACGGCGCGCTGCACGGCGCGAGTGACAAGCATCTTGAGATCGCGACCCGCTTTGCGCATGGTCAATTTCGCAAGCACGCCAGCGATTTCGTCGATGTCCAAGGCTGGATCGGCGGCGCCTGTCTTGCGAATTTCGATGGCCAGCATTTTCTTTCGAGCTGATTCGTCGGGCAGGGGGATTTCGATTTTGAAGGTGAAGCGGCTCAGGATGGCTTCGTCAATTTCGTCCTTCAGGTTTGTGGCCGCGAGGACGAAAATCGGCTTGTCGTTCTTTTTTACGCCGTCCATCTCCTGGAGCATTTGGGTGACGATTTCGCCCGTGTAAGGATCGGCTTTTAAGGAATTCCGCTTGGCGGCCGCGGTTTCGATTTCGTCGATGAACAGGACCGAGGGAGCGACGTCGCGCGCTTCCTGGAATTTGCCGCGAACCAAGGCCGCGGAATCACCGATGTGCGTTCCTTTCAAATCGGCGGTCGCTGCCGTGATGCAGGGTACGCCGCTCATATTGGCCAACGTCCGGGCTACTTGTGTCTTGCCGGTGCCCGGAGGGCCATAGAGCAAAATGTTGGGGACCTCTGCGCCGCGGGCCTTATAGCGCTCGGCTTCGCGCAGAACGCGGCAGGCGGTTTGGAGCTGATCCATGATCTGCTGGGGAAGAATAAGATTTTCCCAGGTATTTCGTTCGTCCCAGTTTCCCGTGGGATCGCGAACGTCCTTCAGGGCTTTCCGCCAAACAGCGTCATCCGGCGCGTCCGGCATGGACTGAAGCTTTGCTTCCGCGACCATTTGCTGAAGGTCATGAACGTTCATGCCTCTGGTTTCCTCGACGAGCCATGCGGGGAGGGCGCCAGGAAGTTGATTGTCGCGGAGGGCCAGGCGGAGAACGAGAGAACGGCCTGCTTCATCCGGGGCGTTGATTTCGATTTTGGAGCCGGCGAACTTGGCGAGGATTTGCTTGTCGATGTCCTTGTCGCTGTCGGTCGCCGCGGACATGATTACCCAGACGCGATTGGCGAAGGCGTCAAACTTATTCCATTCGGCGACCCATGCCAAAGTAGCTTCGCGCGTTGCGCCGCCCTGATTCTGCGAGCCGGGAGCGGGGAAGACGCGCTCGGCGGAATCGACGAAGAGCACACGGGGTTCATTTCCCCGGCCACCTTGCCAGATGTTTCTTACCTGTTCGGGGTTCAGCGTGGCTGCGTCGATCTGCTCGAAGCGGGCTTCGATGGATTCGGCGATCTTTTTTGCCAGGAAGGCTTTGCCATTGCCCGCGCCCCCGTAGAGGAGGATGCCGGCCGGCGTGGCGCGGTCGCGCATGTTGAAGAAGTCAATGCGCTTCAGAAGAAAGTCCATGACTTTGTCGCTGACGGCGACATCGCGCCATGCGGATTCGAGCCGGTCCACCGCCTGGACAAGTTTTTCGAGGCGCGGAAGCTCCTCGGAGGCGCGGCGCCTGCGCAAAGCGACCTGAGCATACGAGGCCAGCGGCGGGAGAGTGGCGGTGGCGAAGGATCTCTGTTCGTCGAGAGCTTCGCTGATCCAGCGGCCGTAATTTTGCATCAGTTCGCTGGCGTTATTGGCGAACAAAGGCGCAAACGCGCCGTTCGGATCCAGGCGATAGACGGCGCAGGACTCTACATAAAGAAGAGAGGATTCCGGACGGATCGTTGTGCCCCAACTATTGGCCGATAGGAGGAACTCCTCAGTGGGCGAGCCTTTGCTTTCGGCCAGGACCCGCAGGAGGCGATAGCCGGGCGCACCGCTCTGCGCCATGGGCACTTGATCGTTATAGACGTAGGCAAGGGAGAGCTGTTTGAGCTTTTCCCCGCTATGGCTGAGCACGGCGAGAGGCTTCTTGAGCCCGAGATAGCGCTCGATAACGAAGAACACCGCGAAAACGACGGCCAGGGACAGCGCCAGATCGACCCAATCTTGCTGGAAGGCCAGCGACGCGATTCCCAGCGCAAGCCAGCCGGCTGCGATCAAGATGACGATCTTCAGGAGGGCACCAGCGCGCTTGAAAAGACGAAGTACGGGCTTGCACAGCGCAGCGCTGCGCGCCAGATTGGCAAAGCTCGAATAGTAGGCGACGGCCTTAGCGTGGACACGGTTCTGGAGGCTCTTGCCCAATGCCTTCAAATTGTCCTGGATGCCGGAGACGACGTTGGAGAGGCGGCCGAGCTCGGCCGTGGCCGCGGTCACTTGGTCCATCATGTCGTTGTAGCGCGCCTGATATTTTTGCCTCTCTTCGGCGAAGAGGCGCTCCTTCAGCGCGCCAGGCGGGAGCGGGGCGGAGGAAGCTCTGGGTGCGGGCGCTGGCGTGGCCGGCGTGGCGGCCGGCGTGGCAGGAAGTTCTACGGGAGGCGGTGCAGCGCTCAGCGCTTTCAGATCGGAATACGTGGTCGTGGAAGGCTTCTGGCTTGACCGTTGGAGAAAGTAGTAGCCGGCGCCGCCGAGCAGCAGGAGCGCGAGAAACACGACAGAGACGGGGCTTGTCGAGGCTGGGGGAGCTGATACCGCAGGGCCGCTATGCCCGGACAGAGAGGCGAAGAAATTGGAGATGAACGCGAATGGGTTCAGCCTGCTGATCGCGCTTTTTTGCGCGATGATTCGCTGCGCCTGCAGGACCCACTGCTGTTTTTGCTGGGCCTCGCCCTGTTGCACCAACCGCCTTACACGATCGTTGTAATCCGCGGCTTCGGGTGAACGGGCATACTTGGCGTTCAATGCTTCGAGGCGCGATTTGATGGGTGCGTCCGACTGCGCTTCTTGCTGCGTAGTAATGGCCCCTTGCTCGCGAAGAACCTCGTTTTGATCGATGGCCAAGGCGAGAAGCGTGGCCACGTGCGCCTCAATGCCCACGGGGGATTGCTCGTCGGCGAGGCGCTGGTTGACGTGCGCATCGTTAATGAGCTTTTGGGCGTCTTCGTTCACGGCTTGGGAGAAGCGCTGTCCCCAATCGCCGCCCATCGCGTCGTATTTCTGTTGCGAGCTGGTGACCGCTTGCTGCGCGGACTGCAGGTCGGCCTGCAATTGCTGCTGGGAGAGTTGACCGCTGCGCGCTCTTTCGGGCAGCAGGGTGAGGGCGGCTTTGTAGGTGGCGACGCGCTGGGCTTCGTTGGTCAGTTGCAGCTGGATTTGGGCGTTGTGCTGGGCGTCGGTGACTCCGGATTGGGCGGGCAGGGGGCGGGGAATTGAAAGGGAATAGAGGAGAAAGCAGACCGAAAGCCACCGCGTCAATTGGGAGACACGGGGTACCGGATTCAGGCCGCCAGATGGCATAGCTGGGTGAGAGGAGCGAGTCTACGGGAGCAGGGAAAAGGTGTCAATGGGCGGCGACGGGCGGGAGAAAGACGATTGACATGCAAGTATTTACTTGCATATAGTGCCGGCTGCCGGTGGTGGCGATTGAGTTGGCCGCGATGTTAGAACATACGCGTGAAGGAAATAGACAAGGTGTTCAAAGCGCTGGCCGATCCCAGCCGCAGGGAACTGCTCGACCGCCTGCACGCCAAGAACGGCCAGACGCTGAGCGAGCTCTGCGCGGGGCTGGACATGACGCGGCAGGCGGTGACGCAGCACCTGGCGTTGCTCGAAGAGGCCAATCTGGTCGCCATTCAGTGGCAGGGAAGAGAAAAGCTGCATTACTTCAATCCCGTTCCCATCCACGCGATTTACCAGCGTTGGATCCGGAAATTCGAACGGAAACGCTTGCGAGCGCTGCACGATTTCAAAACCAAACGCTCCACAGCACCCGCCCCCAGGGGGACGCCCGGCGAAAAATAATGGTATTCACCAGGAAGGGCTCCGCGGTGTATAACGGTGCGGCATGGCGGTCAAAGGAGAATTCCGGACGACGCCCGGGGAAGCAACGCCCGAGCGGCAGCAAGCCAAGGGTGATATCTATTTCGATAGGCCGACTTTCAAATTGTGGAGGATGCCGTGAAGCATTTCGTTTCGTGGATTGCCGTGATTGCATTTGTCTTCAGTATTTCGTCCAGCGCTCGCGCTCAGACGCGGATCACTCTCCTAGCACCAGATCCGCTGAAGAAAGAAGTCGATAAGATCGTTCAAGCCTTCGAGATGAAGACAGGCGACAAGGTGCAGGAATCGTACGGCACGGGTGTGAGTTCAAGAAAGACAGTCGGGGAAGGAGGGGCGTTGGACGTGACGCTTCTGTTCGCGCCGTTCGACGATGCGCTCAAGACCGGCAATGTCGATAAGAGCACGCAAACCGTGGTCGCCAGGGTTCGCCTGGCGATGGCCCTGAAAGAAGGAATGCCGAGTCCTGACATTTCAAACGCGGCCGCCGTCAAGAAGGTGCTGCTCAATGCGAAGTCGATCGCTACCGTCGATCCTAATCAGGGAAGCGTCGGGGGCGCGGCCATGCTGGCGTTCGACAAGATGGGCATCACGGATCAAGTGAAGCCGAAACTCAAGTTATACCCAACAGGCGGCGGACCGCAGAAGACTGTCGCCGCCGGCGAGAACGAGGTCGCTATTGGTCCGTATCTCAGCGACTACCCGAATCCGCATCCTGGCCTCAACGTGGTAGGCGCCCTGCCGCCGGACGCCGCTACGCCAGTTGATATTACGGGCTGGGTTTCCACGAACGCCGCGGATCCGAAAGCCGCCAAGGCGCTCTTGGACTACTTCAAATCAAAGGAAGCGGCCGCCATTTGGGAGGAAGCTCGGGTATTTCCCGTCACCAAGTAAGCATCGGATCGGCGCCATCGCTTTGCTCGCGGCGATTGCGTCCCAGCGGAATACCGGCCCGCCTGGATCAGGCACGCTTGGCCTGGTTCCAGCGGGCCGCGTTCGTACTGTGCAACTCAGTGGTAGGATTGTCGCAGCAGACAACGCGCCCGTAGCTCAGCTGGATAGAGCATCTGCCTTCGAAGCAGAGGGTCGGGAGTTCGAATCTCTCCGGGCGCGCCACTTCAGATCTTTGAATCGGTTAGTAGCTCAGATATGAGTAGGCGCCCGCGCCGGCTGCTGGTCAGAATTGATAGGTAATCGTTCCGTATACAGTTCGCGGCGCTCCCGGATAGGCGTTAATGTACCCACCCGTAGGCGTGCCGAAGTAGCCGCCGCTGGAGATGTACTCCCACTCGTTGTACTCGGCGTTGAAGAGATTCAACATATCCACCCTCAGATTGACCGAGTGCTGTTCGTGGATTTTCAGCGGCACGGTAAACGAAAGGTTCGTCGTGGTGTAGGACGGCATGGTCTGGGTGCTGGGCGCGCCGGTGAGGTTGGAGAAAAGGTGTTGCGAGCCGATCGATTCGAACCAGAAACGCGGCTCGACCAGCACGCGTCCTTTGTGCTGGATTCCATAGTAGAAGCCCGCATTGAGAGTTACATTGGGGACGTAGGAAACGGGCAAATTGTTGTATGACGTGCACGTGAGTCCCTGCGCGGTGCACTCAGCTAGGCTTGGTCCCCCTACGATGTAATTGGAAAAGTTCGCTGCTTCGCCGGCGAAGTTGAAGAAAATGTGAAGGTTGTACATGGGGTCGTCATCGAAGAAGGCATCCACGCCATGGTAGGTCGAGTTGCCCCCACCAGAGACCTCTAAGCCAGCCGCCGTTTCGAAATCGATCTCCTGATTGGTGTAGTCCAAGTAAAAGTAATCGACTCCCAGGATGAAATTCTTGAGCGCGGGGGCGTTCTCGAAATGCACCTTGATGCCGACCTGACTGTACGCGCCCTTCGCGAGTGTGTAAAAGTTCGGGTCCACGCTCTGGAACATCCCGCCGCCGCCGCCGAGCGCGGGAGAGCGATAGGTCACGTCATAGCCGCCGTACAGAGTCAGCCACTGCAGCGGCGTCACGCCGACATTGATCGACGGTTCCACTCCCGAGCGGCTCTCATGCGATCCGCATATTGAACCCTGGTCGTTTACGTTCGGGACGCCGAAGAGGTCGAAATAAGGATCAATTAGCCGGCCTTGAGCGGGAGTGTCTGTACTTGGGGGCACCGGGTATAGCGAGCAGTGGGTGCGCAGGATTACGCCAGGGGCGAACGTAAAGTCGTTTTGTGCCTGGTCGCTATAGCTCGTCTCGAACCCAACCACGCGCACCCCAGGGGTGATGTGAATTTGCGGTATCGGATGAAAATCGTCCTGCGCGAAAAAAGCATCATCATCCTGCTGGAAGTAGCCGGATCGAATCTTCCCTCCGATGTTCGCTAAGCCGATAGGGCCGTCTCCCCCTTGCGAGTAATCAAAAAAATTGTTCCGGGAATTGTAAACCTCATGAAGGAAATAGCCGCCGACTGTGACGGTGTTCCAATGCAATACTTTGGAGATATGGGCTTGGTCCCCGAAGATGTTACTGTGCGGGTTGTTGTACTCGTCCACCTGTCCGGTTCCACCGCTGCTGGGGAGGAAATCGTCGTTGCGCCGGTGCAATCGGCGGATATGGACATACCAGGTCATGTTCTGGAGCGTGGTGGTATCGTTCAGCAGAAGGTTCTCTCGCCCGTAGACCATGGCCATTTCGTTTGTGTCGTACTTATTGTAAGCGTCGAAAGGCAAGGCACTATAGAAGCCGCTGGTTGCTTGGCTGAAATGCGTGCCGTCGGCTCGAGGACGCCCTGGTCCGCGATCGGAATAACCGTTGGGCGGTAGCCACCCGCCTGGGCGTAGTAGGCGCCAAATGCAAAGCTGCCTGCGGCAAACGATCGGACAGTCTTGCCAAATGCTGACCCGTCATTGGTCGGGTTCGCAAATCCATCGGGGGCCACCCGATAATCGTCGCCGTCGCCTACCCCGCCGCCAATCACGGTGGACCAGCCATGGAAGTTGCCGGTGTTCATGACAAAAGCTATGTTCTTCTGGCCGAACTCGCCGTACGTGGCGGCGACGCTGGCGTGAATAGTCTCCGTGGGTTGAATTGGAGTAAATTCCACTTTTCCGCCGACGTCGGTGTACCAGCGGCCGTCCGGTGTTCCGGGCCCGTAGGTTACGTCCAGGTTTTGCATCAGGAGGTTCTGCGGCACCGTTGCCGACTGCCACAAGCCGGTGCCCGGGTCGGCAACCGGGACGCCGTCGTAGGTGATGCCGAGGGAGCCGGGAGCGGTAAAGCTGGTCGCCTCGCCCGCCCAACCTTGCTGAATTCCGTTTAATAGGATCGAATATTTGGTCGCCCCCGTCTCTCCATAGCCGACCACGTTGGCTCCCGGTGTGGACGCAATCATCTGCGCACCGCCCGCTACCGGTCCGGCGGCATCCAATTGCTTCCGATCGAGTACGCGGACCGTCTGGTCAGACAGCATTACGTCTTCCCTGGTCGGCACAGGCTCGGCCTCGGGTACAACCGTTCCGCGAACCACCACGCTCTCGTCCAGCGTGGCCACCGTTAAGGTGGCATTAACGGTCACGGAGGCCTGCGTGGCCAGCGAGACCCTTTGGGTGAACGACTGGAAACCCGACTTCTCAATTAAGACGAGCTGCGGGTTGGTAGGCACACCACTGAATGTGTATTCGCCGTCTTGGCCAGTCGTCGCGTGGAGTACGTTTTGCGTTGCCAGATCCGTCATGGAAACGGCTGCGTCGGGAATTGCGGCTCCTGCGGCATCCGTCACCTTCCCGGAAATGACGCCGGTGCCCTGGGCGGCGCAGATCGTACACAGCGTTAGTACCCAGCTCACAACCAAAACTCCGACCGCGGTTAAGCCTCGCCTCACGGGAGCCTCCTCTTGCACAGGTCTAACGTTGGACTCTCAAAATGAGAGCCGGACGGCCAGTGACACCATCCTCCATACGCGTTCATCAGCGAACGTTCGCGAGGTTCACGACATTCGCGCCGCGTACTTTCGGACAGCAACATTAATCGGTGGTTACACTCGGGTATATTTCTTGTTACATCGTGCCACGATGTGATATCTATCTTATAGCGATACTATCGTTCCGTGACGAAGCGGGGACCTCGGCTCGCGACTGCGACCACTTGAAGTCCATCATCCTTCTGTTTCCGGACTTGGCTCGAGAAATATCAGGCTGGCTGCCTGTATTTCATAATTTTTCACAAATACTTCCCTGAGAAACCGGCCTTGGGCGTCTCGTGGTGTCGCGATGCCTTTCGTTTCTGAGCCATTACCTGCTTTGGTACTGACTCTATTTATTTTATTGCTGGGCCTTCTCGGAACTGGGGAAAATATCCGCAGCAATCGCAGGTTGCTGGTCAGGCTTTCAACTGCTCGGCCCTCCTGGGAAACGCAGGGAAGGGCTACTTGGAAAACTCTAAGTCCGCACTGACTTTCTTACGTGGCGGCCGGCTCGGGTCAGGGATATGAACCTATGAAAGAAGCTGACGGAATTGCTGTCCTACATGAAGATGAAACCGGGATCAGGAACCCCGGATCAGCGGGAGCCGCTGCGCAGCAAATTCAACTTTCTATCGTAGTCACTGTATTTTCGGAGACGTTCTCTATTCGCGAGACCGTAAACATATTACTCGGTCGCGATCGGGGATATATCAAGGAAATCATCTTATTGGTTTCGCCGCGCGCTTCCGCCGAATCTTTGGCGATCTGCCGGGAATGCGTTGCAAGGGATCCGAGAGTGAAGATATTGATTCAGAAAAACAACCCGGGTATTGGCTGGGCCTATCGTGAGGGCATGGAGGCTGCGACGGGAAATTTCGTCGCGCTTATGGCTGGCGATTTGGAAACGGAACCCGCTGCGGTGGACCGGATGGTAGACAAAATCCTGGAAACCGGGTGTGACGGGGTGATCGCCAATCGGTGGCTGCCAGGGGGCGGGTTCACAAATTACGATCCGATCAAGTATGTCCTCAACTGGATTTTTCAAAGGGTGTTCCAGTTGCTTTTTTGGACGAGTCTTGGTGACCTCACGTTTGGCTTCAAAATACTCAGCAAGAAAATCGCCGATTCGATTGAGTGGCAAGGGACGTTGCACGAGATCTGTATCGAAACGACGGTGAAACCGATCAAGCAAGGGTACCGCCTCGCGCAGGTGCCTTCGGTGTGGGTGGGAAGGAAGGAGGGACGCAGCGTCAATACGTTCCTCAAGAATTTTCGGTATGTGCAGATGGCGTTCAAGACCCTCGTGGCCGGGAAATAACGGTCTGAGGGTCCGACTGGGGTAAACGTGCGCAAGACCTGTCACGTGGTTCTGACGACGATCCGCCATCCGGCGATCTTGACCGATCTGTACAACAACATTCAAAAACACGGCCACCTCGACGAGGTGAA
Organism: uncultured Acidobacteriota bacterium; assembly: GCA_963702795.1. Classification (GTDB taxonomy): domain Bacteria; phylum Acidobacteriota; class Terriglobia; order Acidiferrales; family UBA7541; genus Palsa-189. The sequence goes on along the minus strand of CAVPDY010000004.1, from coordinate 146,997 downwards.
AGTCTGGGTCGTTGGGGACCGCAAGACTCCTCCCAGTGCCGGGCAATTGGCGCGCGAGGTATCAAAGAAGGGCTTGGAAACGGTCTATTTTGACGTCGCACAGCAGGATGAGTGGGGCAAAGCGTTCCCGCTCTATGGCCTGATTCCTTACAACACTGACGGAAGGAGGGTTTTCGGCTACCTGAGGGCGATCGAAGATGGTTGCGAGATCATGGTCGCGATGGACGACGACAACTTTCCGACCGACGACGACTTGATCGGAGGCCACCAAAAGACGGGACAGCGGTGGCCGGGGGCAGTGCTGCGGGAACCGGCGGGGTTCCACAATATTTGCGAATATCTGACGCTCGAGCGGCCGAGGCTCATTTTTCCGCGGGGTTTCCCATTCCAGCTTCGCGGCCACGTGAACCAGCCAGAATTCGTAGCCGGTCCCAAAGACGCGACCATCGGTGTTACCGAGGGGTTGTGGCTGGAGGAGCCGGACGTGGATGCGACCACATGGCTCAATGGCAAGATGAAAGGGATTCGATATAACGGCCCCGATCTATTCGTATTGGACCAATCCACCTGGTCGCCCATCAATACGCAGAACACAAGTGTGGTTCGGGAGCTGATCCCAGCCTTCGTCTTTGTAACCATGGCCTGCCCAGTCCCGGGTGGGGTTCTCGATCGGTATGGTGATATTTGGGGAGGATATTTCCTGTTGGCGTTGATGCAGGGGACGAAATATCACGCCGCCTTTGGCCGCCCCCTCGTCAATCACCTGCGCAATCCGCATAACTACGTGGACGATCTTCGCCATGAATACTGGGGCGTGATTCTGACGGACTGGTTGCTGCAACTTCTTCGGAACTCGTTCAAGCCGAGAAGCCGAAACATTGTGGACCGACTTCCGGAGCTCGCGGAGTTTTTGGATGCAGAGGGTGTCACGCAGTTACCCGGCTGGTGCCCGCCAGAAATCAAAAAGTTCTTGCGCTCGACGGCCGAGAACATAAGGGAATGGTCGTCGGCTTGCCAGCAAGTTGGCGTCTAAGAGAATCTGTAATCCCGCGCGCTCCGAATCAGCGGAACGTAGTTCTCATCTTGCGAATCTTGCTCATTGGGTCCTGACAAAATCGTCTCAGGCCCAGCGACCGTTCCAAAAAAAGTTCTAAGATGGTTCCCCAGGCCGCGCCACTCTGTTTGACCTTTAGGTTCAGCCAACGGAATGGGGCCGCAGCGTTGTCTTCTTTAATTCGCATATAACATCGAACGCTCGTTCAGAGCATAATGAACTAGGCTGGCGAGGGCCAGGAGACACAGCGAGCGGGTTGCACGGAGAATGGACGTGCGACGGTGCAACGAGCCGAGAGAGACACTATCTCGGCCTTGCCTGGCGACGGTCGGAAATTGCGGCTAATGGAGGAATGGAGAGATGCCGAGTTCGATGCGCGGCGTAATCGTGTCTACGGTAGCGATACTGGCTTTTTCGATGGCTGCGTCAGCCCAGATTCGAGAGCCAGGGGTTCAGCAGAATGCGCCGAGCGTGTATGACGAATTGATGAAAAATGCCAAGCCGTCGGGGCCGGCGCCCAAACAGGATCTGATGGGCGCCTGGGCCGGGCCCATCGGTGCAAAGGTGAACGCGCCTCCTCCGATGACGCCACTGGGTCAGCGGCGGTTCAGTCTGAATAAGGGCCAGCAGTACACCGTTGCGGAACGGAACGATCCGCTCAATACCTGCGATCCGCTCGGCTTTCCTCAAGATGTGCTGTATGAAACCAGGTCGATTGCCTTCGCGCAAATGAAAGACCGGGTTGTGGAGCTGTTCCAGTACCAAAAAATATGGCGGGAAATTTTCACCGACGGACGAGCGTTACCCGCGAACGTGGGTGCTAAAGGCGGCCCGGATCCCCGGTATTACGGCTATTCGGTGGGGCACTGGGACGGAGACTACACGTTTGTCGTCGACACGGTTGGAACGGATGACAGGGTTTGGCTGGATCACAACGGACACCCGCACAGCGCGGATCTGCACGTACAGGAGCGCTACGAGCGCGTCGACCACGACACACTGGTGCTGACCGTGATGATTGACGATCCGAAGATCTATACGAAGCCGTTTGAGGCGACGAAAACGACGTACAAGTGGATTCCGGACCAGACATTCGAGGAGCAGCTCTGCGTGCCCTCCGAAGCGATTGACTACATGAATACGATTGGTTATCCCGCTGGCACCGCGGAAGGCAAGACCGTCAAGCCGAAGTAGACCTGAGCCAAGTCGGCTCGAGTACTTTCCCAGGTCAACGGGTCGGACCCTCTTTCGATCATGCCGTTCATCGGGAGTTAGCTAAAAGTGTGAGCGTCGCCAACAGAATCAACATGGCGACCGCGCATCGTGGTACTAATCAAGAAGCAGCAGCTTTGCGGGATTACGACACTGGCACACTTCGCGAATCCGCCATCTGATTTAGCGGCTCACGGCGCTCAGCGCACGGTGCCGCGCTATTCCATGCTTGCCGTCGCGGAACTCGCCGAAACCGCGAGCACAATGTGCATCGTGGGAAGAATGACCGAAATCAGCCGCAATGGATGCTACGTGAACACCCCGAATACGTTTCCTGTAGACACTTCTCTCCGAGTCGTCATCTCCTGCGACGATGAAACATTTATGACGAATTGCAAGGTTATTTACGTGCATGAGGGAATCGGCATGGGCATCGTGTTTGTCGATCCGGCCAAGGATCAATTGGAAGTGCTTAACTCCTGGCTCGCAGATGCTTCCTGAAGGTCAGCCCCCGCAAGCCTCGTTGCTAGGGGCTGCTCTCGCGGCGAATTAGTTGTGTCCATGACAGGGGAAGCGCGGGATCCGCGCGACTTCCGGCGCGGCACTCGCCCGCGCACAACGCCACGAAGTAGCCGAATCCGCTCAGTGCAGCAGCGAGCTGAACTTGACGCCGAGGTAGTAGGGCCAAAGCAAAATCGCAAGTACGCCATTCCAGAACGCCAAATGCAAAAATCCGATGGTGAAGAGCCATGCCCCGAACCACAGACTGCCCACAAAACTGTGCTGCTCGATTCTTATCTTTTCCATTCCGCGCAGTATATACCGGTTCCAGGGCTCACCGGGGATTGGGCAGGTTTTCCTCATTGTTATCCGCTAGCTTTCCCTTCGGCGCTGCGATATGCATTGGCCGGCCGTTCCATGCGGAGGCTGAAGGGAACGGAAAGGGGGCCTGATGGCGGAGATTAAAATTCCTACTCCTCGGGGTGAGCTCCCGGCTTACTTTGCCGCGCCGTCCGGCCAGCAGCCTTGGCCAGGAGTTGTTATCATCCACGACGTTCTGGGAATGAGCCGCGATCTGAAAAACCAAGCCGACTGGCTGGCGAGTAATGGGTTTCTTGCCGCAGCACCCGATCTGTTTTATTGGGGCGGGAAGATAACCTGTTTACGCACAATCTTCCGTGACATAGCGGCTCGCCAGGGAAGGACGTTCGAAGACATCGAGGCTGTGCGCGCATGGCTGGCCCGGCAGCAAGGCTGCACCGGCAGAATCGGCGTCATCGGCTTTTGCATGGGCGGCGCATTCGCGCTGCTACTAGCCCCTGGGCACGGCTTTTCTGCATCGAGCGTAAACTATGGCGCGGTGCCGAAAGACGCCGACCGGTTCCTGGCCGGAGCCTGCCCTATCGTCGGGAGTTATGGCGCAAAGGATAGAACGCTGCGTGGTGCCGCGGGCCAATTGGAGCGGGCACTCACAGCGGCTGGCGTGGAGCACGACGTCAAAGAGTATCCCGAAGCCGGGCACTCATTCCTCAACAACCACGACCGCGCGGACGCACCTATTTTCTTTGTCGTAATGGCAAAGCTGACCGGGGCCGGCTACCATGAGCCCTCGGCGCTGGACGCGCGCCGGCGCATCATTTCCTTCTTCAACGCGCACCTGAAGTCATAGGAGCGAAAAGCACCAAGGCCTTATGCATGCTTGGCATGAGCCTTTGCGAAGGCGCTGACAGGCTGGTTCATCATCTCAACTAGATCCTTCACCATACTTCTGATTTGATCTCGAACTTGGCGGAATGCCTGTTTTCTCGCCTCTGGTTCGTCGGTCCCTACTTCGGGGTCCCTTACGGACCACTTTAGTAAGTTCGGCGTGAACGGAAACAGCGGATATCGTTCGCGCGACTCATCCCCCAGGGCCACGACATATTGAAAGTTTTCCCGAAAAAGAGACGCAGTCTCGCGCGGTTTCTGCGTCGAGATATCGATACCCGCTTCGCTCATAACCTCTACCGCCAGCGGACTCACGCCTTTGGCGTCAGTTCCAGCGCTAAATGGAATCGATTGATTACCCACAAGAAAGCGAAAAAATCCTTCTGCTATTTGCGCCCGCGAGGCATCCCCTCTAGATAAAAATAGGACTTTCCGTGCTTTGTCCATCTCTCGACCTCCGCCCAATGCAAGCTCGAGAAGTTCTGAGCCTACAGAAATGTTGCCTCAATCCATGCTTTGGGTGCTATAAAGCAGATCACCTAGAGGCCTGAGCCCCATCACGTGAATTTGTATCTTGCTCTTGAAAAGAGACTTGCGAGCTTCTGGGGAGGCTAATTGCTCTGGAAGTCCAACATTTACGTCTACGCCGGATGAGGTTCACCCAGGATGCAGCGCACGGTGTCCCGAGCAATCAATAGTTCCTCGTCGGTAGGAATCACATAGGCGGCCAGGCGAGAGCTGTCGCTGCTGATTATGCCTTCGCATCCGACGGCCTTCTTGTTTTTGTCGGCGTCCAGCGTCAGCCCGGCCCAGGAAAGTCCTTCGCAAATGCGCTCGCGGACCGCCGAAGAGTTCTCTCCGATTCCGCCCGTGAAGACAATCGCATCCGCTCCGCCCATTGCCGCAAGAAACGCCCCAATGTACTTCCTGGCCCGATAGCAGAAGACCTCGATGGCTAACCGCGCGCGCCGATCGTCGTGATTGTCTAATTCTCCCTGCAGGACGCGCATATCATTGGTGAGGCCTGAAAGCCCAAGCAGGCCGGACTGCTTGTTCAGCAGGGTCTCCACTTCGTTAAGGGAGAGGCCCTCCTTCCCGCTAACAAAGCTCAAGATGGCGGGATCGAGATCGCCCGAGCGGCTCCCCATGACCAGCCCCTCGAGCGGCGTCATGCCCATGGAGGTGTCCACGGAATATCCGCCGCGAATCGCCGCGGCCGAACAACCATTGCCGAGATGAAGCGCGATGATATTGGTTTGTGGGCGCGTCAAATTGCGCAACAAGCGATAACGATACGCCACGTAACGGTAGGAGGTGCCGTGAAAGCCATACCGGCGGATGCGGTAACGAAGATAAAGATGATAGGGAATCGCGTACAAGTAGGCGTGCTCGGGCAGGGCGTGGTGAAAGGCCGTGTCAAACACAGCTACCTGGGGTAGCTCACGGCCAAAGACTTCGCGCACCGCGAGGATTCCTTTGACGTTGTTTGGGTTGTGAAGCGGCGCCAAATCGATGCAGTTCTCGATGCCTTGAAGAACCTCGTTGGTGATGATCGCGGACTCGGTGAACTGCTCGCCGCCATGAACTACGCGGTGCCCCACCGCGTGAATGTCGCCCACGGTGCGAATTTGCGGGATGCCGGCCTGGTCGGAAGCGATCCAGCGAATCACGAAATTGAGCGCCGCCGGAATATCTTTCAGAGACGCGGTGAATTTTTGCTTCAGACCGTCGCTCTTCTGCACCGTGACGATGGCTTCTCCGCCGATTCTCTCGATTTCGCCGCGCAACAGGCGTTCGTCGGCGTCCTTACGAATGCGATCGAGGTCGGTGGCGATGATTTGAAATTTCAGAGTCGAGCTGCCGGAATTGAGGACAAGAACATTCATGACGTGTGAGCTGTTTTCCCGTGTTGCATGGACTAGCCACTTCAGACAGTCGCAAGAGACGCCGAAAATGTAAAGGATTTTGCGCCGTCCTGATTCGCGACGCGTGAGGCTGGTGGCGACGGACTTGTCGCTCGAGGCCTAGCGAACTTGCAGCTCGGCAACGGGCGACGAGACGGGCGCCCAGGTAATCAGTCCCGGTAAGTACGGACTGACGGCATCCAGATGTCTGGGCAGGACGCGGATCGCGTAACCGTGCAAACCGCTCCTCGCTGACGTTTGAATGACGGTGCTGTAGAGATAGACTCCGGAGCCGTCCTGGGCCGAGGGCAGCATGGGGACAATGACTGGATTCTTGATCTCTCCGCGCGCGCCCACCAAGCCGGTCAGGACTTCTACGGCGACATCTTCGGAAGAAAGGCCTTTGAGCGTGACTTTCGCCGAGACGAAAACTTCATCACCGAGCCGGACTTCGGAAGCGACGTCGCCTGCGGATTCCACTTGGATTCCAGGCCATTCGCTTTCCACCCTGCTGAGCCACGCCGCCAAGTCTTTCGCCCCGGCCCTACCTTGGCCGCTTAACTTGCGATACCGCCGGTGGGCAACCAAATAGTATTCGTCCGCGTACTGCATGGCCATCCGGTGCATGTTGAATTCAGGACAAAGTCTCGCAATGGAATTCTTCATGATGGCAATCCACTTGCGAGGCAAACCGTCTGACTTGCGGTCGTAAAACGTGGGGACGATTTCGCGCTCCAGCAGATCGTAAAGGGCTGACGCTTCCACTTCGTCTTGCTGTTGCGGATCTTCGTAGGATTCGCCGTTCCCGATGGCCCAGCCAACATTGGATTCGGCGCTGCTCCCTAGCCGCCAAGCCTCATCCCACCATCCATCCAAGGTGCTTACATTGATTCCGCCGTTTGCCAGCGCCTTCATTCCGCTGGTGCCGCTCGCTTCCTGCGGGCGCAGCGGCGTGTTCAGCCAAACGTCGCACCCCTGAACCATGTAGCGCGCGGTGGCCATGTCGTAATTCTCCAGGAAAACAAGTTTCCGGCGGAAATCGGGCCGCGCGGCCAGATTGATGATCGTTTGGATCAGATGCTTTCCAGCGTCGTCCTTGGGATGCGCTTTCCCGGAATAAATGATTTGCACGGGACGCTTCTGGTCATTGAGGATTCGCGAAAGGCGTTCCGGATCGCGCAGCAGCAGCGTGGCTCGCTTGTAGGAAGCGAAGCGGCGCCCAAAACCGATCGTGAGTGCGTCCGGGCTGAGCACCTCATCGGCGTCCTCGACCGTTGACTTGGTGGCGCCTCGCGCAATCAATTGCGCTCGCAACCGGCGACGCGCATAGCCGACCAGCCGCTCCCTTCGCCGTTCGTGTGTTCTCCACAGTTCTCCGGCGGGAATCGATTCGCTGCGCTGCCAAAGTTTTCTGTCCGCCGGTTCCTCACGCCATTTTGGCCCCAGGTAGCGGTCGTAGAGCTGATTCATTTCCGAGGAGACCCAGCTTCGGAAATGCACGCCGTTGGTGACATGGCCGATGGGGACCTCCGATTCCGGCAGATCCTTCCAGACGCGGTTCCACATGCGCCGTGAAACTTCTCCGTGCAGCTTGCTCACGCCGTTGCTGAAGGAAGAAATGCGCAGCGCGAGTACCGTCATGCAGAAGTCTTCGCCCTCGTTGCTAGGGTCTTGCCTGCCCAAACCCAAAAACTCGGAGCGGCCAATTTTCAGCCGCCCGGTGAACGAGGAAAAATAGCGGTCCATCAAGAACGGCGGATAGTAATCGTGACCCGCAGGCACCGGAGTGTGCGTGGTGAAAATGAGGCTTGCCGAGGCCAGAACGCGCGCCTGGGCGAAGCTGAGATGTTCGGCTTCCATCAACTGATGAATATGTTCCAGTCCCAGGAACACGGAATGGCCTTCGTTCATGTGATAAACGGTCGGTTTGAGACCAAGGGCTTTCAAGGCACGGTAGCCCCCAATGCCGAGGAGGATTTCCTGCCGGATGCGCATGTCCAGATCTCCGCCGTAGAGCTGCCCTGTGATCTTGCGGTCTTCTGCCTGGTTGGACGGGACGTCCGAATCCAATAAGAATAGCTGGACTCTGCCCACCTTGACTCGCCAGACTTGCGCTTCCACGTCGCGATCCCCGAGTTCGACTTGGACTCGAACGTCTGGGAGCAATTCAATGGGCCAGGTATGGAAATCGTTGTCTTCAAATGCTTCCTGCTGCCACCCGGCAGAATTGAGATGTTGCCGAAAATAGCCTTGCTGATAAAGCAACCCGACTCCCACGAGCGGCAAATCCAGATCGCTCGATGCTTTTAGATGATCGCCGGCCAAGACACCGAGTCCCCCGGCGAAAATCGAGAGGCATTCGGTAATTCCAAATTCCGCGGAGAAGTATGCGACCAGCATATCGTTCTCTTTGGCGTGCTCGCGGCGGTACCAGGAGCCTTCTCCCGAGATATAGAAGTCCTGCCTGTCCGCCACGCCTTTCAAATGCGCCAGGAAGGAATCGTCCTTCGCGGCCGCCTCCAAAATAGATTGATCAATCGCGCCGAGGAGCGCGACCGGGTTCCGGTTGCAGGTTTCCCACAAGTTTCCGTCGAGCCTTCGGAAGAGATCGCCCTCCGCGTGATCCCAGCTCCACCGCAAGTTGTGCGCCATCGCTAAAAGGGGTTGCAGCGCTTTGGGCAAAGACGGCCGGACGTTAAACGTGTGGATTGATTTCATCGGCATACCTCGCGGGTCTGTTTCCGGCGGGTTCACATGGACGAGAGAAAGCCGCCGGCGTTAGTATCACGAGTCGTGCGGACAGGAGAAGGCAAAGCATGATGGAAACGTCCCTTCGGCTAACAATAGTCAATCGGCAAAATTGAGCGAGGCTTGAATGCCGGTCGGAGCCTTTGTCTTTGTCGAAGGGAGGCTAAAGACGGCCCGTGATGTCTGTTGCATGGCTACAACATGTTGCGGAAATATCCCAGGAGGATGAGCGATCACAATGAACTCCATCCTTAAATTCTTTTTCAAGCCCGCATCCGGTCCTGCGAGTATCCTGTTGATTCGCCTTGCCGTCGGTCTGATTTTCTTCACGCAGGGTATTCTCAAGTACACCGATCCCAATATGGGTGTGGTTCGTTTCACAAGAATTGGATTTTCGCACCCGTTTTTCACCGCGCGCTTCGTGGGGACGTTTGAGATTGTGTGTGGCCTACTTTTGTTGATTGGGCTCTGGACCCGGGCCGCCGCCGTCCCGTTATTGATCGTGATCTGTACAGCGATCGTCACGACGAAACTTCCGGAATTGTCTCGCGCCAATCAGGGCTTCTGGTTCATGGTGGGAGATGCGCGCACGGACTTTGCCATGCTGTGCTCGCTCCTTTTCTTGCTTGCGGTGGGTGGAGGCGACTGGTCGGTGGGCGCATCAGAGAGGCAATGAAGGCATGCGCGGCAAGGCCACCGCGTCGCCGCGGCCCAGGTATGGTATATACTCCCCGAACAGGAGTTGGTAAAAGACACCTTGTCATTTCAGGCTGAATTCAAGCGTCAAGGAGAGACCGCCAATGAAAATTAGAGCGATGCGGTACCCATTTTTCTTGCTGGCCCTCGTGCTGGCGACGGGCGTCGCGGGTGAAGCGCAAAATGCCCCGGATTTCAGCAAAGTCGAGATCAAAACCACAAAACTCGCCAATAATTTCTATACGCTCGAAGGGCAAGGCGGCACCATCGGCATCCTGGTCGGGCCGGATGGCGTTCTCATGGTGGACAGTCAATTTGCTCCGCTGAGCCAGAAGATTATGGCGGCGATTCACCAGGTCTCGAATGAGCCGGTCCGCTTTCTGATCGATACTCACGTGCATGGGGATCACACCGGCGGCAACGAGAATTTCGCCAAAATGGGTGCGATCATTTTCGCGCGCCCGGAATTGCGCGAACGGCTGATTCACCCTTCGCCCGGCGCGAATGGCGCCGTTCCTCCCGGAGCGCCCGCGGCCGCGCTTCCCGTGGTGACCTACGACGCTCCCGTGACGTTTCACATGGATGGTGAAGACGTCCGGCTGATCCCGATTCCGCGGGCTCATACGGATGGCGACACCTTGGTCTATTTCCCCAACGACGACATCATTATGTGCGGCGATTTCTTCCGTTCGATTCAGTACCCGAACATTGACCGCGCGAACGGCGGCAGCCTTAACGGCATGCTCGATGGCCTCGGCAGGTTGATCGGCATGGCGGGTCCGAATACCAAGATCGTTCCGGGCCATGGTCCGATGGTTGGTAGGGCACAGGTGATGGCGCACCGGGACATGATTCTGGCCGTCCGCGATCGCATTGCACAAATGGTGGCGCAAGGCAAGACGCAGGACGAAGTGCTGGCCGCGCATCCGACCGCCGACTATGACGCGAAGGTGCCCAATTCCAAGGAAACTACCGAACGATTCGTCACACAGGTATACGCCGAGCTGAAGGCCGCGAGGTAACGCGGCGCGGGCGGTTGGCAGAAGGGCGCTGCGAAGATAGCGCTTCTCAGAGGGCTATTTTCAAAGCTTTCTCAGATTTCCACTTGATATTGCAGCCGACGCTCGGTTTCTGATCGGTTGCGGCCGGCCGCCCCGCCAGAACAGCGTCCAGAGCCGCGCGCAGATCAGCGCCGGTCACAGGAAGGCCGTTTTTCGGCCTGCTATCGTCAAATTGGCCGCGGTACACCAGCCGCCGGTTTTGATCAAATAGGAAGAAGTCCGGAGTGCACGCCGCGTGATAGGCCTTGGCGACTTCCTGACTTTCGTCGTAAAGATACGGGAAAGTGTAGCCAGCCTGGGCGATCTCTTCAGCCATCTTTTCCGGCGAGTCTTCCGGGAAATTCTCGACGTCATTGGAACTGATGGCCACCACGGCCACGCCACGCCCCTGATATTCCGTGGCGAGCGCAGCAAAACGCGACCGGATATGCTTGACGTAGGGACAATGGTTGCAAATGAACGCGATCAGCAAGGCGGGCGCACCCGCGAAGTCGTCCGATGACGTTGGTTTGCCGTGAGGATCCGGCAGTTGGAAGTGCGGAGCTTGGGTGCCCAGCGAAAGCATCGTCGAAGCCGTCTCTGTCATGTCGATTCCCGCCCTTCCTGTTCACGGGAATCGTAACACAGCACGAACCGAGCCGGTGATTTGGCACCGCCGCAGGTCCTGATCTGAAGAGTCCCTTACGATGTGGATACGCCTGGCCAGAATGGCGGACTTCAGGCCACGGCAATCAAGCGGGGTGCAGGCTCCCGATGAGGTTGCCTGATCACCACTCCTACACCGGAAGCGTACTCCAGGGTAAAGACCTCGGAGCAGGACTTGCACAGCCAGAAGTGTTGGACCGAGTGGGTGTTTGCAGCTTCTTGGCCTGCGGGCGAGGGCCGGTGAAACCGGAAAAAACGGCCGCGCCGATGGTCAAAGGGGACGGCGCAGTCCGGATTTGCGCATGTCGAAAGCATGGACTGTCTCCGTTTCTGTTTCGGTCAGTAAATGGGCCTGAAGGAAACGTACCTGCGCGCGCTCCGCTGGTCAAACGCATTAAATTCATCGAGCGCATCGATAGAACGGAGGGTAGAGGCGACGCCGCTGAGCACAGTGCGGGAAATCCGAGTTCGCGCTTCCAAGTCAGAAAAGCGGCGATTCAGAAAATCACTTTGAGTCCGAACTGCATCGTGCGCGGTCCTGTTGCCGTGCTGGTGTAGGTGCCGAAGATCGGGGACGTCAGTGTGTTGACGAACCCGGAGAAGTTCGGATGGTTGAAAAGATTGTAAGTCTCCCAGCGAAACTGAACCGTCACGTTTTCTCTCACACGCGTATCTTTGTAAACGCCGAGGTCCATATCCACCAGGCTGGCGAGGCGCAGTTGGTTGCGGCCGCTGTCCCCCAAATTCCCGAGGAGCGGTTGGGTCAACGGGAAGCCGCTCGTGTTTGTGCAAATCGTGTTCGAGGCCGTCAATCCTACTCCACGGGCGCACAGCGACGGAATCGCGGCTGCCGCAGGGCTGCCGGTCGGCGCCGGATGGAATGCCTGCACGTCGCCATTCGCCCAATCCTCGCCGCCGCCAAGAAGAGCGGCGTCGGGAATTCCCAGTACCGAGCCGCTGAAGATCGTAGCCGGAAAGCCGGACTGAGCGGTCAAAACGCCATCGACGGTCCACCCGTCCAAAAGTTTGCCTTCGTAGCCAGCGAAGCGCTTGGTCCATGGAATTGTGAACGCGGCGTTTGTGACAAAACGGTGCGGCACGTCAAATTCCGCCCGGCCCCAGTTGGCGCTCAGGCTGCGCGGATCCTGAGCCTGGAAGGAGTCGTTCACCAGCACGTTAAACCCGTCCGAAACGTCGTCCATGGTACGGCCGTACGTGTAGGAGGCTTGCAAGCTGAGCCCGTGGCTGAACGATTTCAGAAGCTCGATCTGCAGACTTTCGTAGTCGGAAGTCCCGGTGCTTTGCACCTGCAGGACTGAGTTGAACCGGTGATCCAGCCGATCATTGACGAAGGAACCGCTGGGATTGCCACTCTCCGCGAGATAGGCATTCGCAAAGGATGAAAACCGCGTCATTTCATCGGCGACGCTGGTCGCCGGAGCGGGCTGGTTTTGCGAAGGAATCAGGTTGATCGGCATGGACACTTGAAGGAATTTTGTCGAGCTGCCGATATACGTGGCCTTCAGCACGAAGTCCTTCGAGAGTTGGTATTCCGCGCCAACGTTCCATTCCGCGGTCCGGGGATTTTTCAGGTCTTGCTGGACCGGAGTAATCGACCCGAAGTTCGCCTGGGTTGCAGGAAATGTGCCGAGCGCCGCCTGCAATGCGGCTTGCGACGCCGCGGTGCCTGCCGCCAGGTTCGCATACGAGTCCCCGCCCGTGAGGTTGGTGACGGTGAGCGAATAAGAATACGGCGCCACGAACTGCAGGTTGAGCAACGGATTCAGAAACAGGAAGTCATACATCCAGCCATAGCCGCCGCGCAAAACTAGCTTGCCGCGGCCGGGATTCCAAGCTGCACCGAGGCGGGGCGACCAGTTGTTATTGCGCTGGTAGGCGGTTCCCCCCAAATCGATCGATCCGAGTGGTCCTGATCCGCCTCCCCCGAGCGGCGCTGGATTGCTGGTATCGAGGTTGGCGAGGACGTTATTCGCCTCGGACGGTCCGCCGGAAGATTCAAGACGAAGCCCGAGGTTCACAGTCAGGGTTGAAGTCAATCGGATGTCGTCTTGAGCAAAAAGGAAGACATCCGTCGAGCGGTATCCGCGAGACGGCTGGCCGATGACCTGAAGATATTCGAACGGGTTGCCGCTCTCGAAAGCCGCGGGACTACCGAACAAGAACTCTCCCCGCGAGTACGAGTCGTTCTCGCTATTTGCCTGGTATCGAAACACATCTGCACCAAACTTCAGCGCATGGCGCCCGGTCGCCCAGGACAGCGAGTCGCTGTACTGAAATACATTTTGCACGCGCTGCTGGGGAAAGATTGTGGAGACGCCCATTGGGTCGAAACCCGAAATAACGATCACCGGGGCAAAGGGTGGCTGGAGGGTTGTCGAAGTCGGGAAGGCCTGACTGCCGCGCTCATACTGGAACCGAAATTGATTGACGATGGCCGGCGTAAACAAATGAGTTTCGCCGATCGTCACAGTCCGAGCCACGAACTGGTTCTCTCCGCCGTAATTGGGCAAGTTCGTGCGGTTGTCGAAAAACGTCAGAGCGGGAGTGATTACCGTGCCCACTTCATTCCCGGACCGCACCGTGATTTGGTCTGAGCCGCCGCGCAAAAACGCGTCGGCGCGCAGCGACCACGAGTATTGATCCCCGGCATTCGGCGAAGCGCTGGTCAGTTGACAGGAGGACGGCCCACAGATCGATGATTGCGGTGCACCAACGGCGTTGAACAATTTTAGAGACGTCGGGTCGGTAATTCCGGCGACGTCTGCCGGAGTCAATACACTGGCGACGGCCGTGCTGCTTGCGCCGCGGTTCTTGATGCCTTCGTAGTGGCCGGAGACGAGCAGGCGATTCCTGATGATGGGTCCGCCTGCAACGAACCCCCATTGGTTCCGTTTGAAGGGCGTGGCTTTGCCCGTGGTGTCGAAGAAGTCCCGCGCATTGAGGGCCGAGTTCTGCAGGAACTCATACACAGAGCCGTGATAGTTGTTGCTGCCGCCTTGGGTGATGATTTGCAGCTGGGAACCGGAGTTGCGCCCGAACTCCGCCGAAAAACCAGCCGTAATCAGCTGGACCTCCTGGACCGAATCCAGGCTGAAGGTATTCGTGCCCGAGGCGCCGGTCACGGCGATGTCCGTCGCGACGTCATTGTCGATTGTGATGTTGTTAGCGCGACCCCGCTGCCCGTTGGAATTGTAACTTCCCGATAGCAGGAAGGGATTGTCGATGCTGACTGGCACGATACCTGGCGCAAGAGAGACCAGAGCGACTGGATCGCGGTCAAGGGAAGGAATATCCTGGATGGTCCTGGCGTCCAGGGATGTTGCCACTTGGGCGCTGGCTACGTCCAGATAGGTCCTGGCGCCGGCTGCAACGGTTACGCTTTGATTGACGGGACCGACTTGCAAGGAAGCATCCGCCTCGGCAACTTCGCCGCTGCGAACCATGACGGTGGTCACAAATGCGAGAAAACCCTGCGTTTCGATTCGGACTTCATAACTTCCGACCGCTAGCTGTAACACTGCAAAGGCGCCGGCTGAATCCGTCTTGACGGAGCGGCTTGTTCCGGTCTCCAGATTCCGCACGGTGACTTGCGCCGTAGCCACGGGCAGGCCCTGCGGATCGAGCACCACTCCTCGAATGTCGCCGGTCAAGGCTGCCTGGACGGGAAGTGTCAGGATAAACAGGGCAAGTGCAGCGGATAGGCACGGTTTCCAAACCGTAGCGAGTATGGCCCAAGGCCGGCCGGGCCTGAAAAAGTCCCTGCACGATGACGCTTGCTGGGAGAAGCTGTCGAGTCGCCGCTGACGCGTTGATTTGCCCGCCAGCATGGTCCGCCGCTCGTGCGGCTCCGGTCCGTTCTGCGGCAGGGAATTTGGCATTTGTTTGTGGCGGGAAGCCTCCCCTGTCTTACAAGCCATAATTCTGTAGCTTGGTCTCCAGCGCCGACTTGGCGATATGCAGCAGGTCCGCAGCCGCCGCTCTGTCACCGCCAGTTGCGTCGAGCGCCTTGATGATGGCGAGGTATTCGGGCTGCATGGTTGAAAGACGCGCGGCAGGGTCGCGCAACCTGCTGCTCGCGGCAACCCGAACGACGGGCGGCAAGTCGTCCGTTTCGACTACCGCGCTCGAAGCAAAAGAGAGAGCCCATTGGATCGCCCGTTCCAGCTCAAGCACATTGCCGGGCCAGGAATAGGCCAGCAGGCATTCCATTGCGGCGTCGGAGATGCTTCGGACTGGCTGCCCCTGCTCTGAGTGCTTTTCGAGAAAATAGCTGGCTAGCAACGGGATGTCGGGCCTTCGTGCATGAAGGGGCGGCAATTCAATCCGCACGGCGCTCAGGTGAAAGTACAAATCCTCGCGAAACGTGCCTTTGGCTACGAGTTCAGCCAAGTTTCTCTGGGTGGTCGCCATGATACGCGCACGAAATGCGAACCGCTCCGTCGAGCCGACCGGGCTGAACTCCTGTTCCCGCATGGCGTGAAACAGCTTTGTTTGCAACTTCAACGGCAGCGCGGCGATTTCTCGCAGAAGCAGGGTCCCGTCTTCTGCAAGCTGCGCGAGTCCTTTCTTTGCCTCGGGTGTTCCGATAAAGGCGTCCCGCGCATATCCAAAGAGTTCCGGTTCCATCAAAGGCGGCGCGAGCGCCTTACAATCGAAGGCGACGAACGGCTTATCCGGGCGGGAACCGGAGGAATGGTTTGCGGAATGAATGGATCGGGCGACGAGTTCCTTCCCCGTTCCTCCTTCTCCAAGAATCAACACGGGATAGCGATGAAAACTAGCGCGCTGGATCGCCGAGTAGACACGCTGCATCGCAACAGACACACCCATCAGGCTGCCCATGGATACTCGAAAGGTAGGACTTGGGGAACCCATTCGCGCGTGGATCGAAGCTTCCGGGGCCGGAGATGCGCCGGAAGGGCCGATCACCTGCTTTTATATACCATAATTTCTGATACTTCGAGAAAACAGTTCCAAAGAGGGAATCCGAGCCTTTTCGTCAATGGCTCGCTGCGGCGGATCAGGTTACGCCAAGCCTTTGTGCCAAGCGCGCTCGATCTCGGGCCACCCATGCCGTGGCAGTCGATCGAGAACGCTGGCGGACGACCGTGACATTCTTTCGACCATCTGCTGGGCGTTCCGAGCCGCCCCCGAGAAGGCGAAGGGGCCAAAGGTGATAATCACGACCCGCAAAAAGCTCAAAAAGAGCGTCGCTTGGACCGCATCGGAGAGGATCTGCATCTCTTCTCCGACCGTGGCTTGCACGCCGTTACGCACCAGGAACCGCCGGAAGCGCCACAGTCCATCGACGTCGTTCAGGAGCAGCGAAATCCAGAGCAGCGCGAGCGCCTGTCGTTCCCGCCGATACACAGAGGCGACTTCCTTTAACTCACCGGCGGAGCTGAGCATGTGAAACTCTGTGGGGTCGAGCAGGCGTTGCGCACCAGGGAACGATAGTCCGTCCAGGTGCACCATTTGCTGCACGGCCAGCACGGCGTAAGAATCCGGCGCGTTAGCCGGAGGGCCTTGCACAGCTATTTTCAGGAAGATTAAAAACAACACAATGCCGAGGAGAATCAGGCTGAGTATCTGGATCATGGATGCATGACCTTTCGAGCGGTCGATACCGCCCGTCCCCAGTTGTCGGCCCAGCGCCCGACGTCGCCCGCCGGATCGATGACCTCGTTGGCGGTCGCGATTTGATTCGGCGCGTAAATCCAAACCGCCCAAGACCACATGCCGAGCATGGCAACGAAGCTGAATGGGCTCAAGAAAAACCAATAAGGGAAAAAGGAAGAGCGCATAAGATCGATCAGCGCGGAGGCCGCCGTGGACAGCGAACTGTACATGCCGAACGCCACAGCAATTCCCCAGATGTTTCGGCCGATCGGCAAATGATAGTACCGAGCCAGGCTGAGCACCGCCAGGATCAGGACGGCCTGCACAAAACCAAAACTGCGCTCCATCGCCAGATACACGGAATGCGATTTGCTGTAGTTCTGGATGGCCCAGAGCATCCCGGTCGATACGGAGATAAGGGCGATTGACCCTAGAGCCGCCTGCCGGGATATCATTCGATGCAGCGGAGAGGTTCTGGGAAATGTCTGACGAAACACCTCCCAAACTACCAGGAAGCGCACGCACATGTGCAGTGCGCCGCTGCCCCAATACCACCTGGCATACTCACTCGGGGCCAGCTTCAGGACGGCAAACAGAGCAATGTTTTGGGTAACGACGTACAGTACATAGAGCGAGAAGTAGCGATAATGCCGAAACATCCCGCCCTTAACAAGCCGCCAAATCAGCAGCGCCTCAAGGGTGGCGCCGGAATACATCACCAGCGAGGGCAGGAAGGGCACGACTACTATTATACATCAGTACCGACGGAATTGGGAGGGGGTAGTTTGCCCCTCCCGTCCGAGTCATCATTATTCGCCAGAGATTGGGAAAGGTGGAGGCATTGGGCCGCCCATTTTGGCACCTCCTATAAAGATCAATTGCGACGCGCGAAAGGTATACCAGACCGAAATGACACGATCATCTAAGTTGGATTTGTTCAGTTGACTGAACCGCTGGGGGGTTGCAACTTCAGTACATGAAGGGTTACAATCAGCCCATGGTCAACACGGATCGGCTGGATCGCTATCTGAATCGTGCCCTGGAGTCGCTCGACGGGCCGTTTGCCCAACTGGCTTTCTTAGCCTCGCTGCGCGACCCGTACACCGGTCGGTATCTCCACGAGGGATGGTCGGCTGTTCTCCCGCAGGAGTTGGTGCACGACGCGCTGCGGGAAACCCATCGTCGTGTGTTTCAATCCGCGGTCGGTTTGAGCCTTGCGGATCTGTGCAATGAGTTGCGCAAGCATTTTCATCTGCTGGGAGAAGACGAGCTCAGGGTTGCCAAGCTCTGGCTGGAGACCGAGCCGTACTACGAGCTCGTTCCCGAGGGCTGCCCGCTACTTCCCAGGAGATTTTTCATTACGCAGATTCGAGCCGCGCTGGAAGTGCTCGTTCGCTTCCCGCACTGGGAGTTTCTGAAGGAACCAGTCTCATCGCCACTCCCACGACTTGACCAACAACCTCAGCCTCGCTGGCCAAACTAAACGTTTCCACGTGGGCGTTTGAGACCGGATGAGGGATTACTAGGAGGCGGTTTCCCTCCACCTGGCACCACGCGCAGCGGTATCCGTCGCGCAACTCGATGAAATAGAGGGGACGGTCGTATTCGCTTTTCCAGCCGTGGCGAAGCACCGTGCGGCGCTCGGGATCGATCATCACGATGGCGCCGGGCCGCAGCAAAGGGAACATGGTTCGGTCCGTTAGTCCCACGTACCCGTAGGTATGCCGGCGAGGATTAAAATTCTGCAGGAATGCGGCGGGAATCTCTCCCCACAGCGCCACTACCCGATTGACCAGTTGCGTGGTCTCCCACCGGAAGCTCGGATCCAAGCGGACCGGAATCATGACTTTGCTCTCGAGACCATGCACTTCCGCCGAGACCTCCCGCGTAGTTTCGGGCAGGAACCGTGTGCGATAGGCCTGGGTGCGGTTGGCGTTCACCCCATATTTCCGAAGCAAGTCGTGCAGGTCGAGACCGTACACGGCGCACAGGCTGAACAACTTGAAAACGCTCGGATGAGACTGCTCATTCTCAATCTGAGTGAGCCGGGCTGCCGAGACATAGAAGCTCTCGTTGCGCTCTTCGGTGGCGATGGCGGCGCTGGCATCCTGGACTTCCCGAAGACCTAACTGCAACCGCTCGCGAACTTCCTTGAGGTATCGGCCCGCTGTCGTATCAGTCAATGGGGCTCTCTCCGGCTGGGCAGCAAGCAGACCCAGTTTCACCAATTTTGGTGCAGGCTGGTGCCCTGGGAGGACGGGGCAGTTGTTCAGCCCACTGAACACGGTCACAACGCGCCGATAGTTTATCTCGCGGTTCAACATCAAGACAAGAGTCTGGGCTGCCGCAAAAAGACCGCTCCTTCTTGCTGGCGGCGCCTGCCCGGCCCCGAATAGGCATCGGGCCAGATCGCAACCTTCCATGGCCGAGGCTGGCTTAACCTCGGATTTGACCCTGAGGACGCGCTTGCCGTATGGTCGTGCTCCACGGCCGCCGGGTCCTGCCGGTCCGCGATGGGAGGCTCCGAATGGTAAGGTTGCTGGCGCATTGGATTTTGAGCGCCCTGTGCTTGCTGCTGGTTTCGCGATTTGTTCCCGGATTCATCGTCAGCGGCTTCGGAACCGCGCTCATCGCGGCGGTGGTGATCGGCCTGGTGAACGGCACGCTGGGACTGTTGCTGAGGCTGATCAGTATTCCGCTCATCCTGATCACCTTTGGTCTTTTCTGGCTGGTGATCAACGCGCTCATGCTGGAGTTTGCGTCCCTGCTGGTTCCCGGATTCGTTGTACGCGGATTTGGGCCGGCTTTTTGGGGGGCGGTGATTCTGAGCCTTCTGAACTTTGCCGTCCGCGCGATCCTCTAGAGTAGAGCCGCGCGCCCCGGTCGTACGTCTAATCCACGTGTAGTCCCGTGGAGTTGACGCTACGCGGGTGCTAGAATTGCCTGCAGAACGCGACGACCGATCGACTGAACGAGAGGACACAACCCCTATGCGCAGGATCTCGCCATTGCTGCCGATACTTCTGATTGCTGTTGCCACCGCGCTCCTTTTCGCGCAGCAGAAACCGGCCGGAAACGCCGGCGTTACCCGCGCCACCCTGGACAATGGCATGCGTGTCGTGATCGTGCGCGATGCGCTCGCGCCGGTCGTGACGGTCGAGGAGAACTATCTGGCCGGCGGCAACGAAACGCCTGCCGGGCTTCCCCGGAATGGCGCACGCCCAGGAACATATGGCGTTTCGGGGATGCACGGAACTCTCCGGCGATCAGATCGCAGCAATCTACGCGCAACTGGGCGGATCCAACAACGCCGACACCCAGCAGAACATCACTCAGTTTTTCGCTACCGTACCGGCAGCCGATCTGGACATGGCTTTGCGTCTGGACGCGGACTGCATGCGAAACATCGTTGATTCGCAGACGGAGTGGGCGCAAGAGAAGGGCGCGATCGAGCAGGAAGTCGCCCGCGACCTGTCGAACCCCACCTACAAGTTCATCACGCGCCTGAACGAGGACATGTTCTCCGGCACGCCCTACAGCCATGACGCCTTGGGGACCAAGGAGTCGTTCGACGCCACGACCGGCGAGATGCTCAAGGATTTCTACACCAAGTGGTACGCGCCGAATAATGCCATCCTGGTGATTGCTGGCGACGTCGACCCGCAGGCGGCGCTTGCTAAGGTTAAGGAACTTTACGCCCCTATCCCGAAGAAATCGTTGCCCCCTCATCCCGCGATCAACCTTCAGGCGGTCAAGCAGGAGTCCTTCACCCTCGATAGCAATCTCCCCTATTTCCTGGCCTTTCTGTCTTACCGCATGCCCGGGACCGACAGCCCGGACTTTGCAGCGGTGAATATCCTCAGCGATGTTCTGACCAGTCAGCGTGGCAATTTGTACGCGCTTGTTCCGCAGGGGAAGGCACTGGACACCGAATTTGGCGTCGCCGAGGTCTTCCCGAAGGCCAGCGTGGCTTACAGCGCCGCAGCCTTGCCGGCAGAGGCCAACGCTCAGCCCGTGCTCGACGAGATGCGCAAGATCATGAGCGACTACGCGGCGAATGGCGTCCCGGCCGACCTGGTGGAAGCCGCCAAGCGCCGCGAAATTGCCTCCGCGGAGTTCCGCCAAAACTCCATTTCCGGCTTGGCCAACGCCTGGTCGGAGGCCCTGGCATCCGAGGGACGCAACTCCCCGGACGATGACGTTGACGCCATGCGCAAAGTCACGCTGGCCGATGTCAATCGCGTCGCCAAGCAATATTTGGTGGACCAGAACTCGATCACCGCGCAACTCAAGCCCGTCCCCAGCGGCGCGGCCGTGGCCTCCAGCGGATTTGGCGGGGCTGAGCAAGGCACCGCAGCGCCCACCAAGGCTGTCGAATTGCCGGACTGGGCCAAGTCCCGGCTGGTTGCGCTGAATTTGCCGCCGGCTCCTGCGGCGCCTTCGGATATGACCCTGCCGAACGGCCTGCGCTTGATCGTCAAAACCGTTAAGGTCACTCCTACGATCACCGTAATCGGTGACGTTCGCACCGACCCGCAAATGGAAACGTCGCCCGGCAAAGACGGGGTGGACGATGTGCTCGGCGACATGTTTTCCTACGGCACAAAGACTCTTGATCGCCTGGCGTTTCAGAAAGCGCTCGACGACATCGCCGCGCAGGAATCGGCCGGTTTTCATTTCCAGTTGAGTGTGCTCAAGCAGGATTTCTCCCGCGGCGCGGAGTTGCTCGCCGACAACGAAATCAACCCCGCTCTTCCCAACGAGGCCTTTCAGACGATCAAGCCGCAGACCGCGCAGTTTGTTGCCGGAAGGATGAGGAGCCCGGGATATCGCGCGGGCCGCGCTCTGGATATGGCGCTGTTTCCGCCCAACGATCCTACCCAGCGAGAGGTGACTCCGCAGACGGTTTCTTCCCTCACGCTCGATGACGTGAAGCAGTATTACGCCAAGACCGTGCGTCCCGACCTGACGACGATCGTTGTGATCGGCGACGTCACGCCTGAAGAGGCCAAAACGACCATCGAAAAATACTTCGGATCGTGGAAGGTGGATGCGCCGAAGCCGGACGTCGATCTCCCGCAAGTGCCGCCAAACAAGCCCACGGTGGTGAATGTTCCCGATCCCAGTCAGTTGCAGGTTTCCGTCGATATGTCCGAGACGATTCCCATCAACCGATTCGATCCGGATTACTATCCGCTGCAACTCGGCAATCACGTTCTCGGCGGCGGGTTCTATGCCACGCGTCTCTACCATGATCTCAGGCAAGTGAACGGATACGTTTACAATGTGGACGTTCGCTTGAACGCGCAGAAGACCCGAGCCATCTACACCGTCACCTATGGCTGCGACCCGCAGAACGTCACCAAGGCCCGAGACCTCATCCTCCGCGATTTGATGGACGTGCAAAAAGAAAACGTGACCGAGGCCGAGCTCCAGCAGGCCAAGGCCCTGCTCTTGCGTCAGATCCCGCTGGCGGAGTCGAGTGAAGACGGCGTCGCCGAGGGCATGCTGGCTCGGGCCCAGATCGGCCTCGGTCTTGATGAGCCGGAAAAAGGCGCCAAGCAATACTTCGGCCTCACGGCCGATCAGGTGCGCCTGGCCTTTGCCAAGTGGATTCGCCCGGACGACTTTGTGCTGATCAGCCGCGGGCCGGCGCCGAAGTAATCGCCAACAGAATTACCCGCCAGGGCACAAGCGCTCAGGAATTGGGGGCACGAAACAGGATATGCGTGTAGCCGTTCCGTGTGGCGAAATCCTTGGGCTCTAGTTACTCTTGCCGTCGGCTGGATTCCGCATCGAACTGTTGAAATGCTGCTCCTCTGAGGGCACGCAATAATCTTCCTCGAGTTCCTGAGGTTTTGCCAACTTGAAGGTTTTCTTGGGGCTTACCCACGGCTTCGTGTACGTCTTCGGGTCATCGACGGTCAGGATCAGTTCGAAGGTGTCGTGATCCACCCGGGTGTAGCGTTCCTCGACGCTCATGTCGCCGCTGTGCGGATATCCAAAATGGTCGAGCCACGTTCTCTCATCGAGCCCGACCGTATTGACCACCAGCGTGTCTCCATCCCACTTGCCGACCGAGGTCCCGTACCAGGAAGGATCCGGATCCTTGTCAAGCTCCCGCCCGTCCATCCAAATCTGCCGCCACACGCCGTGGTACTGAAAAACCTGCAACAACTCGTTTGGAAGCTGGACGAATTGAACCGGTCTGGACGGAGAAAAAAGGTTTCGCGGGAAGCCGGTCGGGTCGCAGTTTCCGATCACGTCGTTTCCCTCCGCGGGAGGAACGGCTCTCGGTCCGTAGCTGGGTTTGTTCAAATCGAATTTCGCCTGCCCCCAGGGCGTCAAGGGAGGCGGCGTGTTGCTGATCCCGGCGAAAGGGGTCCGCAGCAGCCATATCGCTGTCAGGTTGTGCTTGTCAAAGGACTCGGTGGACGCCTTTTCGGGGGGCCTGCGAGCGCGCGCCGGCGCCGGCTGGTCTGCAGTCTGCGCAAATGAAATGGACGAGAAGGCAAGTGCCGCAGCCATCGTGACGATGAAACGGCCCATACGGATCCCCTTGCAGTTGCTAACGCGATTTGGCATTCGCGGCCTCCTTTGCCTGCCAACTGTTGCTTGCCAACTGCGCGGCGTCAGACGGCGGTAGCTTATTCGTCCGGATTGCGATTGCGCGAGGCCCCGTCGTCGATGATGACCTTGTCGTTGTGCACGATCTTGGCGATCAGCCCGCGCGATGCGCCGACCTTGGAGGGAAACAAGGTGATCGTGATTTGATCGCCCAACTTCAATTCGTCCTTGGTCCAGCCGATGGCTTTCAGTTGCGCCGGTGTGTGCGTTTCGCCGCCCCAATGTTCGATGACGCCCTTATCGTTTTTCACGTCGAACAGCAGGAACACATGCGGATTCCGCCAATCCAACTCCGTCACGGTTCCTGTGAGGGTCACTTGCTTCTTCAGGTCGTAGGACACGCCCGATCCGTGATGCGCGAACAATGGCCCACAAAGCGCCAGAAGGCCCACAACCACCGCACAATGCACCGCTAGCCCGCTTTTCACGTTTTTACTCCTTTAGGCCAAGCCTGGAATCATAGACGAAACATCTGCATCCCGGATATCACAAACCCTTTGCCATCGCGAGTCATCATCTTCCCCAAAGAAGCGGAGAGCGTTTGTGGCATGACTGTAACCGGAGCAGGGCTCTTATGGTGCGCTCTGCGGTTGCTCCACTGACGATTTGGCGTCGGCGCTGGCGGTGGCTTTCTCAATTCCTTCTAGGTTCTTCTTCGCTTGGTCAGCGAACGGTCCGCGCGGCGCCTCCTTAAGATAGGCTCTCAGCTGCGTTGCCGCATTCGCGTAGTCTTGTTTCTGGGCGAAGATTTGCGCGAGCAGCACGTGCACCTGCGGAATGGCCTGGTGGGGCTGATTTTCAGCTTCTTTCGCGCTCTTTTCAGCTTCGTCCAGCCGATTCAATTTGAAGTCCGCTGCGGCTTGGATGAAACTGGCGAAGCTGATGGTGGGATCGAGTTGCAGAATTTTTCCCGCTGTCTCGGCGGCGTTGTCGTATTGTGCGCTTTGCAGGTCAAGGGCCGCCAGACTCACGTAGGGCGGAATGTAGTGGGCGTCGGCCGCAATCGCTTTCTCGAAGGCCCCGCGGGCCTTTTCCATGTCATGGTTAGTCGCGTCGATCTTCCCTAGCTCGTTCCAGGCAGCCGCGTATTTGTCGTATAGAGCGACGGCCTTTTCCATGTGTTGCCCCGCCGACGCTAGGTGATTGCTGCGCTCATCCTTTTGCCCCTTGTCGAATTCCTTCCGCGCGTTCTCGGGCACCTGCAGGGAAGTCACGCTGATCGATGATCCTGTCACCCCGGCCCTGCGCCTGAGCAACAGAGTCCCGGCGTCGATTCCCTGAATGTCGGGGGGATTGGTGATTGTCTTGGTCAGTGGCTCGTAGCCACCGACGGACACTTGCAACTCGCATCCCATCATATTGCTGGCAGTGCCGTCGAGGCTGCCGGTCATGCTTGGAAAACCCAACCCGCCCATCTCCGTGTCGTTGCTGGCGCTGGTGTCGACATTCCCTTGCGGACCTGCTCCCAAGACGAATTGGAAATACCCCTTCACGTCCGTGTGAACCACCTGCAGCGTCCTCATGCCGCAGCTAAGCCCAACGGAGACTGGTTCCGGAACAGGCTGCCCGGTTTCCATCAAGACTCGTCCGTTTACGTAAACAGGCATGGGCATTTCCCGCGTCGACGGCTGATTTCCGACGTCGGCCCCAGGCGATCCGGCGGTCGGGCGCGAAGGCTGCGGTGCAGGCGCGGGTGTGCCCGTCTTCTGGCCCCACAGCGGCCAAGCCAGTAGCAAAGCGAATAAGCTCGCCGTGCCATAGCGAACCAGCAATCTTTTCATGGATCACCCCGACACGAAGGGACAGCTCAGTGTTCAGCATACGCTCATCACGGCCCGGAAGAAACTCAATTTGTGGGCAGTTCAGATCAGTTCCTTGGCCTTTACAAAGACCGCCTCTTCGTGGCGAACGCTGCCAGGACCAAGGGCACCATGCGCCGCGACTCATCGGAGCGCACTTCGTCCAGGGCACATTTCGTGGCATCGGCGCCCCCTGGCGTGTTAATGAATTCACGCTAGGTCATTAGATGTTAAATGTTAAGATAGCTGTTCGAGTCCAGGTGATCTGGGACTCACGACCCGGACAGGCGACATGGCCGATATCCCGGCGATTGGGATCAAACTGTGAATCTTTCCGCTCCGTTCATTCGTCGGCCGGTTGCCACGTCCCTGCTGACCGTCGCGATCCTGCTCGCCGGTGCGGTTTCATTTCCCCATTTGCCGCTGGCAGCCCTGCCTGAAGTCGAATACCCCACGATTTCGGTGTCCAGCCAGTTGCCCGGCGCCAGCCCGGACACCATGGCCTCCGCCGTGGCGACGCCGCTTGAGCGCATGTTTGGCCGCATCGCTGGCATCAACGAGATGACCTCGGTGAGCCAGTTGGGCTCGACGAACATCGTCCTCCAGTTTGATCTGAACCGCGATATCAACGCCGCCGCTCGCGATGTCCAGGCGGCCATCAACGCCGCACGCGGCCAGCTCCCGCAGAATCTGCCCACCAATCCGAACTGGCGCGAGGTCAACCCCGCAGAACTGGCGCCCCTGGTTTTGTCGATCACTTCGGATACGGCTACCGCGCCACAGCTCTACGATCTGGCGGACTCCATCCTTGGCCAAAAGATTTCTCAGGTTCCCGGGATCGGAACGGTCAACTTTGGCGGCGCCGCCCGTCCCGCGGTCCGCGCGGAGGTCAATCCGTTCATACTGAGCAAGATCGCTGGCTACGACCAGGTCGCGAACGCGCTCAACGCCGCGAACGCTCATTCCCCCAAGGGCCAGCTCGCGGACGCCAAACGACGCTACGTCATCAACGACAACGACCAGCTCTTTACCGCCAAGGAGTACGCCCCGCTGATCGTCGGCTACAACCAGGGAGCGCCCGTCCGGCTTTCGGATGTCGCCACGGTGGTGGACTCGTCAGAGGACAGTCGCAACTCCGGAACGGTGAATGGCAAGCCCGCCGTTTTGATCTTCGCCCACCGCCAGCCGCAACTGAACATGATCGAGATTGCCGACCGTATCAAATCGCTCATACCCTTCCTGAGCGCTTCGATTCCGTCCTCGGTCCACATCGCCATTACCCAGGACCGCACCACCACCATCCGCGCCTCGGTTCATGACATCGAAATTAGCTTGCTGATTTCACTTGTCCTGGTGGTCCTCGTCGTTTTCGTCTTCTTGCGCAGCGCTTGGGCCACTACCATTCCCGGCATCGCCGTGCCCTTGTCGCTCGTGGGAACCTTCGGAGTCATGTATCTTCTGGGCTATTCGCTCGACAACCTTTCCCTGATGGCCCTCACCATCTCCACCGGATTCGTCGTTGACGACGCCATTGTCGTCGTCGAGAACGTGACCCGCTACATCGAGCAGGGCCTTTCGCCGCTGGACGCCGCCCTGCGCGGTTCCGAGGAGATCGGCTTCACAGTGCTTTCCATGAGCACCTCGCTCGTCGCGGTCTTTATCCCCATTCTGATGATGGGTGGCATTGTCGGACGCATCTTCCGTGAGTTTGCCGTCACCTTGAGCGTGGCTGTGGCCATCTCCTTGGTTGTCTCGCTTACGACCACGCCCACCATGTGCGCCAAGCTCCTCAAATCCCAAAAGGGCCTCCGCCACGGCTGGTTCTATCGGGGTAGTGAGGCCGCCTTCAACTCAATCTACGAAGGCTACGCGCGCAGTCTGCGATGGGTTCTTCGCCACCAGTTGTTCACTCTGGGGGTCGCGCTGGGCACCATTTCCCTGGCGATCTATCTTTACGTCATCGTCCCCAAGGGATTCTTCCCGCAGCAGGACACCGGACGCCTGCAAGCAAACGTAATCGCTTCCGAGGATGTCTCGTTTCAGTCGATGAGAGAGAAGATGAACGAGTTCGTCGCCATCCTCAACACCGACCCGGCCGTGGATATCGTTTCCGGTTTCGCGGGCGGCGGCGGCGCGGTCAACACGGCCAGCCTCACGATCACGCTGAAGCCCCTCGGTGAGCGCACCGCCACCATCTTCGAGGTGATCAACCGCCTGCGTCCCAAGCTGGCCCGCGTCGCGGGAGCGACGTGCTACCTCCAGGCCGTTCAGGACCTCCAGATCGGCGGCCGCCAGACCAACGCGCAATTCCAGTACACCGTGCAGGGAACCGACCTCGCGGATCTCCTGAAGTGGTCGCCGCTGATCGGCGAGCGCCTAAAGACCATTTCGCAACTACGCGACGTCAATAGCGACCTGCAGAATCGCGGCCTGCAAGCGGGCCTGGTGATCGATCGCGACACCGCCAGCCGCCTCGGCATCAGCGCCAAGACCATCGACAACGTGCTCTATGACGCTTTCGGCCAGCGCCAAGTCTCCACGATGTACGAGCGCATCAACCAGTATCACGTGGTAATGGAAATTGACCCTAAATTTCAGCAAGACCCCGACGCGCTGAAGAGTGTGTACGTCACCTCTGCCACCGGCCAGGCCGTTCCACTCAGCTCCTTCACCCACTATCAGCCTTCGACCACCTACCTGGCCGTCTCTCACATCGGTCAGTTTCCATCGGTCACATTTTCCTTCAACCTCGCTCCCGACGTTCCGCTCGGCGACGCGGTCCAGGCCATTCAGGACAAAATGCATGATCTTGTTTTGCCCTCCAGCATTCACGTCGGATTCGCGGGCACCGCGCAGGCCTTCCAGGACTCCCTGGCCACCGAGCGCTACCTGATTCTTGCCGCGCTCGCCACGGTCTACATCGTGCTCGGCATGCTCTACGAAAACTTTGTTCACCCGATCACGATCCTCTCCACGCTTCCTTCCGCCGGCGTCGGCGCTTTGCTGGCGCTCATGCTCTTCAAAACCGAGCTGACCATCATCGCCTTCATCGGCATTATTCTTCTCATTGGCATTGTGAAGAAGAACGCCATCTTGATGATCGACTTTGCGATTTCGGCCGAACGCAGGGAAGGGAACAGCCCCGAAAAATCCATCTACGAAGCCTGTCTGTTGCGTTTCCGGCCCATCATGATGACGACAATGGCCGCCATGTTTGGAGGCATCCCCATCGCGATTGGCACTGGGAATGGAGCTGAACTTCGCCGTCCGCTGGGAATCGCCATCGTCGGCGGTCTGCTCTTCAGCCAGATGCTCACGCTCTACACGACGCCGGTGGTGTACCTCTACATGGATCGCCTCCGCGCGTTGCTCAGCCGCGGGAAGGCGCTGCGTGCCATCGAAGCCCCGTCGGTCGCCCCCGGAGACTAGCAGCCCGTTAGCGCAAGCGCACAATAGCCTGCGGCTGCGGCGCCCCTTGCAGAAGCTCGAATTTTTCCGGCGCGCAACACGCCATGCCGAGGCGTGCGACGTCGCGCCGCATCTCCGGCTTTTCCAGGATGTGCTTCAGCGTCTCCTGCAGAATGCCTTTGGCTGCCGAGTCCTTGGGCATCGCCAGCCGGTAATGCGTCCATCTTCCCTCGCGCCGCGCCGCCACGATGCCGGCCCTGCGCAGATAAGCCAAATGGCGGGAAATCTTCGGCTGGCTGATGCCTAGAATTTCCACGAAGTAGCAAACGCAAACTTCCCGGTTGCCCATCAGATTCAGCAGGCGCAACCGCGTCGGGTCCGCCAGCGCCCGGAAAAGAACGTCCAGAGAAGCGCTCGGATTGGCCTTGCCCATGGGAAAACAATACCACAACATATGCGCCTTGACATATGTGTGGTTGGCGCGTACCATCTGACACATGCGCCTGTGCATATATGTCGCAGGCGCCATGGAGGATCGCACATGGCCATTGTGAAGCCCCACGTTTCCATCTATGTCGGCGATTTGCAGCAAAGTCTCGCCTTCTACCGCAAGCTGTTCGGAATCGAGCCTTCCAAGATCCGGCAAGGCTACGCCAAGTTTGACGTTCAGGAGCCGCCCCTGAACTTCTCGCTCAACGAAGCATCCTCTGTCCGCAGCGGCGCCCTTTCTCATCTGGGCATCCAAGTCAGCTCTACCGCGGACGTTTTCGCCTTTCGGGAACGCTGGGTCCAGTCGGGCCTGCTGGTGCGCGATGAAATGAATACGGATTGCTGCTACGCGCTGCAGGATAAAGTCTGGGTCCGCGATCCGGACGGCAACCAGTGGGAAGTTTTCGTCGTGCTCCAGGATAACCTGCCGGAGAAAGCGGAGCCGGCGCGCGCGTGCTGCGGTCCCGACTGCTGCGCCCCAGCCGATACGCCAGCCAGTGAACGCCATGCAGCGCTATAACGTCTTGTTCCTTTGCACGGGGAATTCCGCGCGTTCCATCTTTGGCGAAGCTTTCCTCAACTACAGAGGCCGCCCCAATTTCATGGCCTACAGCGCCGGCAGCCATCCTGCCGGCTTTGTCCATCCGCTGGCGTTGAAGCAAATCGAGGCTGCCCGCCTCTCGACGGCTGGCTTGCACAGCAAGAGCTGGGATGAGTTTGCCAAGCCCGATGCGCCGAAGATGGATTTCGTCTTCACCGTTTGCGACAACGCCGCCAAGGAGGTCTGCCCGATCTGGCCGGGCCAGCCCATGACGGCGCATTGGGGCGTGCCCGATCCCGCCGCCGCATCAGGAACCCCGGAAGAAATCGACCGCGCATTCCGCGACGCCTTCGGCATACTCCAGCGCCGCATCGATCTATTCCTCTGCCTGCCGCTGGCCAGCCTCGAAAAATTGTCGATCCAGAAGGAAATCGATCGCATTGGCAAGCAGTAACAACAGCGAACTCCCCGAACGAGAGGTCTTCAGATGAGCACAACGAGTCGGCTCCAATTTCTAGACCGCTATCTGACCGCCTGGATTTTCGGAGCGATGACTCTGGGCGTCTTATCCGGTTGGCTGATCCCGGGCATTGTGCCGTTCCTCAATCGCTTCAGCGTAGGCACAACGTCTATTCCCATTGCGGTTGGACTCATCGTGATGATGTATCCCCCTTTCACAAAGGTCAGGTACGAGGAATTACCTGAAGTCTTTCGTAACAAGCGCGTTCTGGTCCTTTCACTTGTTCAGAACTGGGTGATTGGGCCGATTCTAATGTTCGTCCTCGCGGTGGTCTTCCTGCGCGGCTATCCCGAGTATATGGCAGGCCTGATCATGATCGGGCTGGCGCGATGTATCGCGATGGTAATCGTATGGAATGAGCTGGCGAAAGGTGATACGGACTACGCCGCGGGGTTAGTCGCCTTCAACTCGTTGTTTCAGGTTTTCTTCTACTCGCTGTATGCCTGGGTATTCATCACCTTGCTTCCCACGTGGCTGGGGTTGAAAGGTTCAGCCGTAAATATTTCCATCGGTGAAATTGCCAAGAGCGTGTTCATCTATCTTGGCATTCCGTTCTTGGCAGGGTTTCTGACGCGAACGATCATGATCCGAGCGAAAGGGCGCGATTGGTACGACCGGGCATTCATTCCTCGAGTAAGCCCGCTGACGCTAATCGCTCTGCTATTCACGATCGTGGTCATGTTTTCGTTGAAAGGTGAATACATCGTCCGGCTGCCCTTGGATGTGCTCAGAATTGCTGTTCCGTTGTTGATCTATTTCGCCGTAATGTTTCTGGTGTCGTTCTACATGGGGCGCAAATTGGGTGCTGACTATTCGAAGACCACCACTCTGGCCTTCACTGCGGCATCGAACAACTTCGAGCTGGCGATTGCCGTGGCTGTCTCTGTGTTCGGGATCAACTCCGGTGCTGCATTCGCTGCGGTCATTGGACCCCTCGTCGAAGTTCCAGTAATGATTGGTTTGGTCAATGTTGCGTTTTATTTTCAGCGTAGATACTTCCTGAAGCCACAAGTCGAGCCTGCCCCCTTATTGACTCATTTACCGGACTGAGATGAATCCGGACCGGCTTTCGCGGTAAGCAAGAACGCCCGGCCAGGAAGCCGAGGAATCCCTCAGCCGCCCTCAGCCGCTGTTCGTTTGCAAGTGGCAATTTCCTGTAAGATAGCGCGGCCCAAAACGGCCCGGTGCAAATCCGCGCTCTTATTCGAGGAGAAAATGTCCAAGCTTAACGCAGGCTTGATCGGGGTTGGACGGTTGGGGAAAGTGTACGCGCGCGACCTGGCGACGCGCCTGACCGGTGTGCGCTTCGCGGGAGTCGCCGACACGAATGCCAAGCTCGCCGAGGACACCGCGCGCGAATTCGACGTGCCCAGGTGGTATGTCGATCCCCTCGCTCTCATCGACGACCCCGCGATCGACACCGTCATCATCGTCAGCCCCACGCACGCGCATTGCGATCACGTGGTTGCTTGTGCCGGGCGCGGCAAGCCTGCGTTTTGCGAGAAGCCGCCCGCGCTTTCCCTGCGCGAAGCGCAAACCATGAAGGACGCCGTCGCGCGCGCCCACAGCTTTCTGCAGATGGGCTTCATGCGCCGCTTCGACGTCGGCTACGCCGCGGCCAAAAAGAAAATCGAGGAAGGCGTCATCGGCGCTCCCATCGTCTTCAAGTCGTCCTCGCGCGACCCCTACCGCCCCTCCCTCGAGTATGCCAACCCCAAGAGCAGCGGCGGCATGATTTCGGACATGGGCATTCACGACTTCGACCTGGCCCGCTGGTTCATGGGCGAGGCCGCCACGGTCACCGCCGTCGGTGGAACCTTGGCCTTTCCCGAGCTGAATGAAGTCGGCGACATCGACAACGCCATCGTCACCATCAAATTTGCCAGCGGCTCCATCGGCGAGGTGGACCTGAGCCGCAGCGGCCTCTACGGTTACGACATCTTCGGCGAGATCATGGGCACGCAGGGAACGCTGCGCATCGGATATCTCCGCGAGACCCCGCTCTTCGTGATGACCAAAAATCAAGTCGCGCACGACACCGTCCCCTTCTTCATGGAGCGCTTCCACGACGCCTATCCCGCGCAACTCCAGAACTTCCTCGACAATGTACGCCACCACCGCCAGCCCCCCATCACCATCGACGACGGCATCGGCGCCCTGCGCATCGCCCTGGCCGCCACCAAAGCCCAAGCCACCGGTCTCCCGGTCTCCGTGGCAGACCCATCCCTCTAGCGATTAAAACTTAGACTCTAGCTCCTCTCCGCCCACCCCTGGGAACGCCAATCTCCAGATTGGCGGGTCGGTCGGCTGCCCGGACCTTTGCCCACGAGAATGTTTTCAGAGTGGACGGGGTGGCCCCGAGGCGAGCAAGCGAAGGACCGCAGTGGGTGCCCCACGGGTCGATGTTACGCGTGGGCCTTGCTGGCACCCGACCCTTTGCCGCGTGCGGAAAGCGGTATTTCGTTCGACCGACCCTCGGGAAAGCCAATCTCCCGATTGGCCTAGTCAGCAACTTCAACCCGTCCAGCGCGATCAGCCGTACGACCGCCCCCTTGATTTGCAAGGGCCGCTGAAAATTGTCGACGTTGGGCGGCTTACGTTTTCCCCTCCGAACCCGCCTCACGCTACATTTCTTCTTCCTCTTCGAATACCTGCCACTGTTTGATTCTCTTCTTTAGACCATCAGCGAGGCGACCTGCCCAGTGCCGAATCCGCGGGTCTGGATCAGCCTTCCACTGCTCCGCGACGTCTAGCAAACCCTTATATCGGTTTGATGCCGGCCCTATCCAACTGCCAGACTCTAGATTCGATGCAAATACGTTTAGTATGTCGGGGTCATCCGGGAAGTTCGCCGCCAACAGCCTCGCGCGATCGGGCAACGGAGCGCCAACGACGACAAGCTCAGCTGCCAGCCTAGGCCCAAATTGTCGGTTCTGCCCGGCCCAATCGACCAGTAGCTGAGGCTGAAGCAACTCTTCATACTACTTCTGTAGCGCCAGCAAAACACGCAGTGCAAACGAATCGCGCTGCAACAGGGCACCACCCATCTCGCGCCAGACACCCTCAGGATCGAGCCTCGTGGCCCCCGCTAAGGCCTCGATAATTGGGTCCTGGGAGAGATAAGCTCGGTTTCCCAGCCTCATTCGACGTAGGACCAGCTTGCCACCCGCACCGGGTCGTATTCCACGGCGCGTCGAGCGACATCTCCCCATAGCCAATCAACGTACCCTGTTACCTCCGCCGGCGTTAGCTCCAGAGCCCGCCAGGCCAACTCAGAATTTGCCGCAAAAGCATCCTCGGCGGCCCGCTTGCTGTACCGAAGCAGAGAGAGGATGGGCTCAATTAGCTCGGCACGTTTAGTCTCCAACATCGAGGCTGACGATTTCCTGGCCGGTTCGTACCGGCAGCGAGGCTACCCAGCCGCCGTACATTAGGGCGAGGTAGAAATACGGTTCGACATGCCCAAACCTCATAAGCTGAAAGATTCGCCGGCCCGATGCCGCAGTTGCCGTCCCCCGCCAGGTAGCCACAAACGCGAGTGTCGGAGCAGTTTCCGCCAGCTTGTCGAGGATTGCATCTCCAGCATCACGCCCATCGCGATTCTCCAACCCAACCAGATATGAGGAAAGCAACATGCAGTTTAGATTTGCGGGCGAAAGCGCAACGATAACATCCAAATAGGTTCGCGCCGCATCGAGCTCCCCCAATCTTCGTCCAAAAATCCAAACGTTCTCCGCCTCCGGCGATACGAGCCATTCAATCTCACCGTTGCTGAGGCCTTTGGAATAGCCTTCCTCGGCCAACTCAATCTCCCGCTGGTCCGCTTCCTTGTAGGGGTCCCCGGGGCTGTTCAAGTCGAAATCACTGTGAATTCGCTTGCCAACCCAACGCCTTAAATGATCAAAATACGTTGCACCGAAAGCGCGGCCGATAATCGTTTTCAACTCTGTCTTTTCGTCATTCGTCAGGGCCTCGGCCCCGTCGCTGCAAAGGCGTTGGGCCGCGTCCAGAAGCAGCCTCCGTTCATCGTCCGTGCGCGGTGCAAAATCCTTCAAGACGCTTACAGCCTGGTTGCGCTGTCCTTCCCGAGCCAAGAGCAAGACCGATCCTAACAGCTCGCCACGGGCTGCCGCCGCCGCCTCGTCCTCACCCTTCCCCAAGAACTCCAGCTGCCGGACCGCTATGAGCCGGGACCGCCACAACTCGTCGTAGGTCCGTGGTTGCCATTCCTTCGGAAACGGTTTCTTCGAGACATAGTCGATCTCGCCGCCCATTCGATTTTCATGGAGCTCTAACGCGGCAGCAGCCGCCTTAACAGCTAGCGCACGTTGCAGAGGATCGCCCGAGCGCGCCAATTCCCGAACGAGTTCAAGCCGCTCCGGGAGGGGCACAGGTGATCCGCTTAGGAACACGTGGAAATATGTTTCGAACACTCCCGTCGCGTTGTTCGCGATACGCTCGGTCTCGGCAAGGGCTAGCTGCCGCACAATTCGAGCCGCTCGCAAGGACGTTTCCGGCCACCGCAGGAGCGACTCGAGCGCCCAAATCACATCGCGGCGGCCGTCCTTAAAACCCAATAGGTCTTCGCGCGAAGCTGGACCAAGTATTCGTTCCAATGTGGCGACCGCTTCCTCCGGGAGTCCCGCGCTGAGAAGCCGAAACACCTCGCTGGGGAACGGCTGATCGTCAGATCCGCCATCGTCTGATAGAGGCCTTCGTCACCCAGCAAGCGCCCTAACCCCTTTCTGACCTCCGGATGATCGGCCATCGCCGCGAGCCTTAAAATACTGCCGTCGCGGTCCGGGCCCGGGCAGATCTGAGATGATTGTTATTCAACTCCGATTCTCTTGCGTCCCAAAGCTCCGCGGCCGCCTGAATCGCGAGCAGGTCTGGGGAAACGTAAAGGTACCTGCCGCGAGGAAGCACGACGCCCCGCTCCTTTAGCCTTGCAACAGAGTCCTGCATGTGGTTGAAAGGGGAGCTCGACCATCGCGCGAGTGCCTGAGCCTCCTCGCGTAACGATCCCTCCAACCCACCCTGGCTAACAGAGACAACGCCTGCAGAGTCTTCTGCGTGGCCTCGCTGACAAACCGCTTCAGGAACGTTCGGATGTCGGGAATTTTGCGCAATTCGGTCAGGGGGAAGTCAGGTCTCGCCGCCAATTCGCCCGCAACGAACATCGCGAGCTTCACGTAACCGCTCGCGAGTCTACGGGCGATTTCTACGACCTCCAAAGGCGCCGATGGATATGCTTTGCTTACAATAGACTTGATGCTCTCGTCAGGAAGTGGCGGGACTCGCAAGAGTTGCTCCAAGGCCGACGGAACACCATGGAAGACATCAGCAGTCCCCACGCAAATCACCCGCACCTCATCTCCAGCACCCTCCGCATACGGTCGTAGAACATCTTGTCGTTCATAGTCGCACTCATCGAGCACTACGATGGCGTTAGCCTGCTGGCCCTGAAGTGCGCTCATGAGCTGTTGGGCATAAGGGTCCTCGGCCGACGGACAATAGACCGTGCGCTCCTGTACGCCATTTCCCTTCAGAGCTTCTAAGACCACCCTTGTCTTGCCGACTCCGGCGGGGCCCTCTATGCGAATCACTCCGCCGCTATGGCTCGAACGAATGAAGCAATCGAGCCGGTCGATAATCTGCTGCCTGCTTTCGTCCAAATGGAACTCATTCTGCATCTGCTGCTGCTGAGACCATACGGCGACCGTCTGGAAGCCTGGATACGGCTTCCCAAACTCTGGCCGAATGGCGACCGCCGGCACGCGATTTACCCAACGCGCGATCTGATCGCCGAAAACAATACGGCAACGAGCGCGACTGATTCGCTTAGTCTTACATAAGGATGTGAGCCTAGCCTCAAGTCGGTCACGTTCGGGCGCGACATGCGCTCGGCCGACGAATAATACGTAGCGTCCGCGCCCAGCTAGGGCCTTCTGCACGCCACGCTTCTTAAATTCGGTAGCGAGTTGGGTGACGCTTAAGGCCCCAGTCTTGTATTGAACCACGTTGATTCCCGCCGAAAACAAGTCATGCGGGACGTCGGGCCAATCAATGCGCCCGTCAATCCCCCCATCGGAATCTGTAACCCTGCACGTCAAGTCGAGATCACCGAGCGGGACGTCGTGGGCCGCCGCAGCATCAGCCGTAATCAGAGCATTCAGAACACGAGGCAACGCTTGGTTGTCAAGGCGCTCTACGTCAAGATCCGAGATGAGCCCGGGCATAATTTGTGGCTCCTCCAGAGTTGAGACAGAAATGCCTCAGAATACCAACATTTTGAGGCCCCACACCGAATTGCAAACGCCCCTACACACAGCAGAAACCTCCTGCCCGGTTAAAGCTGCGCCCCCTCTAACCATAAAGCAACATTGACGCGAATGTTATAATACTCCATGCTCGCAGCCAAAGATCGCCCCCCGCAGGACGCAGCCGTCTCTTCCCGCCCGCTCACCCTCGCCGCTCCAGCCCGAATCACCAGCAACCTTCACCAATATTTGCAAAATACTCGTCCTTTGTTTTCATATTCATACAAGATGCTTTTGCCGCAACTCCCCTGTTTTGATATTCATGTGGTTTGCCCGGGGGGTGGGGGTACCTTGCCTTCAGTAGCTTGCGCACTCTCTTTGCACTTTTCTGCCGGCACAAAAATTCCAACATCCTTGTTTTCATTCGCTTCCGCACTCTTTGCAGCACGGGCGAAAGCTAACCCTTGCATTTCCAACCACTCCCGCACTCTTCGTGCGCTCTTGTGCAAGAGTTCAAGCATCAACTCTTTTGTTTTCATGCGCCCACGCACTCTTTGGAAAAACCACCCGGGAGGGGGTACCCCATCGACTACTCAACTTCAACCTCTTCGTGCGATACTGGCTCCGTCGACTGTGGGCTGTGAGCGGCGAAATCATAATGATCGTGCAGGGACAAATACCAAGGAGGAATTGTGGATATTAGGAAAGTTGTATCGGAGCTGAAGCAAGAGAGAGACAGGCTCGATCGAGCGATTGCAGCCCTCGAAGGCATAGAAGGCGCTGGAGCGACGAGCACAAAGAGTGCTTCCAAGCCCGCGGCTAAAAAAGCCAAGAAGCACAACATCTCGCCGGAAGGACGCAAGCGCTTGTCCGAGATGATGAAAAAGCGATGGGCGGAGCGAAGAAGGAAACTGAAGCTCGCGACAAACCACCGGCAAGCCAAGGCTGCCTAGCTGCGGGTGTGGGCTGTACTTACAGCCCACGCAAACCAACGACTGGCGGGAGCGAAAGTCATATGACCGAACCAACGAAAGAAGAACTGCTGCAACGCATTGCCGAACTGGAGAAACAGGCCGGTTCGCGGAAAACTGGCGAACTGCAGTTCAAGGTGGGCGAAAAGGGAGGCGTCAGCGTGTATGGACTCGGGCGCTTCCCGGTCACCCTCTACTATGAACAGTGGAAACGCCTGCTCGATGCGTCCGAAGGTTTGCGCTCCTTTTTGGAGGAGAATAAGAGCAAACTGAAGCTGAAGACCAAAGAATAGCCCGCCATCCGTGCATTCGGCTTCGCATCGCGGGCGCCTTGTGAAGGACCGAAGGGAGAGAAGACGAGCGATGCAAAGAGCCATGCGAAAAGCGACACCCAAGACAGTGCCAAGAGCAGGAGCCCGGGCAGCGATGTTTGCCTTGCTGGGCGCAGTCCTTATCTACCCAGCATTGGCCCGCGCAGGAGCAGCCCAGCAGACACAGCCTGCCAATCAGAAGCAGCTCGACCAACTCATCTATTCGATCAAAGGACCCGACCTGTATCGCGCCCATTGCGCCCCTTGCCATGGCTCGGACGGCAAGGGCGACGGGCCCATGGTCGCTGTGTTGAAGATCAAGGTGCCCGACTTGACCGTTCTGGCGAAGAACAGCGGTGGCCAGTTCCCGGCGGCAAACGTACGCAAGACGATCATCGGTCAAGATGTGTTGCTTTCGCACGGTTCGCGCGACATGCCCATTTGGGGCCCCATTTTTCACCAGATCGAGGACGACAGGGATTTCGGCAACGTGAGAGTCGAGAACTTGGTCAAGTACCTGGAATCCATCCAGCAGAAGTGAGTTCAGGATCCTCCGCGGGAATCCGCTGCGGACTTGTTGCTTGAAGTAGGCGCTGGAGAAGAATTGGGAGCGCCAGAAGGAGACGGCTTCGCGGAATCGCTCCAGGTAAAGGCATTTGGCAGAGTAAAAGATTGGCCGTCGGAGTTGGTCACCGTGACCGCACCGGAAACTTTGCCGCCTGGAGTAACCGCGGTGTTCGGCGGCACTTGCGCTTCCAGGGACGCTGAGCTGAGAAAGAATCGGATGGGCGCCGCCAGTCCACCGACCGTCACGGCGGAATCGCTGGCAAGGTTCCCGCCCCTTATGGTGACCACGGTCGGCGCTGTTGCGCTGCCCGTCTGAGGCGAAATCGCGTAAATCACCGGCCCCGTCGTAAACGTGAACGCCTTGGGAAGAGTAGTCGAAGTTCCATCGGGATTTGCGACGGTCACGTCCACCATGCCCGCCGGTCGGCCGGGAATGGTGGCGCGAATTTGCGTCGCGGACGCGGACACGATTCCCGCGGCCTGCGAGCCGATCGTCACCGCGACGCCCGGCAGGAAATTCTGGCCGGTGATGGTCACCTCGATCGGAAATGCAATGCCGCCGGGAGTCATAGCCGCCGCGACCGATGGATTGACCGCCACAACGCTGATGGCCTGCGACCCCGAAGCCGAGCTTCCGGCCTGCGGAATCGCCGCGGCGCTGTTGGGAGCAGAGTCGAGGAACAGTGCTCCGGCCAATAAGATCGGGACCAGGCAGGTTGCAAGGAATCTAAATGTTGACCGCGCTGTTGTCGCCATGGTCATCGATGACGCACTGGATTGCACGGGTCATTCTAAAGGATGGGAGCCACCTGTGGGAATGCCGATGAACCGGAAAGGTATTCCCGCGCGAGTGGCGCGGACTTGTCTTCCGGCGTCTATCGGCTCACAATAAGGTCAGTTCCATGCTGAAGACGAACATCGAAAAGGGCCTGCTCGTGCTGGTTGCGGCGCTCGTGTTTGCGGGAGCGGTCGTCTTTCAGGCGATGCACCGCTCGAACGGAAGCGTGGGTTCGGCACAGGCGGCGATGCATGGGATGGCCGGGTTTGCGCCGGCTCCCTCGCCGGGCAGCGCGACTCCGGCGGTAATTCGTTTTGTGAAGAATCCCGAATCCGCGCCTGCGTTTCAGGCGCGAGATCTCTCCGGCAAGACCGTTTCAACGGCTGACTTCAAGGGGAAAGTGGTCCTGCTGAATTTCTGGGCCACCTGGTGCCCACCCTGCCGTGAAGAAATTCCGGAATTGATCTCGTTGCAGACACAGTACAAGGATCGCTTGCAGATCATCGGCGTTTCCGAGGACGATGACCCGCCGCAGAAGGTCGCGCAGTTCGTCGAGCATGCGGGAATGAATTATCCCGTTGTGATGGCCACCGAGCAGATCAGCGATGCCTACGGCGGCGTGCCGGCTCTGCCCACGTCGTTTGTGATCGACCCGCAGGGACGCGTGGTGCAGCGGCACACCGGCGAGTATCCAATCGAGACGTACATTCAAGAGGTCCGCGCTCTGTTGGGACTGCCGGTCAGCGGTCACATCGAGACCTTTGAAGATACCGGCCAAGTGTTCCTGCAGAATGCGGCGAACGCCACCGATCTTCCCGACGTGGACTTCAGTGGATTGACGCCCGACCAGAAAAAGACTGCCCTGCACCGGCTGAACGCCGAAGGCTGCACGTGCGGTTGCAAGCTGACCATAGCGGAATGCCGCATCAACGACACGAGTTGCCCGATAAGCAAGGCCATGGCCGCGCAAATAGTAAAAGAAGTAGCCGGCGGCGGCACCGCAAAACAGCAGCCCGCTTCGTCCGACAGCGCCAAACCCTCCGGCAACTAAGCCTTAGGCTCCCGGAGCAGGTTTAGCTTTTCGTTTCCCTGGTACGTTCGTACTACGGGCTTTTTTCGTTTCCGGCGCAACTCTATCCGAAGGCCAGTGTTTGATTAGCTGAAGGCAAAAAAGGGTTCCGAGGTCACGGAGCGCTTTCGGAGGAAGCCATGAAATCCATGAAATTCGTAATCGGCACAGCAATCTTGACGGCCATGATTATGCCGGCTGCGTTCGCGCAACAGACCAGCACCAGCACGACGACTCCGCCACCGACGGTCCAGGACCGCAAGGAGAACCAGCAGGATCGCGTCGCCAATGGCGCGCAGGACGGACAACTCACGGCGGGCGAAACCAAGAATCTCGAGAACAAAGAGGCGGGCATCAACGGCGAAGAGCGCACGATGCGGGCGGACGATAACGGAAAGCTAACCTCCGCCGACCGCACCAAGCTCAACAACCAGCAGAACAAGCTCTCGAACAACATTTATCAGGACAAGCACAACGCCACCACCGCGCACTACGGAAACAATGAGGTTGGCCAGCGCCGCGAGAACCAGCAGGATCGTATCGCCAACGGCATTCGCAGCGGGCAGCTGACGGCTCGTGAATCGTCCAACCTGGAAAACAAGGAACAGGGCGTGAATCACGAGGTGGCCGGCATGCGCCAGGCCAACGGCGGAAAGCTAACCCCAGCCGACAAATCTGTTGTGAACCACCAGCAGAACAAGCTTTCCGGGCAGATTTACAACAAGAAGCACAACGCACGAAAGCAGTAACTTCTGAAATCTCTCAAGGAGCCGCGGCGCTGAGACGTCGCGGCTCCTTTTGTTTTTCCCTCCTGATCTCTCCGCTGTTCTCGCGAGTTCAGCGCTGCGGTTGAGCGGGTTCTGATGACGGCGGCACGATACTCTTGATCCGCAGATAAGTGACGATGTTTCCGTAGTGTTCATTGTTGTGAAAGACGTTCATGATCAACAAGCTCATCCGCAAGACGCGCTGCTGCCGCCCGTTTTCCTGCGTCACGTCGACCATCTGCATTCCCGAAGCGTCCGTCAGTGCGGCGTAGACGCCGTCGCAATAGGCTAGTGCGCTGTTGAGCGCTTTTACCAGATCGGCTTTGCTCGTAAGCTTTTCAAAGTCGGTGCCTTGACCGGGATTCTTTTCGCCCTTGGCCTGCGCGCACCACATATAGTTGAAATTGGCCAGGTGGCCGATGATCCGGCCGTAGGTCCGGACTTCCGTCTGCGCACCGGGACGCAAACCGTAGAATTCCTCGGGCATCTTGTCAGCAGCTCTCGCGATATTATTCCGGTTACCCCTATAAATGTTGCGCAGCCAGGATGACAGCGGATCGGCGGACGAATCCTTCTGGCCTGTCTGAGCCACGGCCGGAATGACCAGCAAACAACCGAACAGAACACTAACGATCATCTTTCTCATCGGCCCCAAGAAGTTCATTAAGCGTTCCTCCAAAGATGGGAATTGCATCGACGTACTCACAATTCATATTGTCAAATCGACTCCCCATGCTTGGGATCATAGCCGCAGCCAGCTATGTGCGAGAAGCAAATCTTTGCCTGTTTCCGGTCAGTGCCGCGATTGCACCGGCCAAAAGCGGCGAAATCTTCCTCGTTAACGGCGTCGGTCCCTGCAGGAAGTAGCTTGGGTTACAATCTGGCCTAGTTTCGGATATTGTTCTGCTACATGGAGATGCGGGGCCGGAGTCTTGGGCCGGAGCCCGAGGGAGTTGCAGCGTGGGTTGTGTGCGGATAGTTTCGATTCTGATAGGTGCGGCGGCGCTGTTCTTGGCGGCGGTGGCTTTCGCTCGCCCGGTCGACGGGGCGGGCAGGGCCGGAACGGCGGCGACAGACCATGCGCACGAGTTGGACGGAGTGTGGATGGAGCGGCGGGATACGATTACGTTCAGCCCGAATGACCCGCCATTACAAGCATGGGCCGCGGAGCGATACCGGGCTGCCAAGCCCGGGTATGGTCCGCACGCCAGCGCGAATCCGCAGGATCCGGTTTTGAACTGCTTGCCGCCGGGCGTGCCGCGAATCCTGCTCATGCCCTTTCCCATGCAAATCGCGCAGCTTCCTGGCGAGGTTCTCATGATCTTCGAGTACGATCATTTCATACGGGCGATCTACACGGATGGGCGGCCACACCCCAGGGACCTGGACCCCACCTGGATGGGGGATTCGATCGGCAAGTGGGAAGGCGAGACGCTGATCGTCGATACGATCGGATTCAACGACAAGACTTGGCTGGACATGGTCGGGCATCCTCACTCCGACGCCTTGCACCTGTCGGAGCGCATACGGCGGGTGGATCACGATACCTTGCAGGACGACATCACCATCATCGATCCGAAGGCCTACACAAAGACTTGGACAGGGCAACAGATCTTCGAGCTGAAACCGAGCTGGCACCTGGGCGAGTATATTTGCGAGGACAACATGATGGATCCGCGATAGCGCATCTGAAATCGCCATGAAGTGGAACAACAGGTCGGTTATCGAATTGAGCGCGATCGTCGCGACGATGGCGGTAGTGTCCGTGCTGGCGATTCTTCAGTTCCGCTGGACCGGGGAAATCAGCCGAACGGAACAACAGCGATTGAAGTCCAGTTTGGCAACCGGCGTTAGGAATTTCACGCAGGAATTTTCCTACGACTTCCAGCAACTGTGCTCGAGCTTTGAAGTGGAGCCGGAGGAGCCGGTGTCCACGCTGGAAGCGCGGCTGCTCCACCGGCATGTAAGCTGGCAGCGGACCACGTCACACGAGGGCTTGCTCGGTGGTTTGCTGGTGTGGAGGACCGATCGCGGCCGAGGTCCTTACCTCGAATCGCTCGATCCATCCGGGGAGCGCTTCCAAGAGATTAGTTGGCCAGCGCGCCTCGAACCGCTACACGATTTCTTAAACCAACAGTTGCGGCAATTGCCGTCGCCGATCTCGGACCGGGAGGCGGTCTATTATCCATGGACCTTTCATGAAAAGACGCCGGCGCTGATCCGCCCGCTGTTTGGGATGTTTTCGACGAGTCAAGGAGTGGAGGCGGAGGTACAACCCGTCGGTTTCGAGATCGTGGAGCTGAACGGGGAATTTTTGACCAAGGAGTACCTGCCCGATTTGGCGGACCCCTATTTTGCGGGGCTCGGCTTTGCCGTCGCGGTGCGCAGCACAGAACCGCCTTATCAGACTATCTACGCCTCCGATATCGAAATGCCGGACGCGATTTCGACTCCGGACGCCAGAGTGAATCTATTTGATTCGATCGCGGAGGAGGCGAGGCGAAGAGGGCATCCACCCTTACAAGCCAGCGACGGGGCACGACAGTGGCAACTGGTGGTGCAAAACCCTGCCGGCTCGGTGGAGGTCGCCATGGCCGCCTGGCGAAGGCGGAACGTGGCGATCAGTTTCGGCTTGCTGGCGATCCTAGCCGCGGGAATGGCGCTGATCTTCACGGTGGCTCGCCGCGCCGAGCGACTGGCCAAGCTGCAGTTGCAATTTGTGGCCGGCGTATCCCACGAGCTGTGCACGCCGCTGGCCGTGATCAACTCGGCGGCCGAGAATCTGGCGGATGGGGTTGTCGATGATCCGCAGCAAATGCGTGAATACGGCGGGATGATTCGCGAGCAAGGACAACGGCTCGAGCGCATGGTGGACGAGGTTCTGCTGTTTGCCGCCGGGAAATTCGACCGCGCCGGCTTTGAACTGGGGCCGGTCGAGATTGCGCGCGTTGTGAAGCAGAGCCTGGATTTCTCCGAACCCATGCTGCGCGCGGCCGGGTTCGCAGTGGAGAAGGATATCAGCGCCGACTTGCCGCTGGTGGTCGCCGACCCCGGGGCCGTCAGCAAGTGCGTCGAA
Organism: uncultured Acidobacteriota bacterium; assembly: GCA_963702795.1. Taxonomy (GTDB): domain Bacteria; phylum Acidobacteriota; class Terriglobia; order Acidiferrales; family UBA7541; genus Palsa-189. The sequence continues at coordinate 103,147 of CAVPDY010000004.1, read as the reverse complement.
AATTTGGTGAGCAACGCTGTGAAGTACGGCGGCGAGAGACGTTGGCTTGCAATTCGGGCGAAGGTGGCTCCAGCGGATCTGCAACGCGAGGTGCAGATCAGCGTCGAGGACAAAGGGATCGGCATCCCCGCAAAGGACCTGGCCAATATCTTCGAACCTTTCTACAGGGTTCAGAACGTGCGGGAGGGCCGGATCCGCGGGGTAGGCCTTGGACTCTATCTAGTGAAGCGGCTGATGGAGGGCATGGGGGGAAGCGTAAGCGTTTCGAGCGAGATCGGGCGAGGGACTTTTTTTATTTTGCACTTTCCGATCACGAATTCCGCGGAACAGTAAAAGGAGCGAGCCGCCGTTTTGCTCCGGCTCGACAGCAGTAGTGGCTACGGACAAGAAGATACTAATCGTAGAGGACGAGGCCGCACTCGCGACCACGCTGCAGGACCGGCTGCGCAAGGAAGGATACCAGGTGAACGTCGCCAAGGATGGCCTTTCCGGATTCGACTTAGCGGCCGCTGAGCCCTTTGACTTGATCGTTCTTGATTTGATGCTGCCGGGGCAGAGCGGCCTGAAGGTTTGCCAGAACCTGCGGGAGCGCGGAGTGAATACTCCAATTCTAATGCTGACAGCGCGGCGGCAGCTTACGGACAAGGTGGCGGGATTCAAGACCGGAGCCGACGACTATCTCTCCAAACCCTTCCACATGGCTGAGTTGCTGGCGCGGGTTGAGGCGCTGATCAGGCGCGGGCAGCCGGCCATGGCAACGGCTCGCCACCAGTTCGGTACAATTTGTGTCGACCTCCGGCGCACGGAAGTGTCGCGCGATGGACGTGCTGTCCCGGTCTCCGCGAAAGAATTTCAGTTGCTGCAATATTTCGTACAGCACCGCGGCGCCACATTGTCCCGCGATGTGCTTCTTCGTGAGGTTTGGGGATACGACGTGACGCCATCTTCCCGCACTGTGGATGTGCACGTAGCCTGGCTGCGACAGAAATTGGAGAAGGATCCGCGGAATCCGCAATTCATTCTGACGGTCGTCGGACTCGGGTATAAATTCGCGGACTGAACCGCCTCTCTGCTGGGCCTGACCCCTCGAAAGCCCGGGCGATTGCTGTGCCCGCGGCTGTGCGTTATCTTGGCTTCATTTGCGCGGGCTGCAAGTACAGCCCGCACCCGAGTTTCGAAGAACATGGCAGCCCGCGCCGCGCAGCTCAAGCAAGCCCTCATTTTCGTCCACCGATGGATTGGCGTAAGCCTTTGCCTGTTATTTTTGACCTGGTTTTCGTCCGGGGTGGTCATGATGTATTGGGATTACCCGGGCGTTTCGCCGGCGGACCGGTTGGGCCGAGCGCCAGCGCTTGACGCATTCAAGATTCGCCTGTCGCCATCGCAGGCCTATGCGCAGTTGCACGAGAGCGGCTCACCCGATGCCGTGGCCCTGGGAACGTTCGATGGGCGCCCGGCGTTCCAATTTTCCGTGGGCGGCGGGGCGAGGATGGTTTATGCGGACGATGGCGAGGTGCGGGGCAAAATCACGCCAGAGATGGCGATGCGCGTCGCAGCTGCTTGGACAGGAGGATCGGCCGGCCAAGCGACCAGCGAGAACATCACGGTCGCGGATCAATGGACCGTGTCAGAAGAGTTCGCCAGCCTGCGGCCGATGCGCAAGTACACCTGGCCTGACGGCGAACAAGTTTATGTCTCGATGGTGACGGGAGCCGTCGTCCAGTGCACGACACGCGCATCGCGGATGGGCGCGTACTTTGGAGCGATTCCGCATTGGCTTTACTTTACGCAACTGCGAAAACATTCAGAGCAGTGGACCAGATTGGTCATCTGGGCATCGGGAATCGGAGCGCTCACAGCCGCCATCGGAATTGTAGTGGGCGTGTGGACCTACTCGCCCAGAAAGCGATATCGCCCTGCGGGGACCGCTTCGAGCATCCCATACCTTGGACAGAAGCGCTGGCACGCCATCCTGGGGCTGGTTTTTGGCGTGTGTGCATGCACCTGGGCGTTCAGCGGCATGTTGTCGATGGACCCGTTCCCGCGACTGCAGGAGGGAAGCTCGGAGGAGATCGATGCCACGATGGAGCAAGGCTTGCGCGGGGACACGCCCGCTCTCGAGGCTTTCGCCCGCAAGTCTCCGCAGGAAGCGCTGGCTGAACTTGGCCCCGGCTTCGGAACCAGGCAACTGCAGTTTGATTCGTTCGACGGAGAGCCATTCTATTTGGCCACTGGGGCTGGGAACCAGACGCGCATCGTTCCGCTGCAGGGCGAACCCCAGACGGAATTCCCATCTGAGCAGATCGCGCAAGCTTTGCGGACTGCTGCGCTCCCGGCGGCGCTCCTGCAAGTGCGCCTGGTAACGGACTACGAGGCGTATTACCTGGACCGGCGCGGTCGTTTGCCCCTGCCAGTCGTTTTCGTGCAGCTGGACGACTCGCAGAGATCCAGCTACTACATTGATCCGAAGACCGCTGAAATTGTGCAGGGGTATAACGCCAGTTCGCGGCGTAATCGCTGGCTCTACCACGGTCTGCACTCGTTGAATTTTCCGTGGCTCTACAAACACCGGCCCGCCTGGGACATTGTGGTGCTTACGCTCTTGTGCGGGGGAATAGCCCTTTGCGTCACTTCATTTATCTTGGCGTTACAGGTGTTGAGGCGCAAGCTCCCGCGAGTGTTGTGAAACCGCGCAAGTCCTAGCTTGTGTCATGAGCGACAGAACGCGGCTCGCCGCCCTTGGCTTAACACCGATTTTACGTGCGTAGGGAGGGTGTTTTTGGCATGATGGCCGCACTCTGGCGTATGCGTTAGGAGTGAAGGAGGTTTCGGATGCTTTCTTTTTGGACCTGGCTCCAAGAAACTTCAATCATCGATAAGATTGGCGACACTGGCTACCTCTACAATACGTTCTCCGTGCTTCATTATTTCTGCGTCTTCGTCATGGTGGGCACGACGGCGCTGGTGGACCTTCGCGTGATGGGCCTTGCGGCGCGACGCCAGACCGTTTCGCAAGTGGCCAACCAGCTTTTCCCGTGGATGTGGACTGCTTTCGCGATCGCCACGATATCGGGCTTTCTCGAGTTCGCCCCCACGGGCGCGAGTTTTGCGCCGGACCACATTTTTCAGACCAAGATGGTGCTCATCATACTGGCCGTGGTGTTCGCGGTCGTCGTCCAGATGGGCGTTCCGAAATGGAGTGAATTGCCTGAGGTTCCATTCAGCGCAAAAATCATCGCCGCTCTTTCGCTGCTGCTCTGGCTGGGAGCGATCCTAGCAGCTCTGGACGTCGCGGCAATTTCCGGTCTTGGATAGATTTGTTGGCAGATTTGCCGGCCACACCTAACGAACCAGGGCAGTGTGCAAATGGCTGGGCCCTCAGGCGCGAGGGACGCAGCGGAGTGCGCCGCGGACCAGTTACATTCGGAGGGGAGGAGTACGCGAATGCACGATATGTTGATGAGCTTTTGCCAGTGGCTTGAAACAAGCCCGTGGGGCCAGCCGACGCGCGTGACAACCTGGTTCTATCCCTATATCCAGCTGATCCATTTTACCGGCTTGTCCTTTTGGCTGGCCACGAACGTTGCGCTGGATCTGCGGCTGATGGGTGTGGGCAAGTGGCGTCGAACTGCGGCGGAGCTTTCGCAGGATCTTTTTGTTTGGAACTGGATCGGTTTTTGCATCGTGGTTACCGGGGGATTTCTTTTGTTCTCGGCTGCGGCCACGACCTACGTGATTAACCCGGCGTTCGAGGTCAAGCTCGGAATGTTGGTGCCGACGGCGCTGCTGTGGCACGTGATCGTGCAATGGCGAGCGCGCAGATGGGGACAGGCGCCGGAAGTTCCGGGCATCGGCCGGCTCGCAGGCTTGATTGAACTGTTGCTGTGGCTGGCTGTGGTTACGGCGGCGGTTGAGATTCCAAGCTACTAAACGCTAAACGGCCCGTCGCAAATCTTCCGGCGCACGGGTTAAATCCGTGTAAAGAAAGTTTTACGGGGATTTTACGCCGCTATGGGTGTATCCGTTGCATCATGAACTTGGCAGTGAGTCTTCAGAGCAGGAGATTTGCCATGGCGAGCAGAAGAGTGAATCCATTCCTTGTCCTCGCGGCGCTGGCCGGCTTTTTTCTGGCGCCGGGTTTGGTCATCGCACACCACGGAGAAGCAGCATACGACGCGGCGAAGACACTGACCGTTCGGGCGACGATGACGGAATTTGAATGGGCCAACCCGCACTGCCAGCTCTTTTTTGACGTGAGCGGCGATAAGGGCAACGTACAGCACTGGATGGTGCAAGCCATCAATCCGCTCATGCTGTCCAGGTATGGCTGGACCAGGGACTCGCTGAAACCCGGCGACATGGTGACCGTCGTTTTTCGTCCCGCGAGGAACGGCGACACGACGGGGATTCTCGACAAGGTCGTTCTAGCCAACGGCCGGGAACTCCTGGGCCGGCAATCGGCGTACTAGCTTCCGGGAGTGACGCGGCTTCTTATTTAGCCTGGCAATGTTTCTTGCGACTGCAGGTGTGCTATGCTTCTCGGGGCATCTCTTCCTAAAAGGCGTGCCGGAGGTGTTGGAATGAGAGCCAGGCTTCTTGTTGTGGCATTCATGCTTCTAGGATCGCTCGCGGCTCCGGGCTCCGCCTCGGCACATCACAACCCAAAGCCTATGTATGAGGCGAACGACGTCATGCTCATGGGAACCGTGACCGAGTATGAGTTCGCCAATCCCCATTCGATCATCTCCGTCGCTGTAAAGACCGATAGTGGCGCTGTCGAGGAATGGCACGCCGAATTTCTTCCTCCCGCAGAGATGCTTCGAGCCGGGTGGACCAAGGAAACCCTCAAGCCCGGAGATCAAGTTACGATGACCGGCCATCCGGGGAGGCACGCGCAGCACATCTTGTGGTTGGAGACGCTGGTCACGCCCGATGGCCGAAAGCTTGGCCGAAAACCATAGGGGAGTGGCATCGGTAAGTTTGCGGTCAGGCGGGCGTCCTCTTTTGTGTCCCACCTTCACACCCGCACCCAATCTGTTAAGTACGCGTTAAGAAAATTTTACGTCGATTTTACGGCTTGTCAGGCGTCGGTTGCCCCATGATCGGTTGTGCTCACGGGCGGCCGTGACGCAGCTCACAGAACTCCAAGGGGCGAGAAGGTTAACTTGTGCCAATGCATCTGAGTAACCGGAACATGAAGCGCTGTGCCGCGGCTGCCTTGCAGGCGGCGGTTGTGACCTTGACCCTTTTGTCGGGTGTTTCCGCCATGGCGCAAGCCGTTGGGAGCATTTCGGGGACGGCGAAGGACCCCGACGGGTCGGTCATTCCCGACATAGCCATCATCGCCAAGAACACGGCGACGGGAGAGCAGCAAAACGCCGTCACCAACGGGCAAGGTTTCTACGCGTTCCCGAGCTTGCCCGTGGGCACTTACGAACTCGACACCTTCCGCCCTGGTTTCAAGCCCTATCACCGCACCGGATTGGTGGTCGACATCAATACCGCCCAGCAACTCGACATCACGCTGGAGGTGGGCGGACAAGCGGAACAAGTAACGGTGACCGACACCGGCATACACGCCGAAACCGAGAGCAGCCAGATGGGCGAAACGCTGGCCAGCGAAAAAATTACCGAGGTTCCCTTGAATGGGCGCGCCTTTACCGATCTGTTGAACCTACAGCCCGGCGTCGCGCCCATCAGCACGGGAGCACAAAATCAGATCGTTATGGCAGGCTTGACCAACACGCCTCCCTCGGGGGACGCCAATCCGGGAAACCAGTCCATCAACGGCCAGAAGGAAAACGCCAACGGCTTCACTGTAAACGGCAGCAACGTCGAGGAAGCTGTCAACATGGGCGTCGCCGTCCTTCCGAATCTCGATTCGATCAGCGATTTCCGCATCCTAACCAATAATTTCGACGCGCAATACGGCAACTACAGTGGCGGACAGATTATCGTAGCCACCAAGTCCGGGACCAATGCGATCCATGGCGATGCGTTTGAGTTCCTGCGCAATACGGCGCTGGACGCGAAGCCATTTTTTTCCTCCCAGAGGGCGCAATTCGAGCAGAACCAGTTTGGGGGAACCGTGGGGGGCCCGATCAAGCGCGACAAGATATTCTGGTTCGCCGATTACCAAGGCACGCGGTCGACCCAGGGCCAGGACACCGGAGTTCAAACGGTTCCTTCGCTGGCAGATCACTCCGGCAACCTGTCGGACTTAGCCAGCGCGCTGACCGGCTCGGTTTCCACGAGCTATTTGGCGAGTCTGCTTACCAATGAACTGGGCTATACGGTTTCACAGAACGAGCGTTACTACACCTCCGGATGCACCCTGCCGACGAGCTGCGTGTTTCCTGGAGGCGTGATTCCCAAAGGCGCCTGGTCAGCTCCGGCGGCCTTCCTATTGCCCTACATCCCGTCGCCAAACATAGGTGCCAGCGAGTTCGACTCTGCCGGCTTGAACCAAACCGTACGCGACGACAAAGGCGGGGTGCGACTCGACGCCGACACCGCCCGCTTTGGCAGCCTGTCAGCCTACTATTTTGGAGACAACTATTTCCTGGACAATCCTTACCCGACGGCGCAGGGCGGGGCCAACGTGCCTTCCGGGCAAGGCGGAGCCTTTAACGCTCTGTCAGCCGGTTTCGCCCAATTGATTGATCTGGGAGACGTAAAATCTTTCGGCACCAACACAATCAACGAATTCCATTTCAGCTACATGCGGTATGCGAACAACATCGGACAGCCGACTGGAGGCGTGGGCACTCCCCTGGCTTGCCAGGGTTTCGTGACTGCAGTGAACGAATCCGCCAAATGCCCCAACGGGCCGCCGTCTGCCAAAACGGGCATCTATCCCCTTGCTCCCAGCATTGAGGGCATTGAAAACGTGGCCTTGCAGAACATGGGGATCACGATCGGCACCGATATCACCAATGCCATCCAGCGCCAGAACACGTTTCATTTTGTGGACAGCGTCTCCAGGGTCGTGGGGAATCACACTCTGAAATTTGGCGGCGAGTTCCACTTTGACCAGGTGAATGAAATACCGAATGCCACGTTCAACGGCAGCTTCCAGTTCAACGGATCGGAAACGGGTTCGGACTTTGCCGACTTTCTAATCGGTGTGGCCAGCACCTACGTGCAGTCGGACCAGGGGTCTTACTACCCCAGAAACCGCTACGCCGGATTCTTTGCGCAGGATAGCTGGCGAATCAAGCCCAGCCTGACCCTGAACTACGGGCTGCGCTGGGACATCATTAGTCCTTGGTATGAAAAGTACAACCAAGTGGAAACCTTCGTTGCCGGTCAGCAGTCGGTGGTCTTTCCGGGGGCGCCGACGGGATATCTCGTTCCGGGCGATCCCGGCGTTCCGCGAACCCTTTCGCCGATCGATTACAAGAATTTTGCCCCGCGCGTTGGCTTGGTGTACGCCCCGAACTTCCAGAATGGCGCCTTGAAGAAGCTTTTCGGAAACTCCAGCAACACCAGCATTCGCGCGGGTTTCGGCATGTTCTACACGGCAATTCCTGGGCTTTCCGCGGCGATCATGTTTGGGACCGCACCCTACGGTTACAACTACGTTCCTAACTCGGTGTTATTTTCAGAGCCCGGCGTCAGCACAAATGGCACCCCAACCCCCTCGCCAGTGCCGATCATGGTTCCCGCTTTCGGCGCCTCGGCGAGTAATCCCAACAAAATGAGCTGGGCTGGAGTCGAGCCGGTCTCTGCTGATCCGGCATATGGCAATAACAATCGAGTGCCATACTCCGAGCAGTGGAATCTGTCGATCGAGCGTCAATTCAAAGCAAACACGCTCCTTACGATCAGTTATGTCGGGAATGAGGATCATCGGCTTCTGGCAATCACGCCATTCAATTCGGCCAATCCGCAGGCCTGCTTGGCCCTGATAGCCACAACCCCCGGCTCGTGCGGGCCGAACAATGACAATCAGACGCGGCCCTTGTGGCCCGCCTTCGCGGGCGACAGCCTGCAAGAAACCGTCGGCAATGCAAATTACAACGCGATGGAAGTAACTCTTCGCCATACCGGAGCGCACCAGTCGCTTCTGCTCGGCTACACCTGGGGCAAGTCTTTTGATGACGCTTCGAGCGTGGGAGAGGAGGTCTTGCCGGGCAATCTCCACTACACTTACGCTCTGTCGGCGTTCGACATCAAAGAAAACTTCGTTGCCAGCTACCGGTACGATCTGCCAGTCGATAGTCTGCTTCACCGCAAAGACCGGCTCACGACCGGATGGAGCATCACCGGGATCACGCGTTTTGCCACCGGCTTCCCTGTCACTCTGTCCGATACGAACGACGATTCGCTGCTGGGCACCAATCCCAATGGCGTGAACAATACCTACATCGATCTGCCAAGTTGCGCGCCCGGTCCTCTGAATATCAATAACAACGCCCGCAATGGGGCCGCTTTCAATACGGCTCTCTTCAGCCGTCCGACGCTGGGGACGCTGGGAACCTGTCCGCGGCGATTCTTTTACGGCCCCGGGATCAACAACTGGGACTTGACGCTGCAGAAGGATATCGCCATTCATGAAAGCAGAACGTTGCAAATCCGAGCGGAAATGTTCAACGCCTTCAACCACACACAGTTCTACGGGAACCCCAACACCGGCGCTCCGGCCGTCAACGGCACCATCGGCAGCCAGGCGTTCGGAATGATCGAGAACGCGGGGCCGCCCAGAGTCGTGCAATTGGGAATCAAGTTTGCCTTCTGAGTACTAAACGCAACGGTATGGAGGTGCCATATGCGATTGCTGCGGTTAGCTTTCAGCTTGTTGAGCGTCATTTCGCTCGGCGCCTTGCTTTGCGTCGAGGCCGGAAGGGCGCAAGCGCCCGCCCCTAAGCCGGCGGCTACACGACCAGCCGCCGGGACGCAAGCAAATCTCGCGCAGGTGATGCGGGGCATTCTATTTCCCAACGTGAACGTCATCTACGCCGCCCAAAACGATGATCCCGCGAAAATCAAGCCGGCGGATGACCCCAGCACGTCGCCCAACCCGTTGACGAGCATGTTCGGCGGCTGGCAGGCGGTCCAAGACAGCGGTTTGGCCTTGGCCGAGTCAGCCAGACTCCTGATGGTTCCCGGCCGGCTGTGTTCAAACGGGAAGCCGGCGCCTGTGCAGAACGCCGACTGGATCAAGTTCGTTCAGGCTCTTCGGCAGGCCGGGTTGGTGGCGTACAAAGCCGGCCAGTCAAAAAACCAGGATGCGCTCAGCGACGCCAGCGACAAAGTCACCGTGGCCTGCATGAACTGCCATGACGTGTATCGTGAGAAAACGGACGCACAAGGCGGTTTGGCCGGCCGCTGCACGAAATGAAAGGGCCTGCGCGCATCGTGACGCTGGTGCGAAACGCGAATTCCATGACCATCCGAAGAATTGCGGCAGCGACGATTTTGGGCTTTTTTCTCGCGCTCATGCTATGCCCGGGACTCGCCCAAGCGCATAACGTCTCCAAGCGGGATGCGTCGTTTGTACAGTCCAATAAAGGCGCGGCCATCGGGCCGTTCCTCTACCTCGGCGCGAAGCACATGTTGACCGGCTACGACCATCTGATGTTCCTGGTGGGCGTAATTTTCTTTCTGTATCGAGTCGGGGACGTCGTGAAGTACGTCAGCCTGTTCACACTCGGCCATAGCACGACGCTGCTGCTCGGCGTGTTGGGTGGAGTGCGCGCGAACTCGTATCTGATCGACGCGGTCATCGCGCTCTCCGTCGTTTACAAGGCCTTCGACAACATGGGCGGTTTTAAGCGCTTACTGGGATTTCAGCCCAATACCAAGCTGGCCGTGCTGACCTTTGGGCTATTCCACGGCTTTGGCCTGGCCAGCAAGCTTCAGGAGTTAACCCTGTCCCGAAGCGGGCTGATCACCAACATTTTGAGCTTCAACGTAGGCGTAGAGATCGGGCAGGTCCTGGCATTATCGGCCGTATTAATCGGGCTCACCTACTGGCGCATGCAAGGCGGCTTCCTGCGGCACGCCTTCGCTGCCAACACGGCGCTGATGACGGGGGGATTCATTCTCCTGGCCTACCAGCTAACCGGCTACTTCATGCTTTGAGCGGATCGGGGGCGTCCATGTCGGAAAATAGCGCCGTACTCACCGAAGGTCCTTCAAAGCCGCAAATCCTCAGGGCCACGGCTGTGGCGATTCTGGTCGCGCTGGCTATTTTCTTTGTCGCTGTGCTGCCGGCCGAGTATGGGATCGATCCGCTCCACACGGGCGCGGCGCTGGGTTTGATGAATCTGGCGAAATCCGGGGCTGCCTCGTCTACCTCGACCGCTTCTGTAACGCCCGCGGTCACGGCCAGCGCGCCCGGCATTACGTTTGTGCCCGGCGTGAACGGGGAAGCGCCGATCATTAAAGGCGTCTTCGTGGCGCAGCCGAACGGCTACAAGATCGATTCTCGCGAGTTGCACCTCAATCCCGGCGAGGGCATGGAGATCAAATATCACATGCAATCGGGAGCCGGGATGGTGTACTCGTGGACAGCAACCACGAAGATTCAGTACGAATTCCACGGTGAGCCTGACGCCAAACCCGCCCGAGCACCCGCGGACTACTTTGAAAGCTACGAGAAGGACGACAAAGTTGGCATCACCCAGTCGAACGGTACCTTCACCGCGCCGAGCACTGGAATCGAGGGCTGGTTCTGGGACAACGAGTCGCCCGAGCAAGTGACCATCAAGCTCGCCACCGCGGGCTTCTACGATTACATTCTGCAGAACAAAGACGACGTCAAGACGCGCCTGCAGCCGTCAGACCCGAAATAGCTTCCGCTCGGCTTCCTGGCCGAAACTCAAGGCCGCTTGAAACGTTTAGGCCGCAAGGACCGGGTTCGCGAAAGCATGAGGCTCATCTCCGCCGGTGCCATTTTGGAACGTTGCTGGTGACCTGCGTCACCACTCGAAATCCGCAATCCAAGCTTGTAAATCCGAGGCGGATGTATATTATGGTTCCCTTCGGAAAGTAGTAGATGTTCCGCCAGCGAAACCAGATGGATTCGCTTGTGCGGCGGGGCTTCGAAGTAGTCGGAGCGGAGGCGATGCGGAGACACAGACCAGAGTCAGGTTCCACTTCAGCGGCGTTTTCCATGGCACTTTTCATTGTGGTCTTTACCTTCATCACGGTCTACCTATTTGCGGTTCACGACGTATGGCGCTGGTTCCCGCCAACGATTACGGACTTCGGAGCCCAGATCGACGAGCAGTTCCATCGCACCCTGGTAATTACCGGCGTTGTTTTTGTTCTCGCGCAACTGGGTTTGGCCTGGGCGGTGTTCCGTTTCCGCGATCAGGGACAGAAGGCCACCTTTTTCGAGGGCAATACGAAGATGGAGTTTGTCTGGACGCTGGCTACGATTGTGATGTTCGTCGGCCTGGGACTCTACGGCGAGCATGCCTGGGCGGAGGCGCACTTTCAGGGAGCTGCTCCGGGCGCTTTGCAGGTGGAGGTCACTGGTCAGCAGTTCGCTTGGAACTTCCGCTATGCGGGACCCGACGGCAAGTTTGGCGGAACGAAGCCCGAACTCGTCAGCGCCTCGACGGGAAACCCGCTGGGATTGGACCCGAAAGACCCCGACGGCAAGGATGACGTGGTCTCCCCGGTGATGTATGCGCCCGTGGGGCATGAAGTGGAGATTTTGATCAAGACCCAGGACGTTACGCACAGCTTCTACGTGCGCGAGTTGCGGCTGAAGCAGGATGCGGTTCCGGGCATGGTGATTCACATGCATTTTGACGCGACGGTGATCGGCCAATACGAGATTGCTTGCGCCGAGCTGTGCGGGCTGGGGCATTACCGCATGCGCAGTTTCCTGAATGTGGTGTCACAAGACGACTTCGATAAGTGGATGCACGATCAGGAAGTCGCCTTGCAGCAGCAGTAGGCCATTCTAGGGTGAGCGCAAAAGTTCGAGGAGCGACTCGATGGTGACACACGATAGCGGCGCCGGGCATCAGCATCACGCGCCGACCGGATTCATCCGCAAGTACATCTTCAGCCTGGACCACAAAGTCATCGGCATCCAGTATTTCTTCCTGGCGTTGCTATCGGTATTTGTGGGCATGGCGCTTTCGCTACTGATGCGCATCCACTTGGTCTGGCCGACCTTGAAGTTGCCTTTTACCGCTGGCGGGCAGATGACGCCCGAGCAGTATCTGGCGCTGGTGACCATGCATGGCTCGATCATGGTGTTCATGGTGCTCACAACGGCGCCACAATCCGGATTCGGAAACTATATGTTGCCGATTCAGATTGGCGCCGAGGACATGGCCTTTCCGGTCCTTAACATGATGTCTTTCTGGACGACCTTCGTTTCGTTGGTGGTGCTGCTGTCGGCGTTCTTCGTTACCGGCGGAGCCCCCATCTCGGGCTGGACCGCATATCCGACGCTGAGCGCGCTGGGTGAAATCACCGGACCGGGGCAGGGGCTGGGTCAGACGCTATGGGTGATTGGCCTGGCGATTTTCTGCGTCGCATCTCTTTTGGGCGCTCTCAATTTCATCACGACCACGTTGGACCTGCGCACCAAGGGAATGACGCTGGGCCGTATGCCACTTACGGTTTGGGCTTGGCTGATCACGGCGATTCTCGGCTTGCTGGCGTTCGGCGTCCTGCTCGCTGCTTGCATCCTGCTGCTGCTTGATCGCGTGGCCGGAACGAGCTTCTTCATTCCCGGCGGCTTGGTCGTCACCGATACGCCGATCACCTGGCATAAGGGCGGGTCGCCGCTGCTCTGGCAGCACCTGTTCTGGTTCTTCGGCCATCCGGAAGTCTACATCGCGATTTTGCCCGGCATGGGCGTGGCGTCGCATGTACTCTCGAATTTTTCGCGCAAGCCCGTTTTTGGCTATCGCGCCATGGTCGCGGCGATGAGCGCCATCGGCTTCCTGGGCTTCTGCGTCTGGGGCCACCATATGTTCATCAGCGGAATGAGTCCGTATTCCGCTTTCGCGTTTTCGCTGATGACCATGACGATCGGCGTGCCTTCAGCCATCAAGACGTTCAACTGGCTGGGAACCCTTTGGGGAGGGAAAATCCAGTTCCGGGTGGCGATGCTTTTTGCGCTCGGCTTTGTATCGCTGTTCGTGACTGGCGGTTTGTCCGGCCTCTTTCTGGCGCAGCCTTCGCTGGATCTGTACCTTCACGATACCTACTTCGTGGTTGCCCACTTCCATCTGATCATGGGAGTGGCCGCGATCTTCGGTATCTTCTCAGCCACCTATTTCTGGTTCCCCAAGATGTTTGGCCGGATGATGAACGAGACCATTGGCAAGATCCACTTCTGGATCACCTTCATCGGCGTCTATAGCATTTTCATGCCCATGCACTTTTTGGGTTTGGCGGGCCACCCGCGGCGCTACTCCGATACCAGCGGCGTCAATTTCCTCGCTCCGCTGCACTCGGTTCATTACTTCATCACCATCTGCGCGATGATCACCATCACCGCGCAGCTTTTGTTCCTTTTTAACCTGTTTTACAGCATGTTCGCCGGAGAGAAGGCCAGCGAGAATCCCTGGCATGCCACCACGCTGGAATGGACGATTCCGTCACCGCCGCCCTTTGATAATTTTGCCGGCCACGTGCCTTCGGTGTATCGCGGCCCTTACGAATTCAGCGTGCCGGGCTCGACCGACGACTACATTCCGCAGCATCTGATTCCGGAGAAGGTTGCCAAGGCGCACTAAGAGCCCAGAGACTTAGGCATGCCCGAAACTCTCACTCCCGATCTCGAAATCATCGAAGCCGGTCACGGCGGCGGGACAGGCATCCCTGCCGGCGGGGACGATGACGGCGGAGATTCGGGTGGCGGTCTGCCGGAGATCCCCCAGCGCGCCTACTACACCGTGATTCAGTTGGCGCTGGTTGGCATCGTGATGTTTTTCATGGCGCTGACCAGTTCGTTCCTGGTGCGCAAAGGCCTGGGAGACGATTGGGTTTCGTTCGGGCTGCCGCGGGTGCTGTGGTTCAATTCGCTCGTCTTGCTTGCCAGTAGCGTGACCATTGAGGTCGCGAGGCGCCACCGGCGCGGAGGCGCAGTCACGGCATTCCGGCGCTGGTGGGCATTCACGGCGGCGCTCGGCGCATTGTTCGTCACCGGGCAATTAGTAGCGTGGCGGCAGTTGGCGGAGCAGGGCGTATTCTTGGCGACCAACCCGAGCAGCAGCTTTTTCTATGTACTGACCGCTTTGCATGCCGTGCATCTGTCGGGCGGGATTCTGGCTCTTTGTTACGTGGCGTTTCGGCGCTGGCAGCGGTCACGCATCACGCAATCCGTCGCCGCCGATCTGGCCGCCATTTATTGGCACTTCATGGATGGGCTGTGGTTGTTTCTATTCGCACTTCTCTACCTGGGACGGTGACCTTTGCACGAGACGAAAACTGAAGCGGCGATTGCCTCTCCGTGGTCAGGCGGAACGGCGCCGTTTGCGGTCAATTCGAAGAAGTTGGGCATGTGGCTGTTCATCGTCTCCGACACGCTGACGTTTTCAGCCATGCTGCTGGTTTACAGCTGGGTGCGCTTGGCCAATCCCGGCTGGCCGCGCCCCTTTGAAATTTATCCGGCGATCGCCAAGTCCACTACGATGACCATCATTCTGCTGGCCAGCAGTTTGACGATGGTTTTGGGCGTCGCGGCCGCGCATCGGAACGATCGCCGCAAGGCTGTTCGCTGGCTGCTGCTGACGGCTCTGGGAGGCGCCACCTTCGTCGTCCTGCACACCACGGAGTGGATCAATCTGATTCACGAGGGCTACACGCCCTGGAGCACTCCGCAAGGGGTGCCGCTTTTCGGCGCCACGTTCTTTGGCATCACCGGCCTGCACATGTTGCACGTCACGATCGGCGTGATCTACCTGGTGGTCATGGCCATGGGCTACGGCGGCGGAAAGTTCGACGCCGATGACGTCGAGGTAAGCGGCCTGTATTGGCACTTCGTCGATCTGGTCTGGATGTTTGTTTTCCCCATGATCTATCTGATGTCCATCAAACTCTAGGCGGCGAGGAGCGCATGAGCGAACTTGGGAATGGATCCGCAGGACACGCGGTAGGAAGTACGCGGCTCTTCGTGAGCGTCTGGCTTTGGCTGGTTGCCATCACGTGTTTCGAGGTTTTCCTGGGTTACGAACGGCTGCAGCCGCAGTTGATGCTCGGCCTGTTGGTGGCCCTATCGCTGGTCAAGGCCGCGCTGATCGTCTCGTACTTCATGCATCTGAAGTACGAAAAGCTGAGTCTGGCGCTGATTCTCGTGCCGCCGACGATCTTTTGCATCTGCATGATCCTGATTTTCTTCTTTCCCGATAGCTGGCGGCTGATGCAGATTCGGCTGCAATAGTAAAAAGCCTGCCCGTCGGATGGCGGACTGCGTTATGATGCTGAGAGTGAGGAGCGCACAAATGTTGCGTCGCTTGCGAATGGCTGCCGTGGTGGTTGTGGCGCTGGTGGGCTTGCTGCCCGCTCCGGCTGCGCGGGCGCAGGGCTGCGTCTTGTGCTACACCTCGCTTTCCGCGGCGAGCCCTGGCGCGTTGCACGCCTTTCAGCTAGCTATGCTGACCCTGCTGATTCCGGCGCTTTTGCTTTTTGCCGGTCTTTTCCTGCTAATTTTCCGCCACAGGGCAACTGCGCCGGCGGATGCCGACACTTGGTCCGCCCCTATAGCGAGTGTCTTGGACGACCGCGACCTATCCTCGTTGGCATAAGAGTAGTCGCAATTTCCCAGAGCATTCACGCAGCGGCTCCCAACGCCAGTTTTGCGTCTACCTGGATTATGGATAAGCGTCGAGCGAGGTGTTGGCTAGTGAGGCCGTCCGGGCGGATCAGCGGGAGCGGGTGCCAAAGGGTGCACGCGGGGGGCGGCGGTGCTCGCCTCGATCTTCGAGGGAGCCGGCTGAGGCAGCCCAATGCCTGCGTTCATCGCCAGATGCTCTTTCGCGCAGGCCGGGCAATAACCCTTCCCAGTGTCTTCGTCGCGCAGGCTGGCTAGTTCGTAGCAGCCGTGGATACAGTCACAATACCCTGTCGTGGAAGCAGTCTTGATCGGAACCAGTGCCATGCTTGAGGTACCCTCCGGCCGGATAGTACCTTCCGCAGCGGATTTGCGCAACTCGTTGTATCGATGATCGCCGAAGGAAAGTTCAGTCTTGTAGCGCCAGGCGGAAGGGAGTGTCGATGCTGCCGTGGAGTTCGAGCCACAGAGACTCGGGTATCGAAAGGAACACCTCGACGGCCTTGGGGTCAAACTGCGTACCGCTGCAACGTTTGATTTCCTCGCGTGCATGCTCGATGGATAGAGCGCTTCGATAGGGCCGATCGGAAATCATGGCGTCTAGTGCATCGGCAACCGCGAATATACGCGCTCCCAGGGGGATGCCTTCTCCGGCCAGCCCACGAGGATACCCGGAGCCGTCGAAATATTCCTGGTGCGCCAGCACGATTTCGGCCGCCTCGCGCAAAAACGGGATGCGGATCAACATGTTGTAGCCAACTTCGCAGTGCGTGCGCATGATGGCCTTTTCGTCGTCAGTAAGCGGTCCCGGCTTCCGCAGGATGCGATCGGGAATAGCCATTTTACCGATGTCGTGCAGGAATGCAGCGCGCGAAATTTGCGGCAGAAGCGCGTGGTCCACCTTCATGGCCTTGGCGATGGCGATGGTGAAGGCGGTGACGCGTTTGCAGTGGCCTTCAGTCTCGGCATCCTTCAGGTCCAACGCGCCGCCCAGAGCCTCCAAGGTTTCGTCATAGGATCGTTCGAGCTGGTTGAGAGCGTGCTGCAGTTGCGCCGTTCGCTGCTCGACCAGTTTTTCGAGGTTGCGCTGGTAATTGCGGTTTTCCTCGACCAGGCGGCGATGCTCCAACGCCCGGCGAACGCTGGTGAACAGCCGGTCCTTTTCGAATGGCTTTAGGATGTAATCGTAGGCGCCGCGGCGGATGGCCTCCAGCGCCGTGGAGACATCGTGCATGGCGGTGACCATGATCACAGGAAAATCTTTGTGGTGGGTGCGAAGCCAAGCCAGGAGCTGCATGCCGCTCATCTCCGGCATGATCATGTCGCTCAGAACCAGTTCCACCGAGTTGTTCTGAAGATACTCCACCGCCTCGCGGCCGTTGGTCACGGCCGTGCAGCGATATCCCTGTGCTTCGAGAAGGGTGGAAACGACCTCTCGAATGGCTTCTTCGTCGTCCACGATTAGGATGTGGTCTTGTGCCATTGCGCGGGCTCCCACAGAGCGAAACCCGATTATACGAGGCATCTGGGCGGGGATCGTCTACAGTGTTCTCGAGTGGTGCTGAATTCACTAACCATAGCCGGTTTGCCTGGAGGCGGCCAAGTAGAGACCGGCCTTGACCCTCCATGGTCGAAACACAGGTATTTGTGAAGCAAGCCTGCTGTTGGCAGTCACCCACATATGTACTACAGTCTGTACAATGGGCATCGTGCTGATAAAGCTGCGTTATTCGGGTACCCTCTGGCTTGGCCTTTGGGCATTCGTGTTGGCGTATGGGCTCACAGTGGCCGCCGCGCCAGCCTCCGGCCAGAGCCTCCCTGGGGCTATTCCGCCTCCCGAGTTCACGCGGCTAGCCGAGAAGTTGGTTGCCGATCGTGCCGCAGGGACAGAGGAAACAGAAGCGACCGAGGAACAGGCACTCGAAATTTTGGACCGGGCGGCGCTGCAGGCGCTGAATGGGCCGGCGCTCGATCCTGATGGCCTGAACCAGCGCCTGACAGGCTTTGTCACCCACCAGCCACCCCTCGGCGAGGGTTTCCGCATTTTCCCGCTCGGCGGTAGCCCGGCTTCGTTCGCTCTGCTGGCTGATTTTGGCGAGGGAGGACCCTCGGCAGTGCGCATCTACGCAGGGGGCGCCGGCAAGCTCTCGCTGGCGGCCCGCGTGGATCGCTACGCGCAAAAGGATTTCTTGGACGATTACATCGAGTTGGTTCCCGTGCCTGGCCCGGTGGCGCTTTTCGTCACTGTTGCAGGACGCACGGACGACTTCAAGACTGGCGTATTCGAGGCCTGGCATTTTGATGGCCATCAAGTGGAATCCGTCTGGGCGTCCGATATCGTCGAACAATCCAGCTACGAGGTAAATGCCAACGGATTCCAGTTGAGCTACTGCTCCGATCCCAACCCCGACGATCCTCGTGTATGCCACGAATCGCGGCGCGAGCGTTTTGTCTGGCAGGATGGGGCGTGGAAGCAGGCCGAGTCGTCCGTGCTTACTCCGGCGGACACCTCGCGATAGCTGGTTTGGTGGGACGGGCCGCAAGAAACCGCATTCTTGTCGTACGCTGATGAGCCCGGGCGAATGAGGACGAACTCCATGGCCTTTCGACAGCGACTCTTGGCGACAGCATGTGGCCTTTTGCTGATGGCCACGATGGCCTTCGCGCAGAAGGGCGCGCCCGCTCTGCCACCTCCGGCCACTGCGCCTCAAGCCGAATTCCTGCAAGCCGCCGATGAAGTCCTTGTCGATATGAGCAAGCTGCTGTCCCTCCCTGTACTGCAACCGCTCAAACGAAGCGTGCGCTCGCGAGACGAGATTCGCGACTATCTGGTCCAAAGCATGCGCGACGATAAGGACAATGCCAAGCGCCACGCGGACCAGAAGGCCCTCGAAGCTCTCGGCCTGATCCCCAAAGATTATCCACTCGATCAGAAATTGCTCTCTCTTCTGACCGAGCAGATTGCCGGAATGTACGACCCCAAGGGACGCGAGTTTTTCATCGCCGATTGGACCAGTCCCGCGGATCAGCGCATGATCATGGCTCACGAACTGACGCATGCGCTTCAGGATCAGCACTTTCACATTCAGAAATGGGAAGACGCGGCTAAGCCAAACGACGACGACGAACTCGCCCGTGACGCCGTGCTCGAAGGCTCCGCCACACTGGCGATGTTCGATTACCAGTTGCAGCAGATCGGAAGGCAGCCCGGCGATATTTTCGGTCTGGATCCTTCGCTGTTGCTCTCCTTGATGTTCGGAGATCTCGACAAGAGTCCCGAACTAGCCGACGCTCCGATGGTGCTTCGAGACGAAATGCTGTTTCCGTACGGAGCTGGCGCCAGCTTTAGCCTCGAGGTGCTCAAAGCCGGGGGCGGCTGGCCGGCGATGCACAAGGTGTTTGAACGCCCGCCGGCCTCGACCCAACAGGTCATACACCCGGATCTCTATTTGAAAGGCGTCATGCCGGCGACGGTGACTCTTCCGCCGATCGAGAAAATTGTCCCGCGCGGCTGGAAGAAGCTCGACGAAAATCTGCTCGGCGAATTTGGCCTGGACGAGGTGCTCAAGCAATTTCTCGGTAAGGAGCGTGCGGATGATCTGGCGCAATCTTGGGTAGGCGACAAGTACGCGATCTTCGAGCGGCAGCCGGGAGGCCAAACTCTTCTTGTGATTCGCTTTCGGCTCGCGAGTGACGACGATGCGGCACGGCTCTTCGGAGGCTACAGCGAAGTCCTCGAGCAAAAGGACGACAATCGCACCGACCTTTTGCGCCGCCCGAATTTCTTCTCTTTTGACACGCCCGGCGGAGGTGTCTTTCTTCGTTGCTTCGCCAGCGAGTGCTTCACTGCCGAGGGCACCACTCGTGAAGTATTCGACGCCATGACCCACGCGATGAACTGGCCAGACGGTCCCACCGACCCGCATAAAGGGGAGAAGCCAGGCGTGATCGTGCGCGCACAGCCAGCGGGACGAGCAAACCTCCCGCCAGCAGCCCTCGTAAACATCCTGCCCGCTTCAGACTTACTGTCCCTTCGATAAGCGAACTGCCATGGGCTGGCCGGATTTGCCGCGAATTCCGGAACCCGAGGTAATGGACGAGTGCGGTGAAGTGGAAGCCTACTCGTCCGGGGCCGCGCAGTCGTATCTCAGCGAGATTGACGATACATTCGTTGGGCACGCCCTTCGGCTCGTGAGCGCGCGAATTGCCGCAGGGCTCTTCGGTAGGGCACTCGACGTCGGCACCGGGCCGGGGCAGATCGTCCTCAAGTTGGCCGCACACCTGCCAGGTTGGCAGCTCCTGGGCGTGGATCGCTCGCCGAACATGATCCGCGAAGCGGTTGCCGCGCGGCGCAAAGAAAAAGGTCTGCCCTCGCGGCTGAGCGGTTCAGCCGCACGAGTCGAATTTCTGGTTGCCGATGCCAGCCGCCTGCCATTTCCGGACGCGAGCTTCGATTTGGTGCTGTGCAATTCCGTGTTACACCATCTGGAAAATCCATCTCAACTGTTGGCCCAGATATCCCGCGTTGCCAAGCCTGACGCCGCAATCCTTCTGCGCGATCTTTGCCGCCCCTCGCGGATCGCCTATCCCTTCCACTCGCGCTGGTATGGCCGCCACTACTCGGGGACGATGTACCGGCTGTATTGCGATTCGCTCCGCGCCGCTTATACGTTCGACGAGCTTTCAGCACTCTTGCGGAAATCGCCGCTGCGCAACGCAAGCGCCTTTCGGCGGGGCCGCACCCATCTAGGCATCGAGCGAGTCGCACGCTGACACGGGCCGTCCCTACACGATTTGTCTGCCGGCTGGCCGCTGGTCACATCCTTCGCTGGCATCCTGACCCGCCTGGCAGTCGTCCGAAGCCGCGCGGCCTTTTGCTCCAGCGCGCTCGAGCCTGCGCCCGAAACGCGCGGCCCAGTGCGCGTGCCGTTGCGGCTCGATCAGTGCCAGACGCTGTGCGCGACGCAGTTGAGTAATGGCGCGTCTGGTCATGCGCGCAGCCTCCGCTAAGTCGCCCATGCGGCGTTCGTAATGGATGCAGAGCTGCTCGCAAGCCTCAAAGCTCGACTGCGAATCCTCGGTGATCCCCTGCCACAACTCGGCCGCATAGCCGAAGTCGCGCCCGCGTTTCGCGAGGCGCGCCAGTTCATGCCGCGCGCGGAGATCGACGGACTCCGGCAGCCCGGCCGCCAAAGCTCGTTCGTAAAGGCCGCGTGCCCGCGCGGATTCGCCCCGCCGGTTCAGCATGCTGGAGATGCCGTAGAGTTCCAGAGCCGTCCCTGCGTTCGGTTCAACCGCTTCAGGCTGCGCCAGCGTCTTGAAAATGCGTCCTGCGAGCGCCGCCAGTCCGCGGAGATCCATCCGGTTATGTAAGAAGACCCCGGCGAGCGGCTCCGCAGGCCCGCCTCGCAGATAATCGAAGTAGAATTCCGGAATTCGCGACGAGTCGATGTCATATTGACGCGACCACCCGAGCGATCTCGGCTCCGAGCACCCGCCGCTCCAGTTCCGCGAGCCGCACCGAACCCAGCTCCAGCCGCCAGAGTTGCCGTGCTGGATGTAGTAAATCGAGGTGCGCCGCCAAGGTGGGCACGGGAATGGCTCGCGTCATTCGATAGCGCGTCTCCAGCAGCGGCCAATCGAATGATTTGCCATTGAAAGTAACCAGCACCCTCCGTTCGCGAAGATGTCGCGCGATCTCCGTGAGCACAGAGTGCTCCTCGGCGTGATCACGCATGAAAAATTGCTCCACCTGCAAGCCTCCTGCGTCCCACCAAGCCAGTCCCACAAGGAACGCATAGGTTCCGGTTCCGCCGGCCAGTCCCGTTGTCTCCGTGTCGAGAAAGAGCCACTGGCTGGGATCGCTAGCTTCAAGGACAGCCCGTTCGGCGTCGGGTGGCGCGACGCGTCGTCCTGCCGGCAGCAAAAGCCGCAACACGCCAGCGTCGGGGGCGCACATCTCCGGACTCGAATACCACTGCCGCGCGACCAAGTGTTCTCCATAGCGGTTACGGCCGATCTCGGCGCCGAGAAGCTGCGTCAATCGGTCACCTGCTTCCGCTACGCGACCAGCATCTGCGACCGGTTCCCGCCGCCGCGATGGCTTGAACGCCGAAACTCGTGAGAAGCGATCCTTGGGATCTGCTGTCATCGTCCTTCGCCCGCAAATGTTCCGTTCGCATCGGTCAGACGCTCAAGGATAGCCAGCGCCGCTTCCTTAGTGCGTTCTCCCTGCTCGCCCGCCGGTCCCACGCAAGAAGGGCAGCCCTTCTCGCACGGGCAAGACGAGATCAGTTCCCGCGTCTGCCTCAGCAGAAGATCAGCCGCTACGAACAGCGGCTCGGAAAAACCGATCCCGCCGGGATACGCGTCGTAGAGATACAGGTTCGGCTCGAAGAATTCCGGCTCCTCTTGAGCCGCGCCAATATCTGCGGGCGCTTCCTCCCATTCCAGGCCAATGCCCGGCGAAGGCGGCCGCTCGCCGACGGCGGTGCCGAGATCGCGGCGGTCACACATGAGAAGCAGCGCCGACACCGAGCCAAGAGCATAAAGCAAACCGTGCATGCCGCTCTGACGTTCGCGCACGGAAAAGGGCAATGACTCGATCAACGGCCGTTCGAGCGTCAACCAAAACGCCGTCGTGTGCATTTCATTCTCGGGAAGCTCGAGCTTGCCCGAGCCCACATTTTCATTGGTAAAGAATTTGATCTTCTTGAAGCCCACCACTTGCGACCGAACCAGCACATCGCCATGCGCGCGCGCCGCGCCGGCGTCGTGTGGCGGCACGCCCTGAGCAAGCCTGGCAGTCTCGGCTTGCTCCAGCACGCGTACCTGCGTGTAACGAATCGCGTCCGTGTAGTACTCCAGGTCCACGCGCTTCACGTAAGCCCTCCTCTCGTCGAAGTCCAGCCGCTCCACCTGGTATTGCTGTCCCTGATGGAGGTAGACGGCCTTGGGATGAACAGTCGTGAGCGCGCTCGAGAAATCCACTTCGCCGATCACCTCCGGCGGCCCCGTTATATCGACGATCACGAAGTTGTCCGACGTCACCGCGCGCAGGCTCACCGCGTCCGCTGGATAAGCCTGTTCGACCCAGTGCCAGTGGTCGGCGGCGCGGTGCAGGAATCCGGCCTCGGCCAGTCGTTCGCAAAGCGGCGCAAGCTCGATTCCGCCGAAATTCTCATCCGCAGCGATCGGCAGCTCGAAGGCCGCGCACTTCAAATGGTTCACCAGAATTTCCAAATTGTCCGGCTGTACGAAGGCATGTTCAGGCGAGCGGCCAAAGAAATACTCGGGATGCTGCACGATAAATTGGTCGATGGGCGCGGACGACGCCACCAAAAGCGCGCACGAGCTTCCGTTGCGCCGGCCGGCGCGTCCCGCGCGCTGCCATGTGGAGGCGATTGCCCCCGGATACCCCGCCATCACCACGGCGTCGAGAGATCCCACGTCGATACCCAGCTCTAGCGCATTTGTCGAGACCACGCCTCGCACGCGCCCCTGGCGCAATCCGCGTTCGATCTCGCGGCGCTCGCCCGGCAGATACCCGCCACGATAGCCGCGCACGGGTTGGGCCTGTCCCGGAGCGGCCGGATTCGCCTGCTGCAAATAGGTCAGCAGCAATTCCGTATGCAACCGGCTGTTCGCAAAAACAAGAGTTTGCAAGCCGCGCTTTAGGAACTCCTGCGCCAGCCGCGACGCCTCGCCGATATACCCGCGCCGTATACCCAAGTAACGGTTCACCACAGGCGGGTTGTAAAACACGAAGCATTTCTCGCCCGAGGGCGCCCCATTCTCCGAAATGCAGTCGAATTCCGTCTCGGTCAGCCGTTCGGCCAGCTCTCCTGGATTGGCGATTGTCGCCGAGCAAGCGATGAATTGCGGCGACGCCCCATAGAACTGCGCCACGCGCCGCAACCTCCGCAGCACATTCGCAAGGTGGCTGCCGAAAACACCGCGATAGGTGTGCAGCTCGTCGAGCACGATATAGCGCAAGTTTTCGAAAAGACGCGTCCAGCGCGTATGGTGCGGCAAGACGCCGGCATGCAGCATGTCCGGGTTTGTGAGGACAATGTGCCCGCGTTCGCGAATCGCGGGGCGTGCGTCGGTCGGCGTATCGCCATCGTAGGTGAATACGCCGAAGCGGTTGTCGAGCCGCTGGCCCATATCGTGCAGTTCAGCCAGTTGGTCTTGCGCCAGCGCTTTGGTAGGGAAGAGGTACAGCGCGCGGGCGTCCGGATTTTCCAGTACCGCGTTCAGGATCGGCAGGTTGTAGCAAAGCGTCTTGCCAGAAGCTGTAGGCGTAACGACGACGGCGTTGCGCCCGGCGTGCGCTATGTCGGCGGTCTGCGCCTGATGCGAATAGAGCCGATCGATACCCTTGGCGGCGTATGCGGCGCGCAGTTCTGGCCGCACCCAGTGCGGCATGGGCGCCCACTGCGCCTCGCGTGCCGGAATGTGGTGCACGGCGGTGATGACCTCGCCCGTGCGGTCCTGCGCGGCGAGACGATCGACGATTTCCCGAACCTCCGCCAGCGGTGCGGCGCGATGAACAGCGAGAGAGTGATGCACGGGTGCCTCCATTAATTCGCTTTTTGTTCGCTAACGCTAACACGATGCGCTGGAACACGCAACATGGTTCGTGCGGCGATTTTCCTGAGGATTTACGCAGAGCGGGGGCGCAGAAGCAGGACCAGGCCTGCGAGGAACAGCAAGCCAGCGACGGCGAATCCAGCCGTCGGCGAGTAAGCGCTCCAGAGCAGCCCGATGAGCAGGCTCGAGCCAAAGTCTCCGACGGCGTTTACTGCATCCATCGTGCCGAAAGCCATGCCGTGTTGCTCCGGGGACACCAATTCGGCGGCGATCGAATCCTCCAGCGCTTCATTCACGCCCACAAACATTCCCGCCAGCGCAAACACGGCTGCCAGGAGCAGGTGATTGGATGGCGCAGGGATCAAGAGCGCGGCCATCGCGACAGCCAGCGCAAACCCGCCGGCGAGAACAATCTTGCGCTGCCGCACGTGATCGCTCAGCCAGCCGCCCACATAGGCGAACGCAGCGTAGAAAACGTTGTGCAGCAGATAGAGTCCGACGGCCATTGTCGACGCCAGCGCCAATCCAATCCGCGGCGCCAGCGCGCGCGTCGCGTAAAGAATAAGCATGGTGTGCGAAAAGTCGCCGAGCCCAAAGATGCCAACCGCAAGCAGAAACCAGCGGAAATTCAGGGGAAGATCCTGCAATCCCGCCACGAAGGACGCTTTAGAACGCTGTTCGCTAGACTTTTCCTGGACGAAGACGCCAAAGATCAGTGCCGCGAGCAGGCCTGGCACCAGAGTCCAAAGGAATACGCGGCGATAGTTGTGACCCGTGGCGCCCAGCAGCCAGATCGCCGTGACGGGCGCCACGATCGCGCCGAGCGTATCCATCATGCGTTCGAAGCCAAACGCTCGGCCGTAGGCCTCGGGTGGTACTGCTGCGGCTAGCAGGGCTTTCCGTCCTGGCGTGCGCAGGCCTCGGCCAAGCCGTGTCGCGCTGCGGGCAAACAAGACGTCCAATGCGCTTCGCACGAACGCGAGCGAACCAGTCGCTAATGCGGTCACCGCGTAAGCGCTCACAACCAGCGGCTTGCGGCGCCGCAGCCGGTCCGTCCAATGTCCCGCCGCCAGCTTCGTGAAGCTTGAGAGACCGTCCGCGATTCCCTCAATCGCGCCAAGCCAGCCGGGGCCGGCGCCAAGGGAAAGAAGCAGTGCCGGGAGGATGGCCGTGGCCATCTCGTGGCTCCAGTCGCTGGCCAGGCTGGTGAGGCCCACGGCGACCACCGTGCGATTCAGCCACGTGCCGTTGTTCACGCTGGGTTGGTTCATCGCATCTTCCGCCGAGGCGGCCTGTGGAGAATAGCAGAGCGGAAAGAAGCGAACCACATTCGTGCCACGCGATGCGCCGCGCTTTCGCAGAAATGTGCCGGTGCCAGTCGCGGATCCCGGTCGGTCAGCGAGTATGCAGATATCGCAGCAGCTCGTTCACGTCCTCAGCGTCGAGGTTCTGCTCAAACGGCGGCATGATGCCCCGGCCGTCGAGAATCGTTTTCCGCACCTGCTCGTCCGTCGCCGGCTCTCCGCTGGGAAGCGTCTGCTTCTGAAAAAGGCCATCCAGCTTGGGCGGGTCCTTGATCAGATGAAGATCGGTTGCGTCGTGGCACATCGCGCAGTATTGGTCGTATAGCTGTTTGCCTCTCAGCGGAGCCTCCTGAGCAGGGGCGCCGTGGGTTGAGCCTAGGCGCGAACAGCCGATTACGAAAATCGTCAAGATCGACGCCAAACCAGCTTCGCAAAGCCGTCCCGTTCTACTTCTGGTTATCCTTAGCGTCCTTAGCCTTGGCATGGTTGGTGACCTTGATGTTCTCCAGATGTGCCTCGCTGTCGCTGACAACCACGTCTGCTTGAATCTGATCGCCCGGGGCGACTTTGCTCAGATCTTCGGTCTTCCCCGTGGGATATGCCATGGTCATGGCCGCCATGAATCCGGGAATATCACCGTGCTGCACAGTCAGCTTGTGCTCTTTGTTGTCCACCGACTTCACCGTACCTTGCATCTTGTAGTGTTGCACTTTCGACTGCTGATCCTTGGATTGCGCAAGAGCCCCAAGGGCCATGACCAGAAAGACCAACGGGATCAGACACAGTACGTTTTTCGTGCGCTTCATTGAGCCTCCTCTCGAAATGTCATCTCGATACCGCTTCCGCTTGTTTCACGGCTGCGAGTACTTCGCTGGTTTTCCATTCGTTGCCGGGCCAGGATTTCGCCACGGTTCCATTGGTAGCGAGCAAGACCGTTTCCATGCTGTGCGCGATCTGATTGTCCTGCTCGCTGTATTGCAGCCCGAATGCAGCCGCGAGCTTTTCGAGATCCTGCGGTGTGGTGGATACGAAGTCCCAGTGTTGGAATCCCCTGGCGTCGTCCTGGAGATATGCCAAGCCGTATTTCCGCAGGACCGGCGCGGTATCGTAAGCGGGATCGAGACTGACGCTGACCAGATGAGTCCGTTTCAAATCGTCAGAGTTTTTCTTCAACTCCTTGTGAATCTCCGCGAACTCGCTGCTGATGAGCGGACAGAAGTTTGGCAGCGGGCATCGCGTGTAGATGAACGTCAGCAGCACGGCCTTGCCCTTGAACTGGCGAAGATGCAGGGTCTTGCCATCCTGATCGATCATGGGCACGTCGGGAACCGCGGCGCCCGGCGAGAGTTCCTGTGTCGCCGTAGTTGCCGGAACCGAACCCCGGCCGCTCTGATCCGTGATGACGAGGTGCTGCAGCCAGTAACCCTCCCGGACCACCACGTCCGCCGAGATTTTGTCGCCCGGCTGAACGGCGTTGAGCCCTTGCGGATCCTTCACGGGGTAGGGCATGGTCATCGCTGGCATGAAACCAGGAATGTCTTCGTTATCGACCGTGATTTGCTGTGCCGACACGTCCTTGGAAATGACGCGCCCGCGCAGAGCGTAGTGCTTATCCGGGTTTTGACACCCGCCCAGGATCAGCAGCCCGGCGAGCACGAGGCAAGTAGCCGCAAGTCCGGCGCCCGGCGGGCGCGAATTTGAAGTCGATTGCACGTTTGACCTCCTTCGGGGAAACAGGTCCCGACATTTGTCAGTAATGGAAGTGATAGCGCAACTCCCCATAGACCTCTCGCGGATCATCGTAATGGAAGCCGCCGAAGGTGAGGCTGTCGTCGATCAGCAAGTGACTATTGGCGACATTGACTGCGTTCACCGAAACCGAAAAACGCTCCCCGAAGGACTTGCCCACCATCAAATCCACGGTCGTGTGCCACGACAAATATTCCGGCGGCAGAGGGGACAAGGTATCGTCGTAGGCTCCATTGGAAAAACCGGAACCGTAGGTGACATTCGCGGAAAAGGTCGTTCTCCGCGGCAGGCTCGTATCAAAGCCGACAACGAGCGTGTTTCGCTGATCGTGATCGAGCGGCGCCCATCCGGCCTGCGGCGGCGCTCCAGGAATCGTCAGGCCTCCGGTGATGGTGCCCATGAACTCCGCAACCTGATTCGAGTAGGCCAGATGCGCTTGGCCTCTGTTCCACAGGCGGGGCGACCGTATAGTCAGTTCCCATCCGCGGATGAGCGCATTCTGGGTCGTCAGCGGCAGATAGATGTTCGTGGAATAGACCTGATCGTCCAATACGTAGTTGATGTTTCCGTGATCCAAAAAGTTGTAACTACGAGTGCGGAATGTGTCTACGTCCGCGGTCCATCCTTTGTACGGTATCGTCACGCCGAATTGACTCTCCGTGTCCCGTTCTCCGTTTAGCGGGACGAACTGCTGCGGGTTTAGGTCGCTATTGGGTGTGTTCACGAGTCCCAGCAACGATCCGCCGATGGTGATCAGAGGAGGCGCCTGATAGAACTGCCCGTAGAAGCCTCGAAACACCCAATTGAGACGCGGAATCTTCACCGCAAGGCCCGCCCGCGGACTCGTCGCATCTTCCGAGACCGATGGAGAAGAGAAATGCGTCAGACGAACGCCGCCGTCCAGAGTTAGCCAGGACGTTACGGCGTATTTGTCTTGTACAAAAAACGCTTCCACGTTTCCGTTGACCATCTGCTGTACTTGGAGCGGCGAAGCCACCGGATTCGTGAACCGCACGCCGAACATCTGGTTATCGCGCTGCCAGAACCCGTAGATGCCGGCTTGCCACGTGTTACGAGCCACCGTCGATCCGACCGTCGCCTGCGTCCCGAGGTAGGACGAGGTCCGGTGCACGGTGACTGCATTCGGGGAATCGAAAGGCGAGCTGTCGTAGTTCGAGGAATTGAAATGGTAGAACGGCGAAACATTCAGAATCCCTTCGTGAGCGAACGTGTGGATCCAGGAGAGATTCACCATCCCATCACTTTCTCTTTGGCTGTCATCCTGCACAGCGCCTGGAATCGGCGTGACCACAACCGTCTCCGGCGAATAGGGAAACGGCTGGCTGATTTCGCTGGTCGGGGGATCCGGAATCTGAAAGTAATCCTGTCGCAGCGACGTGACCCAGCGCAGTTGATCCTTTGGACCTGCATTGAAGATGAAGTCGGCAAATCCGCCGTAGCCGTTCCCGGCATCGTGCAGGATTTGCGGCACGGGCGTTTCCAACCCCAGATTGGTCCGGTTCCCATCCAGGCTACCGTAATAGGCAAACCGCTGCGTGTGCCCTCCGCAATTAATCTGATTGTTCGTTTGATAGTAGTTTCCAAAACTCAGCACGAGCTCGCATTCCTTGTCGCGTTCAAATCCAGTGCGCGGGACCGCGTTGAAAATCCCATATGTCCGGTCGCCGTATTCCGCGTCGTAGCTGCCCCGCTGCACTTCGACGTAGTCGAGATCCTTGGGATCAATCTGCGGGCCCACATTGTCGGCGATATTGGTGTTCGGAACCGGGACGCCATCAATGAGCCACGTAAACTGGTGTCCGCCGCGGATGTGAAGCATATCGTGGACCATGTAAGCTCCGGGCACATTATCCGTGATCATGGCCATGCTGTCGGTTCGATCCGCGCCGGGAGCGGCTTGAATATCCGCGCGGCTCAGCAGCGAAGTCGTCGTGATCGTGTCCGTCGCAGCCACGACCGGCGTGCCGACGACCTCTGCATTTTGGCTGACGGTGGCAATTCCCAGCTCGAAATGAAGCTCGGGGCTGGTATCGGACCGCACAATCACGCTTTGCTGTTGCTGCTGGAATCCTTGCAGAGTCACAGTCACCGTGTAGTTTCCGATTGGAACCGTGTCAAACTCAAATGCCCCGCTGTCGCTTGACGCTTGCGTTTGCATCCATTCGGAATCGACGGCTTTGAGCGTGACGGTCGCGTTCTGAATCGGCCGATGCTGAGGATCGTGCACTACACCTTTCACCGTGCCGAAAATCGTGGCGTGCGCCGCCGGTGCGCCAAGCAATAAACACAAAGCGCTCACCACCGATAGAAATTTCCACATGGTGTTTCTCCTCGCCGATCAAGGCAAAATCCGACACGTCCTCCCGACGGAGGAACGTGAATATGCTACTCGCTCGAAACCTTCCAGACGGATTCGTCAGCTAGCTGACTGCCAGGCGAGGAGGAGGAGAAACGACTTCGAGTTTGATGCTGGGTGGCGCGATCAGATGCAGCGCCGGCACCGCTCCGGCAGGGCGCTCGCCAGAGAGCATTGGAGGAGCGACGCGATTGAAGATTAACGCGGCAGTGTATTGAGGAGTCCGGCAAGGGCATGCTTCGCATGTCGTGCCGGGATGACTCATGTCCATGCCGCAATTCATATGACCGCCCGCCATATTGTGCATGGGGCAGAGCATTCCCGCGCAGCAAGTGGGCGATAGGTTCGCACTCAAAATGCTCAGCACTCCTGGCAGATACGCGAAGGCCAGGGCGATCATTCCGACGAAGGCGATGCATTTACGCTTCATGCGAACTTCACCACGGGAAGCTTATACCCCTGTGCGATAGAAATTCAATCGGAAATGTTGCATTCTTCTGCCCTTGACGCGGCGCGCCGGAGCCGATATAGCTAGAAACATGGCACAATCGTTTCTTATTTTCGATTTCGGTTCCGATGAAGAGGCCGCGCAGCAGGCGCGTCACCGCATTGATCGTTGGAAGCAGGCTTTCCGGCTGGACAAGAAGTTGCTGCTCAAAATCGACCGGGAAGAGCGGAAAGACAAAGAAGAGGGCAAAGCAAAGAAAGACGACGGCTCGGAAGGCCAGCGAATCCTCATGATCGTGCGTCTGGATTTTTCCGATCATGAAAAGCTTTCGCAGCAACGTTGGATCGAGCGCATTCCTTCCGAGGCGCCCTTCAAAGAGGCGCACCCGAAGGTCATCCGCCAGAGTGACGATGAATTCGCGCCCACGACCAAGCGCTTTGACGATCTGGAATAGGTTCGCTTTGGCTCATCCGCTATTTGCCGCCGCATATCTTGGACGGTCACATGGCCGGCGGGTCTATCAGCACATTCCATTTCGCTATAAAATGGCTTCGTGATTGGGTCATGCTCCAGTTCCCGGTGAGGTGAGTCCGCATGCGGGTGCAAGCCAGCGACAAGTCGTCTCAGGTGGAATTGAGCCGCTACCATGGACTTACCCGCGAACAACTGATCCGGATGTACCGGATCATGTATCTTTCGCGGCGCATGGACGACCGCGAAATTCAACTCAAACGGCAAAACAAGACCTTCTTCCAAATCAGCGGCGCCGGCCACGAAGCGGTTCTGGTGGCGGCCGGCGAAGCCCTGCGCCCGGGACACGACTGGTTCTTCGCCTACTATCGCGATCGCGCGTTGTGCCTGAGTTTGGGCGTGACACCGCTGGACATGCTGCTGCAAGCGGTGGGCGCCAAGGACGACCCCGCGTCCGGCGGACGCCAGATGCCTTGCCACTGGGGCAATCCGAGATTGCACATCCTGGAAAATTCCTCGACCGCTGGCATGCAATGGCTGCACGGCGTGGGAGCGGCGGAGGCGTCGCAATATTTTGACGCGTTCCCGGAAGCCCTCGCGCAGGCTCAGGCGGCGCCGCTCGGCAAATTCCTCGCGCACGAGAGTGACGAAATCGTGTACGTCTCCGGCGGCGACGGCATGACCAGCGAGGGTGAGTTTTATGAGGCGCTGAACACGGCATGCCAAGAGCAAGCGCCGGTGCTGTTTCTGGTCGAAGACAACGGCTTTGCCATCTCCGTGCCGGTCGAAGTGCAGACGCCCGGCGGAAATATCTCGAAGCTCCTTACCCAGTACCCAGGGCTGCATATTGCGGAATGCGACGGCACCGACCCGCTGGCAAGCTACGATGCTCTGCGGAATGCCGTGGCCTACTGTCGCACGCGAAAGGGGCCTGCGCTGGTTCACGCGCACGTCACACGGCCGTATTCGCACTCGCTTTCAGACGACGACAAACTCTACAAGACGCCCGAGGAGCGCGAGGAAGAGGCGCGGCGCGATCCCATTCCTCGTTTTGGGCTGTTCTTGATTCGAGAAGGTTTTCTCAGCGAAAAGGAACTGGAGAGGCTGGAAGCCGAAGTAGACCAGGAAATCATCGAAGCCACCGATCGCGCCCTCACCGCCGAGCCAGCCGCCAAAGAATCCGTCATCCAGTGGGTCTATTCGCCGGACATCGATCCGACTGCCCGTACGTTCGCGGCCGAGCCGAAGTTTTCCGGCGAGCCGAAGACTATGCTCGAGATGATTCCTGCCACGCTGGCGGATGAGATGGAGCGGGACGCCCGCATCGTCATTTTCGGCGAGGACGTTGCCGATTGCAGCCGCGAGAAGAATCTCGACCTCGTGAAAGGCAAGGGCGGAGTCTTTAAAGCTACCGCCGGTTTGCAGCGGCGTTTCGGCGGCAAACGCGTCTTCGATTCGCCCTTGGCCGAGGCCAATATCGTCGGGCGAGCCGTTGGCATGGCACTGCGCGGAATGAAACCGGTCGTGGAGATACAGTTCTTCGACTACATCTGGCCGGCGACGATGCAGATTCGCGACGAACTGGCACTGACGCGCTGGCGCTCGTCGGGTGTTTTCAAAGCGCCTGTCGTGATTCGCGCGGCCATTGGCGGCTACCTCACCGGCGGCGGCATTTACCACAGCCAGTCTGGAGAGGTGATTTTCACGCACTGCCCCGGCTTGCGCGTGGTGATGCCTTCCAATGCCGCCGACCTTTGTGGCCTGCTGCGTACTGCGATTCGCTCCGACGACCCGGTGATGTTTCTTGAGCACAAGCATCTTTACCGGCAGCCGTATAACCGTTCGCCGTATCCGGGGCCGGACTACACCATTCCCTTCGGCCAGGGGCGCGTCGTGCGCGAGGGTACCGATATCAGCATCATCACTTACGGCGCGTTGGTGCACCGCGCCGAAATGGCCGCCCTCGAACTGGATCGCGACGGCATCTCGACCGAAATCGTGGACCTGCGCTCGCTCTCGCCCTACGACTGGGAAGCGATTGCGCGCAGCGTGACCAAGACTAACCGCGTCATCGTCGCGTACGAAGACATGCGCTCCTGGGGCTACGGCGCCGAGATCGCCGCGCGCATCGCCGATGAGCTCTTCGATGAACTGGACGCGCCCGTACGCCGCGTCGCCGCCAAGGACACTTTCTGCGCGTATCAGCCAGTGCTCGAGGACGCGATCCTGCCGCAGACGCACGATCTGGTAGCCGCCGTTCGCGATCTCGTCGCGCTCTAATTCCCGCCCATTTTTTCTGGTAACAACGGTGCAATGCGGGCTTGTTTGCGTGGGTCGCAAGTACAGCCCGCACTCGTGCGCGGCAACCGGATCGGATAATGCTGCGTTGGGCTGGGCATGACGACGGATAGTGTAGAATTGGTCTGCGACATAGAGATTCACACAGAGTTGAATACGGACATTCAGACTACCGGACGAATCGTCGGGCGAACCATCGGAATCGCCAACGGCGGCGGTGATGGCGTCAGTTGGAGCGCCGCCTCTCGCAGCGTTATGAGGGCGGTTGATATAGTCCACACAGGCGAGCACATCATTCAGACAGGCAAAAACGGTCAAGCCGCGCGAAGTATCGGTATTTGCTTTGGAGTTAGGGCCTGATGGCGTCAGCGATACGCACACGATTGATTCCCGCACTGGTGCTGCTCGTCATCATGGGGCTGATCTGGTGGGCCCGACGGAAGCCGCCGGAGCCCGTCTCCGCCGCTTACGTCAATGACCGCTCGGCCATCGTTTGGAGCACGACGGCGCAAGTGCGTGAGCGAGTGGGAGAGCTGCCTTATGGAGAACGGGTCGCGGTGCTGGGCCATTCGGGAGAAATGGCCGATGTGCGCAGCGACGCCGGCGTTCAAGGTTGGGTGGACGCGCAAACGCTGCTGGCGCCGGACCTTTGGCAACGCGCTGCCGATTTGCTGGCGAGCGCGCGGGCCATGCCTGTGCAGGCCAGCGGCCACACCCGCGCCGTAAGCAATGTCCACATGGAGCCGAATCGTACGGCAACTCGCGTCTTTCAGTTCGGCCGCAATGTTCCGGTTGTTGTGCTCGAACGTAAAGTGGCCGCCGCTCCAGCCTCGACCGCTCCGGCGCCGACTGCGCAGGAGGGATCCCCGGATGGGGATGTCTCGGGGACGGGCGCTGCCGGATCCGAAGCGGGCCAGCCAAAACAGGAGGATTGGTTGCTGGTGCTGCACGAGGCGGGCCAGGGCGGCGTGGCTGTGGCCCAACCGGCCGATTCATCGTCGACCGCCGGAACGCAGAGTGGCGCTGCCGGTCCGGATGTTCCGATTGCCGGCTGGGTGCTGGCTCGTTTCATCGAGCTCGAGCCACCGGCGCCGATCGGGGATTACGCGACTTCGGCGGCGTTGCGCATTGTGGCGTGGATGGCGCTCAACAAGGTGTCCAGCGACGGCGGCGAGCGGCCGCAGTATCTGGTTGCGGGAGCACGCGGCGGGGAAGGGCAGCCCTGCGACTTCACGGCCTTGCGCGTGTACACCTGGGGCGCGGCGCGGCAGCGTTATGAAACGGCATACGTCGAAAATGATTTGTGCGGCGAGTTCCCCATCCGCGCGAAGGCGACGCCGGACGGCGCCGAGTTCCGATTCGCTGAGATCGACGAAGGTGGCGTCGAGCGCGTCTACCACATGAAGCAGACGATCGTGCGCCGCGTTCGCGAAGTTCAGCCTGCGGCACGCAGTGCGCGGTAATGCGAGCCGGTTCGGCAAGTCGATGTGCCCGGCGCCCCATGGTCGTGGCGGCTGTGGCGGTTTTTTTTCTCGCCGGGTGTTCACGCGTTCAGCCACAGGCGGCTGTTGTGCCGCAACAGCCTGCACTTGAGTTCATCGGACAGTGGGGCGTTGCCGGGGATGGCCCGGGGCAACTGGCCGATCCCGTTGGGCCGGCCGTGGATACGTTTGGGCGAGTCTATCTCGCCAGCCGCGGGAGCGGGTTGCTGCACAAATTTGACTCCACCGGCGTGCCGCTCATTTCTTTCGAAGCCGACGGAGTTCGCCACGCCTCCGGCCTTGCCGTGGATAGCGGCGGCGGCATCTACATTGCCGAGGCGGCTGCCGGGCAAATACGGGTCTATTTTCCCGAGGGCGACTTCTTGCGCTCATTGCCGATCGCGCCGGAGCGCAATCTTACTGGCCCGTTTGGCTTCAGCGTTGCTGCCGATGGAGCGGTTTTTGTTCCAGATCCTTCCGGAGGACGAATTCAGGTCCTCAGCAGCCAAGGGAAGATCGAGCGCATCTGGAGAGTGCCGCCAGATGCAGCAGCGGGAAAGCCCCCCAAACCTGTGGTCGCCGCCGTGGGGCAGGATGGATTTGTGTACGTCGGCGACGCCCAGACGAATCGCGTCGTGAAATTCACGCGAGAGGGCATGCGAGTTGCCGCCTGGGCTGACTCCGGCGACGATCCGGCGCCGCTATTGAGCTTGGCGGTGTCGTCGAATTATGTGTTCATGCTGCGCGGGGGCAGCCCGCGGCTCGTCGTTTGGACGCTGGATGGACAGAAGCGGCTGGCTGACAATTTAGGCGACCGGCTGGACGCGGCGCCGCGGAATGCCGGCAGCTTGGCTTTGAGCCCGGCGGGCGAGTTGATCGTGCTCGACCCGAGCGCGCCCCGCGTGTTGCGCTTTCGAATTCACCTGTGAGGCTGCCGTGACACTTGTGCTGAGCGAGGACGACGTTCGGGTGGTGCTGGATATGCCGACTGCCATCGAAGCCGTCGAGCAATCATTTCGCCGTCAGGCCGCCGGGGATGCTTGGTTGCATCCGCGGCAGAGATTCGAGCTGCCCGAGCGCGTGTTCCTGAACTATATGGCGGCGGCCGATCGCGCGGACGGCTGGATGGGACTGAAGGTCTACACAGTGGCGCACGGCGCGGCGCGGTTCGTGGTGCTGCTGTACCGCGCCACGACGGGCGAGCTGGCCGCCATCATCGAAGCGGATTTCCTGGGCCAGATGCGCACCGGCGCGGCCACCGGCGTGGCCACGAAATACATGGCGCGGCCGGACGCGAGCGTCGCCGGCATCATTGGCACGGGTCTGCAGGCGCGCACGCAGTTGCAGGCCGTCAGCGAGGTCAGAAAACTCGAGAGCGTCCGCGCTTTTGGGCGGGATCCCGTGCGTCGCGCCGACTTCTGCCAGGAAATGAATGAGCGCCTCGGCTTGCCCATGATCGCGGTGACTTCGGCGGAGGAGGCGGTTCGCGAAGCGGGCATCGTGATCACGATGACCAATACGATCAAGCCCGTGGTTTCCGGAGCGTGGCTTGCTCCTGGCGCGCACGTGAACGCTGCCGGCGGCAATTTTGCCTTCCGGCGCGAATTGGATGGCGACGCTGTGTCCCGCGCCTCGATTATCGCCGTGGATTCGAAGGAACAGGCCCAGATCGAGGCGGGCGACCTGATCGAACCCTTCAAGCAGGATCCTTCGGGATGGAGCCGGGTGTGCGAGTTGGCGGAGATTGTTTCTGGCAAGTTGCCCGGCCGCGCCAACGGCGAGCAGATCACATTATTCAAATCGGTCGGCATCGCTACGTGGGACATTGCCGTGGCGGCGCGGGTTTTCGAGCGGGCCGAACACCAAGGGCTCGGCCGGCACGTGCCGCTCGGAGAATTACAACACTAAGCGAGAGGAAAGACGCTCCATCGGAACGCAGAGTGATTGGGATTGGGCTAAGCGGTGGGTTTGCGGCCGATCCGATGGAAAAGCGCTTCGTGGAGGCGGTGACGGACGTCTTCCGGCAGCGGGACCGGTTCGGCTTTACAGAAAATGTCGATGGTCTTCCGCGTGGTGTCCACCACCAATCGACAGTCCTCGCAGCGTGCCAGGTGCACTTCAATGTCGGTCAGCGTCGCTCGATCGAGATCCCCGTCGAGGTACTCACAAAGCTCGCGAATGACGCCCCGGCAGTTCACGCGTTGGCGCTCCGTTCCAGAACGCGGCCCAGCTTTTGGCGCAGCTTCAAGCGGGCCCGCAATAACCTGGATTTTACCGCAGCTTCCGAAATTCCGAGCATCTTGGCCGTCTCTTCGGTCGAGAGCTGCTCGGTATCCCGCAGCAGGAACACCGTACGATACGCGGGTTCCAGCTCGCTAATGGCAGTCGAGAGAATGGCATTCATCTCCGTGCTGGCGAAGCGCTGCTCGGGCGTCGGGCCCCAGTCCTTGATCTGATGCGGTATGAGATCCTCTTCGGTTTCCACCGGCTCGTCCAGCGAAACGACGTTTGGCCGGCGGCGGCGCAAGCGCATCAGCGCTTCGTTCACGGCGATCCGAACCAGCCAGGTGTAGAAGCGTGAGCTTCCCTCGAAATTATCGAGATTCTTAAAGGATTTCAGGAACGCATCCTGCGTGGCATCCTCGGCGTCCTCGCGATTCTGGGTGATATGCATGGTGAGCCGGAAGATTCTGCGCTCGTAGCGGTTCACCAGTTCTTCGAAGGCCGCGAGGTCTCCGGATTTGGCGGCTTGAACCAGTGCCCCTTCGTCGTCGCGGACGATCGTCGAAGGCAGCGGCTTGGGGTTAGATGAGGCCATGGGTTGCATCCGGTTGGCCCGCGCGGCAGCCATCACAGGGCCAACCAGCAGATTAGCACAGGTCTTTACACAAGAAAGCATCGGTATCCCCCGAAAAATTGGACGCTATGAGGAGCCCGTTGGATGCAGAAAAGTTAGCTGTTTGGCGGGTGCCCGTGGAAATCACGCGCGCGGACAGGCTTGTCTTCGGGTACGATGATCCTGACCTGACCGGGGGCGTCAAATCCTAGCGGCTTTGCGTGAATGGGTTTCCGACTAGGCCCAAGCCATGCCTACTTTGCCAGATTATCTGCGCCGCGGAATGAAGCTGCTGGTGGTTGGCTGCAATCCGGGCGATCGTTCCGCGCGCGTGGGACACTACTACGCGGGGCGCGGAAACCAATTTTGGCCTCTGCTTTACGAGGGAGGCATCGTGCCGGAATTGCTGGACTCCAAAGCCGACAACCGCGTGATCGAATTCGGCATTGGCCTCACGGACCTGGTGAAGAGAGCAACCCACGGCATCGAGGA
The DNA here is from genome assembly GCA_963702795.1 of uncultured Acidobacteriota bacterium. GTDB lineage: Bacteria > Acidobacteriota > Terriglobia > Acidiferrales > UBA7541 > Palsa-189. The sequence goes on along the minus strand of CAVPDY010000004.1, from coordinate 65,348 downwards.
GCTGGAACGTCATGAGTTCGCGGAAGGGCGTATTGTGCTGGCCAGCAAGATCGAGGAATTCGCCCCCAAGGTCGTCGCGTTTAACGGCAAGTTTGCCTACGAGAAGTTCGCGCAGCGGACCTGCAAGCTCGGTTTGCAGAAGGAGGAGCTCTACGGAGCGCGCGTGTTCGTGTTGCCTTCGACCAGCGGGCAGAATGCCATCGGTAATGGCGTGAAGCTGCGCTATTTCCGGCAGTTGGGCGCTTTTCTTCAGAAGTTACCGGATTAGGTCGAACACTTGCACAGAACAGTGGATCGCCGCATCACGTTAGGGGGTAACCACGTCGATGGCCGCAAAATCGAAAAGCTCACCGAAAGGCAAGATAAGGCTAAAGTTTTTTCAGAAGCCTACCTGAACGAGTTGCCGCAAGGCTCGCGGCCTGCTCGAAGCTAAGGGCGCCGATCTCGATCTACGGGACATCGGCAAGGATCGCCTGAGCTTTGAAGAGCTCGATCAGTTGATCGGCGACCGCGATTACCGGATGTTCCTGAACCCGCGCAATGAACTCTATCGTCAGAAGCAAATGGGTCTGCAGCCCCCCACCCGGGCCGAAGCCTTGCGATGGATGGCCGCTGAGCCGAACCTGATTCGCCGTCCCGTGGTGATTCGCGGCGGCCGCATCGTGCTGGGATTTGATCCCGAGGAACTGGAGAAACTGGTGCGCTGAGCCCGGGCTGGGAGGGACTCCGTGTTTCGATGCCCGCTGTTTGCTATGATTGCGTCATGACCGTTATGAGTCTCGACGAAAAGATAGTCTTGGAGCAGGGCGATCTCACGGAAATGAGCGTCGACGCCATCGTCAACGCCGCGAATAACGAGCTTCAGCTGGGCGGCGGCTTGGCGGGCGTCATTCGCCGCAAGGGCGGCGACTCGATCCAGCAGGAGTGCAACCAGATCGGGTCCATCCCTTTGGGCGGTGCGGCGATTACCTCCGGAGGCAAGCTCAAGGCCCGCCACATCGTTCACGCGGCGAGCATGGAGCTGGGGGGGCACACAACGGCCCGGGCCTTGCGGGGCTCGACCGCACATGCGCTGCGCATCGCGTCCGAGAAGGGACTCCGGACCATTGCCATACCGGCCATCGGCACGGGCATCGGGGGCTTTCCCCTTTCCGAATGCGCGGACATCATGCTTCACGAGGCAGTGAAACATTTGAAGGGCCCCAGTTCACTGGAGAAAATCCGTTTCGTGCTGTATGACGCCAAGGCCCTGGCGGCGTTTGAAAAGGCCATGCGCGAGATGAAAGAGCGCGGCGAACTCGCCGAACCCGAGCCGGCAAAGTCCGAGTCCGTCTGAGCGCCGAAGTGCAATCTCCCGGCCGCGCGCCAATTCCCTTGAGCGATCTGGTCGAGAAGGTTCGTCGCGAGCTCGCCCGATACGAACACCCCCTTTTTGATTTTGACGCTAGGGCTGCGGCAAACGGTGTTGCGGTTCAGATTCGCTTCAAGCCGACCGGAGTCGAGGTACACAGCTACGAATTTATCCTGCAGCCGCGTGAGATTGAGCACTCACAGTTCCCCTGGACTTTTCAACGGCAGCTCTACGACTGCTTGCACGACTACGTGATCGAGATGTTCACATGCAACCCGCAACGCAAGGACGCATAAAGGTGTCCGCGGTGTCCACGCCTCTGGCGCGGATTCTGGCGGAGCGGATTCACCGCGCTGGGCCGATTCCCTTCGCCGAATTCATGCGCGAGTGCCTTTATCATCCTGAATTCGGCTACTACAGCCGCAAGGATAGTCAGCGCTTCGCCGATTTCTACACAAGCGTCGATGTCCACCCGATTTTCGGCCGCCTGCTGGCGCGCCAACTCGCGGAGATGTGGGAAGTACTCGGGCGTCCCGCGGAGTTCTGGGCGGTAGAGGTCGCCGCGGGCACCGGGCGGCTGGCCGCTCAGATTTTGGACTTCGCCGCAAGCCAGCTCAGCTCTTTTTACGATGCGTTGTGCTACGTAGCCGTCGAACAGTCCGCGTCGCGCCGCAGCGAGCATGGCGAGATGCTGGCTGCACATCTCTCCCGCGGACACGCCGTTTCAGCCGAGCAGCTTCCGCCGCAGGTTCCCGCCGGATGTATCTTCTCCAACGAATTGCTCGATGCTTTACCCGTCCATCGCGTTGTCGTTTTGCACGGCGTGTTGCAGGAAGTGTACGTCGCTTGTGGTGGCGATGAGCTTGTGGAGGAACTTGGCCCGCTCTCGACCCCGGAACTGGAATCGTACTTCCGCGAACAAGGTGTAACGCTCCGCGAGGGACAGCAGGCAGAGGCGGGCCTCGAAGCCTGCCGGTGGATCACGGAAGCAGGGAAGCGATTGGGGCGCGGGTTTGTACTTACCGTTGATTACGGGCGCGAAGCCACAGAGCTTTACGATGAGCGGCACATGCGCGGCACCCTTCTGGCGTATTCGCGGCACCGCGCGACGGAGGATTTTTTGCGTGCGCCCGGCGAGCAGGACTTGACCGCGCACGTGAATTTCACCGAGCTCGATTTGTGCGGGCGCCGCGCCGGGCTGACGCGCGGCGGTTGCGTCAGCCAAATGCAATTTCTCGTTGCGCTTGGACAAGCGAATGAATTCGCCGACTTGTACGAGCCGGGGGCGAGCGAGGTGGAACGTGTTAAGGCGCGGCTGCTGCTGAAGACGCTCATTCATCCGGAAGGGATGGGCGAGACGTTTTACGTTTTTGTGCAGCGGAAGGGAATCGGCGAGGCGCGGCTTACTGCGTTTTGCGCTTGAGTACCGGCCGATCGGTTGTCGCGTCCGAGGCCGGCGCGGGCGCAGCGGACGAGGCGGACGACGACGAAGTGGACGCCGACGCTTCGGTCCCTACTGCGCCAGCAGACTGAGAGCCCTCGGCGTACGGTTGTCTTATGTATTTTTGGGCTTCGGCTTGCGCGCCGCCGGTATCGTTGTTGGTCTGCTCCGCTTTGTTGTACTCGTTGACGGCGCGGGTACGGTCCCCGGCGACATCGTAGATCTTCCCCAGGTAGATGTGCGACCAAACCTCAACCCATCTGTAACTCTGGTCCAAATCGCCATCCAGCGAGTCCCGGAATGCATTGGCCGCCGCTGAATAGTTTTTCTGATAGAAGAATGCCTCGCCCATGCGGAAATCGGCTAGCGAGTTGTTCTTTTGCACATCCAGAGCCTGGGAGTACTGCTGGATGGCGTCGTAGAAGCGGCCTTGCTCGGCCAGGGCCTCGCCGCGCGCAATAATCGACCGCACGTGCAGGCGCTCGCTGGACTTGAGAATATAGTCGTGCGGGTCCAGGATTATGCCACCCGCTTTAGGCCGTCCAAAAACTTCCAGATCGAAGTCGGATTCCTTGCCGGAGATCTGGATGGTCTTGAATTCCGGATTGCCTTCCGTCTGGACTTCGAGTTCGACGGGCATACGGAAGAAATCGAGACTCTGCTTGACCTTGCCCACAATCTTGAAACCGTTTTGGGTGCGGAATACGGTGTAGTCCAGGGAAAATTCCGGGACGCCGGTGGAGCGGATCCATTGCGCAAAGAAAGGCCGCAAATTGAGGGTTCCGGAGTCGGCGCTCGGAGCGCTGGGTGCGTTGCCGATGACGGGCGTGGACGCCGCCGAGGCGCCAGCCGCGGTAGGAGCGTGCTTGAGCACCGGCGGGCCGGAGGAGTCGTCTGAGTTGTCCACCGAGGTGGACGCGATGACATCCACTTTCAGTTGGCTGCCCCGCGCTTCGGCCATTTGCTCGAAATTGTCGATGGTGGCCCACTTGCCGGAGTACTGAGTGGCGAAATCCTTCAGGAGCGCCATGAAATTGGAATCGCCGAGCTGTCCGCGGAGCATGTGGAATACGATGGCGCCTTTGTTAATCACCACGGATTGATATTCAGGCGAGAAAGGCGCCAAGCGGCCCGCTTCGGCAATGGGAGCTGCGCCTTCGTACATCAGCGCGCCGATGGCAAAATCGTCGACCGCCTGATCCACGGCCGCCTTGCCGGCTGCTTGCTCGAGGTAGAGCGCTTCGCAGTAGCGCGTCAATCCATCCGTGAGCCAGGTGTCCGATGCGGACGCGGCCATCACCTGGTTGCCCCACCACTGCGACGCCGCCAGGTTCGCAAGCACACGCGCATTGGGGGTCGCCAACCATTCCCGCTGGGCGAGCAGCAAGAGGCCAGGCGCAGCGAAACTCGAAAGTGTGCCGTCGGGAATTTGCGCCAGGGTGACATTGGGTTGCGCCAGCGGTCCAAACATGTCAGAGAAAGTTCCGATTGCGCGCGCGACCGCTTCGCCATAATTCTGCGTCGTGCCCGATGCGGCAGATGGTGCAACGACCGAGATGGTCAGTCCCTCGGCCATGACGGGAACAGACTGGAGCGCACCAGCTACGAAGGTGCCGGCGGCCTCGGGCCGGTCGGAGCGAAATGTATAAACCACGCGAGACGGCCCCGGATTCTCGTTGCCCAACAGCGGCCTTACGGGCAGGGATGATCGGGAGGATTGGGACGCAGGCGCCGGGGGCGCCGCGGAGATGCTCGCTGTGGAGGGCTTGGGAGCTTCGGGGACTCCAGTTCCCACGACGGTGAAGTTCTGCGGCACATCGATGTGAAACACCGCGGTGTAGCGGTTCGCGGGATAGCCAGTGAGAGGGAACCAGCGCGCGGGCAGAAGCAAATAAGCACCGTCGTTCCTGATCGAAGCCATCTTCATGCCCGGCACGGGGCTGCCTTCTTCGTTGGCGAGCGGACCGGAATAGACGAAGGTCAGCTTGGTTCGCTGGCCGGTTCCAATCGGGTTCGGCAGCGTCACGCGGACGAGAAGGTAGTTGGTGTCGTCGCGCTCGAAGGGAACCGGTGAGTTGTTGGCGTCGAGAACGTCACTCAGGTGCAAGTTCGGGTGCAGTTCGCACTCCAGATTCCGCGAAGGCTCGCTGGCCTCGAATTCGACAGTAGCTTTGGCCGAAAGCGTTTGATCGGCAGGCGACAGTGACGCAGTAACGTCGTAGGAGACGGCGCGAAATGCGGCGCGCCTGGCGGTCTGCGGAAGCGTTTGCGGCCGCGGCGGCGCTTGTGCGCGAGCCGCGCCACTGGCCGCCAGGATAGCGATGCAGCCGATGACAGCGAAGCGCAGCCATTTTGTGCGGATCATGTTTGTCCGAGTGGTGCAGGGCATGAGCATGGTGTGCACCCGTACCTGACGGGGAGCTGCCGACTGTCCCTGACTAGGATACTAGACCTAGGCTCGCGAGTTGCCAAGAGACTCGACGCGATAGCTCTTAGGTTGCAAGAAACGGCAGAGCGAGGCTGGATTGCAACGCGACGAGCGCGACCAAATGGAACGCAGTGCCTCCTAGCGAGGCCAGGGGCGGCTGGCAGCCGCCCGCTCAAAGCCCGCTGCGTGGTGATTGAGTGGTGGCCCGCAGCGCCGAGCGCAACGCCGACGGCACTTTCGGTGGGTGCGAAGGCAACGCCACGCGATAGAGTAGTTTGGAATCGCCTCAAAACAAAGGATTTGTTCGCGAGGGGGGTACACCCCCCGGGCAAACTGTATGAATATCAAAACAGGGGAGTTGCGGCAAAAGGAACTTGCATGAATATGAAAACAAAGGGCGTCAGTTTTTGAGGTGTTGGACGGCGCGTCGCTGGGTCCGGTTCGCGTTATATGACGGGAGCACAAAACCGCACAGGCAGGAGTGCCTGTGCTACTAGAGGCGGATGATGCAGGCGAGTGGCTTCCGCGATTCACAGGGTATTTTAACATGCGTGGCAAGGGTTTCGGCTGCGAAAAACTGGATTTAGATAGAGGTGTTCTCAAGTAGCGGCACTTGCTGAACGCAGGACGCCCAACTTGTACCGCGCGCTTCGGATCGCTACTGCGGACTGGCGAAGAAGACTGGCGAGGATCCTGCCGTCAGCCGTCGTGTTGATCCACACGGACTGGTTTGGGCCAATCACGTAGAAAACGAGTGTCTCTGGGCGGACCCGCCGCTCGTCGTCAGGGTACCTCTGCCGGTGATGGAGACTGGTCAGATTTGCTGCAAGAACGATGGCCTGGGCGGTTTGCGTGGTAATGCTCCCACCGCTCGGGAATCGTTCGTCGGTGAGCAATTCGAAGCTCGCTGAGCCGCTGACAGGGCCAAAGACGCCAACAAAGGTTTCGGCGTCATTTATCGATGACGCCTTGGCCCGGACGACCGACAGGCCGGAGAAATCCTTAGCGATCGAGAAGGGAGAGCCGCTCTGAGGGGCCAGCGTTCCGGCCATGGCGCGATTGGTCGCGCCCGCAGTTCCGTCAAGAACGAAGCCGGTTCCGGAAGAGGTCAGGTAAAAAACGAGCGTATCGGCGAGGCCATCAGCGGTGCCGCTGTTGACGGCGACGGTGCCGCGTCCGGTCGTCAAGTCGAAAGTGACGAGCTGGTTCGCCAACGTGGGAATCGACGCGATTCCCCCATTGTCGTTGGAGTCGAATCCGATCGTTCCGATGGCCTGGGAGGCAATTTGTAACTGGCCAACCGCCGCTATTTCGTTCGCGGCGACGGTATCGACACCGCTCATGCCGAAGACGGCTCCCGGCGTATTGACCGTGGTCGATAAGAACGGAGTGCTTTGGCGGGAGGCATCGACAGTCATGGCGCCACGGGCGTCGTTCTCTACCGCGATGAATCGCTGGCTGGCGGCTGAGATGGCGTAATAGAAGAAGGTTTGCGTGGTATTCCCAGCAAGGCGTCGTTGATGGTGACGGTCAAGGTGCCGCGGCCATTGGCATCGGGCGCAGTCAATGCGACGGATGCGGAAGCGCCTGAGGTGGGGCCGGCGGTGCCCATGCCAGCGATGCTGCGATCGAAAACGACATTCGTGCTGGTGCCGGTTGAGCCGAGCGTGAAGCGGCCAAGCACCGAGGTTGGATTGGAGGAATTTCTGCCATTGATAGTTATGGCGTAGTCGCCGGCGAGGCCGGAGAGCGAGAAGATAGCGGAGTTCTGCTGCTGCATCGTGCCCGAAATGATGAAATTGTTGGTGGAAACGTCCATGATGTCGGCGAACACGCCACTGGTTTGCAGCGAAATGAAAAATGCCAGCGGGTGGGCAATGCCGGTGATGTTCGTGGTGATATTGATCGTGGCTTGCTCATTGGCGGCGATCGTGTAGGTGCCAGCAAGAGCGGTGGTGCTGGAGACGACGACGCCATTGTCGTTCACGTCGATCGCGCCGCCTGTGATATGGCCGTGGCCGTCGGCCGTGAGGCTGCCCGCCATGCCCATGGGGTTGCCGGTGGCGTCAAACCCGGACATGACGAAGGCGTATTGCCCATTGAGCGCGCTGGGCGAGGAAACGCCGCTGAAGCCGCCACCACCCGCGCCGCCACCGCAACCTGAGATCCATGCGAGCGAGACGAAAACGAACGCGAAAACCGCAAGGACACGTTTCATGTGCGAACTCCTGGGGAATCTGGCGGACCCCGTGCCGCAGACGGCTGAAATCGTAATCGAGTGGTTGAGCGCCGACAAGTCGATAATGTTACGCGTTTGCGCAAGTTGAAACTTTGCCATGTGGGGTCTGCGTTCTGCTCGATCACCTGCTGAGCAGAGAGGCGATGATGTCGGCGGCGCGGTCTATGGCGCCGGGCGGGCCCAAGCGCTCGCGGACGATGGCGAGTTCGCGGCGCATGGCATCGCGAGCTTCGGGCGAGTTGAGGAGATGCTCGGCCTCGCGGGCGACGTTTTCAGGCGTGAAATCGTTCTGGATCAGCTCGGGGACAACCTGTTTTCCGGCGATCAGGTTGACCATGGCGAAGTACGGCGTGCGAACCAAGCGGCGGGCGATCGCGGCGGTGATCGGCGCTACGCGGTAAATCACGACCATGGGCGTGTCGATCAGGGCGGTTTCCACGGTGGCAGTGCCGCTGGAGACGATGGCGACGTCGGAAGCTGCCAGGAGATCATAGGTGCTGTCCGGCAGAACGCGGAGGGGGACGTCGGCGCGCAGGTACGGCTCAACGTGCGCAGGGCTGAGGCCGGAGGCCAGCGCTAACGCGAATTGGCGTTCGGGCGCGGCGGCGTGGAGTTTGGCCGCGGCTTCGATCAGGACCGGCATGTGCTGGGCGAGCTCGCCGGTGCGGCTTCCCGGTAGAAGGGCGACGATTGGTTTTGCGGCGTCGAGGTTGTGCTGCCGCGCGAATTCGGCGCGCGACATGGTGGCGCGAACTTGGTCGACGAGCGGGTGGCCGATCCAATCAACCTGAACACCGTGCTTGCGGTAGAAGTCCACCTCGAAGGGAAAGATGCACAGGCCCCGCTCGAATCGGCGGCGGACAAGATTCACGCGACGGGGCCGCCAGGCCCAGAATTGCGGGCAGACGAAATAGATGTTGCGCACACCTTTGCGTTTGAGGGCTCGCGAGAGGTGGAGATGGAAGCCGGGGAAATCGGTGAGGATGGCCAGGGCGGGCTTGCGGCGGCGTGTTTCGGCGAGCAGGCGACGCCAGGCGCGGTTGAGGGCGGGCATCTTGTGCACGACCTCGAGGAGACCGACCAGGGCGACTTCGGCGGAGTCTACCACGATGTCCACGCCTGCCTCGCGCATGTGCGGGCCGCCCATGCCGAAGAAGCGCACGTCAGCTCGCTTTTGCAAGGCGGTGGCCAGGCGGGCTGCGTACATGTCGCCGGAGGCTTCGCCGGCGGAGATGAGCAATTCGATGGCTGGCATGGAGATGCGCCCGTGCTGCGCTAATGTCCACGTCCGGACATAGATGTCAAAACGATTTTCGCTTCAGGGGTTAAAGAGTCCGTGTGACCATCGGGTTTTAGAATGGCTTCAGGGCCTGAAGGCCCAAAGAAAAAGCGGGCTTTATGTCGGGGCTGAAGCCCCGCCCCCCTAGTTGCCACACGGACTCTTAAAGCCCCGATTGATCTTGCGCCGTCCACGTCGGAGTTAAAGGTGCGCCCCCCAAAAGATAGTTGCAATGAATTAGCGCGAGGCAACACTAGCTTTCGGCCGGCAGCGGATCGCTGGAATGCGAGTCCGGCGCCACGGGGATTTGGATTTCCTGGTCTTTATACTGAAGCTGGTAGAGGCGGTAGTAGATTCCGCGTTGGTAGAGCAGCTCTTGGTGTGTCCCCTGTTCGCGAAGGCGGCCTTTGTGGAAGACGAGGATGCGGTCGGCGTGCTGAATGGTGCTGAGGCGGTGCGCGATGACGATCGCGGTGCGGCCGGTCAGCAGGCGATTGAGGGCTTCGCGAATCATCATCTCGGTGCGAGTGTCCACGCTGGAGGTGGCCTCATCGAGGATGAGGAAGTGGGGATTGTGGGCGAGGGCGCGGGCGAAACTGATCAGCTGGCGCTGGCCGACGGAGAAGGTTGAGCCGCGCTCGTTGACCTCGGTATCGAGACCCTGCGGGAGGGAATCGAGGAACGGCCCGAGGCCGACTTCGCGGAGGGCGGAGTCGACGGCCGCGCGATCGACGGATCGGATGCCCAGGCGGACGTTGGATTCGAGGGTGCCGGTGAAGAGGAAGGGGTCCTGGAGGACGATGCCGAACTGGCGGCGCAACTCCTGGACGTTCAAGTCGCGAATATCGACACCGTCGAGAAGGATTTGGCCGCGCTGGATGTCGTAGAAGCGCAGCAGGAGCTGGATGGTGGTGGTCTTGCCGGCGCCGGTGTGGCCGACGATGGCGATGGTTTGACCGGGCGCGACGCGGAAGGAAACGTCGCGCAGGATCCAGTCGTCCTCGTTGGGAGTGGCGCCGCCGCGATAGGCGAAGGAGACGTTGCGAAATTCGATTTCGCCGCGCACGAGGCTGAGGGGGAGGCCGCCGCCGGGGGCTTCCGCGGGCAATGGCTCGTCGAGTAGCGTGAAGATTCGTTCGGAAGCAGCCATGGCCGCCTGCAAGATATTGAATTTGTCGCTCAAGTCTTGAATGGGCTGAAAGAAGCGCTGCGCGTACTGCATGAAGGCGATGAGCACGCCGACGGACACCGCGCCGGTGAGCGCGCGCAAACCGCCGTACCAGAAGACGGTGATGATGGCGACGACGCCGAGAAATTCGACGGCTGGATAGAAGAGCGCGAAAGCCAGGATGGCGTCCTTGTAGGCCTCCATGTGCAAGCGGTTGAAGTAGGCGAACTGCTCGCGCGACTTTTTCTCGTGGCTGAAGAGTTGCACGACGCTCATGCCGCTGATGTGTTCCTGGAGGAAGGCGTTGATGCGGGCGATGGCCGTGCGAATGCGGCGATTGGCGTCGCGGACTCTGTCGCGAAAAATCCAGGTGGCCAGGAAGATAAACGGCATGACGGCGAAGGTGGCCAATGCCAGACGCCAGTTCATGCGCAGCATGATGACGACGAAGACGATCAACTGGTAGGCGTCGTTGACCATGGCGGAGATGCCGGCGGCGAACAGGTCGTTCAGCGCGTCGACGTCGGTGGTGACGCGAGTGACGAGGCGGCCGACGGGACTGCGGTCGTAAAAGCTCATCGGCAGGCGTTGCAGACGGTCGAAGATTTCCTTGCGCAGGTCGTACATGGTTTCCTGGCCGACCTTCTGCATCACGAGAACCTGCAGGTATTGGAGCAGGAATCCCAGAGCGAGCGTGGCCAGGAACAAGAGGGACATGCGGCCCAAGCCACGAACGCCGACGGCCACGGGAATTTCATGGTGCAGGGCGGGCACGATATAGCGGTCCACAGAAATCTGGAAGAGCCAGGGACCGGCAGCGATCAGCGGCCCGACGAAAAGCGTGAGCACCGCGGCGAAGGCTACCAGCTTGACGTAGGGACGCAGATAACCGAACAGGCGCCGGGCGAGATGCCTGTCGTAAACTTTTCCCAGCGCTTCTTCTTCGCGAAAGTCGCTCATGCGCGTTCCAGCTCTTCCTCGAGCAATTGCTTTTGATAAAGCTCGTCGTAGTAGCCGGCTTGTTTGAGCAGCTCTTCGTGCGTGCCGCGCTCGACGATGCGCCCTTCACGCAGGACGATGATCTGGTCGGAATGGCGCACGGTGGAAACGCGATGCGAGATCAGGATGGTGGTGCGCTGCTTCATGAGTTCCTGCAGGCGGCGGAGGATGCGCTCCTCGGTATCGGTATCGACGGCGGAGAGGGCATCGTCCAGGATCAGGATTTTCGGATTGCGGAGGACGGCGCGGGCGAGGGCGGTGCGCTGCTTTTGTCCGCCGGAGAGGGTGATGCCGCGCTCGCCGACCATGGTTTGGTAGGACGCCGGGAACTCGGCGATTTCAGCGGCGATGCTGGCGGTTTCGGCGGCGTCTTGCACGGCGTCGTCTGGCGCAGCATCGACACCGAAGGCGATGTTCTCGCGCACCGTCTCGCTGAAGAGATAGGTGTCCTGCGGCACGAAGCCGATGGCGCGGCGAAGTTCGGCCAGCGGCCAGTCGCGGATGGAGCGATCGTCGATCAGAAGCGTATTCTCGGGTGCTTCCCAAAGGCGCGCGATCAACGCGGCGAGCGTGCTCTTGCCGCTGCCCGTCGGTCCGACAATCGCGAGCGTGGAGCCGGCTGGAATACGGAGACTGATGTCGTGGAGGACTGGCGTGCCGGCCGAGTTGCCGTTGGCCTCCGGCCCTGTGCCGCTGCGCGTGGTCGGATACGAGAAATTGAGATGACGGAATTCGATGGCGCCTTGAATGGCGGGTTCCGGCTTGGACGCGGCAGAAGGAGCTTGCGGCGCATCGTGGATGGACGGTTGCGCGTCGAGGATGTAGTTCAAACGGCCCATGGAAGCGGCGCCGCGCTGGAAGACATTGGTTACGAATCCGAGCGCGATCATGGGGAACACGAGCTGCACCATGTACGCGTAGAAGGCCACGAATTCACCGAGGGAGATCTGTCCGGCCATCACCTCACGGCCGCCGAACCAGAGCACGAGGACGAAGGTCAGGCCGATCAGCGCCGTGAGGGCGGGCATGAACATGCTCCAGGCGCTGATGAGTTTCAGGTTGCGGGTCACGTACTCGCGGTTGGGGGCGTCAAAGCCAGCGATCTCCGCGTCCTCTTGCGCGTAGGCGCGAATCACGCGCACGCCGGCCAGATTTTCCTGGGCCTTCGCGGACAGCGTGGCCAGCGCCGCCTGAATGGTTTCGTACAAGACGTGGATGAGCTTGCCAAAGTAGCGAACGGCGAGGGCCACGAACGGAACAGGGATCAGCACCCAGAAGCTCAGAGTCGGCGAAAGGCGGAACATCAGCAACACGGCCAGCAGCATGGTGAGCAGGGTGGTGGCGCTGTACATGATGCCGGGCCCGAGGACCATGCGCACCTGGTTGAGGTCGTTGGTGGCGCGCGACATCAGTTCGCCGGTGCGATTGCGGACGTAGAATTCGGGTTCCATGACCAGGAGGCGGTCGAGCAGGTCGTTGCGCAGGTCGTATTCGATGTCGCGCGAGAGGCCGATCAAGATCCAGCGCGTCCAGAAAGAAAAGACGCCCTTGAGCGTAATGATGGCGAGGGCCGCCAGGCAGTAGATGATCAGCGTGCGGACGCTCGACGGCTGGTAGGCCGGTATCAGGTGCGCCAGTGCCGGAGAAGTCTGGCCGAGGCGGCCCAGGGGCTGGGCGTTTCCGGACAGGCAATCCATGATTACGCCGAAGACGAGCGGCTGGAGCGTGCCCACGAAGCCCATGGCGGCTAGCGCCACCAAGCCGACGGCCACTTGACCCTTGCAACGAGCGATGTAGGGAAGCAGCTTGGCCAGATGCTTCCAGCCGGGGACGGGTTTGGGCTTGCCGGCCGGCTGCGCTACAGCGGCGGTGACGGAGTAGGAGTTGCTACTCATCGAAGTGGGGACACCGGGGTTCCAAGCGAGGGCACCTCGCCGAGGAAACGACCATTCTTAGAGTCAACTGACTGATAACGATTCGCGGCCGGATTCCAGCGGACGGCAACCGTGGACACTGGCGTATCTCCGGAATCTCTCAGTGGAGTAAAGAGCAATTCCCGCTCCTGACTAGCGTTCTGCTGGCTGAATTCAAGCCGCCAACCTGCGACCGGTTCGAGCGGAATCCCGCCCAGGTAACCGTCGGGGTTCTTCAGGTACTCGTCGCAGCGCAGCACCTCGGCCCACTTTGCGCCCGTCTGTTCGAGGACGGCAGCGCGCGTAAATCGCACCCCCGATTCGCTGTTGGAAGCGCCACCGATGCGGTTCGCCACCAGCACTTGCTGCCGGCCATTATGTGCCAGATCGCCAAACGCGACCACTTCGGCGCCGCGGCCGAGCGCCGCCGCAGCCACCGCCGCGATTTCGGGCGGCACGGCTGACCCCCGGATTGTGGCGCGGCTTCGATGTGGACTGGCGTCTCTGGCGCGCGGCAGCCCGCGCTTCCATCGGCGATAATGGCCAACGTCAGGGCACAGATTGGAACCCACTTGGCCACTCGCCTCACGCATTCCTCATCTGAATGTTGTGGGAGGTTCACCGGCCAGGATACGCCAACGTGATCTCCACCACTCGCCCGGTATCCCGCGCGCAATAAATCTCCATCACCTGCGGCACGTCAGAGCCCGCCCAATTGAATGGGTAGTGGAGAAACTCGAGCTCGTTGTTGCCCTTCACCGATGGTCCGCTGGAGTTCGGCTCCCCATAGAGTTCTGCTACGTGGTCCTGGGAGTCACCGAGATGCAGTCCGCTTCCGGTGACCCAACCTTTTTCGTCGAGGACATCGGTTCGGCGGCTCTCGCACTTGCCGTCCTGCGGCACCAGCGACGAAACGGTGATTTCCTGAATCACCCCTCGAGCGTCGACGCGCAGGGTGAGCGAGTGACCCGTGCAGGCGTCGCCCCATTGCTTTTCGGCGAGCTTCTCGCCATCGGCGCTCGCATCGTTCGAAGAATACTTGGCTTTGTAGCGTTTCAGCGCCGTAGCCAGCGAGTCGCGGCCAGGCCGCAGCCCCGCCAGCGTGAGCTCGCTATACTGCTTGGGCTGGACGTCGTGCTGCGCCGACACTACCGTCGACGCGAGAAGCACGGTGAGTGGCCGCGCTAGCGCACCGCGAGAATTTCGTCCAGCCGCGCCTCAAGGTTTTCTTCTCCTTCCGACCATAACCGTGAATCGTTCGATCGGCAGCGCCTGCGCCACGGATTGCACCCATTGCATCAACTGCTGGATATTTTGGCGCGTTTTTTCATGGTATTCCCGCAGGTTCTCTTTCTCACTCATCATGGCCAGGAACTCGGCCTCCATGGGGTCCGCAGGAGAGTAGCGCGCCTCGCTGGAAGCCAACAAACCCGCGTGTCCGGTGTATAGATGCTCGAGTCCGGCATCGACCAGGAATTGACCCGACGCGGCGGCTGTTCCATCGTCGTACGCTTCCCCCTGGCAGGTGAGCAGCAGGGGCTCGGGGCCGCGCATCCACCGGCTAGTCTCGGCGTCCCAGCGCCACAAATCCCAGGAAGCTTCGACCTCGTAGGCGCAGTCAGCATTCACTTGTTGCCGCGCGAGGGCGACGATATCGGCGGCTTTCGCGCTGATGCCGCTGAGATCATGTTCGGCAAGGGGCGTTTCGGCCGGACCTATCGCGCGCACAATCAGGGTGCGGAAACCGGGACCGGCCGATGAAAGTGGCACGGTCTGGAGCAAATGCTCGAACTGGTCGAGCATTGTCTGTTCCGTGAAGTTGCGCGACCAGAAAGTGATGTAGGCGCGGTTGGCCATCGGCGCATTATACCGTTTTCAGCGGGACGGGCGCAGATCGCCTGTCGAACACCTGCGGGCACCTGCGGGCGGAAGACGGCCTGTGCGAACTGAGGGTTAGGTGGTTTTGTCGCCAGGATTCTTGGCTGGAGGGATTGCCGGCACCGGCAGGTCCAGCATTTGCTGACGCAATGCTTCGCCTACGCCGGCGAAGACCTGCTTGCAGGTGTCGCGGAGACGCGCTTCGGCCGCGCGTGACAGCTCTCCCAATTGCTGCTGGGAATCTTGATTGAGCTTGCTCACGGTGGTCAACAGCCAGGAATTCGCGGCACTCTCAAGCCGTTGTTTATAGGTTTCGATCCCCTGATCGCTGGCAGAGGCAAGCGCTTCGCGCAGATGCTTCTCTCGCGCGTCGGCCTCCGCGCGGAGCCTATCGCGAGCCGAATTTGCGTGGGAAGTCAGTTCGAGCTTGGCGGTTCCCAGCGCCTGCTGGGCTTGTTGCGCAATACTCGCGCCGAAATCGACGGAGAGGCGCTGGGCCGCCACCTCGATCGTGGCGCGGGTCTGCGTGGCGTGTTCCTCGACTTGCGCGGCAAGTTTGTCCAGGACGGCGCCCGTCTTTGCGCGAAAGTCGCGCGTGGCCGCGTCGGTTGCACTCTGCATCTGCTGCGCGAGCGCGGAAATCGACTCGGAAGTCATCTCCGCGGACTGCTTGCGCGCGCGCTCCAGAGCATGGTGTCCGGCCTGTTCAATCTGGTTCTGCGTGTGTTCGACGTAGTTGCGACTGTAGTGGTCCAATTCGCCAGCGAAGAGGCGGGAAATGTCTCCAGCCTTTTCCCGCAATTGGTCAACGCCTTGCTCCACGCCTTTCTCGAGCGCCGTGTGCATGTGTGTCTGCACTTTTTTCTCATACCATTCGGCGGTCTTGAAGAGCGACTCGAACGTCGTGTGCGTTGCCTCGGTGGCCTTGGATTCAATCTCGGCCAGCCACTGCGCAGCGGTGTGGCGGCCAGCTTCTTGAAAGTCGCGTTCCAGAGTTTCCGTCTGCTTTTGCAATTGCACAGTGGCCGCTTCGACGATCCGGTTTGAGATCGTGGTCAGCGCCTCTTCGCGTTTGAGGAGCGCTTCTCCGGCGGCCAGTGATTCGTACTCGATGCGCCCGATCACCTGGCTGGCGCGATCGATGTGCGAACCGAGATGGCGTTCGAACTGCGCGCCCTAGTCGCGCCACGGTTTCCTGTGCGGCGGCCTCGAGGGAGGGTTGCAGACGTTCGGTCCAAGTGGCTATGGCGTTCGCGCCGCGTCGCGCCAACTCTTGGCTCTGGATCTCGACCAGGGCAGCGGCCCGCCGTTCGAGTTCCTGCTGGGCCGTCTCAAGGGAAGGTTGCATGCGTGCGGTCCAGGTGGCCATGGCGCTCTCGGCCTGCCGCGCCGACTCCTGGCCCTGGATCTCGGCCAAGGCAGTGGCCCGCCGTTCGAGCTCCTGCTGGGCGGCGTCGAGGGCAGGCTGCAGATGCTGAGCTAAGCCGGCCATGACGCTCTCGGCGCGCCGCGTCAACTCCTGACTCTGGTTGTCGATGAGGGCAGAGACGCGTCGTTCGAGTTCCTGCTGAACGGTGTCGAGGGAGGGTTGCAGTCTCTCGTTCCAGTTGACTGTGACGCCCTCGGCGCGCCGGGCCAACTCTTGGCTTTGGCTGTCGACCAGGGCAGAGACGCGTCGTTCGAGTTCCTGCTGGACGGCGTCGAGGGAGGGTTGCAGATGCTGGGTCAAGCCGGCCATGACGCTGTCGGCGCGTCGCGCCAACTCTTGAGTTTGGCTGTCGACCAGGGCAGAGACGCGTCGTTCGAACTCCTGCTGGACGGCGTCGAGGGAGGGTTGCAGATGCTGGGTCAAGCCGGCCATGACGCCGTCGGCGCGCCGCGCCAACTCTTGAGTTTGGCTGTCGACCATCGCAGCCGCACGCCGGGCCAACTCCTGAGTTTGGCTGTCCAGCAGGGCAGCGACCCGTCGTTCGAGTTCTTCCTGGGCCGTGCTGCGCAGGGCGTCGAGCTGCGCCGTCTGGTCTGCAATGGGTTGCGTCGCCGACTGAACTTGAGTCAAAAGCGCTTGGACGTGGGCGACCTGGTCTTCGAGCGAGGCACGCGCCGTGGCCAGCCGACCTTGCGCGTCGGCAGACACCTCCATGAACGTCTTGCTGATACCGGCGATGCGTTCGTCCAGATCCTTCTCAAACCGCTCGCTCGCCGCTTGCGCAGTACCTGTCAGGCGCTCGGCGACCTTTTGCGCTGCGCCCTCAATCGAGCCCTCGACCTGGTCATCCCATCGTTTGGTTGCCGCTGCCGTCTCCGCTTCGAGCTGGGCCTTCCACTCGGCTTGAGCCGAGATGGAAACTGGGGCGATCTGTTCCATCGAATGGCGCAAGACAGTTTCGATCTCGGACACCCGAGTGCGGGCATCATCGGCTTGCGTTTGCAGCCGCAGGGCGCCATCCCGCAGCGCGGCGGAGATAGAGTCTTCGGCCTGCCGGCGCAGCGCTTCCAGATTCTCCCGGGTACGTTCGAGCGTCTTCTGTGAATCCGCCGAGGCGGTGGCCAGATCGTTGAGCCGTTGCTCGACTTGCGATTGGAACTGCTGTTCAAACGCCTCGCGCCGCTCCGTCCCGATCTCTCCTGATCGGATTTCCAGTTTTTGCTGGTACTGTTCGAGGCTTCGGCTGAGTTGGTCATTGAAGCGATCGACTAATTCGCGCAGGCGTGCCTCGGCCGCCGCCTCGGCGTTGCCGGCCGCGCTCCGAATGGCCTGCTCGACGGCTGCGGCGGCCGCGAGCTGGGCGGACCGCTCCGCTGTTTCTTGCAATTGCGTCTGCAGCGAAGCCAGTAGCGGTTGCGCTTCCGCCGCGACAGCCTCCGCGGCGCGGTCGCGAACCGCCGCGCGCAATTGCTGCTGGGCTTCGTTCACCAGCCGCTCCATCTGCTGGGTGAGCGTCAGGGAGAGCTCGGCCCCGCCATCGATGGGGCCCGGCATCGGCATCGTGCGTATATTGTCTTCCGCGGGAACCTGTTCGCGGGAGCCAGACCATTCCTCGGCTGCTTCGGGCACGGCTTCGGCTGGTTCGGGGAGCGCTTCCTCATGAGGTGCTTCCGGCCGAGGCACTTGAATTTCAGATTCCGAGTCTGGAAAGGGGAACCAGTCGGGAGGGCAGAAGGCGATGCCCCAGAGGTTTCCGGCAACCTCCAGCTCGACACCGACCTGAAACAACTCGCGGACAGTTCGCGGCCGCTGGATCCACATGACGCGTGCACGAACGTTGCGCGGAGGGCGACCTTGCTCCGGATGCGGCACTTCGAGGGTCACCCACATGTTCTTTAGAACGTAGTGTTTGGACTGGTATCGGCAGCCGTGGCAATTGAGGATGGATGTGGAAGTCCGCTCTTCAAATGGACGGCCAAGGGCATCGACACCCGTCACCGTCAAGGGCACAGCCTGAACGATGCGCGTGCTGCGACGCTTGAACGCGCCCGCGTTCGCATTTGGCACTGCGTCCGCCAAGTACATTCCTCCAAACTAAACTATAAGCGTAACAGCGCCGACGGCTGCGGAACTGCTCTGGTTCGCTCCCAGTTCCGAAACGGTCAATAGGCACTCCATTACGACGGGCCGGCGGGGCGCGCCGGTCTTACGTTCAGAGGTCGCGCCGCCCTTCCATGGCTTTGAGCATGGTGACTTCGTCCGCGTAATCGAGATCCGAGCCCACCGGGATGCCGACGCCTATGCGCGTGACGCGCACGCCGAGAGGCTTGAGGAGCTTCGAGACGTACATGGCCGTGGCTTCGCCCTCGGCGGTGGGGTTGGTCGCCAGAATAATTTCTTCGACGGTTCCGCCCTTCAGGCGCTCGATCAGGTTTTTGAGCTTCAGTTGGGCGGGACCAACGCCCTCGAGGGGAGAAAGGCTGCCGCCCAGCACGTGATAGAGACCGTTGTACTGGCGCGTCTTCTCAATCGCGTGGATGTTGTGCGGTTCTTCCACGACGCAGATGGTTTTGTGATTGCGGGTGGGGCTGGAGCAGTAGAGGCAGGGATCGGTGTCCGTGATGTTGTTGCAGATGCTGCACTCCCGGATGTTGACCTTCGCCGCGCGAATCGCGTCCGCAAGGGCCAGCGCTTCTTCAGGGGTGACGCGCAGGAGGTGAAACGCCAGCCGTTGCGCCGTCTTCTGGCCGATTCCCGGCAAGTGCTTCAACTCATCGATCAAGCGTTCAATGGGCGCGGCAAAGTCAGGCATGGGGATGGGCCGGTTCGAACGTACAGATGGAAAGAGAAGGTTGGTTCACGGATGATTCTCGCGGGCCGTCAGAACAATCCAGGAATTTTCAAGCCCGCGATTCCCGGCAGGCCTCCGGCCATCCCTTTCATCCGGTTGGCCAGTTCGTCGTCCACGCGCCGGCTCGCCTCGTTCAGGGCGGCGCGAATCAGGTCCTGCAATAGCTCGACATCCTTGCCCGCGAAGATCTCGGGCTCAATTTTTACTTCGGTGACTTGCTTCTGGCCGTTCATTTTGACAACCACCATGCCGCCACCGGCCGAAGCTTCGATGTGCATGTCGTCCACCTGCTTTTGCAGGTTTTCCTGGATCTGGCGGAACTGGGAGAGCATTTGCTGCAATGCCTTGACTTCCATAAGTTATTCCTCGCCCCGGGCCTTGACCTCGGAAATCCGTCCGCCGAACCGCTCGAGCATCCCGCGAACGATCGGATCCTGCTCGAAGCGGGCGCGCAAATCGCGCGTGTTCTGCTCTGCTCGAACGGTATTGCCCGGCACCGGCACCGGGCCTGCATCCAGTTTAACACAGACGCGCAGCGGCTGGCCCAAAACGCGGCTTGCGATTGTGCGCAACTTCTCCAGGGACTCGCGAGACTGCAGGAGTTCGGCGAGAGCGCGATGCTCGGTGGGGAAGTACAAACGGATTTCGCCGCCTTCGAGTTCCCAACGATTCGCATGCTCGACCAATTCGGCGAGAAATTTCTTTTCGGACAGGATCTGCGATTTGATCTCCGTCACTTGAGTTGCATCCAGGCCGGTGAATGCTTCGGCGGGGGCTGGCGGCGTCGCGGTCGGTTGCGGCGTGGTTGGTTGCGTCGCGGGCAAAGCAGTTCGCGACGGCGGTTCGGGAGCGGCGCCGGCAGCCGCTCGCGCGGCCAGGGCTTGTGGAGCGACGGCGGCGGAAGCGGTTGGAGTAACGATAGGAGCCGCACCCGGAGCAACGGCTGGATTAGGGCTTGCCGTTTGCGCGCCCGTAACAACCGGCTGCTTTGGGCGAGGCGCAGCATTTCCGGAAAGTTCGGCGATCACTTCCTCGAGCGGCGCCAGGCGTGCAGCGTTCACCAGCCGCAACAAGCCCATTTCGAGGTGCAATCGCGGATCGGGTTTGCGCCGCATGTCGTCATCGGTCTGCAGCAAAATCTGGAAGCAGCGGGTCAAGTCCTCTTCGGTGAAGGCTGCGGCAGCGCGCGCCAGCCGCGGGCGCTCTTCGGCGGGCGCGGCGATCAAATCGGAATCCGCTCCGCAAATCCGCGCGACCAGCAGATTGCGAAAGTGGCTGATCGCTTCGCGGGAGAATTGTTGCAGGTTCTGCCCTTCGGAGAGCAGCTTGTGCACCAGAGCCAGCACGCGCTGGGCGGAACGGTCTTCGATCGCGCCCACCAGCTCGCCGAGTACTTCACCACTGGCGAGTCCGAGCAGTTCGCGGACCTGAGTTTCCGTAATTTTTTCGCCGCCGTAGGCGCGCGCCTGCTCGAGCAGCGACAGGCCGTCGCGCAAAC
The DNA here is from genome assembly GCA_963702795.1 of uncultured Acidobacteriota bacterium. Lineage (GTDB taxonomy): Bacteria > Acidobacteriota > Terriglobia > Acidiferrales > UBA7541 > Palsa-189. The sequence goes on along the minus strand of CAVPDY010000004.1, from coordinate 44,874 downwards.
TGCCGTCCGCGGCGCGGGCCAAAACGGCAAGCGCGCCAGGATCGGCTTCCAGGTTTTCCTTCTTGGTGACCGCTCCCAAGGCGTCGCAGATTTCCGTGAAGGAGAGCGCCCGGAAATGAAAATGCTGGGAACGGGAGCGAATGGTATCGGCCAGATCTTCGGGCTGGGTCGTGGCCATGATGAACACGACTTTGTCGGGAGGCTCTTCGAGCGTTTTCAGCAGGGCGTTCGAGGCTTCCGACGTGAGCATGTGCGCTTCGTCAAGAAGGATGACTTTGTACCGCCCGCCGGCAGGCGCGTAGCGAACCATGTCGCGGAGCTCGCGGACCTGGTCGATGCCGCGGTTCGAGGCGGCGTCAATTTCGAGGACGTCGAGGGAATTGCCGGCGGCGATTTCGCGGCAGACATCGCACTCGTTGCAGGGTTCGGGCGTGGGGCCGTGCACGCAGTTCAGCGCTTTGGCCAGGATGCGCGCCGTGGTCGTTTTTCCAACGCCGCGCGCACCCGAAAAGATATAGGCATGCGCGACGCGGCCCTCGCGAATGGCATTCTGCAGCGTGCGTGTGACGTGCTGCTGGCCGACCACTTCGGCGAACGTGAGCGGGCGCCATTTTCGTGCGATGACCTGGTAGCTCATCCGGTGTCTAGCGTGTCTCCATGGGGCGAATATCCATCGGGCGACTGCCGATCCATCGGGCGAGTGAGCGAAGCGCGAAACGATGAGAGGAACTTCGGGTACTCCGCGGCACACGAGACAGATCCGCTACCGTTGCTCCCTTCCGGGCCTGGCGGGGTTCGCGGGGAATCGTTGCACAGAGCCCGAAGTTCCACGCATCGGCAGGAACTCAGCCCGCGTGCGCAGTCTAGCACAGCGAACGGAGACGCGGAAGAGAACCCGCCGCTCGTTTTTTAGTTCGCGCGACCGATCAATCGACCGACGACCTTCGGATCGTAATCTGTGTGGTTCCAAATTTGTTTCGTCGCGGTAGGCGCGTTGTTTTCTTTGCATCCAGCGAGCTGCTACGAGGCATGGACGCTGCTTTGGCTTTCGCGCTTTAGGTGGCGATAGAGGCTGGTGCGGCCGATGCCGAGCAATTGCGCCGCGCGCACGCGGTTACCGCCGCACGCTTCGAGGACTTTTTGGATGTGCTTGCTGCGGACTTCGTCGAGCGGGACGGGGCGCCAGGATTCGCCCGCGGAGCCGTGGCCGGACGGCGGCTGTATGTGGCCTTGCAAATCGTCGACGTCGATGAAATCGCCGGAAGCCAGGAGGGCCGCGCCAGCGATTACGTTCTCGAGTTCACGCACATTGCCGGGCCAGTCGTGTTGCATCAGGAGCGCCTTGGCTCGATGGGTCAGCCCGCGGATTTCCTTGTGGTAAGTTTCGTTGTACCTTTTCACGAAGAAATGCGATCAGCAGCGGGATGTCCTCGAGCCGTTCGATCAGGCTGGGGACGCGGATTTGAATGGTGCTCAGGCGGTAGAGCAAGTCCTCGCGGAAACGTCCCGCGGCGACCTCGGCGCGCAGGTCCCGGTTGGTGGCGGCGATCAGGCGGACGTCGACGTGGCGCACCTCGGGTGAACCCACGCGCTGGATTTCGCGGTTCTGAATGACGCGCAGCAATTTGGCTTGCATGGCCGCGGAAGTTTCGCCCACTTCGTCGAGAAAGACGGTGCCGCCATTGGCGTATTCAAATAGCCCCGGGCGAGTGTCCGTGGCGCCGGTGAACGCACCGCGGACGTGCCCGAAGAGCTGGCTTTCGAGCAAGGTGTCGACGATCGCGGAACAATTGCACACGGCGAAGCGCTGGGCGGAGACGGGACTCATCTGGTGGATGGCGTGAGCGATGAGTTCCTTGCCCGTTCCGGTTGGGCCGGAAAGCAGGACATTGGTGTAATGGTGGGAGATCTTGCGCACCAGGTCGAACACTTCGAGCATGGCAGGGCTGCGCCCGATGATGCCGTGGAACTCGAGGTCGCTTAGAAGTTGCAACTCGAGCGAGTGGATGCGCCGCCTCCGCTGAAATTGTTCGGCCAAGTCACTGAGCGTCCTTTTCAGCCGTGCCGCGTCGATCGGTTTCGGAAGATAGTCGTAGGCGCCGCGCCGTATGGCGTCAATCGCGGACTCCATGGAGTGAGAGCCGGTCATCAGGATCACGAAGACGCCGGGATCGCGCTGCAGGGCCTGCTGCAGGAACGTCAGGCCGTCGATCTCCGGCGCTTTCAGGTCGCACAGGATGACGCGACAGCGTCCACTGGCGATCTGCTCGAGGGCGTCGTGAGAATCAGACGTGCCAAAGGTGACGAAGCCGAATTGCTCGACTGTCTTTTGTAGCACCCGAACCATATCCCGGTCGTCGTCGAGGATGCAGACGCTCATGGACTGGACTGCGGAGGCCTTAGACGATTCAGCTGGGGCGATTGTGCTCACAGCGTGGAGTCATGGCAAGGGGTGTGCCAGATGGCTCGATGCCTTGGAGCTTGGCGCGGCGACGAGTGAATCAACGGCTTTTCTGAAGGTGACCGGGCAGATCAACGTCCACTCGGTAAAGGACTTACGTGGCCCAGAGTATGATGTTGGCAAGCGGTGGACGGTGTTGAGATGTGTTAAGAAAGGTCCGCGGGCTGAGAGGTCTGGCTACGCACGGCGCTCCAATATGGGACTGCCTGCGCCCTGCTGCGGTTCCAAACGTGAACCGCAGCGCACTTGGAGGGATTTCAGTTTACGCGATCGGTCTTGCCCGCTAGCTCGGCCCAACGGTAGGAATCGGTCCGGACTTCGATTTCCTCTTCGTATTTCCCATCGCCGACTTTTCCGTCCGAGGCGGCATCACGCCAGAGGTCCGCAACAGCCTCACGCAAAGCCCTGGCCTCGTCGGCTTCGTCTTGGGTTTCTGTCCTCACAGGAGTACGCTCGTCCAAAAGAGCCAGAACTTGATGGAGTTCCTCGTGTGTGGACATGCGATCGGATGTGTTCAGCATCTCCTGTAGCGTCTTCATTGGTTTATGTCCCTTCTCACTAACGATTGGATGCTAGAAATCGTGCTTCGGTTCTTGCGGCCGGCATCCACATAGCACGCGCTCTCGCAGCACTCACCTCATTAAATACGGCCAATAACGAAGTTCGATAGCATCCGCGCATCAGCCTCGGGCTCGGTGGTGTTCCAGGCTCTCGCGTGCGGCCGTAGCCTTTGGCAACCGCGTTGGCGTCGTCGTAAATTCTGTCTCCTCCCTGGAGCTTAATATGCATGTGCGAGGCCAAACCTTGATCTCGTTAAAACCCTTTCTAGTCAGTCATTTAGCTGATACGAAGCTATATCTGCCTAATGACGTAGTGTGTCATCTGCGTGCAGAAATATGTATATGGCACACTCCGTCCTCAATGAGTTGAGAGCCAAGCGGAAGATTATCAGGGACAAAGTCGGATGGTGTGGCTCCGGGGCCTGGACTCGAACCAGGATAACCAGATTCAAAGTCTGGTGTGCTGCCGATTGCACTACCCCGGAGCAGGGCAAAAAAGTTTAGCAGAGGCGCTTGCTTCCGCCCAGTGCCTCGCCACCGTTTTGATCCGCGCGCCGAAACTGGAATAGAGCGCTGCACGTCTTTATACCAGACCCGATGACTGGGCGCCCCTGAAGAAACAGTGACGGTGTCGACAGAGGTCACGCCCGTCCGCCGACACCAACAATGCGATATTGATCTTTCGTGGTGGGGCTTGTTTCAGCTTTTGGGTTCAGCAAGCATTGGCTTTCGTCGGAACGCCGGCCGACGTCTGGATTCCCAAGTGATCCGCGCATCCCCAGCCGGACACTCGATGGCTCGCATCGGTCTCGGATAAATGATATAGATAGTGCACCGAACGGCGGCCACCGCTCGCCCCAATCTCGCATCTATTACCGTTGAGATCGGTGGACGCGCTAGTAGGTATGTGTCTGGGCAGCGGGTTGGGCCCCGGATTTATGATCACGTTCCGGCAGTACGGATAGCTTGATCATGTTTGAATCGCTTTTCAAATATCCGACCACCGTTTTCTCCAAAGGCCATATTGTATTGCTCGGAGCCTGGCCGAAGTGGGTTCTCGGCCTGTTGCTGATCGCAGCGGCGGTGAGCCTGGCGCTGCTGATCCGCTCCCGGCTGCCGAAAGCCGCACCTAGCGTCAGAAACTGGCGGGCCGGCGTCATTTGGCTGCTGCAATTCGCGGTGGCCGCCATCGTGCTTTTGCTGCTATGGCAACCTGCGCTCTTGATTACTCAACTGAACCCGCAGCAAAACATCATCGCTCTTGTGGTCGACGATTCGCGCAGCATGGGGATTTCCGAGAACGGTTCGACTCGGCTGGATCAGGCCATCAAGGCATTGCAGGGCGGGGTCTTGCCGGACCTGCAGAAGAAGTTTCAGACCCGCCTGTACCGCCTCGACGGCAACATGACTCGCGTGAACAGCCTCGATGGGCTGAATGCCACCGCTCCGGTCACGCACATCGGCGACGGAATCAAGCAGCTCACAGACGAAACCGCCGGGCTGCCGATTGGCGCGATCGTGCTGCTCAGCGATGGCGCGGATAACTCAGGTGGCATCGATCGGGACACGGTCGCAGCGTTGCGCAGCCGTCGCATCCCGGTTCACACCGTCGGCTTCGGTGAGGAACAGGTGCCCCGCGACGTGGAGATCAACGATGTTGGGATAGCCTCGCGCGCGCTGGCGAATTCGCGATTGGTGGCGCGGGTCAGCTTTCACCAGCGGGGCTATGCCGGCGGAAAGACGACGCTGCGGGTGCGCGACGGAGACAAAGTCCTGGGCTCGCAAGCGGTGACGCTTGCGGCGGACGGGCAGACGCAGACCGAGAATCTGCTGTTTAACGTTGGCGCCGCGGGCGCCAAGTCCTTGCAGTTCACGCTCGATCCGCTACCCGGCGAGAGCAACACGGCGAACAACTCCGTCGCGCGTCTGGTCAACGTGCAATCCGACCAGCGCCGCGTGCTGTACGTCGAAGGCGAGCCGCGTTGGGAGTACAAGTTCATCCGGCGGGCCGAAGACGACGACCACAGCGTGCAATTGGTTTCGATGCTCCGCACCACCGAGAACAAGATTTACCGCCAGGGGATTGACGACCCCAAGGAGCTGGCGGATGGCTTTCCGAGCAAAGCCGAGGACCTGTTCAAATACCAGGGGCTGATCATTGGCTCGGTCGAAGCCAATTATTTCACGCCGACCCAGCAAGACTTGATTCAACAGTTTGTTGACGTCCGTGGCGGAGGGGCGCTGCTGCTCGCGGGCAGTTCGTCACTGGCAGACGGCGGCTGGAGCGCTTCAAGCATGGCCAGCTTGCTGCCGGTGGTCCTGCCGAACCACAAGGACACTTTTCACCGCGACCCGGCGACGGCTGAGCTGACGCCGACCGGCGAGGACAGCATCATCTGCCGCCTGGAAGAAGATTCCGCCCGCAACGAAGAGCGCTGGAAGAAACTGCCGTACCTGATGAATTATCAAGATCCGGGCACGCCCAAGCCCGGCGCCGCCGTGCTGGCAGACATGATTGCTGGCGGCCGCAAGATGCCGCTGCTGGTGACGGAGAATTATGGCCGCGGCCGCACCGCGGTGCTGGCCAGCGAAGGAACCTGGCGCTGGCAAATGAACTTGCCGGTGGGAGATCGCACGCACAAGGATTTCTGGCAGCAGTTGTTGCGTTGGCTGGTGGCGGACACGCCGGGGCCGGTGGTGGCGTCCGTGCAGAATTCGGTGTTGTATGACGATGGGCGCATACAGTTCTCGGCCGAAGTGCGTGACAAGACGTATCAGCCGTTGCCGGACGCCCAGGTTGAAGCGCACGTTCTGGGGCCCGCAGGGGTCGCCGCGGCGGTCCCTTTGACGCAGGACCCGAACGTGCCTGGCGTGTTTCAGGGCGAATGGACTGCCGACAAACCCGGCTCCTACACCACTGAAGTGGTGGCCAAGCGCGGCGACGAGGAAATTGGCCGCGACGTTTTGGCATTCGAGCGCATTGACGGCGTGGCGGAAAGCTTTCACACCGAACAGAACCGTGAACTGCTGGAGAAGCTGGCAACGGAAACCGGAGGCCGATACTGGCGGCCCCAAGACCTCTCCCGCCTTCCTGGCGAGATTTCCTACTCGGACGCGGGAATCACCACGCGCGAGACCAAGGACCTGTGGAACATGCCAATTGTGTTTCTCCTGATCCTGGGTTTGTGCTCCGCCGAGTGGCTGCTGCGGCGGAAGTGGGGCATCGTATGAAGCTCTTGCTGGCCGGTCTGGTTGTGGGATGCCTGCTGATTCCTGCGCGACCAGCGCGTGCGGATTCCTACTACGTTACCGTCGCCGGCCTTGGCGGCGAGCCGGACTATGATCAGCGTTTCACCGAACTGGCCCATGACCTCGACACCCTGTTCAAGTCTTCTAGCACGAGTGCGCACGTCTATACGCTGACTGGAGCCGACTCTACTCGCGCGCACCTCACTGACACCCTGGGCCAGGTAGCCCATTCCGCCAAGCCAGATGACGACTTCGTGCTGACGCTGATCGGTCATGGCTCTTTCGATGGCGTCGAATACAAGTTCAATCTGGTTGGGCCGGACATCTCCGGCGAGGATTTGGCCGCGCTCTGCGACAAGGTGCCGGCGAAGCGCCAGCTCATCATCAACACCACAAGCTCGAGCGGCGGGTCCGTCGCGGTGCTGAAGAAGCCCGGGCGCGCGATTATCACGGCCACCAAGAGCGGCACGGAGAAGAACGCCACGGTGTTTGCGCGCTATTGGGTCGCCGCTCTGCGCGACGCGGCCACCGACACGGACAAGAACGATGCCATTAGCGCGATGGAGGCGTTCCAATCCGCCGACCGCAGCACCGCGGAATTCTACTCATCGCAAAAGCGCCTGGCCACCGAGCACCCGCAATTCGAGGACACCGGGAAAGGCGAGCCCGTTCGAGCGCCCTCGACGGAAAGCGGAGAGGGTCTGCTGCTATCGAATTTCACTCTTGTTCGGCTTGGGCGCTGTCCAGAAAGCCGCCGAGGACCCCGCCAAGCGGGAACTGCTGGCCAAGCGCGAAGAACTGGAGCGCACCGTCGACACGCTGAAGTATCAGAAGGCGGCGATGTCCGAGGAAGACTACAAGAGACAGTTGACCGCAGCGCTGCTGGAACTGGCGAAAGTGCAACAGGAACTGGATAAGTGAGTCGGCTGAAACAAGGCGCATTGCTGCTTGTGCTCTTCTCGGCCAGCGCCAGCCTGGCCTGGAGCACCACGCCCGATGACTGCGCCCTGCTGCGCAAACATGGTCATCGCCCAGAGGCCCAAGCCTGCTACGAAACGCTGACCGCGAGCAGGGACCCCTACCAGCGGGCGGAGGGATTCTGGGGCCTGGAGATGTATGACCAGGCCAACAACGAGTTCCGTACCGCAGTGGCACAGTCGGACAAGAACGCCATCTATCGAGTTCGCTGGGGAATGCTCCTGCACGAACGATTCAACAGCAAGGATGCGGACGACCTTTTCCAGGAAGCGCTGCAAAGAGATCCGAAGAACGCGCGCGCCTTTCTGGGGCTGGCCATCGTCAGCGCGGACGGCTTTGACAGCAAAGCGATCGATTGGGTAGGCAAGGCGCTGGCGGCTGATCCGAAACTGGCGGAAGCCCACGAGTTGCTGGCCAAACTTCTTCTCGAAGACTCCGACACGGACAAAGCCGTCGAACAAGCGGACGAAGCGCTCAAGATATCCGCGGATTCGTTGGACGCCATGGCCATCCATGCCGCGGTGGAGGTGATTGCGGATCGCTCTCCGGACGAGTGGCTGGCGAAGGTGAAGCAAGTCAATCCCACATACGGGGAAGCGTATGCCACGATTGGGCACTTTCTCGAGCTAAATTATCGCTACGGGGACGCCATCGACTATTACCGCAAGGCAGTGGAGCTGGATCCCCAGCTCTGGTCCGCACGCTCGGAGCTGGGCATCGATCTCATGCGCATGGGCCAGGAAGACGAACCGAAGCGACAGCTCGAGATGTCTTATGACAACGGATACCGGGACGCCGCGACGGTCAACAGCCTGCGCTTGCTTGACAGTTACAAGAACTTCGTGACCTACAAGGAAGACGGCACGATTCTCAAGCTTCAGAAGAAGGAAGCCGATCTCCTTTATCCGTATTTTGAGGCGGAGCTCAAGCGAGACATCGCCGATTATGAGAAGAAGTACAAAATGAAGGTTCCCGGCGTCGTGCAAGTGGAAGTCTATCCCGACCATGAGGACTTCGCGGTCCGCACGCTGGGTGTGCCCGGAATTCCGGCGCTGGGCGTGACCTTCAATGACGTCATCGCCATGGACAGTCCGTCGGGACGCGCCCCCGGCGATTTTCACTGGGCCAGCACGCTGCGTCACGAGATGAGCCACGTCTTCATTCTGGCGGCCACCAATTACCGCGTGCCGCGCTGGTTTACCGAGGGACTGGCGGTTCACGAAGAGACCGAAGCCTCGCCTGAATGGGGCGACCCGATTACGCCGGATGTGCTGGCCGCGCTGCGCGACAAGAAGTTGCTGCCCATTGCTGATCTGGACCGTGGCTTTGTGCATCCCGAGTACCCCAGCCAGATGGTGGTTTCGTATTTCCAGGCGGGACGCATCTGCGATTTCATCCAGAGCCGATGGGGCAACGACAAGTTGCTGGACATGGTGCATGCGTTCGCCCAGCGCACGCCCACCCCCGACGTCGTCCGACAGGTTCTTGGCATGGAGCCGGCGGAGTTCGACAAGCAGTTCACGGAGTGGCTGAACAACCAGGTTGGCAAAGAGGTTGCGAACTTTGATGAGTGGGTGAAGGACTTGAAGGTTCTGGCGCAGTCCGCCAAGGAAAAGAACTACGACGCTGTAGTGGAACAAGGCGAAAAGGTTCGCCAGCTCTATCCCGACTATGTGTATACCGCGAACGCCTACGAATTTCTGGCGGAAGCGTATCTCGCGAAAGGGAATAAGCCATCGGCTGCCGAGGTGCTGACGGACTACGAGAAACGCGGAGGGCGCAATCCGGAAGCGCTCAAGAAACTGGCTTCCCTGGAAGAGGAAGCGGGCGATCGCGTTGCCGCGGCTGCCACGCTTGACCGCATCAACTATTTTTATCCTGTGAACGACGAGGACCTGCACCGTCACCTCGGCACGCTGTGGTTCGACCAGAAAAATTACGCTGGCGCGCTCCGGGAGTTCACAGCTGTGGTAGCCTTGCACCCACTTGACCAGGCTGATGCGCAATACAACCTGGCCCGGGCATATCTCGCAGAAGGCGAGCGGGACAAGGCCGAAGAGCACATTCTGGCGTCGCTTGAGGCCGCGCCGAGTTTCCGCCCCGCACAGCAAATACTTCTGCAGATCGAGGACTCCGAGAAAGGGAAACCATAACGATGGCCACTGCCACTGGACTGAATCTGGACTCAGCGGAACTGAAGAAAAGCATTGAGCGCTTTCAAACTGTGCGCGAGGAGATCCTGGGCCAGGTCCGGCAAGTCATCGTCGGACAGGAAGACGTCCTGGATCAGATTCTGCTGAGTTTGTTTGTCGGTGGCCACTGCCTGATCACAGGCCTGCCCGGCACCGCGAAGACGTTGATGGTGCGCACCATTTCCCAAACGCTGGGCCTGGTTTTCAAGCGCATCCAGTTCACGCCCGACCTGATGCCGGCCGACATTACCGGCACGGACATCATCGAGGAAGATTCCACGACGGGCCGTCGCCAATGGACTTTTGTTCCCGGGCCCATTTTCGGCAACATCCTGCTCGCCGATGAAATCAACCGTACGCCTCCCAAGACGCAATCGGCGCTGCTGGAGGCCATGCAGGAGCTTTCCTGCACGGTGCGTGGGAACCACTACAAGCTGCCGGCGCCGTTTTTCGTTCTGGCCACGCAGAACCCGATTGAACTCGAAGGAACATACCCGCTGCCCGAGGCACAACTCGACCGCTTTCTGTTCAACGTGATTCTCGACTACCTGAGCGCCGAGGATGAGACCAAGGTCATCGACCTGACCACCACGACGCGCAACGCGCAGGTGCAGCCGGTGACCAATGCCGAAGAGATTCTGGAGTTTCAGCGGCTGATCCGGATGGTGCCGATCGCCGAATCGGTAGCCCGCTACGTGGTCGATTTGGTCCGCGCCACGCGCCAGAACAGCGGCACAGCGCCGGACTTCGTCAAGAAGTACGTCAACTACGGCGCCAGCGTGCGCGCGGCGCAGTTTATCGTGCTATCGGCGAAGGCTCGGGCGCTCTCGCGGCGTCGTTTCCACGTGTCGTATGAGGACGTCAAGTCGCTGGCGGTGCCGGTCTTGCGCCATCGCATTCTGCTGAACTTCCACGCCGAGTCGGACCGCATCGATTCCGACGAGATTTTGCGCCGCCTGATCGAGCAAATGCCGCCGCCCTCGGGAGCTTGATGGTGCAGCGCTTTCTCGATCCAGCGGTTCTCACCAGCATCTCGAGCCTCGAACTGGTCGCCAAGACCGTGGTCGAGGGGTTTGTGGCGGGTCTGCACCGTTCGCCCAATTTCGGATTCAGCCAGGAATTTGCCGAATACTCGGCCTACACTCCTGGTGACGATCTGCGCCACATCGACTGGAACGTTTTTGCGCGAACCGAGCGCGCATACCTCAAGAAGTATCGCGGTGAAACGAATACGTTGCTGACGGTGCTGCTCGACGCCAGCAATTCCATGAGATACACATCCCATACCGTAACCAAGATGGATTACGCGCGCTACATGGCGGCTTCGCTGTTTTATCTCACCTCGGTCACGCAGCGCGACGCCGCGGGACTGATTGTTTTTGACGACGAATTGCGCGAATACATAAGGCCTTCGACCCGCCAGGGCCAACTTCATCGCCTGTTGAGCGGTCTCGAGCATGCCGAGCCTCGCGCCCGCACCGATTACGCCAAACCGATTCACCACTTCCAGGATTTTCTGCGGCGGCGCGGCTTTGTCGTGATTATTTCCGATTTTTACGAGCAGCCCGACGTCATCGTTCGCAACATCGAGCCGCTGCGTTTCCATGGAAACGAAGTCATTCTCTTTCACATCCTGGACCCGCAGGAAATCCAGCCCAAGCTGAATGCGCCATCGACGCTGATCGACATGGAGACCGAGGAAACCATGGAGGTTACTCCCGACTACGCTCGCAAGGAATATCGGGAGAAAATGGATTCGCATATCAAGGCTTTGCAGGACCGTGCCCAGGGCGCCGGGATGGACTACTATTTGATGGTGACCGACCGGCCGCTGGATGACGCGCTGCGCGAATACCTCACCAAGCGGCAGGGGAGAATGTGATGGGTTTTCTGTCGCCTTGGTTCCTGGCGGGCGCGGCCCTGGTGGGTCTGCCTCTGTATCTTCATCTTCTGCAGCGGCACCAGACGACCCCGCGTTCGTTCAGTTCGCTGATGTTTTTCGAGAAGCGCACGCAGAGTTCGATCAAGCACCGCCGTCTTCGCTACTGGCTCCTGCTTTCCCTTCGGCTGGCGTTGTTGTTGCTGCTCGCGCTGGCATTTGCGAATCCCTTCATCAGCCGCCCGGCTGCCAGCATGACCAGCGACAAGCTCATGCTGCTGGTCGTGGACGATTCCTTCAGCATGCGGGCCGGCACGCGTCTGGCGGACGCCAAGCGAGAAGCGCTGTCGGTACTGGATTCCCGCAGTCCAAGCGAGCGTGCGCAAGTCATTTCTCTCGGTTCTCAGCTTCAGGTGCTTACTCAGGCGACTGCCGACCCAGGCGAGTTGCGCGCGGCGGTCGAAAGCATTGCGCCGGGAGATACGCGCGGAAGTTTTGGCGAACTTGGGCGGGCCATTCGCGCGATGGCGGAAAGCATCCCGACGCCAATCGAGCTTCATTTGTTCAGCGATCTGAAGAAAACGGCAATGCCGGCAAGTTTCGCTGAAATGGCTCTGCCGTCCAACGTCTCTCTGGTTTTGCACCCGGTGGCCAAAGATGCCGTCCCGAATTGGACGATCGAGAGCGTCGATGCGCCCAGCCAGGTTTGGGACCCGAAAAAGGCGCGTATCGAGGCGGTGATCGCCGGTTATCACACGCCCGCGGCGATGCGTACGGTTTCGCTGGTTGTGAACGGCAAGACGGTCGCGACCCGCAGCGTGACCGTGCCCGCGAGCGGGCGCGTCAGCGTCGAGTTCCAGTCTCTCGACGTTCCTTATGGCTTCAGCCGCTGCGAGGTGAGAATCGATTCGGCCGACGCCTTGCCCGCTGACGATACCAGCCTGTTCGCCGTTGAGCGCTCCGATCCAGGGCGAGTGCTATTCGTGCATGAGCCCTCTGACTCACGGTCACCGCTGTATTTTCACTCTGCGCTGGACGCGGCTGCCGAGTCGGCATTCGTGATGGATACGATCGCGGTCGAACAGACCGAAAACGCCGACCCCACCCGGTACGCGTTCGTCGTCGTTTCTGATGTGCTTTCGCTGCCCGCACCCTTTGAGCAGAAATTGCGGAAATATGTGCAGAGCGGTGGCAGCGTCCTGGTCGCGGCCGGGACTTCCGCAGCGCATCGCCCCCGCGTCCCGGTGTTCGACGAAAAGATTCTGGAGCCGCGCTACTACGCCAGCGAAGGTCAGCGTTTCCTGACCGTGGGTACTTCCGATACGTCTTATCCCTTCGTGGAGAAGTCCGGACAATTGGCCGGAGTCAAATTCTACTTCGCCGTGCAAGTCGATCCGGGCAACGCGCAGGTAATCAGCCGGCTCACCGACCAGACGCCCTTGCTGCTTGAAAAGAAGGAGGGCGAAGGACGGGTTCTGCTTCTCACGTCCGGCCTGGACAATCTCACCAATGATCTTCCGCTGCATCCCGCGTTCGTTCCGTTCGTCGAGCAGACGGCGCGCTATCTGGCCGGCATCGACAGCCGCAGCGGCTCGCGCGTGGTCGATGCCTTTCTCGATTTGCGCACGGCGAAGGAGCAATCCGTGGGCGTTGAGGTCATCGATCCCGACGGCCGCCGCCCGCTGTCACTGAAAGAAGCCACGACGGCGCAGACCTATCAGTTGTCGCGCGCCGGCTTTTATCAGCTTCGCTTAGCCAATGGCCGCCAGGACCTGATTGGCGTCAACCCGGATCGCCGCGAATCCGACCTCGACGTGATTCCCAACGATACGCTGGCGCTGTGGCGCGGCAACAACAACGCACCCCAGCAGGCAACCACGGAAACGGGACAGCAGGAGGCCGAGTCGCAGACGAAGCCCTTCAGCCTCTGGTGGTACGCCATGCTGTTGCTCTTGATCGCGGCGGTTGCGGAATCTCTGGTTTCGAGTCAATATCTAGGGACGCAGAGGGAGGGCCCATGACCACAAGGGACCAACTCAACGCCTACGTAGGAGATTTGGAAAAGCGTTTGCGCGTCGGGGCCCTGCTGCGTGGTGGCGCCATACTCACGTCCGTCGCCCTCTCGGTGACGGTACTCCTCGTTCTAATTTCCAATGCTCTGGCCTTTTCGTCCTGGAGCCTCACCACTGCGCGTGTCGCGCTGATTCTTGCGCTGGCCTTTGCGGCGGGTTTTGGTTTGGCCGTGCCTTTGTACGGGCTTGATCGGCGGAAGGCATCGAGCAAGGCGGAGCAGGTATTTCCGCAGTTCCAGCAGCGCCTCATCACATTCACCGAGCGTGATTCCGGCGCGCGGGACGCGTTCCTGGAGTTGCTCGCCGCCGACACGCTGAATGTTGCACACGACGCGGAGCCCAAGAAGCTCGTCAGCGACCGCGCACTTTTTGCATCGCTGTGCGGCGGAGTCGTCTCGCTGGGTGTCTTGATCTGGCTGATCGTCGCCGGGCCTGGTTACCTCGGCCACGGAGCTGCTTTGCTGTGGGTGGGCGCACCAAAAGACGCAGCCCCGATGTACGACATTCGCGTAACCCCTGGAGACGCGGCAGTCCGCCGGAACACCGATCAACTGGTTACCGCAGATTTGGTCGGCTTGCAGACCGACCGAGTCCGCTTGTTTGCCCGCTACCAAAGCGCCACCAAGTGGGAAGAAGTTAGCATGCAGCCGCAGCAGGGTGGTTCCGGCTTCCAGTTTCTTTTTGCGGGCTTGCCCGAGGGCGTGGAGTATTACGTCGAGGCCGGGCCTCTGGCCACGAAGCACTTCAACCTGCGCGTGGTTGATCTGCCCGGGATCAAACAAATCAAAGTGACGTATCACTTCCCGTCCTGGACGGGTATGCCAGCCGCGGTGGACGAGCATGGGGGCGATCTGCGCGCCGTCGAGGGTACAGATGCGGAGTTGCAGATCACAACGGATCGGCCGCTGCGCGAGGGCGTTTTGGCCGTCGACGACCAACAACTGAAATTGTCGGGTGGCCAGGGGAACGTCTACACCAGCACCGTCCACATGGAAAAGGACGGGCTGTACCACGTGGCGGCCATGGATCAGGGGCAGAGCGTGCGCTTGTCGGGCGATTACTTCATCGAAGCCCAGAAGGCCAATCCACCCGAGGTGCATATTACCCGCCCGGGGCGCGACTACCGGTCTAGCCCCATCGAAGAGGTTACTCTCGCCGCAAGTGCAAGCGACGAGTTTGGCCTCGGCGATGTCTCGCTCCATTATTCGGTCAACGGCGGACCGGACAAGGTCGTCAATTTGCTCAAGCAGAAGGGGCTGAAGCAGGCCGATGGCTCGACGGTCATCGCCCTCGAGGATTACAAGTTGGTGCCTGGAGATTTGGTGAGCTTTTACGCTACGGCTAAGGACGCTCATGCCGAATCCCACACCGACATGTTTTTCATTCAGGCCGATCCGTTTGAGCGCGAATTTTCGCAATCGCAGGCGGCTGGTGGAGGAGGCGGCGGGGCTGGCGGCGGGGGCGGCCAAGGCGACCAGACTGAAATCTCCGAGCGGGAAAAGCAGATCATCGCAGCCACCTGGAACGAGCAGACCAACATGAAGGCCACGAAGCAGGAGGCCAGCGAGACAGCCAAGTTTCTATCCGGCACCCAATCCAAGCTGCGGGATCAGGCGCTTTCTCTTGCTGGACGTCTGGAGCGGCGTGAGCTTACGGAAGAGAACCAGGAGTTCAGCGACTTTCAGAAGGACATGAACGCAGCGGCCGGAGAGATGGGGCCGGCAGCCGACAAGCTCCAGTCGCTCAAGTGGGCCGACGCCATTCCCGCCGAGCAGAGAGCGCTTCAACACTTGTTGCGTGCGGAAGCCACATTCCGGCAGATCGAAGTTGCCTTCGGCGCTCGAGGCGGCGGTGGCGGTGGTGGTGGTGGTGCAGGACGCGACCTGTCGAGTCTGTTTGATCTGGAACTCGACACCGAGAAGAACCAGTATGAAACCGGGCAAACGGCCAGCTCCGACACGCAGCGCGCCCAAGAAATCGATACGGCGCTGCAGAAGCTCGAAGAATTGGCCCGCCGCCAGCAAGAGCTCGCCGATCAACAGAACAGCAGCAAGCAGAACCTCGAGCAGCAGCGCTGGGAGCAGGAGATGCTCCGCCGCGACGCCGAGGAATTACAGCGCCAGATGGAGCAGATGGCTCGTGACCAGCAGCAAGGTCAGTCCGGACAATCCGGTCAGTCTGGCCAGTCCGGCCAATCGGGTCAGTCCGGCAGCGCCTCGGGTGCGAACGGATCGCAGCAGGCCAGCGCCGCTCAGCGCGCGCAACAGGCTCTGGATCGCCTGCGTGAAGCCAATGACGACATGCGCCGCGCCGCTTCACAGGGACAGCAAAACGACGCCGACGCTCGCCGCGCCGCCGACCGGCTCCGCGAAGCCACTGATTTGCTCGGTGGCATGCGGCAGCAACAGGCTTCCGGACAAGTAGATGAGTTGTCTCGCGAAGCCCAGCGATTGTCAGAGGAGCAACGCGCCGAGGCCGAGCGCATGCGCGGCGCCTTCGGCCAAAACGGCCAGAATGGACAAACTTCACAGAACGGACAATCCGAGCAGAACGGCGCTGGGCGCCAGGCCGGTCAGACGGGTCAGGCCGCCGCCACTCCCGCCCAACGGCAGGAGCAGGGCAAACTGGCGGATGATCGCCAGCGCATGGCGAGCGACTTGGCTCAGCTCGAAAAGCAAATGCAAGAGGCCGAGCGCGCTCTGGGTTCGACCCAACGCGATGCCGCTTCCAAACTGCGCGATGCACTCGGCGGGCTGGACGAGGCTGACCTAAAGGGCCGACTGCAACGAAGCGCGGACGAGCTTCGTCGCGGCATCGATCCAAACGGCTCCGAGCCCGCGATCGGCGCAGGGCTCCAAGCACTTGATGAGCAACTCCGCCAAGCCCAACAGGCTGCGGCGGCGGGTCAGCAGCAGGGGAAGGGGAATAACAGCCAGGAGGCTTTGGATCGCGTTGAGCGGCTGCGCAACCAAATGGAGGCGCTGTCCCGCGCGGGCGGCAATAATGGCGGGCAACCCGGACAGGGACAGGCAGGCGGCCAGCGCGGCGGCGGCCAAGGTGGGCAAAACGGCAATGCCGGAGGAGCCCAAGGCAACCGCGGCAACGGTAATGGTTTCATCAACGGCTATAACGGTGGTGGAGGCTATGCCGGGGGACGCTACGGCTACGGCGACATCGGCAGTCTCACTCCGCTAACCGGCAGTGAACGCCAGCCAACGCCCGTCACGCAGGCTGACATCGACCGCGCCTATCAAAACGCCATGCAGGAGTTGCGTGACCTCCAGCACTCGGTCGAAGGCCAGCCCGAGCCATTGGCCGACATCAGTGAACTGCTCAAGGAAATGCAGCAGCTTGATCCCAAGCGCTTTCCGGGAAACCCCGCGATGCTCGAAGAGTTGCACGGCCGTGTGCTCGCCACCGTGGATCAGTTGGAGTTGAAGCTGCGACAAGAGGTGGACGACAAAGAAGCCGGCCAGGTGCGCGCCGGTGATTCGTTCCCGGTTCCCGCAGGCTATCAGGATGCGGTGGCCGAATACTTCCGCCGACTGAGCAAATCCCAATAGGACGGCGGTTCCTTATCCGAGGGCCGGCCGATCGAGAACTGTCGCGTGTGAATCTCTCGCTCGCCAAGGCTTGCGGCGCCGATCGGCAAGTCAAACACAACGCTACGGTCGTTTTCTGCTACTCTTTACGTCTGGCGTCTCACGGAGAGGTGTCCGAGTGGTTGAAGGAGCACGCTTGGAAAGCGTGTGTTGGGGAAACTCAACCGTGGGTTCGAATCCCACCCTCTCCGCCATACCTTAAATAGTCCCATTTAGTAGTACTATTTACATCCATGCTACATAATGCTACATTTTTTGTGGCAATTGTACGGCCTTGCATGGGCTTGCAGCGAGGAAACTGGATGGCCATTCAAACGGTTTATTACCGGCAAAAGATCGAGGGAACAGGCTGGCGATATCGACCGCTCGCTGTAGGTCGCCGGCCTGAAGCGGCCAAGAACGGCCCCTACTTTATTCGAGTACGCGACAGCGCTGGAAAGTATCAGTGGGTTAAGCACGATACGGAGCAGGCCGCGCAGAAGGCTGCAAAGGCCGCCCCGGTCGCCCGACAAGCGCAAGAGCTCGGTCTGACTGTTGATGACCTGACGAACGAAGCGAACATCAATCGTATTTCGATCAAGACCGCCATCGAAAACTATTTGCAAGACCGCCGTTTCGGTCGGCCGCGATCTATTGCCGCATATGAGAACGCGTTCGACCAATTGCTGGAGAACCTGCCGAGAGGCGTCAGGTTCATCGATCAGTTGGCGACATCTCGGGCTTTGAATTCCTACGTCGAGTTCTTGCGCGAGCAAGACTACAGCAACAAAACCATCAGCCATTCGAATGGGTTTTGTTTTCTCTCTCCTCAAGGCGAACGGTGTCGAAAAGCCTTCGAAGTTAATCAAGCTCCCGAAGGTTCAGCGGACCCGGACGAAGGCGTACAACCCCGACGAACTATCCAAACTTTTCGCGGCGATGACGCCCGAGGAATATCTGCGGTATCTCTTCTTTGTCCGTACTGGGTGCCGTGAGCAGGAAGTTCAGTACGCGACGTGGAAAGATCTCGATCTAAGAGGGCTCCGTTTCACGGTGAGCGGCGACGGCAAGTCCGATGTCGCCTTCCTTCCGAAGAACCACGAGGAACGGCAGGTCCCGCTCACCACCGAGCTGGGTTCGCTGCTGGCCGATCACAAGAAGCACGCGGTGTCCGACCGCTGGGTTTTCACAAACGAGGATGGCAAACCCGAGGGCCACTTCCTTCGCAAGTTCAAGGTGATTGCCAAGCGCGCCGGGCTGAATTGCGGGCAGTGCAAGACGACGATCCGAGAAGGCCGATACGATAACCGCCATGAAGTGGAAACGACATGCGAGAGCCGGCCCGTATGCGAAGAACACTACCTGCACCGACTTCGCAAGACGGCGGCGACGAACTGGCTGCGCTCTGGCTTTGATCTGATGAAAATTAAGAACTGGCTCGGCCACAAGTCGCTGGAAGTCACCCAGATTTATCTCGACTCCGAAATGCACGACCCCGAGGAACAGAAGAAGCTCGACCGCGCGGGCAAATTCTAATCCGAAGATGACTCACCTCGCGCTTGCGCCAGTTAATCCATGGTCGTCCGTGAAGAGACAGAGTCGTGGGTTCGACCCCCACCGCCCCTACCAACCATCTTCCTGATTGGTTGGGATTTAACGAATTCGCGAGGGGGCAAAAGGGGGCGGATAAGGCCATTGATCCGGTTCTGGTAGTTAATCTTCAGCGGCACGGATGACAACCGGATTCGTGAACCTTCATCACAGGCCTAGAAATATCGTTGCAGCGCTTCGCAAAATGCGTGCTGTGAAGCACTCGCTTTGTTCGGAATGGCAGCCCCTCTGTTCAGAAGTCGCGTGACCACTTTAATCAAAACTTGCCGGAGCGAGCGCAACGCAGAGGACAATCAGCAAGTTGTCAGGACTGCTGATCACCTACTTGCTCGCTATTCGCTGGATGCAAGTGGGGATGCCAAGCCATTGCGTGACCTTGAATCTTGGTGTGCGCTGGGAGGGAGAAACGCCCGCCCGTGACTCCGGCGGTCAGATCGCCAATTTTGATCCGAACGCCATATCCGGGATGGTGCAATCAAACGAACTCTGGCCATTCCAATCTGATCCGTCTCCCCATATCGGTTTTGCGTGGGATATCACAGGTAAAGGAACCACCGTGATTCGAGCCGGCGGCAGCGTAGCATACGCGGAACAAGCCATGATTAGTTGGTCCAGCCTCCAAAACGATTCGATGCAGTCATTCCCCACGGGGGCAACCCTGTTTTACGCAGATGGGACGAGCATAAAAGGACCGGGCAACATCGTAACGTTTCAATCCCAGGCGCAACCCCTCACGTCAGGTTCGCCATCGGTGATAGTGCCCGCCACTGCTCTTCCTTGGACGGCCGGTGCTGCTATCTTTAGCGCCGCCTCGTTTGTTCCGCAATGCGGCAATGGTCGTCAAGTTCCAGGCAGCTCCCCAGCGGTCTTCAACCCGGCGAGCTGCACTCTTTTCGGGGCGTACCCAAATTACAAAAACCCCTACGTAACGACCTGGAACCTGAGCGCGCAGCATGCCTTCACGTCAGCTCTCACTTTGAATGTCACGTATGTGGGTACGCACGGCACGGATCTTCCTTTCGAAGGTGATATTAATCAGCCCACGCCCGGCGCTCCCGGAAGCGGCGAACTGTTGCGGCGGCCATTTTATGCCGCAGCTAACAACACTTACGGCGATGACTATCCATGGTTTGGCAAAGCGGTATTCAATTTTAACGGCGGCAAGTCCAACTACAATGGCTTGCAGATATCATTTGCTGGTAGGTCGTATCACGGTTTGAGTTTCGACGCTGGCTACACGTTTGCTCATGCCCTCGGAACTGCCGACAGTGATTCTGGCAGCCTCATGAATATAGCCAATCAGGCGGCAGAATACGGGAACATGTCTATCGACTATCGCCAGCGTTTCACACTCACGAACACCTACAACATCCCAGGTGTTAAGGTACCGCTGCAGATGTTGGACGGCTGGTCGCTCACCTCGAGCGTCACTATCCTGACCCCAGGCCCGGTAAATGTGTTTGACAACACTTTCGATACCAGCGGGACAGGCACCAAACTCGATCGCTGGAATCTATATGGAAATCCAAATGACTTCAATAAGGTGATTGGAGGGTTGGCAACTGTCCCCTGTTACGGAGTGACCGGAAGCAAATTTGCGATTCCCTCTTGCACAACCGTGATGTCCGTGGGTCTGATGCCGGCGTCGTGCATCGCGGAAGCGAATCTGGAGCCCAACGGCCCGACAGGCGTCGCTAACAACACCGGAATGGCTCAGCTTGCTGCAATCGGGTGCTACGTGGCCGGTCCGAATAATGAATCGGCGATTGTCCCCCCAGCGCAAGGAACCTTCGGCACCATGCAACGCAACGCTCTCCGACCCTATGGTATTGGTGGCTTTAAGAATTGGGACCTTTCGCTGCAGAAAAGCTGGAAGCTCAAGGAGCGGGTCACCGCGCAATTCAGGGCTGAGGGATTCAATGTCCTCAATCGAACCGATTTTGCTCTTCCAAGCGGCGCGCTTGGAACACCCACTTCGTTTGGCAGAGCCGCTAGTACGACCGACGTGTCGAAAAACGACCCGATTACCGGTTCAGGTGGGCCCCGAGAGGTACAGTCGGGTCTGAAGCTAATTTTCTGAAAGCTGAGCGGAAATTAACTAGCTTGTAGGGGGATGACTGAGTGAGCGACAAGTCCAGGGCAGCGGTCTTTCGCAGATGGGTTTTGAGTGCAAGTTAGCCCCCTGCTGCCTCGTTCAGCGGAGAGCGCAGACCCGCTTCGCCCGCTGAGGCGTGTGGACGCGGTTTCACAGAGGTGTGTGTTACTTTTAGAAACAATACAGCTCAGAATCCTGTTGTTGGAACGATTGAGATCACACTTGGTGGTTACAAGCGCTTTGGTAAGAGCCTGCGTGATTCCCGGAATCGTCGTATTTCGTAGGCCTCGTCTTCTCTGGCTCGCTGCTGGATAACCCGATCGATCTATTCAATGCGCCCCGTGAGTTGGTCAAGTTCCAATTTAAGCTGTGCCAATCGGGCACGGAACGAGCCGGACAACCTCAGCTCAGCGTCCTCCAAGATACGAGGGAGTTGCCGATCTACATGGCCTCGACCTTTGGGCAGAGTCAGCCCGCGTTCCAAAAGAAGGCTGCGAATCTGGTTCACTGGTTCACTACCGCCGTCGGTCCCATCAGCCAACTGCACGCTTGTCCAAATTAGCTTTTGAGGGGCGGCGGTAGAACTCTGCTCGGTTTGCGTTGAGAGACGTGAACCATAGGGAGGAGCAGCGCCGCCGTGATGCGAGTATCCAGTATTTTCAGCCAGATGTTGCCGTTGGTCTGCACGTAAGGCTTCACGTATTGCGCTGGCATCAGTCGCACCTGATGCCCTTGTTCGCGCAGAGCCCACCTCAGAAAGTGCACTCCACTGCAGGACTCCATGCCAATCAATTCAACCTGCAAATTCGCGGTGAAGGCGAGCAATCGCCGGCGAGAACATTTCTTGCGGATCACCACCTTACCTGCAACATCCAGACCGCATGAAAAACTGTCTTGCTCAAATCGATGCCCAGCTCGTCTAGGGTCATGGGATGCCTCCTACTCCCGCACTCTACACAATTGCAGAGTTCTGCCGCGGAACATCCCGTTGTGTGGACCGGCGGCGGATCGACTCATTGTGTGGCCGTCCGGAAGCGCCTATATCAAAGGCAATGGACGCGAAATCGCGGCAAATCGATAATCATTTCTATGTTTTGCCGGTTCTGCTGCGCGAGCCCTTTGATACGTCTACGGGCAGATGGCCAGGCATTTCTCCTGCGCTCATTTCGGCATTCATCACTTTCAGAGAGGCAAATGCGTCCGGTCCGAGCATCGCAGGCGTTCGCATATCTGCGGGTGTGGTAGACTGGCAAAACCAAGGTGCTCCAGCGAAGGGATTCCCGACGGTCCAAGAAGTCGAGAAGGCCGACAAAGAGCAATTAGTCCGCTGGTATCGTTTTCTGCAGTCTGGCGAAACTGCAGCGGACCAGAAGATCATGAAGCGGATCGCTGGGCGACTCGACAAATTGGGCGGGATGACTCCAGAACTCAGTAAGAAAATTGGGATGTAACGGAGCCACAGTTGCGTGCTACACTTTCCACTGCGGTGCTACATCTTACGTATGAATTAGCCTTCAGAACATGTCGGATCAGATCGGGCGAAAGCTGAAATCGCGATAAGTGCTTTGTTTCCTGCGTCCGAACAAGCCCATGCAAGGCGGTACAAGGATCTGCATTCAATGTTTCGAATCCCACCCTCTCCATCATATCATAAATAGTCCACGTAGTTGTTCCGGCAGCGAGTTGAGCCAGCGGGTCGCACAGTCGCTGTCGGAAGACTTGCTGTTGGCCGAGGGCCAACTCTGCCCACTCGGAGAGAGCGTTCCGCCGTGCCGGCGGCGTCGAACCCAGCCAGTGACCTGCCCGGTCAGAGATGCGCGGACAATTCCCAGATGCCCCGAGCGAGAAGATACCAGGGTCATAAAACATACCGTGTGGCTCGGCTACTTCGTTGGCAACGGGGGGTTCGTCTCTTCAGTTGCGAAATAGCCCAGCGCAAAAAAAAGTTTTGGATCCTTCGTTTTCCGCGAGCGGTTATTCTCGTTCTCGATCACGATCTTGTCAGCCAACCTCTTGGTCAGTTTCGATTGTGCTTGGAGCTTTGCGGAGATGCAAATGTAGAATAGGGTCGTGGATACCCTTGTCAGACTGCCTGTCTTGCACCAGGCTGGCGTGAATCAGCATTCCCCCGCCGAGGCCAAAATCGCCCTCTTCCGCTCGCTGTTTCATGGACGCGAAGATGTTTACCCGCGTCGCTTCGAAAGCCGCAAGACTGGCAGGGCCGGCTATTCACCGGCATGTGGTAATGAATGGGTCCAGGGCATCTGCGAAAAACCAAGGATCAAATGTTCCGAATGTCCCCACCAGCGTTTTCTTCCCGTAACTGACGACGTGATTCGCTGGCATCTGCAGGGTCATGACGACCATAGCCGTGATTTCGTCATAGGCGTTTATCCGATGCTTCTGGACGAAACCTGTTTCTTCCTCGCCGCCGATTTTGACAAAACAACATGGCAGGACGATGTCGGCGCGCTTTTGGAAACTTGCCGTCAAATGAATTTGCCGGCGGCCTTGGAGCGATCGCGCTCTGGCAGGGGCGGACACATTTGGTTCTTCTTCAACGAAGCCCGTGCCTGCCACTTTGGCGCGTAAGTTTGGGGCGCATATTCTGACGCAAACCATGGAACGCCGTCCCGACATTGGTCTGGATTCGTACGACCGTTTCTTTCCCAATCAAGACACTCTTCCGCCAGGCGGCTTCGGCAACTTAATCGCCTTGCCACTGCAGAAGCGGCCGCGGGAATCAGGCAATGGCGTTTTCCTGGATGAGCGAATGACACCGTATCTCGACCAATGGGAGTTCTTGTCCTCGATCCGTAAAATTAGCCGCGGCGAAGTTGAAGAAGTGGTCCGTCTCGCCGAAGCGAAAGGGAAGGTAATTGACGTCCGTTTAGTGCCAGAAGGCGATGAGGAGGAAGCGACACCCTGGATGGCTCCGCCCTCGCGGCGCAGGAAAGATACCCCGATCGCTGGTCCCCTTCCGAAAACCCTAGAACTTACGTTAGCCAATCAAATATATATCGAGAAAGAGGTACTGCCTCCTGCCCTACGCAACCGCTTGATCCGGCTGGCGGCGTTCCAAAATCCAGAATTCTACAAGGCGCAGGCCATGCGGCTTTCGACCTACGACAAGCCTCGAATTATCGCCTGCGCTGAAGATCACCCGAAGCACATTGGATTGCCGCGCGGCTGCCTGAATGACCTGCTCCAAACCCTGTCGGGTCTGAAAATCAAAACAGTAGTCCGGGACCAACGCAACCCTGGCCAACCGCTGAAGGCGACATTCCAAGGTGAACTGCGCCCCGAGCAGATCGTCGCCGCCCAAGCCATGCTTGCCCAGGACACGGGAGTGTTGGCAGCTACCACCGCGTTCGGCAAGACCGTGGTGGCCGCGTGGCTGATTGCGAAACGCGGCGTCAATACGCTCGTATTGGTGCATCGCCGGCAATTGCAACAGCAATGGATCGAGCGACTTTCCACCTTCTTGGGAATGCCGGTTCGCGTTATTGGGCGGATTGGTGGGGGCCGCAACAAGCCCACCGGCCTACTGGATGTGGGGGTGACCCAGAGCCTGGTCCGAAACGGCGTAGTCGATGACCTGGTCGGCAACTATGGGCACCTTATTGTAGATGAATGCCACCATCTCTCCGCCCAAAGTTTTGAGCAGGTTGCGCGCCAAGCCAAGGCGAAGTTCGTCACGGGTTTGTCAGCAACGGTCATGCGGAAGGATGGCCACCATCCGATCATCTTTATGCAATGCGGTCCCGTGCGTTATCGGGTCAATTCCAAGGAGGGGGTGGCGGCTCACCCCTTCAAGCATACGGTGATGGTTCGCCCGACCGACTTTCGCCCGCTGCGGCCGGCCAATCCCAATGTGCGACAACAATTTCACGAACTCTATGAAGAGCTGATTGCCGATGAAGAGCGCAATCAACTCATCTGCCATGACCTGATCCAAACCCTTCGGGAGGGACGTTCGCCGCTGGTGCTGACCGAACGGAATGAACATCTGGACTCTTTGGCAAAGCAATTGGCGCGCGAGGTGCGGCACCTGGTGGTGCTCCGAGGAGGGATGCGCAAAAAGGAACTTGACGCCATCTCCGCCCGCTTGGCCGCCATTCCGGCGGACGAGGCGCGCGTGATCTTGGCCACCGGCCGCTATGTGGGCGAAGGTTTTGATGATGCCCGGCTCGACACCTTATTTCTGACGCTGCCCGTCTCGTGGCATGGAACCATCGCGCAATACGTGGGCAGGCTGCATCGTCTCTATGACGGCAAGCGCGAAGTGCGCGTTTACGACTATGCTGACCTCAATGTGCCCATGCTCGCGCGGATGTTTGATCGCCGCGGTCGCGGCTACGAAGCGATTGGCTACAAGATGCAGCTTCCGGGCAGCGCCGTGCCCGGCTGGCCTGCGGACGTGCCACTTCCCATCGATCCCGAATGGAAGAGCCAATACGCCGCCAGCGTACGCCGCTTGGTGCGCGATGGCGTAGATTCTTCTCTGGCAAATCTATTTGTCGACGTAGCCGTAACGCCAGCTCCGAATGCCGAGGGCGCCAATCGAGCGCGAAGCGCAAGCGAGGCATTTCTATATCGACGACTCGAAACCTTGGCCGCAACGAACGGAAAGTTTCGTTTGAATGCGGAGTTGCCTATTCCATTCGATGGCTGGGGTCGCATGGAGGTTGATCTGCTTTGCGCGCCGTCCCGAATCGCCATCGAATTGGACGGTGGCCAGCATCTGGGCGATGCGGACGCCTACCGGCGAGATCGTCGTAAAGATGCCTTGCTTCAGGAGAACGGCTATCTGATCCTCCGGTTTCTCGCCGAAGACGTCGGCAAGCACCTCGATCGAGTTCTGGATGCCATCTTGCGGGCTTTATCACATCAAGACGCCAGAATCTGAACTGAGGCTCCCCAATGTCTCTGCCTTCCGAGCCCGGTAGCTCTTTCAGGGCGGGATAAGGCAGACGGGAGGCAGCATGGAACATAATGCACCATATACTAGGCAAACAGTTTGAAATAGCCATGAATGCCTAGTATATTAAGCACATGCTGACCATCTCCCCTTTAGGTGCCCAGATCGCCGCAAGGCGAAGAAAGCTTGGCCTCAGCCAGGCCGAATTGGCAAAGAAGGCTTCCATTGGCCGTTCAACGCTTGATGCACTGGAGAACGGCCGTATCGGTGAGTTGGGATTTTCCAAGATTACCAAAATTCTCTCAGCGCTGGGCATGGAGCTAAAGCTCCAGGAAACGGGTTCGCGCAGGCCGACTCTGGACGAACTCGTGCAAGAGGATCGCGATGATCAAGGTCTGGACCGACGGCGTTGAAGCCGGTTTGCTCGACAGGTACCGCGATCGCGGCAGCACATTTATCTATCTGCCAGAAGCAACACCACAGCGAGCAGTCTCTGTCACCATGCCCGTGCGGCTGCCCTCTTGGGATACCACTTTTGGCTTGCCCCCTATTTTCGAGATGAATCTCCCCGAGGGGGTTTTGCGCGAGCGCCTCCGCCTCGCGTTTGCAAAAGCCACCGGCACGTTTGACGAGTTTGATCTGCTCGCGATTGTCGGGCGATCACAGGTGGGCCGCATTCGCTTTACCGGCGAAAAAGAGCAGCTCCATGAGGAAGTTCCCTTTCAGTCCGTGGACGAAATCCTTGTGCGCCGCCGAGACGAAGACCTATTCCGTTATTTGATCGACAAGTTTGCATCCTTTTCCGGCATCAGCGGCGTGCAGCCCAAAATCCTCGTGCGCGACGAACAGGCATCCGTCGTCTTGAAGCAGGCTAAACCCCGGCTCTCTCAGAGCTACAGGGGCGCCACCCACATCGTGAAATTGTGGGAATCGAACGAGTATCCGCAGCTCGCGGCGAACGAGTACTTCTGCCTCACAGTGGCACAGAGGTGCGGACTTGAAGCGCCTCCCTATCGGCTCGCTGAAGATGGCATGGCGCTCGTTATTGACCGTTTTGATCTTCGCACGGACGGCACCTATCGCGGCTTCGAGGATTTTTGCGTGCTTAACGCCCGGAGGACCGATGAGAAATATCGCGGCAGCTATGAGACCTCGATCATGAAGCGGTTTCAGGAGTTTTCGAACTCACCGCACATAAACGAAGATCTGGAAAAGCTCTTTACCTTGATTGCGCTTAACTGCAGCCTTCGTAACGGCGACGCGCATCTGAAGAATTTCGGGATTGTCTATGATGATGTTCTTGGGGAAGCAAGGCTTGCTCCGGTCTACGATGTCGTGACCACGTCTGTCTACCTGCCCGAAGACAGTATGGCGCTCACTCTCAACGGAACGACCAAGTGGCCGAGCGGGAAGGAACTTCGCAGGCTTGGTGAAACACGAATGGCGGGCACTCCTTCCCAGGTCAAACAGATTCTGGAGCGCATAGGCGACGCGATGTCACACACCACGCCCGAAATCCGCTCCTACATTAAACAGCAATCTGACTTTGCTGATGTCGGAGAGCGCATGCTCCAGGAATGGGAGAAAGGTGCTGCCCTTTCGCTGCGACTTGATTGATCACCACCGTGGAGATAGAGAGGGGCGAAACGGCAGCGGACCAGAAGATCATGAAGCGGTCGCTGAGCGGTTCGAGAAATTGGGCGGCATGACTGCCGAGATCGGTCAGAAAATTGGGATGTAACGGAGCTCAGTCGCGTGCTACATTTTCCATTGCTGTGCTACATCCTCTGAGGGAATTAGCCTTGAGAACACATCGATGAGATCAGGCGGAAAGAGTAATTCCGATAAGTGCTTTGTTTCCTGGGTCCGAACAAGGCAATGCAAGGCGGTGCAAGGCTCGGCATTCAATGGGTCGAATCCCACCCTCTCCGCCACGGGTTTTGTTTTCAGCGGTTTCGAATGGGCGGATAACTTAATCGGGTATGAGGAGAACTCCTCTGAATAAGCCAGTTTTCCTTGCTTTCCCAGTACTAAACTCGAAAGGAAGATAAAATGGCTAACACTCACGTCTCCATCGTAATTAGAGTCCGCGAGGATGGTAACCGCAGGTCGAAGAATTCGCTCCGCGAACAATATGGAGCCTCTCCAATGCGTTCAATAGCGCGTTCAAGGAACTCGATCTTCTGATTGGACGAGGGCACGTCGCTGTCTCTTAGACTGCCAAAGCGTCTTTCAGGCCTTCACGCGGGGCTTTTCGGAAATTTGGAGATGGCGTCAAGAAGGGCCGGCTTCGGGGTGCTGAACGCCCGAACCCGAAGTCAAAGTGAAAGTAAAGGACACCAGGTCGAACCAGTGCTGCGGCGGTCCGCACGCTGTATCAAAACTGTACCAGATGGCAATGTTTTGAGGCGCTGGGGCTTAGCTTCGAGCGAAAAGCAGACTCACCAGGTTGTTTCGCGTATCAATTGCGTATCGTTCGTGGGCGGCTTTGTTTTCCATTAGGTCACGGGTCTCGTGCTCAAGTGCGGCGCACATCGGCCTCGGTTTGCTCCTGCCGCTCGCGAATGCACGGCGCGGCAGTTCGTCACGGTTTTCACGGTGCGTCCTCGGTGGAGAAAACGCTTGCTCGTCGGGAGCTCATTTCGCATCCCGCCACCTCGCCCTGAAACGATGCCCAGAATGATTCCGCTGGAATGTAATCGATCGCCCGCCGAAGGATAACGAATTCGGAGGCAGACACGTCAAGTAAAAGGCATGAAAAGTAAACGCGAACGGGTTGGACCTCCTTTGTTGTACCGCACGGTGTTCTCGTTCCGAGCGGACACGTCACGCGCTATCGACACCCGCCGGCAACACGGTTGACATACCCGCCTGTCGGGTGTATTCGTACGTTAGCAATAAAGGCCTCTCGCCGAAGAGTCGCGAGCGCGATGTGCGCGAGTTCTCATTTCCTCTGGAGGTGACCGATGAAGAAGTCCTTCGTTGTTGCTACGCTTGTGGGTCTTGTGGTCGGGTTAATGGTCCCTGGTTTGCTATTTGCGCACCACGGAACGGGAGCGTCGTACGACATGCATAAAGTGGTTGTTCTGAAGGGCGTGGTGACGCAATTTAATTTTTCCAATCCGCATTCGCAGCTGTATTTCGACGTGACCGACGACAGCGGTAAGGTCGCTCATTGGTCCGCGGAAATGAGGAATCCGCGCAATTTGGAGGCACAAGGACATACCCGGAAGGAACTTATGAACGAGTTCGCGGCGGGAGCCACGGTCGAGGTCACCGGGAACCCCTCCAAGGCGGGTACGCCGGTTCTCGTTCTCGGCAAGGCAGTCACCGCCGACGGCTGGTGCCTCTGCAAGCAAGCGGGAAGTGACGCGCCGGGAGTTGTTGGCGGATTGGTTGAGTAAGACAGGCCTCCTCAGGAATGACGGCGGAGGGGCCGTCAAGGCTCTACGTGCGGAGTTCCCTCCGCCCGCGTGGAAATATCGGGAGGAACCATGTGGAACCGCTGGACAGGCTTGGCCGCGTTTCTGATCGCTATCTTCGTCTTCTCATTGCCAGCCCCCGCACAGGTCTACTACCCCGGATCGGCTGAACAAAGAAAGGCGGCCCAGGGAACCCAAGCCCCCAAGTACGACCCCCATGACTTGTCCGGTATCTGGCGGAGCGCTGGGCCATCGGTCCCGCAACCCAAGGACCCCAAAATCGGCGATGCCCACGCGACTCCGTTGATGGGCGGAGCTCCGCCTCCTCCCATGACGGCCTGGGGCCAGGCACTATTCGATTCCCGCAAGCCTTCCGCAGCGGAGTCGTGGCAATCCCGGCGGGTTGCACCGGCGATGGGAAACGATCCTTTGGGCAATTGCGATCCCTTGGGTTATCCGCGAAATCTCTTCGGCACCTTTGAAATTGTTCAAGAGCCTTCCAAACTCGTGCAGATTTTTGACCAGGGGCGCACGATCCGGGAGATTTGGACCAATGGGATCAAGATTCCGGAAGACGATGTCGATCCCAGGTGGTATGGCTGGGCAACAGCACAGTGGGAGGGTGATTCTCTCACCGTGGATTCGTTCGGATATGACGAAAGATCGTGGTTGGATGGAAATGGCTGGCCGCATAGCGACCAGATGAAATTGCACGAAGTCTTCCGTCACCCCGATGCCACGACTCTGGAAATTACGATGACTCTCACTGACCCGAAGGCCTATACCAAGCCATGGGTCGGCAATAAGACGACATGGCGTTTGGTCTTGCCTAAGGAGCAGACGGTCATGTACGAGTATTATTGCGTACCCTCGGAAGAACAGACGTTTGATCAGGGCGTGAGAAATCCCGCTGGGGGCGATCTCGCACACTCACGGCCGTTGCAATGACCAAGCCCTTTCTAATTACGCTTCTCACAGCGGCGAGTGTAATCAGCGTAGTGAGCGCGGTCGCGACGCTGACCTTAGCGCCAACCCCTGTCGCGGCGCAGGCCAGCGCCGCAGCAAACAGCAGTTCCGCTGGCGCGAAGGCCAAGTGGGCCCGGGACTTCAATGGTGTTTGGTCCGCCAATAGCGTGCAGCAGACTCTGCTGCCGGGCGAAGAAGTTTCCCTCACGAAGTTCGGCGCGGAGCAATACAACAAAATTGACGAAGCTGATTCCCCGGCCTATAAATGCGAGCCCTACGGCCCTACCAGAATCATGACCAGCGCCCTGCCCTTCATGATTTTGCAGCAGGACAGCGTAATCGGATTCATCTTCGAGCACATCGACTATCGCCTGATCTACATGAATGCAAAGCACCCCGACGATATCGTGGATTATCCGGAGTGGGAGGGCAATTCCGTGGGCCACTGGGAGGGCGATACCCTCATTGTCGATACCATTGGCATGCGCGAGGAGTCCTGGCTGAATTCCGTGGGCTTGCAGCACAGCGGCATGATGCACATGGTCGAACGGTATATGAAGACCAGTCCCGATACCTTCGCCTTGAAAGTCTCGATCGACGATCCCGTGTATTACACAAAGCCCTTTACGTATGGGGCTAACTTTGAGCGCGATCCCTTTCGGATCGTGCCCGACCGCTGCGCGGACACTGCTCCCGACGAGAAATACACCCTGACCCATGGGAAGGCAGGCCCGACGCAGAACCCTCCTCCGACGTACCCGCCCGGAGTGGCACGGACCTATATTGGCGCGAACCAGGCCCCGGGAGCTGCGGCAAATGGCAGACGCGGTGCAGGGCGGCCCGCACCGGTGGAGAAGAAGACGAAGTTCGAAGATGACGTCGTCAAGACCTCACGCGGCGATCTGAAGATCACGTCTATTGCGGATTACAGTCTGCTGTTCACATTCAACGGCAAGGTCATCTACGTGGACCCGGTCGGGCGGTTCGCGGACTATTCCTCTCTGCCCAAAGCGGACGCCATTCTGGTCACCCATTTTGGGCCGGACCACCTCGATCCGGCGACGATCAAGTCGCTGAGCACGGACAAAACCGCGCTGGAGATCTGCCCGCATTGCTGGCTGTATCTCCCGGACGGCGCCATCATGATCAACGGGGAAACCGAGACCGTTGCGGGCTTGAAGATCGAAGCGGTGCCCGCTTACAACATCAAGGGGCAGGGTGGTAGCGGGAAGCCCAATACTTCCAGGGGAACTGCGAATGGTTACTTGATCACCTTCGGGAACAAGCGAGTGTACGTGGCTGGCGAGACCGAAAACGTTCCGGAGGTGAAATCCCAGAAGCAGATCGACGTGGCCTTTTTGCCGGTCAACAGTACCCAGGTAGGCGATGCCGCGGGGGGTGCCGTCGGCCTCAGGACGATGACGCCGAAGATGTTCGCCGAAACCGTCATGGCGATGCGGCCGAAGATCGTTTTTCCCTACGCCTACGGCAACAACGATCCAAAAGCGCTCATGGCTCTGCTGAAGGACGATCAGGGAGTCGACGTCCGCGTCCGTGACCTGAAGTAATAGAAATTCGCGTGGCTGGAGATAACCTCTTCTACTGGGTTCTACTGGGGCATCGCAAACTTCGACGCATCAATTGCAACATTGGGCTGGACTGAATCCATTTCGAACGTGGACTGCCCGTCGGTCCAACTCACGATCCATTTGAAGGGCAACTTGACTCCAGCAACGTCGCGATAGTCGGAGTAATCGACTTGAGTGGGATTGAGGCCGACTGCCGTCCGCGCGTAACGGAGCTGGCGTACCAGAAGTCCCGATTGCTTGTCGAAGTACAACTTCACGCCCGAGCGTCCCATGTTCCCTTCAATCACCTGGACGTCACGATCGGCAATGCGCGTCTCCGGGAAACCTGCGCGCCAATTGGTGAGCATCGTCTTGATGCCGCCGGGAAAACACATAGCTGCATCTACCTTGGCGCCTTCGAGATTTCCCCCCGTCAAGGTCAGCAACGGAACTAATGTATTCGCGGCATTGATCCAGCCAGAACGGCCATCGAACGTTGTCGTTCCGTCTTTCGTCACGCCGCCGCCGACAGGCGCGTGCAGAATCGTGGTGCGCTGGTCCGGAGCCTTGGCATAAACTTCCACACGAACCTTGTCGTCGGACGTATCGAAGCCCGAGTAAGTGCCCTTGGCTACAAAGCTAGTCAGCTTTGCAAGGTTCTGTGCCCCGCCAACCGCATTGATATACCGGTCCAGAATCTGATCGCTGGTCGGCGCGTTGCGGCTCAGCGACTGTCCGTGACTTTCCACATCGTTCGGATCTTCCGTCGGAGTGCCGTACTGCTCGGTCAGACTCGGGATGTCCTTCGGTTGGTTGTTACTGCGATGGCAGGTATAGCAGGTGATGATCTGGGTGCCGCCGAAGCTGCTTTGATTGAGCGACCTGACCATGAGAACCATCTTGCGGGCCGTATCCTTCAGCGGAGTATCGTCCGCGTACCGTGCCCAGTCATCGTTGGCGGCTTTGGCGTGACAATCCGTGCAATTCAGGCTCAGCGAAGCGGCAAAGAAGCCCATCGTCCCCATGAATTCGTCCACTGGGATACCTTTCAGAACCTGGACGTTCTTGAAGACTTGCTCGGCCATTAGCGGCCTTTGCGTGGCAGTTGGTGGGCCAGCTTTAGGAGGGGTTTGTTGGCCGCTCGCCGAGATAATGCCGAGCATGCACGCCACAATCGCTGCC
The DNA here is from genome assembly GCA_963702795.1 of uncultured Acidobacteriota bacterium. Classification (GTDB taxonomy): domain Bacteria; phylum Acidobacteriota; class Terriglobia; order Acidiferrales; family UBA7541; genus Palsa-189. Next base: position 12,137 of record CAVPDY010000004.1, on the reverse strand, counting down.
GTGCAAACGATCGATCCAGCCTTCATACGCACTCCCTCCCTGGCCAAGCGTGAATTGAACGGCTTGCGGGGCGGCTAGGCCATCGCTTGAGCACGATTCGGTGTGTCGCACGTTCTGAGGTAAGCTCATCCGTCACCGCGCCAGTCAGGGGGACGCGGGCGTGCAGATCGCCCCTACTCGGATTTGCCTTCCCACTTGAACCCGTCGGACGGGCGCTCAATCTTCTCCATCAGCATGCGATGGTCGTCGGCAACACGGCCGGGCTGGCCCGAAACGATGACGTGATCTCCCGGCCGTAGCGAATTACTGGTCATGCCACCCTGGGCCAACACGTTGGGTGCGGCACCCTCAATGACCCAGAGCTGCGTCTGCCCCTTATCGTCCGTCACTTCAACCTTCATGAACGAATGCGGATTGCGCCAGGCGAATTCCTTCAAGGTCCCCTCGATCGTCACGCTCTTCCCGCGCGTGTACGTGGCAGTTGCAGCATGGTGAGCAAACGCCCGGCCGCTGCCGAAGGCGAGAACCATCGCTATTCCCAAGAGCACCAGTAGGTTCGATTTCATGCCTGCCTCCTCGTCCGCTGAAATCTGGGTCTTGCCCGGGTTGTCGCGTCTCCTGCTTAATTTTCAGGCGATTATAGACTGGCTTCACATACATGACCAGCCCGAGTTTTCGGTGGCGGGTCAGTTTGAAATTACTCTACTACACTAAAAGCAGATTCCTCGCTGACGTACGCGGGTGGGCCAGCACGGCTCGCTCGGGCATCTCACTTTTTGAAATTCGCCTTGGTCCATCTGATTTCAACATTCTTGACCTTCAGGTCCGGACAGGACGTGCCCAGTGGAAGTGGCGCCCAAGTCCTTCCGTCATTAGAGACGACATTTCTTCCGATCCGAAGGTCGTGCCTACATCGAGGTACCTCATCTCCCGCCACGGGTTGTCCATCCACGTTGTAAGCCGTCACGAGTTTCCGGCATCCTTGGCACCCAGCGGGTTTGGCGGCGTAATGAATCTGGTCGGGGTAGACCCAGTACTTCGCTGAATACCACATGGGATCAGTCCACCGGGCAGGCAGAATAAACCAAACCAGCAGAATACTTGCCAGACCTATGCAAACCGACAGACCGTGGCTCTTTGTTACCATGAACTTTCCTCTTCGGGTTGACCGATGGCCAACATCGTAAAAGTGAAGCCACTGAAGGTGGAGTTGGCCGACTCTGCGTACCTCCAATGTGCGCAACCCGATTCTTTAGGGTCAACTGACTAGCGCATATGCGTTCCTGATGTCGGCGGCAGGGTCTATCCGCCCCCAGAATGTAGACTTCAAGGCGAACTGAATGTGGCGTGGGCCACCAGACCCGAGCACAGGGTTCGGATTTCGGGAGTTGGTGTCGGGCGTCGAATAAGCACAACCAAACTGCCCGCTGGCGCCACCCGCCGGATTCGTGCTGGTGGGAGTCCGTTTTCCATCACTCCGGCTTGCAGGTAAGCCCGGATCAGCTTCAGCAAACGCTGGTCGCTAATCCGCTCCGCGATCTTTGCCATCAGTCTGTCGTGACTGACTCGGTCGAAAAATTCAGCGTCGTGTCAATGGCGGCGGTCGCCATTTCACATGTCAGGACAGGCCGCGGACGCGGATTTCGACTCCCTTGTCATCTTTGGCCAGGTCCGCGAGGGCCTTCGGATCGTTGTTACCGTAAGCATACGGGAAAACAATCTTCGGCTGCATCGCTTTCACCGTATCCTCGAACATCGCGGGCGTCATCGTCCTGAGTGAAAATGCTATCCCGCTGTTGTTAACCGGCAAAAACGCAACGTCGATCTCCTTCAGGGATTTCACTTCCGGAACGTTTTCGGTTTCGCTGGCCACATAGACTCGCTTGTCCCCGAAGGTGATCACATAACCATTTGCGCTTTCTCTTGGTGTTACGGGCTTGCCGTTGCCGCCTCGGCCCTTGATGTTGTAGGCGGGCACCGCTTCGATCTTGAAGCCGGCAACCGTCTCTGTTTCGTCGTTGATCATGATGGTGCCGGTCGGGAGATACAACGAGCAATTCGGGCATACGACCAGCGCGGTTTTGTTCGTGCTCAACGCTTTGACGGTATCCGGATCGAGGTGGTTCGGCCCGTCATGGGTGACCAGGATAAGGTCGGCCTTGGGCAGCGAGGAATAGTCTGCTAGCCGTCCGACCGGGTCCACATCGACAACCTTTCCGTTAAACGTGAACATCAGGCTGTAATTTGCGATGGACGTGATCTTCAGATCGCCGCGTGAGGTCTTGACGGTGTCCTCTTCGAATTTCGTCTTCTTCACTATGGGCTTGTTCTGCCTCGGAAGGCGCCCTCCAGCGCCAGCCTCAGCGTCATTTTCACCCTCAGCCTCCGCCACCGTGGCCTTGTTGGCGCCGATATAAGTCCGCGCCACTCCCGGCGGGAACGTTGGCGGAATCTTGTGTCTGGGTCCCGCCCGGCCACGGTTCAGGGTGTACTTCTCGTCGGGGGGAGTATCCGCGCAGCGGTCGGGGACGATTCGATACTCATCCCGTTCGAAGTTGACCGCATAGGTGAACGGTTTCGTGAAATACACGGGATCGTCGATCGTGACTTTCCAGATATAAGTGTCGGGGCTGGTCTTCGTGTACCGCTCGACCATGTGCATCTTCCCGCTGTGTTGCAAACCGAAAGAATCCAGCCAGGACTCCTCGCGCATTCCAATCGTATCCACAACGAGCGAATCGCCGTCCCACCGGCCGATGGAATTTCCCTCCCACTCCGGATAATCCAGGATATCGTCGGGATGTTTCCCATTCATGTAGACGAGGCGATAGTCAATATGCTCAAAAGCCATCCCAATCATTTTGTCCTGTTGGAAGATCATGAAGGGTAGGGCGCTGGACATGATCCTGGTCGGACCGTAGGGCTCGCATTTATAGGCGGGGGAATCGGCTTCGTCAATTTTATTGTATTGCTCCGCGCCAAAAGGAGTGAGCGAAACTTCTTCACCTGGCAGCAGATTTGCAGTGATGTCTTGCTGGGCGCCGACGGCTGACCAGACGCCGTTGAAGTCCCGAGCCCACTGGGACTTTGGAGAGGCAGTTGTGCCTTGCGCCCTGGCAGGGATTCGCGCGAAGAACAGCAAGCCAGCCACGCTCACCATACAGAGAATAGAAATCAGAAAACGTTTGGTCATTGTAGTCCCCCTCCGGACCTTCGCGCCTCGAGGATATGAAACTGCATCGTGCTCGCGGTTGCTCCATCTGCAATACGGTTGGACTTCTTGTTTCTGGCTGCCCAGCGATTCGTCAAGGCGCCCGCCAGATTTCAATTCGCGGTTTCTTCGGTTTGCAGAAACAAAAAAGGGGCTCAACTTGAGAGCCCCTTTTTTGTTTCATTTGTTTCCGGATGCCTAGATCACTGCAGGCCGTCGTCCTTGCTTCCGGTGAAAAGCTTTTTCCCGGCGCTGTCAGTGATGATTCCACCGCCGACACGGTAATCTCCGTTCCAAGCCCTATTGCAACCCGTTACCGTGATGGTGTCTCCTACCTTCAGGTCGTCCTTCCTCCAGCCCTTCCGGTAAAGCCCAGTTGGCGCCTGTCCGTCGCCTAGCTCCCAATTCACCGTCTGACCAGTCTTCGGGTCCGTTGCATCAAAAAATATGGCAATGTGCGGATTTTGCCAAAGAATTTTCGTTACTACTCCCGTGAGCGTCATTTTTTCCTTGGGATCGTACACCGACGCCGCACCGTGATGCGCAAAAACCGGGACAGCGGCCAAAACGAGCACGAAGCCGAGAAACCCAGCAGATCGGGAATGCGCCATACAAAACCTCCTCAGTCTCGCTAGGCTAAACAACGGAGCAATTGAACTGTGCACATTATAAAAGCGACCTGCCAAAAAGATCAACAAATTTTTCGCCGCGCTGCCAAGCTAGCCGCGATCGAGTGCCTCGCGCAGTAATCGGCGTTCAGTGTCGCGATTACTTCAAGTCTCGCACGCGGACGTCCACTCCCTGATCGTCCTTGAGCAGAGCCATCAGCGTTTTTGGATCGTTGTTGCCATACGCGTAGGGGAAAACGATCTTCGGCCGCATCGCCGTGACGGTTTCGGCGAACATCTTCGGCGTCATCGTCCGCAGGCCCGCCGCTCCCCCAGCGGCTCCTTCTGCCGCGATAGAGTTCACCGGCAAAAAGGCAACGTCGATCTTTTTCTGGGATTCGACCTCGGGAACATTCTCGGTCTCGCCAGCCACATACACTCGCTTATCCCCAAACGTGATCACGTAGCCATTTGCAGTTCCCTTGGAAGTATTTGGCTTCCCATTCCCGAGCTGCCCCTTGATGTTGTAAGCGGGCACCGCTTCAACTCTCAAACCGGCAACGGTCTTGGTTTCGTCGTTGATCATGATGTCGCCGTTCTCGAGATACATCCAGCAATGCGGACATACCTCGAGCTCGGTTTTGTCCGTGCTCAGCGACTTGATCGTCGCCGGATCGATATGGTCTGGCCCAACATGAGTGACCAGAATCGCGTCTGCCTTGGGCAGCGAGGAATAATCCGCAAGCCGACCGACTGGGTCCACATAGATGACTCTGCCATTGAAGTTGAACATCAGGCTGTAATTCGCAATCGACGTCACCTTCAAATCGCCACGCGAAGTTTTGATGGTGTCCTCTTCGAACGTCGTCTTCCTCACCACCGGCTTGGCCTGCCTTGGACCGCGCCCTGGATTCGACGTTCCCTCCTGATCGGCGCCGATGTAGGTTCGCGCCACGCCCGCCGGAAATGTGGGAGGAGGATTGCGTGTGGGACCGGCCTTCCCGTGGGTCATGGAGTATCTTTCGTCGGGGGGAGTATCCTCACAGCGGTCGGGCACGATTCGATATTCATCGCGCTCAAAGTTATTTGCATATGTAAACGGCTTCGTGAAATACACGGGATCGTCGATCGTGACCTTCATGACGAACGTGTCGGGACTAGTCTTGGTGAGTCGCTCGACCATATGCATCTTCCCGCTGTGCTGCAACCCGGTAGAGTCCAGCCAGGACTCCTCCCGCATGCCAATCGTATCCACCACGAGGGTGTCGCCCTCCCAGTGGCCAACCGAATTGCCCTCCCACTCCGGATAATCGACGATGTCATCGGGATGCTTCCCGTTCATGTAGACGATGCGGTAGTCAATGTGTTCGAAAATCATGCCGATGACGTTGTCCATCTGAAAAATCCTGAAGGGCAGGGCGCTGACCATGATCCTGGTCGGTCCGTAGGGCTCGCACTTATACGCAGGGGAATCGGCTTCGTCGATTTTGTTATATTGCTCAGCGCCGAAAGGCGTGAGTGAGACTTCCTCGCCCGGCAGCATCAAGGTGTTGCCGCCTCCAACGCCGGTCGACGACCACTCGCCATTGAAGTCTCGGGCCCACTTTTCCTTTGCCGTTGCGCTATTCTGCGCCGGCAGAGGAATCGAAGCCACAAGTAAGATCCCAACGACACTCGCTGCCCTTAAAATGGAATTTAGAGAAACCTTGGTCATTCCGACCCCTTTCCACCCAATTCACCCCCAGACAAAGCGCCAGCAGTTCTGGCGGCAGGATAACAGACTCTCGGCGGAAGATGTCAAGCGAAACGAGTACACAAAAGAGAAACAAGGCGGCCTGCACCATTTGTTCGCCATTGGATTGCCGCTCACGTCCAAGTGCTTCACGGTGCAAGGTTCCGACAGGTGTTCGGTGCAGAGCCTTTTATAACGCACATTTGGGGGTAACATGGAATCGCAGCGATGTCTGAATTCGAAGGTGGCCGCGCGACTTGACATGGATAAGTTTACCGTGAGATAAAACCAAGTCTTGCATACAAAAATGGAGAAAAGATGAAGCTTCCGTGGAGGCGAGCTGTCCTTGGCTGTCTGGGAACGTCAGTGGGGTGCCTTTGTGCTGTGATGGCGGTCGGCCAAGCCACTCCCAGCGTCCAGAAGGCTCCGGCGGCGCCAGCGCCGAAGCAGTCGATGGCAGAAGATGTCTTAAAGAACGTCCAAGTGCTCAAAGGGATTCCGCTCGACGAATTCATGGGCACGATGGGGTTCTTTGCCGCCGCGCTCAGCCTGAACTGCGCGGACTGCCATGTTCCAGAATCCACGACCGATTGGAGCAGGTACGCCGACGATACCCCGCTCAAAGAGACGGCGCGCAAGATGGTCCTGATGGTTAGGGCCATCAATAAGAACAACTTCGCGGGCCAGCCTATGGTGACTTGCTACACCTGCCATCGCAGCAACGCCCTCCCCAAGATCAAGCCGAGTCTCGAGGAGCAGTACGGTGAGGTTGCGCCGATCGATCCCGATGACGTCGAGAGCGAGGGAAAGGCTGCTCCTAGTGCGCCTCAGGCCAATCAGATTCTGGACAAGTACATCCAGGCGATTGGAGGCGCACGGCGCCTCGCTACTCTCACCAGTTTTTACGCCAAGGCGACTTACGAAGGCTTCGACACGGCCGATTCCAAGGTTCCGGCGGAAGTTTTTGCCAAAGCTCCCGATCAAAGGACTACGGTTGCCCATATCCCCGCCGGAGGGGGGATCAAGGATTCCACCACGACGTATGATGGCCATAATGCTTGGGTCTTCGCCAGGGATACTACGGTCCCGATGATGACGCTAACGGGAGGACTTCTGGATGGCGCGAAGGCGGACGCCTTGCTGTTCTTTCCAGGCGGGATCAAGCAAGCCCTGGTCAACCTGCACGCGAATTATCCGGAGACCAGCATTGACGACCGTCCGGTCAGAATTGTAGCTGGAACCGTTGGCAAGTCTCTCATTAAATTGTACTTCGACAAAGAATCGGGGCTGCTGGTACGTCAGATGCGTGATGCCAGCACGGTTGTTGGCCCCAATCCCACGCAGGTTGATTACTCCGATTATCGCGATGTCTCGGGAATAAAGTTCCCCTTCCACTGGGTGGTGAGTTGGACGGACGGGCGCACAACATGGGACCTCACCGACGTTGAGTTAAATGCTCCGGTTGACGCAGCTAAGTTTGCCAAACCGACGCCTTAAGAAAAGCGTCACACGCTGCGGTGCACCCCTGTCTGCCTACTGTCAAGCTCCATGCGGGCAGTTGCCAGCGCTCTTTTATCAAGAAGGAATAGGTTCCTAGTTGGCAATCAAGGTGGGGTCGTGCGCGGTCGAGCGCCGCCTCTCTTCACCAACGTTTCACAACCGTCGCGTGTTATACTCGCGCCGTTCCGACCTAGTGAGCCCATGGCGATCACTCTGGACAGCCCCCCGATGAGATCATTGCCCTCATGGAGGGCAGGAGACTTGATTCGGTGAGACGGGCCGTCGGACAAAATCTCAAGGAGGACACAGTGCTAAATATGCGGACTCTGTTGCGCCGTGCCGCCGTTGCGGCGGGGGTGCTGATCCTTGCGTTCGCGGCGTCGAATGCGACCGCCGACATTCTCGACGATTGGTCAAACGTAAAAGCGCCGCCGCCGCCCGAGCTCAAACCGGTCACGCTGGACGGGGCAACGACGGCTATCCTCATCATGGACATGAATCAGATTCAGTGCGCCCAGGAGACGCGTTGCTCTGCGACGGCTCCCGCCATCAAGCGACTGTACGACGGGGGGCGCGCCGCAGGAGCCATGTTCTGGTATAGCTTGCCTGGCGACAACAGCAAGCCGTCCGATGTAGATCAGGTCGGTAAGGGATTCACGCCCCGCGACGGTGAATGGGAGCGGATTAATGGACCGGACAAATTTCGCGGGTCTAATCTGGAGGACAAGCTGAAAGCTCGCAATATCCAGACGGCCATCATCTGCGGCCATTCGTTTCAAGGCGTGGGCATAGGCACCGGCTCGGCTTTGGCAGTGCGCGGCTACAAGGTCATAGTACCGGTGGATTGCCTGGCGTCAAATTCAAATGATCCGTATGTTTTGTACCTGGAGCAATATTCGGTCTGGCATCTTTCTAAAGGCGCCAATGGCATCGCCAACCGTGTAACATTGACGCGCAGTACGCTGGTGAAGTGGTAACGGCATTCTGAAGTTCGCGGACGGGGAGCGCCGTGACGCTCCCCATCCGTCCCACCCGGACAGCTAGACCTTAGGCTACGCGAACCGAGCCCCCCAGCCGGCGGTCGAGCTGTAACAAGCTCAGAGCATGATCAATCTGGCTGATTCTCTTGGATAAGACAAATCCTGGAGGGTGAAGGCTCGCCTGCCCCGTGGCGGACCTGCGCCTCATATCTCACAAGCGAAGGACAGTCAAACACGATCAGGTTCTGAGGAAAGGCGTGAAGGTGCGGCGACTTTCGCCGCACCTTCACGCCTTTGTGGAAATCAGCTAGAACGTCAACTTCAGACCGAACTGTATATGGCGCGGCCCACCCGAGCCTAAGACCGGGTTTGGGTTCAGGGTAGAGCTGTCCGGCGTGGTGCAAGAACAGCCGAATTGAGATTTGTTCGGATCCGTAGCGCCGGGAACGGGAGCGTAGTCGGCACGGTTGAAGAAATTGAAGAACTCCGCCCGGAACTGTGCGCTGTACCGCTCCTTGAATTTCCAAATCTTAGATACTGAAAGGTCCACGTTGTAATAGGCTGGGCCGCGGAAGATGTTGCAGCAGCCATTACCGAGTGTCCCAAAAGCGGGAGGAGTGAGGACGCCGCCGTTTTGCGCGTAGCAGCCATAGTTCGCGAGCGCAGCGACGGCAAGCTGCTGCAGTTGGCTGCCGGCTGCGTACGGAGCCTGGGCCGCCGTCAGACAGGCGGTTGTGGCTGCGGCGCCGGTGAGGTGGGGAATGGGATTTTGATTGGTGGTGAAGGCGGAGCGAGGCCCGGCGTAATTCCAGGTCTGAACGCCGGTGTTATTGAACTCGCCGGTTCCGGTTAGGTCCGTCGAGGTGGAATCGCTGGGTTGCCAGGGTAGCCCGCCTTGTAAAACCACGATGGTGCTCACCGACCAGCCTTGGAGCATCTGCCCGGGGCTCTTCATCCCAGGGACCAGGTAGTTTGCCGAAAAAGTAAATTTGTTCGGAACGTCTTGGGCTTCGTTTCCGTAGAACTGACGGAGGTTAGCCGGCGAGAATGGAGAGCCCACACTCATATCGTCGAGAGAATGTGCCCAGGTGTAACCCGCAAGAAAGTTCAGCCCGTGGGAGAGGCGCTCGTTCGCTGTTATCTGCAAGGCGTTATAGTTGGAAGCGGTGCCTGACTCCAATTGGTTTATATAGTTGAGGTAGGGAAACATCGTGCTGTATTGCCCGATTTCCTGTGTGGTATCGGGGCTGCATTGGTTGTAGCCGGCCGCAACGCTCGCAGGGCTGAGGCAATTGGCGATTACGGTCGGGGTGTATCCAGCGCCAAGAGCCGGCCGATTAAGGTCGATAGTGTACAATTCGTTAAACCCATAATTACCTACGTACGCCACGTCAACCGCCAAGCTATTGGTGATGGCGCGCTCAATGTCCAGATTCCACTCGGCGGCGTGAGCGCGACGGAGGTTGGGATCGGTCGAAGTGGTGGTGCAGGGCACGCCGGAATTGGCTACCCCATTAATACTAGCCGTGGCGGGCGTGCACGAAAGTCCAGTATACACGGTGCCGCTTATGGTCTGGCTGTTGCTAATGGGGAATACGGGTCCCGTCAAGTTCCAGCCCGAATTCAGCTGACCAGCCCCAAAGATCAGCTGGTCGGGGGTATGTTGGCTTAGTGCTGTGCCACTATTATTAGGACCCACGAGCGTTGGGTTGGGGCCAGTACCGGTGAACATATTCGCCCCGAAGGGTGCGAGGCCGCCAACCGTGCTCTGCAGGAGCGTGTAGTCCGAGAGGATGCTGGCTCCGGCGCGGACCACGGTCTTCCCATTGCCCCGAACGTCCCAGGCCACGCCCACGCGCGGAGAAAAAGGCGCGGGAAAGGCATTGTGCGTGGAATTGAACAGAGAAGAGGTCGGCAAGCCAGGGCCGAATTGCTGTATCGCTGAGGTTGTAGCCGGGTTGACGCTGGGATCGAAGTTGCCGTAGAAATTGCCGCGCTCCACCGGAGAACCCTCGTATTCGTAGCGCAGGCCCAGATTCAACATGACTTTGGTGGTGATACGCCAGTCATCCTGGAAGAAACCTCCAAACCAGTGACTTCGAAAATCCGTCTGAGCATTACCCACGAGAATCGTCCCGCCATTCGTCTGGCCTTGGAGGAGATTTTGCAAGCTTCTGAATTTGATCTGGCCTTCCGCCTGGTCCGACGCAACACCGTCATAAATGATGTCCACGTACTCGAAACCAAACTTGAAGGAGTGCTTCCCGTGCAAGTACGAGACGTTGTCCACCAGATTCGCGCTGCCTTCCGGACCACGCTCAGACGGACCGCGAGTGCCGGATCCCAAAACGCCGGTAATACAGTTGCACGTAATTTCCGGCAACCCGCCGAACGCGCGATTCGTTACGCCCGTGGGCAAGCTATAGCCAGCCGGATAGGCATCCGACGGAAGCATGTTGCGGTCTCCCAGGAGCGTGAAATTGTTGAAATAGGCATCGCCGAACCTCACGTCATTCACCCACGTGGAATTCGGAGTCCAGGTCCAGCCTCCCTCAAACATCGTTACGTCATCGGAAAGATTAAGCTCCCACATGGGAAGCAGTTCCCCGGAAGTCTGGTTAACGGTCTGGATTGACTTCGACTTGAAGTACATGCCGCTGATATGGTTGTGGGGACCGGGGACATAGTCGCCTTTAATGACTCCGTTGTTGAGTGGCCCCAGCGTCGTCAAGGGAGGGTTAAAGAAAGGCGACAGGGTCGGATTGTACGGGAACAAGTTCTCGACCGTAGGGGAAGAGGCCGTTACCGTGCAGTTGCCCGCACTTCCTGTGGTGAAGCTACCGAGACCGAACAATTGCGCGCTGAGTGCGCTCACTCCGCCGTTCCCCGGTGTCTTCAAGTAGTTGCAAACGTCCACCATGTTGGTGCTTTTGCCGACGTTAGCGGCGGTCAGCGCAGTTCCCGAGGTCGTGTCCAGCGGGATCGTGTTCACGGTTGTGTCCCCCACCGCGTCGCGCAGACCTTCGTAGCCCACGAACCAGAAGAGCTTGTCCTTAATAACGCGGCCGCCTGCAGTCGCGCCGAACTGCTCCAGGGTTGCCGGCGTAGCTCCTTTTCCAGGGGTGAAGGCGTTGGTTGCATCGGTGGCACTGGCGTCGCGCCCAAAGGCGTAGGCGGTGCCGTGAATGTCATTCGTGCCCGACTTTACGCCAACGGACACTGTCGACCCTTCCTTCCAGCCGTCTTGTGCCTTGGGATTCTGCTCGGTGCTGAATTCCTGGATGGCATCGACGGGGAACAGGGAACTGGAATCTCCCGACCGGTAGGCGCCATTCAGGACGCCTGACAGGCCCGCAGTCTGAGCGACTGTAGCGATACCTTCCACCCGGAAGAGGTCGTCGCCCTGACGCCGGCCGTTCGTGTAATCGCCGTTACCTGTGCCAGACCCTATCGTGGTGATCACACCAGGGTGCAGTTGTATCAAGCGCTGGAAGTTGCGGCCATTCAAGGGCAGCGAGTTAACCAGATCATTGTTGACGTTGCCTCCCAGGGTCGCATCCGTGGTATTAATGGCCGGGGCCTCTGAGGTCACCGTAATGGTCTGGGTCTGGGCGCCAGGCTGCAAGGTCAGATCGACGCGAACGGTTTGGCTGACCTCCACCAATACGTTGGAATGTTCAAGCGCCTGGAAGCCTTTGGCCTCAGCCTTGACCGTATATAAGCCGGGATTGACGTTCGGCGCCGCGTAGGCTCCGGAGCTGTCCGTCGTCAGGGTTCGCACGAGGCCTCGGGCCACGTCGGTAACGGTCACGGTCGCGCCCGCAATGGCGCCTCCGGACTGATCGAATACCGCCCCCTGAATCGCGCCCTGACTGCCTTGCGAAAACGCAGGGAGACAAGCCAACACGAAGGCCAGTGTCGCCCCCGCGAGCGCCTGCAGCTTCTTTGCGTTACTGCCCACAAATCCGCTTGTGAACATTCGAGAAGTCATATGAAGCCCCCCCTTTGACACACTCTCTCCTTGTCGCAACAGCGAGGAACCCCTCCGAAACTGCGGTGTGGATAACACACCTTCTCGTAAGAGTCAACAACCACGAACCATCTGT